>JBPOFM010000001.1:0-1092567 GCA_051252455.1 Aquaticitalea sp.
CGCGGACTTTCTATCTGTGATTTATTTGCTAACTTTAGTGCTTAAACACGCAACGAAATCATACACAAAACCGTTGTAGGTAATACGAAAAACAAACTATGGGACAAATACAATCAACAAGTTTTGCAGGACATAATCCTCAAATTTCATACGATAAGGAACCGAATAAGTGTCCTTTTTGCCACGATAAAATTACACCAAGAAGATATAGTTCTTATCACGGAAACTATGGACTTGAAATTGTTTACAGATGTTCAAGTCACGAATGTCAAAGAGTATTCATAGGTGTTTATGAAAAGGATAATAACTTGTATCGCTTAAAAGGTACTTCAATTGGCATTCACGAACCGAGAGTTTTCTCTGAAAATATAAAAGAACTTTCACCAAATTTTGTAGAAATCTATAATCAGGCATTAACAAGCGAACATTATGAACTTGAACATATTTCAGGAATAGGTTATCGAAAAGCATTGGAATTTTTAATAAAAGATTATCTAATTTCTAAATTTCCAGAAAAAGAAGAAAAAATTAAGGATAAGTTTCTTGGAAAATGCATCAAACAAGATGTAGATAATCAAAATTTAAAAGACATTGCGGAAAGAGCTGCTTGGTTGGGAAATGATGAAACTCATTATGTCAGAAAATGGGAAACAAAAGACGTAAGCGATTTGAAAAAATTGATAGACGTTGCTGTTCATTGGATTGAAATGGAACTTTTAACTGAACAATATAAAGAGGAAATGACTTAAAAGTACTACCTACAACACCGTATATAAAAAATTGCTGGTGTTGTCTTAAAACAAAGGTCGTTGCACGTTTACTACGTCTGATTTTCCTTCGGAAAATCCTCGCACGTAAACACGCAACTTTCCATATACAAACACGTTGGCAAACATTTGACCGACATAACGCAAAAATTAAACATTATGAGTGATAAAGACGAAAATAACAATTCATCATCAAACGAATCGGATTCAAATAGTAGTTCAGGAAATTCAACACCTTATCGTGATTCGAATACATATGTTGAAAGAACTGAAAATCAAGACGGAATTGTAAAGAAATAAATTGCTGAATAAATCAATACGATTATCAGTCCGATAAGAATTGATTTATTTGCCCAATCAAAAAGTCGAACACGATTTTTTAAGTTTTCTTTATTACTTTCAATAGCGATATTTAAGGAGTAAACTCTATTCCTTAAAATTTGTTTTGTCTGACTTTTATCGGATTTTTTATTAAAAAGGAAATCTTGAATTAAATTATTTGGAGAAGCGCCTTTTAAAGCGACTTTGTTCGGATAAATAACTTTTATCAATAAGAACAGTACGAATCCAAAAACAATGCATAAAACAATGCTGATTTGGATTAAAATAGACTTTATGTCAAAAGAATTAATCTGACTGACCAAATAGCCGACAATTGTCGTGAAAATAACAACGAGAACTTGAAAAAGTGTATTTGATTTGTTTGTAATAATATCTTCCGAACTTGATAAATCTTCAAGATTTAATTCTGCTTCGGATTTTATGATTTGTAAATTTTCAATGCTTAATTTATCTAATAATTTAGTATTTAGTTTATTTTTCATAATCTGAATTTAAAATGTTAATGTAAAAAGAAAAAACGATTTGCCAACACCGTATATAATTTATTGCTAGCTTCTTGCCTACTTACGAAAGTCCTCGCGGACTTTCGTTGTTGGTAATTATTTGCTAAATTAGGTGCTTAAAACACGCAACAAACCATATACAACAACGTTAGCAACAAGCTGAAAAAACAAACTCTTAATTAAAGAATGGAACATTATAGACTTGAATTTAGTGAAGAACAACAATGGTTGAGAATGGACAATTATAGTCATCCAGAAAACACTAATGGATTTATAACTATCAAATCAAAATGTACAGATACAGAATACAATATCTTTGAAGCATTTTTAACAAGAGCAGATGGAATGATGTTGAAAGAGTCAAAAATCAAATACAGGAATGTTGATGTTTTGGAAGCCTTACAAGAATTAGAAACATTTACAAAGTCACTTAAGGAATATAATTTAGGTATTAAAACAATTTAAAATGTTATCAAAATCAATCGAACAATTAGAAAAAGATGTTTGGAAAAATCCATCTGAATTTCCAACTGATTTGATTGAAAAATGTTATCGCTATCGGAAAATCAGTATTGCGGAATTGACAAACGAACAGATAAGACTTCTGATTTCTCAAAAAATCGGAACTGAATATCTAATCGGAATCGCACTCGAAAAACTCGAACGGAATATTTTGACCGAATGTGACTTTTATGAGGGCGATTTACTTGTTGCAGTTTCGAGTTTACCAACCGAATTTTGGAATGAAAATAAATCTGAATTTCTGAATTTTAAAAACATTGTGGAATTGAATTCGGAATTAATAAAAAATGAACTCGGAGAAAAGAAATTTGACCGAATAAATGAAAAGATAAAAGCCAGTTGCCAACAAAGTATATAAGCTATGGCTTGGTCAGTCCTCACTTGAAAAAACCCGCAGATTTCTCAAAGCCACTTTTCATCCCAAAAAAAACTAACACTTTTCGTGCCGATCATCGATAATTTTTTGTCATTCAACGTGAAATTGATACCTTTGAAGCCCAATCAATACATAGCATGTCTGATTTTATTACTTCTTGGTATTACGCTTCCAGAGGCATCATTTTAAACTATATTTTATATGCCGGTGTGGCGTATTTGGTGCTGTACGTTGCTTTTAAGAATCAATTCATGCAAAAAAAGATTCAAAAGCGTTTCCCACAATGGTCTATCATAAAATTTGAAATCTTTCATTCCTGCCTTACCGCAATGATATTTGGGGCGGTCGCCATTATTACACTAAAATACTTGCATCCTTATACCAACATCTTTACAGATAAAAATGAATATGGATTGGTCTATTATTATCTCACGCTGCCATTGATGTTTGTGATTCATGATGCGTACTTTTATTGGACACATCGCCTTATGCATATACCGGTGATCTATAAATATATCCATAAAACACACCATGTGTCCATTAATCCTACGCCATTTAGCTCGTATTCATTCCATCCGGTGGAAGCAGTGGTGGAGTCTGGCATCATCTTGGTCATTGCCTTTACGTTGCCCGTAAGCCCTTCTGCCCTGTTGTTTTTCTTATTCTGTCAGTTTCTTTATAATGTGTATGGCCATTCCGGTTATGAGATCATGCCCAAAAAGATTCATAAAACCTGGTTGGGAAAATGGGTAAACACGTCATTTGCACATAATATGCACCATCGTCATTTTAGTAAAAACTACGGACTCTATTTTCTGTTCTGGGACCGTGTCATGGGCACCTTGCACGATAAATATGATGAACGCTTTGCAGTGGCGCGAAAGAAAAGCACTCCGGACTTAAAAGCCTATTCAGTTGACAATTAAAACAAGGACTTTGTATGTTGGCATTGAATACTGCACAGAATATTTCGATAGGTCCCCTTTCATTGCTGCTTCTTCAATACAATTGGTGTTTAATTCTATTTTTTATATCAAAATGTCACTTGTCTATCCATAGAGTCTTAAGGTCGAAATAAATTAGTATAAGACCAATAATCTGAATTGAAAAATACACTAATTTCGCTTGGAGTATTTGGATTAAAATTCAGTCGGCATCGTAACCTATCACGAAACGACTGTAGAGTCCCATACACTCCAAATCTTAAGAACTACTGGTATGAATGCGGTGCACTTATTTGAATTGAGCTTGCCCTTTACCAATCCGATATTAAAGTTTCTTTTAATATTGTTGATTATTTTATTTGCCCCTATTTTACTGAACAAGATCAAAATCCCTCATTTACTGGGCCTCATTGTAGCGGGTGCTGTGATAGGACCTTTTGGTTTTAATTTAATAGAGCGCGATAGCAGTATCATCCTCTCTGGAACTGCGGGCTTACTTTACATTATGTTTCTTGCAGGTTTGGAAATTGATTTGGTGGACTTTAAGAAAAATAGTGGCAAAAGCATTGTTTTTGGACTGTACACATTTCTTATTCCAATGGTTTTAGGAACGCTCACGGGACTTTATGTTTTAAACTTTTCAATATTGACCTCCGTTTTGCTTGCCAGTATGTTTGCCTCCCATACCCTTATCGCCTATCCATTGATCAGTAGATTGGGTGTGGCAAAAAACAGGGCAGTGAATATCACCGTGGGTGGCACCATGATTACGGATACCCTCGCTTTACTGGTATTGGCCGTCATCGTTGGTATGACCAAAGGCGAAGTGACTATGCTATTTTGGGTGCAATTGGCCGTCTCCATCGTTCTGTTTGGACTGACAGTCATTTTGGTATTCCCGATCATTGCGCGATGGTTTTTTAAACGCTATGATGATAATATTTCTCAATATATCTTTGTGTTGGTCATGCTGTTTTTGGGTGCATTTTTGGCAGAATTAGCAGGTATTGAAGGTATTATTGGTGCCTTTTTATGTGGCTTGTCACTCAACAGAAGTATACCGCATACCTCCCCGTTAATGAATCGTGTTGAGTTTGTAGGGAATGCCATTTTCATTCCCTTCTTTCTAATTGGCGTTGGCATGCTCATAGATTATCGGGTGTTTTTTAAAGACTTGGAAACCATCAAAGTGGCGGCCGTGATGATAATGATCGCCACCACTGCCAAATATGGTGCGGCATGGCTCACGCAAAAAACCTTCGGATTTACGCCAGATGAGCGACGTCTCATTTTTGGACTTAGCAATGCGCAAGCGGCCGCGACCCTTGCAGCGGTATTGATTGGTTATAATATGATCACGGGCACTACTGCAGATGGTCAACCCATCCGATTGCTGAACGAATCCGTCTTGAACGGAACCATACTTATGATTCTCTTCACCTGCACCATGGCCTCATTCGTGGCTCAAAAAGGCGCTAAAAACATAGCACTTACCGAAACAATGGATGCCAATGATGAAGTCACGGAACAGCGAGAAAAGATTCTGATCTCTGGCAGTAATCTTGAATCTATCGATGCCTTGGTAGAATTGGGAATTAACATTGCTTCCAAAAAGAATGTTGGCGGGCTCCATGCTTTAAGTGTTATTACCGATCATTCCAATGAAAGCGACTCCGAAAAGTCAGCCCACAAAGTCTTGGAAAAGGCCACCGTTACCGCAGCGGCTACGGACCACATCTTACACGCTTTGATGCGGTATGATTTGAACATCATCAATGGCATCAGTAACGTTATCAAAGAATATAAAATAAGTGACCTGATTTTGGGACTGCATATTAAAAAAAGCATCACAGACTCGTTTTTGGGCAACTTAACGGAAGGTATTTTGAGTAAATGCAACACGACGACATTCATATACAAACCATCCCAAGCCTTTGGAACCATCACAAGACATCTCATCATCGTTCCTGATAAAGCTACGTATGAAATGGGGTTTCCCTTTTGGATTGTCAAGCTCTGGAATATGGCACGAAACTCACGAACCCCACTCGTCTTTTACGCGCCTGAAGAGACTTTGGAATTATTGAGGGAAATACATGCAAAACATCCCATACCGTGTGAGTTTGTTAAACTCAACTCATGGGATGAAATCATCACTGTTAAGAATGCACTACAAAAAGACGATAACCTGATCATTGTTATGAGCAGAACGGATAGACCTTCCTATCAACATGCAATGACACGGATTCCTTCTTATCTCAACACTTATTTCAAGGATTATAGCTTTATGCTTATTTATCCGGTTCAAATGGGCGTGACAGACGCTTCTCAAATAAATTTGAAAAACCCTACCATGACAGAATCTATTGAAAAATTGGAAGAGATTCGTAAAACGATTACAAAGATTTTTAGGAAAAAATAAGACTGATAGTATAGATAGATTATAGTTGCGCTTCAAACAAAGCCGTAAAATGCTTCAACAATTTCCCTTTTACATCTGCTTCATCCACACGATTCATTCCCAATTCCACATGTAAGGAGGTCACAGCCTTTCCTTTAATGCCACAAGGGATCATATTGTCAAAATAGCCCAAGTCAGCATTGACGTTGAGCGCAAATCCATGCATGGTAACCCAACGACTGGCACGGACTCCCATAGCACATATTTTACGTGCAAACGGGGTTCCAACATCTAACCATACACCTGTTTCGCCTTTGCTTCGTTCTGAACTTATGCCATATTCTGCCAATGTCAAAATGATCATCTCTTCCAATAGGCGTAAATATTTATGGATGTCCGTAAAGAAGTTTTCTAAATCCAAAATCGGGTAGCCAACAATCTGCCCCGGACCGTGGTAAGTAATGTCACCACCTCTATTCACTTTATAAAAAGAGGCACCCTTGTTTTGTAATTGCGCTTCCGAGAGAAGCAAATTGGACATATCGCCACTTTTGCCCAAGGTATAAACATGCGGATGCTCTACAAAAAGAAAATAATTATCAGTTATTAGACCAGCATCCTCTCGCCTGTTCTTAATTTTGGTGTCGACAATGCTTTTAAATAGGTTCTCTTGGTATTCCCAAGTGTCTTTGTAATCTTTAAGGCCTAAATCTTGGACTATAATATGCTTATTCAAATCTTAATCTTCTAAAATGACTTCCAAATCCATCAAAGTGGCATCGTTGTCGATGGCATTCAAATTGTTCTTGACTGTGATCGTCTTTCGATCGTCCGATACTACGGCATCTTTGTTAGAGGTCGTTTTAATAGGTTTAGGAAAGGTGTAGGTCATGGTATAGAATGTCGATTTAAACATCTCTTCAAACTGACTCTTGAACATATCTGACATCTCTACATTTCCTTCTTGCTCATCACCTTCTTCGAGTTGATCCCCTTCGTCTTTTTTGATTTTGGTGCGTGTAAAAGTTTGATTGGCAAAGGTATAATTGACCGGATCGGTTTTTGTAAGTTCATCTAACTGGTCTTGGGACGTATTGGCACCCGTATCTTTTTTTCCAAAGGATTCTGCAATGGTCATAGCCCCATCGATCTGGTCGTTGATGGTTTTTAATTCGTCAAAATTGACAAATGATTTTTCCATACTAAAATTAAAAATCCCCTTGGCTTCATCCATCTGCATGTCCATGATTACTCCTTTCATATCTGCCATTTGTGCCTGCTTATCAGCTGGCAAAGTCGCGATACTATCCTTATAGGTTTCAAGAAACTGGCTGAATACAATAGTCGTATCAACTGGTTCTTTGACTTCGCGCTCAACGCTTGCAGGCCGGCCTTCATTGGCCATCGCCATCATGGCTGACAAATCGAATGAGGTTTTGTACGTGCCTCCCATTTGTTCATTAAAAACAATGGATTCGGTGACGTTGCAGCTGGTCGCAAAAAAGGTGAGGCAAAGAATCGCAATGATGGTTGAGAATTTCATAATGAGCTGGTTAAAATGTTCATTACAAAATTACTGTTTTTTTAGCGGATGGCAGATGTCAAAAGTTTAAAGATGAAAAATCTAACAACCAAATCCTGCTAACTAATTCTTCGGATTATTCAAAATGACCAAGGCGGCAATAACACCAGGCACCCAGCCACAGAGCCACAATAAAAAAGTGATAACGATGGACCCACAGCCTTTGTCGATGACGGCCAACGGTGGACAAAAAATAGATAGGATAACTCTCCAGATACTCATAATGATTAGATTTTGATGATTGATGTACTTATTTGACGCTTAAATCCGCCTGATGTTACATGTATAACCGACGATGGTGTATTTCATTTTCAATAAAATATAGTAGATTCGTAGTATGGTAAAAAACCTGCTAGTCATACTGCTCTTATTTCTTGGGTTATCGGCAAAAGCACAGTTCAGTTTTAGCGGTCATGTCGATAAAAAAGAATGGCATGACAATGTCTATCTTTCTGTGATTGATGATTATCGGAAGATTTCAGGCGTGTATTCTGAACAAATTATTGCAAAAATTAAAACAGATAGCCTTGGTTTTTTCAAGTTTTCAGGTAGTCAATTGAATAGTGACAATAGAATCTATCGTATCCATGTAGACAATTGTGCCAACGATGCGCAAGATCAGAACCATTTCAATGGTCATTGTGACGACAGTAAAGAGGTGATTTTTATTGCCAATAATACGGATACCATTGTCTTACCTTTTTCCTTTGACAAACAGATGTTTTGTGATATCAATTCGTCCAATGAAAAATCGGCAGTGTTTGTTAAAGTAGATTCCTTAAGAGAAGAAATGCGTTTTGCCTTCTCGCAATATCGAAGTGAGGCCAATCGTAAACTCAATAACAAAAAGTGGTTCCAAACTTTTCAGGATTTCGGAAAGAAACTCAACGAACCCATTGCCGAGCTCTATATCTATTCCTTTTTATCGGATCGACGTAACGATTTTCATGAACATTATATGAACGATTTGAAAGCGAATCCCTATTATGATGATTTATTGATTCGATTACAGAAAAGATATCCCAATTCGCCGTACACTCGCCAATATAAAGCCGAATTGATGTCTGATGAATACATCGTGAATCCGGACTCCTTAAAATCTGGTTTCAATTGGAATTATTTAATTTATGTGTTATTAGCTTTATCCTTATTGGGAAATCTGTGGTTTTGGTTGCAACGACCAAAAGAATCGAGCTTATCAGTAGCAGATGCTAAAGAACAATTAACCAAACAGGAACAGGCAATTTTAGATCTTTTACTGCAGAATAAATCCAACAAAGAGATTGCAGACGCACTATTTGTTAGCGTTAGCACTGTAAAAACACATGTCAATAATGTCTACAAGAAAATGAATGTACAATCTAGAGACGAAATTAAATCATTGTTTACCAATTGATTAAAAAATTCAACCTTGGTACTAGTACTCATTTCAACCCTTCAAATCCTCTGTTTTAATAAACTTTTTTAGGAGGTTTGTGTCATTATTAATCAAAATTCACACATTATGAAATTAGTACTTAACAGAACAAGCAAATTGTATTTAACACTAATGGTTTTCACTTTGATATCCACATTAGGATTTTCACAAGACAAAGTCGCAACTGAAAAAGTTGGCAAATTTGAATTTGCATCCGACGAAATCGATTATGGAAAAATCGAACAGCACGCAGATGGTGTTCGTGTGTTTAAATTCACAAACACGGGAAATGCGCCTATTGTGATCTCTAATGCAAAAGGATCTTGTGGCTGCACAGTGCCAACCTATCCAAAAAATGTGATTCTTCCAGGCGAAACTGGTGAAATCAGCGTAAAGTATGCCACGGATCGAATTGGTGCATTTACAAAAACGATCACCTTGACTTCGAATGCTTCGGAAGCTTCCAAGGTTTTAAGAATAAAAGGAGAGGTTTTAAATCCGAATGCAAACAAAGATGAGAAAATAGTAAATTAGGTTTACTTTTATCTCAAATCTACCAAATAGTTGTATGCTAATTTTTTGAAAATAGTGTAATTTTGCACTCGTCTGTCGCAAAAGGCAGAATTCAAAATTAATTAGCATGCAACTTTCTGAACAAGAACTCATCCGAAGGGAAAAATTAGTCAAACTACGGGAATTAGGTATCAACCCCTATCCTGCTGATTTATACCCGGTCAATCATACTTCTAAACAAGTTAAAGAACAATTTGAAGACGGCAAACAGGTTATCATTGCAGGTCGTTTGATGTCAATGCGAGTTCAAGGAAAAGCAAGTTTTGCACAGCTACAGGATTCTGAAGGAAGAATCCAAGTGTACTTCAATAGAGATGAAATTTGCCCTGGTGACGACAAAACCATGTACAATGAAGTTTTCAAAAAATTATTGGATTTTGGAGATTTTGTTGGTATTGAAGGTGAATTATTCACGACGCAAGTAGGCGAGAAATCAGTGAGAGTCAAAAACTTTACATTGTTGAGCAAATCGCTAAAACCATTACCACTTCCTAAAGAAAAAGACGGTATTGTTCACGATGCCTTTACAGATCCTGAACAGCGCTATAGACAACGTTATGCTGATTTGGTGGTCAATCCACAGGTGAAGGAAGTCTTTATCAAACGCACGAAATTGTTCAATGCGATGCGTCAGTTTTTTAATGATGCTGGCTATTTTGAAGTGGAGACTCCAGTATTACAACCTATTGCAGGTGGTGCTGCGGCTCATCCGTTTCAAACACATCATAATAGTTTGGATATTCCATTATATATGCGAATTGCAAATGAATTGTATCTAAAACGATTGATTGTTGGCGGATTTGACGGCGTCTATGAGTTTTCCAAAAACTTCCGAAATGAAGGGATGGACAGAACTCATAATCCAGAGTTTACAGCGATGGAAATCTACGTATCCTACAAAGATTACAATTGGATGATGGATTTCTGCGAACAATTGTTAGAGCATTGTGCCATCGCAGTAAATGGAACGACCGAAGCAACCTTTGGTGAACATCATATCGATTTTAAAGCTCCTTATGCAAGAGTCACCATGGCTGACTCCATCAAGCATTTTACAGGATTTGACATTACAGGAAAAAGTGAAGGTGAGATTCGTGCCGCTGCCAAAGGTATGGGAATCAACGTGGATGACACTATGGGCAAAGGCAAGTTGATTGATGAAATCTTTGGAGAGAAATGTGAAGGCAATTACATACAACCGACATTCATTACAGACTATCCAAAAGAGATGAGTCCGTTGTGTAAAGAACATAGAGAAAATCCAGAATTAACCGAACGTTTTGAGTTGATGGTCTGTGGAAAAGAAATTGCCAACGCCTATTCTGAATTGAATGATCCAATTGATCAACGCGAACGTTTTGAGCATCAAATGGAATTAGCACAAAAAGGGGATGACGAAGCAACAGGCACCATTGATTATGACTTTTTGCGTGCTTTGGAATATGGTATGCCACCAACATCAGGGATGGGCATAGGGATGGATCGATTGATTATGTTTTTGACCAACAATCAATCCATACAAGAAGTGTTATTTTTCCCACAAATGAAACCGGAAAAGAAAGCAGTAGCAATGACTGATGAAGAAAAAGCAGTGTTTGCGATACTAAAAACCAACTCACCAATCGACTTAAACAATTTAAAAGAACAATCAGGCTTAAGCAATAAGAAATGGGATTCCGCCATTAAAGGTTTGACTAAAAATAAGTTGGCGAAAGTTTCTAAAACAGAAGATGGATTGTTTGTGGAAATGGTGTAAACCCATTCCTTTTTTCACGCTACCAATAAAATGAAAATTATCAGTAGAGCCATTATTAGACACTGGGTTCCAATCCTCGCATTGGTGGTTATTTTCATTCATTTCATTCTAGTTCATACCTCTTACCTCAACAGATGGAAAGGTGGCGGTTTTGGCATGTATACTGGGGTTCATTACTATTACAACGATCTTATCATCGACGATTTAAACAAACCACTTGATTCTATCCTGAAGGAAAACAGACAAATTGCTAATTTTTATATGACTGTCAAGCGTTCTCCCAATCGTAGGAATCTAAAAAAAATGGCTGAACTAGCTTCAAAATACGTCGCAAGTGACACAGTCGTAATAGAACTTTGGAAACCTTTGATAAATTCCAAAAATTCCACCTACTCAAGAGAACTTGTTAATCGCTACCAATTCATTAAGCCATGATGCAACGAATTTGGGCACCGATTAGACGGGCGTTATCAGACAAAACTGCCCTAGGTCTAAAGCTACTATTTATTTTGATGTTGGTTTATATGTTCATCACAGGTGAAGATCATCGAAAAATAAAGTTGTTTTTATGTATTTCAAGCTTATTTTTAGTTGTTATTTACATTAGAAAAATTACCCAACCCCTATTATGGTACATTTTTTTGTTCATATTGTTTAGTGATTTAATAGGCGACTATTTTGTGAGAGCGAATCATCATTTTTTACTGATTTACGTCACAGTCCTAATCATAATTTTTCTTCATAACTCAAAAATTGAATATTTAATTGATAATATCAGACTACTGCTTTTTATAGTATTAACGTTTTCAGGTATTCAAAAACTTTTTTCTCCACAATTTATAACTGGAGATTTTTATTATTATATGATCAATGTAGGGCAGTTTTTCAAGCCCATATGGTATTATTCTACAGATCTACAAGACATTATAAGCAGCAATAAGGACAAAATTGCAACACTGCAAGTCTCCAATCCAAGCGAGATGAAGTCAGTGACCTTACAAAATGTTGTGCCTCAACTAGACATCTTAAGTCGCTATTATGCTTGGTTTTCTATTGCAATGGAACTGATCACAGGAATTATCATCCTTTGGAAGCCGAAACATGTATTCACTCACATTTTGTTTATCCTTTTGATACTAGGAATTTTCTTGACGCGTTTAGAATGTGGTTTTATGGCACTATTGGCAATTTGTGGTATTTGGCTTACCGATAACTTAAAGATTCGCGGTATCTATACGGTCTTGATAATTATATTCATATCGTTAATTATTACTAAAATAGGATTTCACTAAATGATCTCAAAGTTTATAAAAATCATTCTCTACGTGATTAAAACATTGTTACTGATTACATTTTTGAGTTTGGTGATTGTTCATTTCGTCGTCAAAGATCGATTTCAATATATAAGTGCTCTATATTATGGGTGTCCATTACCAATAATTATCATATTTGGCTTAATGGTGGCTTTTATTTTTAGAAAGCGAAAGCCATTGAATTATTTGCTTTTATTAGCACTATTAGCAATGGGGATTTATTATTTTACTCACTATTTTGGTACGGCTTATGATGATGATTCAGGAGCTGAAACGTCTCGTATTCTGTTTTGGAATGTTGCACAAAAACAGCCCATGCCCACAGATCTACTTATTAAACACATTAAAGATTCGAAAGCTGAAATTATTGCTTTGGTAGAAGCCATAGATGTTTCTGACGAAGATCTTCATATTTTAAAAACCGCACTGCCTGAATATCAATTCCAAGCCTTGAATGGCGAAATGTTCATAGGTGTGAAAGGAACTATTGAATTTGTAGTTTTTGATTCTGAAGAAATTATTTACAGGTATAATTATCTCACTTTAAAAATCGACAATGAAGAAGTCTCTGTGATGATTGCCGACGTCTATGCGAGCCCTTTGTTGAATAAAGAAATTCCTCTGCAGATAATTCATCAGGTTGCCAAAGAAAATAAAACTGATATTCTAGTAGGTGACTTCAACACACCTTATGAGAGTGTGTTCTTTGAAAGTTTTAAGGAGGATTTTAATAGTTTTCATCCCTACAGCCTTGGTCTTTCATCCACTTGGCCTATTCCAATTCCTATGATTGAAATAGATCAAATTTGGATGGACAAATCCTTTCAACCTATTCAGATGGAAAAATTTTCTTATGATGCGTCAGACCACAAACTATTGATTGCAGAATACAAATAGGTTGAAATTTACTTTAATTTTGTTATAAAGGATTTCAAGGAAAGATGATATTCTCTGTAAAAAATCACCTCAATTCTTCTTTCTTACATTAAACTCGTCTGAATTTAAGTTAAAGACTATCAAAAATCATTAATTTAGAAGCATGAAAGCTGTTACCGTCAATCAACTTAAAAAAGAACTAATCACTCGCACACCAAATGAACTTATGGAACTGTGCTTGCGTCTCTCAAAATTTAAGAAAGAAAACAAAGAACTCCTCACCTACTTGTTGTTTGAGTCTTCAGACGAAAGTGGTTATATAGAAAGTGTCAAAAATGAAATCGATGCACAGTTTGACACTATAAATACGAACAGCTATTTTTATATTAAAAAAAGTGTTCGAAAAATTCTACGACTGATTAAAAAATTCAGTCGCTATTCATTGAAAAAAGAAACAGAAGTTGAGCTATTGCTTCATTTTTGCTCCAAATTGAAAGCTTTCAAACCATCTATCAAACATAACACAACCTTGACCAATATCTATTCAAGACAATTGCTGCTGATCAAAAAAAACGTGTCCACTCTTCATGAAGATTTACAATATGATTACCAGATTCAAATCGATGCGCTAGAAAATTCATTTTAAGCACTTTAAAAGAAAAAAAGGCGCCGTATAACGAATTATTCTTTGAGGTAGCTACTTTTTTATTACTTTCACACCTTGCTATTAATTTGAATCGATTATACCCAAATGAAAAAATTAAGTCTACTTGCTGCAATTGCCCTACTTTTTGCTTCATGTCAAAAAGATGATGAAACGTTGGTTCCCATTAACGATGCACCACAAAGTAGTATAGAACAAAATTTGACGGATACCACTGCCATTCTGGAATGGGATGACATGGGAGCGACTTCCTATCGAGTTGAATACGGTGTTTCTGGATTCAATATAGGCGAAGGTTTAGTGGTGACAACGACAACAACCTCTGTGACCCTTGCAGATTTGACCCCAGAAACCACATACGATTATGTTGTTCAAGCTCTTTTTACAAATCGCGACATTATAACAAGATCAATTAGAAGGTTTACAACACGTTTTGCACCTGTAGTTACGGAATTTAGACCAACTTTATCCGAAATGCGCTTGTTTAGAGGCAATTTAAGCAATTTGACACCAACACCTTATGGTTTGATTTACGACCTCAACAGCAGATTGTACACTGACAATGCAGAGAAACAACGTGTTATTTATTTACCATTAGGCACATCAATGACAGGTAGCGGAGATGGTTTACCTGATTTTCCAGACAATTCTGTGGTGGTCAAAACATTTTATTACAATATCGATGATCGAGATGAATCATTAGGAAAAAAAATAGTAGAAACACGAGTCATGATCAAAACCAATGGCGCTTGGGAATTTGGGGATTATGTTTGGAATGAAAGTCAAACGGAAGCTACATTAGACAATAATGGCTCCGTAACTCCAATTAGTTACATTGATATGGATGGTATGACTCAAAATGTCAATTATAAAATCCCTTCTCAAGAAGATTGTTTCACTTGTCACCAAAGCTATAGGGTTGGTACTCTCATCGGCCCAAAATTACGTAGTATGAACTTTGACATCAATGGCATAAACCAATTACAGACATTTATAAACGAGGGTTATTTGACTAATGTCCCGGATGTTGCTACCCTTGGTCAACTACCGAGTTGGGAAGACGTGAGTTTAACGGATGAAGAGCGCGTAAGAGCCTATCTCGATATGAATTGTGCACATTGTCATTCCGCAGGTGGATTTCACAATTTCAACTATTATGACGCTTTGAGTGTGGATTTTGAAACATCATTTGAAGATTCTCATATCTTAGACAAAAGATTAAGTATCATGGCAAGAATGCAGACCTCTGTAGAAGGATATAGCATGCCGTATATAGGAGTCACAACACCAGATCAAAAAGCACTTGACTTGGTTATTCCATATTTAGAATCTTTAGAATAATTCAACATTTAGATATAAAAAAAGACTGCCACTGTGCAGTCTTTTTTTATTGACGAGTACTAACATTTTTTAGTTAAAAAAATCCTAAAAATAAAACCTAGTCCTCAACTCATTTAAAGATTACTTATTTTACAACATAAATTTAAAACTCTTCAATTTTGAAACACATTACACTAAAAATCTGTTTTTTACTATCCCTTTTTGTAGTTATGTCATGCTCGACGGCAAAAAAGGCAGCGAACTCAAAAACTGCCGATGCGAGCGCTGACGCGAAATCTGGAAAAAAACCTGGTAAAGATGACATCCAACCTTACGAGAAGGTCATTACCAAAGAAGCAAAGACAGACGAAGGACTATTTAAAGTTCATAAAATCGATGATAGCTATTTTTATGAAATACCAGACTCACTTTTTGAACGTGAAATGCTAATGGTCACTCGTATTGCAAAAACAGCAAGTGGTTTAGGCTTTGGGGGTGGAAAACAAGATGAATCTGTGTTGAGATGGCAAAAAAAGGACAAAAAAGTTTTATTGCGAATTGTGTCTTACAATGTTGTCGCGTCCGATTCTCTGCCAATTCATGAAGCCGTTGTCAACTCCAATTTTGAAGCTATATTATATACTTTTCCTATAAAGGCCTTAAGCAAGGATTCCTTAAATACAGTTATAGACGTCACAGATTTATATTCTAAAGATGTAAAATTATTAGGACTGCCTGAAAGAAGTCGTAAAAATTATAAAGTCACGCGTTTAGAAAGTGATCTTTCTTATATTGAAAGCATCAAAAGTTATCCGCTCAATATTGAGTCGCGCCACGTGAAAACCTATAATGCAGGTGATCCTCCCTCCAATTCGGAAACTGGTACCATCTCCATCGAAATGAGCAACTCCATGATATTGTTACCAAAAACCCCAATGCAACGTCGTATGTTCGATCAACGTGTAGGTTGGTTCACTAGCGGTCAAACAGATTATGGTTTGGATGTTCAAGAAAGCAAAACCGTTCGCTATCTGGACAGGTGGCGTTTGGAAGTAAAAGATGAAGATATTGCAAAATTCAATAGTGGCGAATTGGTGGAACCGAAAAAACAAATTGTTTACTACATCGACAGAGCGACTCCAGACAAATGGCGCAAATACATCAAGGAAGGCATAGAAGATTGGCAAGTGGCATTTGAAGCTGCTGGTTTTAAAAATGCAATTATCGCAAAAGATGCACCTACCAAAGAAGAAGATCCTGATTGGAGCCCGGAAGATATTCGTTATTCTGTAGTGCGCTACTTGGCATCTCCAATCCCAAATGCCAACGGACCTCACGTAAGCGATCCAAGAAGTGGTGAGATTTTAGAAAGTGATATTAACTGGTATCATAATGTGATGACCTTACTTCGTAATTGGTTTTTTGTACAAACTGCGGCAATCAATCAAGATGCCCAAGGCGTAAAGTTTAAGGATGAAATCATGGGGCGATTAATTCGCTTTGTATCTTCTCATGAAGTGGGTCACACACTTGGCTTACCTCATAATATGGGAAGTAGTGTTGCGTATCCTGTAGATAGTTTGCGTAGTGCAAGCTTCACGAAAAAATATGGAACCGCACCTTCTATTATGGATTATGCACGATTTAATTATGTAGCCCAACCAGAAGACATTGGTGTTGCCTTGATGCCAGATATTGGAATTTATGATAAATATGCTATTTCATGGGGCTACCGACCAATTCTTGAAGCCAAAACGGCTGACGACGAAAAGAAAACTTTAGATAGTTGGATTTTAAAACATGCTGGTGATCCTATGTATCGATTTGGAAGACAACAAAGCGGAGGCGTTATCGATCCAAGCAGTCAAACGGAAGATTTAGGGGATGATGCCATGAAGGCGAGTATGTATGGAATCGCCAATATGAAACGTATCATGCCTAACCTTATCAAATGGACAGCTGAAGACGGTAAGGATTATGACGATTTAGAAACCATGTACGGACAATTATTAGGTCAGTTCAACCGCTATATGGGACACGTAGCATCGAATATTGGTGGTGTTTATGAATATTATAAAACTTACGACCAAGAAGGCGCTGTCTATACGCATGTGGACAAGGCAAAGCAAAAGGAAGCTATGGACTTCCTTCAGATGCAATTGTTTGATACGCCAGAATGGATGATTGACACTAATATTTTCAACAAAATAGAAAGTGCTGGAAACATTGAGCGTATCCGAACCATGCAAACTAGAACCTTGAACAATCTACTTGATTTTGGAAGTATGGCTCGTTTAAGTGAAAACGAAACCATCAACGGAAAAGATGCTTACAGTTTGCTGAACATGATGCAAGATTTACGAAAAGGAATCTTTAGTGAATTGAGCAGCGGAAAAACTATTGATCCCTATAGAAGAAATCTTCAACGTGCATATATTGAACGTATGGAGTATTTGATGACGAAGGATCAAGAACCAGTTCCCGCACAATTTAGAAGGTTTGTTTCCAGAACGAATGTGGATGTCAACCAATCAGACATTAGAGCGGTGACTAGAGCAGAATTGAAAAGCCTACAAAGTGCTATGCGTTCTGCGGCTGGGAGAACCAGTGATACAATGAGCAAAATACATCTTCAGGATGCTTTGGAGCGTGTGGATTTAATTTTAAATCCGAAAGGATAAGCGTAAAATGATGATTATAAAAAAAGGCTTTAGTGAAAACTAAAGCCTTTTTTTTTGAGAATTTGTCTTACATTCCCAAAACGTCTGTTCCTTGTTCATAAACGACATCCACAGGAATGTTAGCTTCAGTCAAACGATCTAAATCCGCTTGTAATTCTGATGAAATTACACCTTTGTCATTGACCAAGTTTGCCACACCATCATAATCGCCATTTCCTTGAAGCGTTAAAATCATATTGGACATCTCTTCCATGGCAACAATCATTTTGTCGAAGTCAACCTTATAAGTTCCATCTTCATTTCGCGTAAAAGCGCCTTTTTCCTTAAAGAAATTGAAACGAATCATATTCGCCTTTCCATGTGCACTTGATGCGCCAAAACGCACCGAACGGAAAATTCCCGCCATAAAAGTAACCATATTGTCTTTGATATCTTCTTTCAATTCGCCTTTGGCATGCAACTGTTGAATCATATATAATCCAAGGATGTCTGCTTTTCCTTCTTCCAAAGCACTTGAATGTTCTTTTAATGAAGTTCTAACGGTTCCTTTGCCATTGATCGTGTTCTTGATTCCCAATCCATGCGCTACTTCATGAAACATCGTATTGGCAAAAAACGCATCAAAAGTGATGTGTTTACGTTGACTTTCATCAATTAACACGTCCGAAATCGGCAATAAAATTTTATCGAATTTCGCACGCATCGCATTCTTCAACTGTAGACGGCGCGTTCCTTTTTTCAACTGTACTTCTTCATCATTTGGAAGGTTGATAGCGATGGTTTTACTACCTGCGTTACAATCACCCGCATAATAGACTACATCATAAGCATTCAAATCACTATCTGTTCCAGGCTTTTCTTTTTTGTAGGCTTCGTCAACCGGTAAGCCTACTTGTAATTCCGGTAAGTAAGCGCTGAAACGTGCTAAACGCTCACTCCACTCCATATCTTTAATTAAGACATAACCTTCGTGTGCTGCTTTGTTGCCAAACATAGCATCTTCATAGGTTTCAATTGGACCAATAACAATGTCCAAAGTGTTTGTTTTCATATCCATCCATGCCAAATCACTCGCTTGATATTCGTCATCCAATAGGGCTTTCGCTCGTAATTCTAAATAGTTCTTAAGTCCGGCATCATCAGCCAATTTTGAAGCTTCCAATAATAAATCTGAAACTTCTTTTACTTCCGTTTCAAATTGTTTGTGGTAAGGAATCGAATATAATTTGCCCACAGAATCGCGTCTTACAAAATTGTAAATACTTGATTTATCTTTAATATCTGCGCCTAAAAATTCCTCTTTCGTCATATCCTTTGGATAGAAGTTGGCACCCGCTGGTTTCGGGCCAACACCATCCACAAACGGTGCGTTGCCATCCAAACGGCCCCAAGGACCATAATTGATTTCTACGAATCTTTTGGTGTCTGCATCTGTGATGGAATTAAGCAATGAATCTTTATCACCATAAGCTTCGTACCAAAACAAATCGTTCATTTTGTCAGCAGCTTTGATCAATATTGGAATCATTTTTCGCTCATTTTCGGTGAGTTTACTTACATCCGCAGTTAATTTTACCGAAACGTATTTGTCCAACTTTTTTTGCATTTCAGTTTGGGTTGGTTCCTCGTTTTCCATTGGAACTTCCTTTTTTTCGTCTTTACAAGAAAATGCCAAGATGGTCACTAATGAGCATAGAATTATTTTTTTCATATTGAATTGTGTATTGATTTTCCTCAAAGTTAAGTAATTCATTCCTCCTTTTCAACATATTCAGCAATTGGAATGTCGTCAATAAAAACATCCTCAAGCACCGCTTCACCGTCTTTCACATACACCAACGCGTAGGTATTGTTTACATCCGAATCCCGTTGGGCTTTCCGATGTGCAATTTCGGCATCGTACGCTTTGTATTCATTCATATAAAATTCATCAAACGGAAATGTGAAATTGACTGTCTTTTCATGGAAATCATACCAGTCGACTTTTGCTTTTACATAATCGCCAGTTGCTGGCGCTTCCAAATCAATACGTTGTACGGCAGCAAATCCTAAACTATCATTTTTTAGGCTAATATAGATTTCATCATTGCGATTCCAAATGGTATCAGTAGTAGCAAATGAATTGATTTCAAAATTTAGACGAATGTACTTTCCTTTGAAAGGGTCAGAAGGATCGATCGGTTGCGTCTTAAATTTATAGGAGGTACCTTCTTCAATGGTGCGTTCCAAATTAAAGATCATTTGAGCTGGCACAAAGAGTTGGGCTATCGCAACCACAATGAATAGTAAAAATAAATGTACAGATTTCATGGACTATTTTTTTAAGTTAGAGAGTTCCTTTTGACGTTTCAACATCACATAATTGGTTACAAAAAAACCAACGCCAACGATGACAAACAAGAGTCCTCGTATCACGTAACTCATATCTGTATCAAAAAATCGAAAGACAACCAGCGAAGTGATGATGAGTAATCCGTAATTGAGAATTCCAAAATGGAATTTATCGGCTCCAATTTTAATCGTAATCAATCCTAAAGCAAGAATAAGAAAATTGATGATAATCATCGGAAGCATGGTCACTGACATTCCAATAAAGAATAAAATGCTAAAGATGATATACACAAACTGGAACAGATTAAAACCTTCTATCCAATTTTTAGAATAGGAATAAGCCAAAACAACGGAAGTCGTTATGAACAATACCACGGCAATGTAAAATTCCTGTGATCGTAGATTTACAGATCCCATGCCATATTCCCATGTCCAATTAAAACTAGAGAACAATAGAATTATAATGGTGCCAACCGAGCCGAAGACGAGGTATCCGTTTTGTCGCAACTTTAATGAATCGAAAAAAGGTAACTTCCCAATCGTGTAAAACAATCCGAATAATAGAATGTACATTAGAAATCCAAAATCGCCATTGGACTCTACAAAAGCTCCCAATGTTATGACCAAACTCAATGGCAAAATGAAATTGAATAAAGAGGTGCTATTCGCCAACGGTTCCTGTTTCAACAATCGTAAGTAATGTGGCATTAACAAAGCGATAAGCACTAGGAACAACCAAGGCGATTCTCCGCCTGTCATATAACCGTATCCTAAATTACAGGCATAAAATGTGGAAAACGCAATGTGCAAAAATGCCAAGACGTTCGATTTAATTAGATATATAAGTGGTAAACAAAGGACAATCCAAGTTAAAACGTAAGAACTTAAATCGCCCGGAATGTTGTAAATCTGACTTACTAAAGCGATGCTTGAACCAACTGCGAAAAAGAGAAATGTCCCAGAGGCTTCTTTCCAAGTTGAACTTTTCTTTTTAATAATGCTATAACCAACTATAATTTGACCTAGTATTAAAGGTAGAAATGCAAAAATAGTTTTGGTGGTTCTTGAAAAATTGTCCCAATTATGAGCCAAGATCAATATGATGCCAAGTCCTACGAGCAAAGAGCCCAAAACACCAAAAACCGTAAATAATTTGTTGGGCGAATTGTCTTCTTGCGACTGATAATACTGTTCGATTTTTGAAGCTATTTCTTGTGAGATAACTTCATTTTTTACCAAATCTGGTAAATCTTTTATGAGTTTTGAATTCATCGTTGATAATTTTCAGGTTAAATGTAGACTATTATTTCTTTTGATTTAAAACCTCGCCATCTCATAACTGGCGAGGTTTAAGGTCATAAAACGGACCTCATCATCAAAACAAAAAGATCATATACACGATAATTCCTTCGGCTATTCCTGTAACGATACTCATCCCAAGGATATCCTTAATTTTACTCTTCAAGAAAAAGATGGCACTTAAGATCGCCATAATGGCTGCTAGCAAAATTTCAAGCGCGTTGATTTCAGATAACAAATAGGTAACACCTGTGAATGCTGCTGTGATTCCCGCTGTGATTAGGCAGAATCTGATGATTTCCTGTTTGGAATAATTACCTTCCACAAAGCCTTTTCGTAAGTCTCGTAAAATCGACAGGATAAAGAGTAAAGGCACAACAGATAAAAAGGGCGCAAAGATAACTTTGATACCATTTACGACTGGCAAATTTTTACTAATAAAAAAGGCAATCGTGGTAAAAGCCAACAACGCGGTAACGATTATCGTTTGAAACGTAAATAACAATTCACGTTTGTTAGCATTCGTTTTTGGGGTCGGATTACTTGTGATAATTGGATTCATAATTTTTAGATTTTGATGATTAAACTTTATTTTGATTAAGCAGATAAAAAGAACACGTGGATAGCCAGTGAGAGCAACACTCCGCTTAAAATTCCGTTGGCTCTAAGATTGTTATATAAGATAAAATTGAGGACGTAACTACTAATGGCTGTCGAATTAATCAAGTGTGCGAAAATGAGATGATCTTCGAGTTTTTGTCCTGTGACAAATTCTGTGAACACCATTGTTCCTACGCCTATTAGGACTGTCAGCATCAACAAAATGGTTGCTGGTTTTTGGTTTTTTAGTTTGTATTCGTCCGTATTTTGAGGCAAAAAATGCTCAATCAGAAGGAAGCGTACAAAAAACAACATAGGAAGCGGGAATAAAATGGACGCGATAATTTTGATGACATCTTTCAACGTTCTTATTTCATCATATCCCAAAAACACCAGGTAGATAAACACCACTACCGACACACCAGTAGTGATAACAAAAGCCATATTTAGATTTTTAAGTTTCATAACTATGATTTAAAAACCGTTTGGCACCTGCGTATGAGAAGACATATAGTCAATACAATTGTTATAAGTTTTGATGCACTTTTCAGAGATCCTTCCCGAGTTGAGGGCAATTGTCAACATAAAAGTTGCAAAAAGAGTTGTTTTAATAATTGATTTCATAGTGCTTTGTTTTAAATGATTACAGGACAAATTTGCGACAGTTGCTGTATATAAAGAATTCAAATTTTCTACATTGCTGACGATATATATTATTATATATTTGATTTATATCTTATTTTTATACTATTACAGAATTATTTACTGACGATATAATGACCGATTTAAAAGCAATAATTTCTACGTTTTCCATTGAAGATCAACAACAATTCATCAGATTTCTTGAAGACAAAAACAAACGAGGTGATACTAAAAATGTACAGTTGTTCAAGTTGCTGGTGAAAGGAGAGGACTCAAAAGACATTTGTTTCAAATTATATAATGACACCAAAAAAAATGCCTATCACGCATTACGAAAACGACTGTACCAATCACTGACAGACTTTATTGCCAATTCAAAAATGGAGGACGAGAATTCGGTGGACATGCAATTGATCAAATACATTATAGCCTCTCGTAATTTTTTGCTTCATAATCAATTTAAAGTGGCTTATAAAATTTTGGACAAGGCGGAAACGCTGGCGAAGGAGCATCATCTGTTTTCTATTTTAAATGAAATCTATCATACAAAAATTCAATATGCTTATACGAACCCAGATGTTGATATTGAAGTAATTGTAAAAGCCTTCAAAATCAATCAGAAACTGCATTTTACCGAAGACCAACTTAATATTGTCTATGCAAAAATCCGTCAGACGTTGAATGATATGACATATAAAGGTGAAGTGGTAGATTTTCAAACCCTATTGAATCAAACGTTGGATGAACATAATATTGATATCAACGAAGCACTTTCATTTAAATCATTATATCAATTGATGACCATTGTAAGCATTTCAGCCTTTGTAACAAACGATTATTTGAAGATTGAGACTTTTCTGATCCATACTTATGCGTCCATTCAACAACACAAAACAAGAGACAAACAACTCTATTATCATATTGAGGTTCTTTATATGATTGCCAATACCCTTTTTAGAAATAAGAAATTTGAGGAATCTCTGACGTATTTAAACCAAATGCATCAGGTTATGAGGTTGCAAAAAAACAAACACTATAATACGTTCAAATTAAAATATCATTTGTTGTTGAGCTTAAACTATAACTATTCCAATGAACAAACGAAAGCAATTGCGCTGTTGGAACAATTCAAAATCAAAAACCATCCAGACATCGAATCTTTATTGGACATTTATTTGAGTTTGATTATGTTTTATATTCAAAATGAAGATTATCAAAAGGCAAGACAACTGTTTTCCAAATTTTACCACACCGACCAATGGTATATTGAAAAAGCAGGAAAAGAATGGACCATCAAAAAAAATCTTATCGAAATCATCCTTTATATAGAGTTGAATGAAATGGATTTGGTGGAGTCGCGGCTAAAGAGCTTTAGACGAAATTATTCCTTATATTTAAAACAAATCCAGCAGGAGCGCGTGTTGATCTATTTAAGTTTAGTTGAAAATTATTTTAAAAATCCTGAAAAGATAACGACTACCAAATTCCATAAGAAAGTAGAACAGTCGTTTGAGTGGATCGACGCACAACAGGAAGACATCTTCGTCATGAGCTTCTACGCGTGGCTCAAAAGCAAAATGGAAGGAGAATCTTTGTTCAAAACGACTCTGAAGCTTATTAAAATGGCCCAAGCTGTTAATTAGAAGTTAAAAAAACAATCCGTTTTAAACTATTGAAACATCTATCAGTCAAAGGGGTATAACAATTAAAAATAAACAAAATGAAAAACCTATTAATGATAGCGATCGCATTCTTAACAATAAGTGCATCAGCTCAAGACAGAAAAAAAGACGATAACAAGGGAGACTCACGTATGGAGATGTACAAAGACCTGACTCCTGAAGAAACTGCAAAACTTCAAACCAAAAAACTGACTTTAGAGTTAGACTTGACCGATAAGCAACAAGTCGAAGTTCAGAAAGTTCTCTTGGCAGAAGCTCAAACTCGCAAGGCTAAAATGGAAGAATTTAAAGCAAAAAAAGAGAAAAGTGATGCTGAAAAGCCAACGAAGGAAGACCGTTTGAAAATGGCTAACGAACGTTTAGACCATCAAATAGAGCAAAAGAAAAAAATGAAGGCAATTTTAAATGCCGAGCAATTTGCCAAGTTTGAAAAAATGCAAGATAAAAGACAGGGCAAACGTGGCAAAAATGATAATAGAAAATCTGAAAAGAGATAGATTAGTTGATTGATTTAGTGGATTTAGTTGGAAAAAGACATTGGTTTAAAAATCAATGTCTTTTTTATTTGTGTTATTCTCTTAAAAATTATTATTTTAGTACTTTATAAAAAAATAAATTACTCATGAAAAAAATTATAACGCTTTGTTTCTTCGCTTTTGCAATGGTATTGGGAACTCAATCCGCTGCAGCTCAAACTATGGTTGAAGTGAATGCAATAGCTGCCAAAAAAACCAAAGAGCTAAAACAAGCTGTGAAATTCAATACTGATACTGAACATGCTGTCTATGAAACGCTTCAAGCTTATGTCAGCAAAAAATTCAGTTTAGACAAAATAGTATCTGAAGGCGGTACAGTTTCCTCTGAAGACAAAGTGACAATTGACAATATGGTCGCTGAAAAATTTAAAAATTTATTTACTGAAGAGCAATTTCAGCGCTATTTAGAATTTGAAAAAGCGAATAATTAAATATAAAATCTCATAAACAAAAAGGGCTTTCAAATTTTGAAAGCCCTTTTTGTTTTATAATGTCGAGGCGACTTTTTCTACTGCCCTGATTGTGAAATCCAAATCATCATAAGTCAACGCATCACATAAGAACCAAGTTTCAAAAGCGCTCGGTGCTATATAAATACCTTCTTTTAGCAACCCATGAAAAAAGGCTTTGAATCGTTCATTATTTGCATTTGCTGCGGTTTCAAAATCAATAACAGGTAGAATATCAAAATGAATGGAAATCATAGACCCTACTCTATTAATTGTATGTGGAATACCATATTTGTCCAATGCTTTGGCACAACCATGATGTAAATATTCGGTCTTTTTAGCTAGACGTTCAAAAATTGCCGTATCGTTATTCAGAGCTGTAAGCATCGCCAAACCAGCGGCCATTGCCAACGGATTGCCGCTCAAAGTCCCAGCTTGATATACGGGACCAATTGGTGCCAAATAATTCATAATCTCTTTTCTTGCTGCAAAGGCACCAACTGGAAGTCCTCCTCCTATAACTTTTCCAAAGCATACAATATCAGCATTTACACCATAAAGTTCCTGCACACCACCTTTTGCCAATCGAAAACCAGTCATGACCTCATCGAAAATTAATAGAATATCATGTGCATCGCATAATTGTCTCAAAGATTGCAAAAAACCATCTTTTGGAGGAATACAACCCATATTTCCAGGGACTGGCTCAATAATGATGCAGGCAATTTCCCCTTTATTTGCTTCTATTAACGACTGGACATTTTCAATATCATTGTATTGTGCCAACAAGGTATCCTTTGCAGTACCAGCAGTGACTCCTGGGCTATTCGGTGTTCCAAAAGTAATGGCACCACTTCCTGCAGCAATTAAAAAGGAATCGCTATGACCATGATAGCAACCGGCAAACTTTATTATTTTGTCCTTTTTAGTAAAACCTCTTGCCAATCTGACTGCGCTCATACATGCTTCTGTACCCGAATTGACAAAACGTATCTTATCAATATTTGGAACCATCGAAATAGCTAGCTCTGCAATTTTGGTTTCAATTTCAGTCGGCATTCCGAAGGAAGTTCCGAGTTTGGCTTTTTCAATTACAGCAGCAACAACTGGCTCATAAGCATGTCCTAAAATCATAGGTCCCCAAGAATTGATATAATCTATATATTTATTACCGTCCTCATCATAGACATAAGCGCCTTTTGCCGATCTAGCAAATAGTGGCGTACCTCCTACTGCCTTAAAAGCTCTTACAGGAGAATTGACACCACCAGGAATGACTTGTTCAGCTTGTTTGAATAAAGCACTGCTCCTTTGATATAACATGATTAATTGGATTTAATAATGAGTTTTTGACCTAAAGTCAAATCATAATTTTTCATGCCATTCAATCTTTGTAATTCCTGAACAGACACATTATAACGTTTAGATAAAGAATACATCGTATCACCTTTTACTACCTCGTGGGTAGTTGCTGTCTTTGAGATCGTTGTTGTCGGACTTTTTCGTTCTCTTTTAGAACTCCCCAGGACTTCTTCATCAAATTTATAAAGCTGAAATCGCTCAATGATACTTATTAATTTTTCTGGATATTTTCGATCAGTTGCATAGCCAGCTGCTCTCAATCCTTTTGCCCAACTTTCATAATCGTCTTCATCATGTTTGAATAAATCTGCATAACGACTTCTTTTGGCCAAAAAGATGGAGTGATCTTCGAACGATTCTTCGGCATGCTTATATTTTCTAAAGCATTCCTGGTTACGGTCGTCATCATGGTAAATCTTGTCACCTTTCCAATCATGGCATTTAATTCCAAAATGGTTATTTCCCTCTACTGCCAGTCGTCCTTGTCCTGAAGCTGATTCCAAAATACCTTGTGCCAAAGTAATACTTGCAGGTATTTTGTAACGACGCATTTCTACTTGAGCAATATCACTATAAATGGCAATGTACTCTTCTGTACTGTTCGCATAGGTTTTACGAACCGTGGGACTGACAACGATTTCAGACGGTGTTTCAGCTTGTGTTTTTGGGTCGTCTGTTTTACTCTTTACAATAACACGTTCAGTTCTTTGAGGTTGATTCTTTTTTTTGGTGACAATACGCTTTTTCGAACCACAGCTCACAATCAAAAGACCCATTATCAAAATAATAATAATTCGCTTCATAAATTTTTATTCTCTTATTAAAGGTAAGTTTTTTTGTTTCAACAGTAAATTCATTCCTGCAATACCTTGTAGTCCTCCTGTATGGATGGCCAGAATCTTAGAATGTTTGGGGAAATAACCTTTCTGCATCAAATCATAGATTCCAAACATCATTTTTCCTGTGTATACAGGGTCTAAAGGCACATTGTATTTAAGGTTAAATGAATTTATAAAACTGATTAAGTCTGTATTTATTTTAGCGTAACCACCAAAATCATAACCCTCTATCAATTCCCAGTTCGCTTTCATGGCAAATTTAGTGATTTCTTCTTTCAAAAAGCCACCTTTTAAAGCTGGAAATCCTAGGATTTTTTGATGTGGATAGCTACTGTTGATCAAACCTGAAATAGTGCCACCAGTTCCTACAGGACAGCAAATATAATCGAAGCCCACATCTTGTGGGGTAAGTATCTCTTGACAACCTTTCACGGCCAATTCATTCGTTCCACCTTCGGGTAACAGATAAAAATCACCAAACTCAGTGCGTAGCTCATTTAAAAAATATTCTGATATTTTATCTCGATACAGCTCCCTGGAAATAAATTTCAATAGCATTCCAGCATCTTGGGCAAATTTCAGCGTGGGATTGCTTTGTGTTTTAGAAATGAGTTCTTCTCCTCTTATAATCCCTACCGTTTTGAATTCAAATTCTTGTCCAGCTGCAGCTACTGCAGAAATATGGTTGCTAAAGGCGCCACCAAAAGTCAACAACGTATCGCGCTTTTGGAGTTTAGCTTCCGCCAAATTATACTTCAACTTTCGATATTTATTTCCCGATATAGCTGGATGAATCTGGTATTCAGGTTTTAAGCTTAAATCTAAATTAGATTCACCGCATCCGTTCAATTCCAGATTTTCTAAACTTAACAACATAGGATGCAAAAAAACGAAAATAGGTTTAAAGATGAAAAAAATTAGTAAAATGTATAACCTAAATAAAACCAAAGTGTCACAAATTTCGTAAAATATGTAACCACTTATGCATTTCATCGATTATTTATGCATTTTGCAGATTTATTAATTGTACTTATATACATTTGTCATCAAATTATTAATGCCCCAAACCTATGAATTTTAAAACTACTCTTAAAGAAGTATACACTTCATTGTATGCTTCCTCCAACCGAATTAATAAATCGGATTTTTCAAATAATTATTGGATTTTTATTTTTGGCTTGACTTTTCTGTTTCAAATACAGGCAGTTGCACAAACCGAAACGATTACTTCAACAGGATCCGGAACGTTTATTGTGCCTTGCGATGTAACATCCATAACAGTCCAAGCTTGGGGCGGCGGTGGGGCCGGTGGTGGCGATACATCGAATAATATTAAAGGTGGCGGTGGTGGTGCCGGTGGGACATATGTATCTTCGGTCATTGCAGTTACACCTGGCCAATCTGTAAATTATTTTGTAGGAAGCGGTGGTAACGGAGATTATAACTCTGGTGATTCTGGCACCGCCTCATGGTTTAATACTATAGGGACTCTCTACGCCCAAGGAGGAGCTGGAGGCAGCGAACCCAACGGAGGAACGGTAGCTGGAGGTGTTGGTTCTATAGCATCGTCCATTGGAGCGACTCGAATTCCTGGAACTAATGGCGCCAATGGTACATCGACAATAGGTGGCGCAGGAGGTAATGGTGGTAATTCTGGTGGTGCTGGTGGAGCACAAAGAACAGCAGGAAATGGTTATAATGGCTCCTCTCCCGGTGGTGGAGGTGGTGGAGCTTTTGTTAATAATAATTCAAATAGAATTGGTGGAAATGGTGGTGATGGCCAAATAAGATTAACTTACACTTCAACTCTTAATATCTATTGCGAACCGAGTTTTAATTCTGCGATATTACCAATCACAAATGTCACTTTTGCAGGAATCAACAACACAACTTCGAACACCTACAACGGTTCGGCTGATATCGAATATTTTTGCCAGACCGCTACTGTTGTAAGTGGTAGTCCGACTAATGCAATTTCTGTCAAAGGGAATACATATGGATATAATAGGTTTTATGTTAGAGCCTATATCGATTGGGATAAAAATGGAACATATGGCAACAACGGTAATGAAATTTACGATTTAGGATCATTTATAAATTCGTCTGGGATAGACGCTGTAACTTTGAGTTCCAATATCGATGTCCCAGCTTCCGCATTGGTTGGAAACACGAAAATGAGGATAATGTATCGCTATGGTAGTTATTCGAACGATGCATGTGAGACTGGAAATGGTTATGGACAAGCCGAAGAGTATATGGTCAGAATAACCGCTCCACAACCACCAACGATAACTTCTTTCCCAAGTTCAACTTGCAGTGGTGCAAGTTTGGTGATTACTGGAACAAATTTATCAACCGCTACTTCAGTGACTGTTGGAGGAACACCAGCAGCAATTACAGCATCTACAGCAAACTCTGTAACCGTTACAATTGGGAATGGTACCACAGGAGTGATTTCAGTGACTACTGCTGGAGGCACAGCTACAAGTTCATCAGCAATCACGGTAACAGTATGTTATTGTGAAGCTTCTGTAACTAATGGTAGGCAAGATGATAATTATATAAATAATGTACGCTTTGTAGGAACTCTCGATGACGTATCCAATCTAAATTCAGGCTATTCCAATACCACAAGAGGTTATCAAGATTTCACAGGTCTATCCAATCGTTCTATTCAAGCACAAGGGGAAGGTATCAATGTGTTCATTGAAGGTCCAAATATTGCCATGATTAGAGCATGGGTTGATTGGAATAATGACGGAACATTTAACACCACAGGAGCCGAAGCTGTATACACTTCTGGAAATGTGGCCGCCTATTCTACAACTTTTGGTTTTGTAATTCCGGCTAACCAAACCCCCGGACTTTACAGGATTCGTTTGCGTACAAATTCAAGCGGTGGATCCAGTTCAATCGATCCTTGTGGGAATATAAACAACGGAGGAGAAACTGAAGACTACCTCTTTCAGGTAGTTGCCAGTTGCAGTGCGAATATTGTAAGTCTTACAAACGGTGAATCGTGTGGTGCACCTGCCAACGGAAATGCTTCAGTTAATTTATCGGTTACAGGAACAACTGGCACAACTGAAATTAGGTGGTATAATTCTTTTACTGGAGGAACTTTAGTTCAAACCACTCCAGTTTCAAGTGGAACAACTGCATTCTGGTCACCATCCATTCCAACTACCACTTTGTACTACGTTACAGCCTTTAATGGCAGTTGCGAATCACAGGTAAGAAAACGCATCACGGCTACCATAAGACCAGTTTCAAACATCACATATTCTCCTACCAATCCTGAATCTTGCGGAGAGAATTCGATCGTGACGCTTACAGCATCAGGAGATAACGAGTTAATCACCTTGATAGACGAGGATTTTGAAGAGGCCGATTTAAATGGATTGGGCGTCTTTACCGGACAGACATTAGGCACTAATAATACGCAGGCAAATTGGAGAAGAAGAGAAAGTACATTCATCCCTAGCCAGCAAGTTTGGTTTCCCGCCATTTCTTCTGGTTTGGGAACCAACAAATTTGCCATGGCAACATCAGACGTTGGCGGAAGCGGATATGATAACGCTTTGCTATCTCCAATTGTAAACACGACGAATTTCATAAATCTGACATTGACGTTTAGAATGTATTATTCTGACTATTACTCAAGTTCTGCCTTGGACAATGTTTCAATTGAAGTTTCCACAAATGGAGGTACATCATGGACAAGTGCCATTACTTACAATTCAACCGTGGGAATTGGTACTCGATTTAGCGATATCTCAATAAATGTCCCAGCAACATATCTAAACAGAACCAACCTTCGGTTCAGATTTCGATACACCAGTGGATGGGCAGATGGTGTGGCCATTGACGATATCAAGATTTTTGGAGAACGCCCTTTAGCGCCTTCATTCGATTGGGGAGCGACTCCAGTAGATGCGTATCAGGATTATGCGTGTACAATACCTTATGCAAGTGGCACGACGATCGGCACTGTATATGTGAAACCGACTTTGGCCCAGCTAGAATTGGGAACCTTCAACTTTACTGCGACCGCAACATTAAATAACGGCTGTACAACTAGTCAACCAATTACGATTACTAATAAATCAAGGGTTTGGAAAGGCACTGTGAACCAAAATTGGAACAATCCAAACAATTGGCTGCCAAGAGGTGTTCCTACCATTGATAATTGCGTGATTATACCCGAGGATGTGAAAATTCCAACAAATGCTACCAATCCAGCGTCTGGTTATGAGGCTTTTGCAAAAAATTTGACCATTAAAAGTTCAGGTAGTTTGGAGATCCATCCTGAAAACAATCTTACCGTAAAAGAATGGATACATAATAATGGCTCTGATAATTTTCATATTAGAAACAAGGCAAGTTTGATTCAAATCGATGATATCCTTAACATTGGAGAAGTCATTATGGATCGAACGGCCTCTGTAAAGAAAACTGATTATATTTATTATTCATCACCCGTTGATGGTTTTTCAATGACCAATTTATCGCCTTTAACTCCTAATTCGGTAAAATTTTCATGGCAACCAACAACTACAGCTGGCAACGGCTTTGTGTATGGCAATTGGGACAACGCAGGCACTGCCATTATGGGAGCTGGAACAGGTTACATCGTAAGAGGACCTACAGGCTGGAATACGCCTCAAGCATTGACTGCAACTTTTGAAGGAAGACCGCGTAATGGTAATATGTCGGTACCAATTAATCGAGGCAATTACACAGGTGCCAACACAACTCACCAAGGACGATTGGTAACCAAGGACGATGATAACTATAATTTAATAGGAAACCCATATCCTTCAGCAATCTCCGCAGATGCATTTCTTTCTAACGCTCAAAATTCAAATATTTTAGGAAGCATCTATTTATGGCCTCATGGCGGCTTGGTGAGCACTGCCAATCCAGATCCATTTTATCAAGACTTTGTATATAATTACAATAGCGATGATTATATTACATATAACGCAATGGGTTCTGTACCTGCCAATGCTTTTAATGGTTTTGTTGCAGCTGGTCAATCCTTCTTTGTCTTGATGACCGATGCTGGTAGTTTATCAGAAAATGTTCATTTCAATAATGCGATGCGAGTTAGCAAGAACAACGCACAATTTTTAAGAACCACAGTATCTAATGCTGATTCCGATGAAGAAACTGAAGCTATAGAACTTCATAGAATCTATTTAGATATGGTGCTTCCAAATGGAAAAACAAATTCAACATTAATTGGGTATACACCTACGGCAACCAATGAGTTTGATAGATTGTTTGATACACCAATTCTTGACAACACTACTCAAAGCATATATTCAAAAATTGCAGACAACGCAATGATCATTCAAGGACGAGAGGCGCCATTAAATCCCGCAGATCACGTTCCACTTGGTGTGCTTATTACTCAACAAGGTATTCATACGATTGCTCTCAACAGTGTTGATGGCGTGTTCAGTAATGAAGAACAGCATATTTATTTAGAAGACCTTGAAACAGGCATCATTCATAATTTGAAAAATTCACCATATACTTTCAGCGCCAGCAATGGCAGATATGAGGAACGCTTCATATTGAAATATACTAATGAAGGCATTTTAGGGACCCAAGATTTTCAAAATAATTCAGATGTAAGGATCATTTCATTTGATAAAACCATCAAGGTCACTTCCGAAAAGCAAATTATAGAAAATATTGTCGTTTACGATGTTTCTGGACGCGTGATTTTTGAGTACAAAAAACTTAATAGCAACGAGTTCAAAATTCCCTTAAACAACATCAGCCACGGAACGCTCATTGTAAAAGCCAAACTTCAAAATGGCAAAGAAAAGACCAAAGCAGTCGTATACTAAAGAACACTATATATGAAAATCAGGAATGCCTTAACACTAAGTGTTAGGGCATTTTTTATTCATTTTTTTTAAGAAACCACTCCCAAATAATTTAATTTGAAAACAGCATTTTTTACAGTTAAAAAATTCTTATTAAATTCTGAAAATAAGAGAATTACAATCAATTCCATAATTCACATAAATCGATAAAAAATTCAATAAGTAATTCGAAAGTTGCAACTATATAGGTATTGAGCAAGATTTATTGTTCCAATATGTCATAAATACATCATTTCCAAAGTAATCAGCTTTTGGACTGAAATTTTGAGCAGTTAATCGAATTTAAATTAACATTGAGTTAACATATTACTAATTATGATATTTTTAATAAATTATAGGTTTCGTTGACATAAATTCTTACGTTTTAAGAATATTTCAGAATTTACTAAAGTTTTTAAAGTATAACACAAATAATGCTCCCATGGTAAAAAAATTACTCTTTGTTATTTTGCTTTTTTCATATGTTTCTTTTGGTTTTGGACAGACTGTTATTATTCCTGCCTCAAATACAAGTGATGGCGCTGTTAATGATCCTTACGGCACATGGTGGGGATTTGAAAGAAGCGCTATGATTTATACCAATGCGCAAATAGGAACTACTGGAGATATTAATAATGTTGGTTTTTTCTTAAATACTGTAAATACACCTCAAGATGCTGTGGATGTTAGGATTTATATGAAAACGCGAACCACTACATTTGCCGCAAACACTGCATATGCAAATGAAACGACTGGTGCAACACTAGTTTATGGCCCCACCACTATTCCTGCCGCGAGTTTTACAGCCAATAATTGGATCACAGTTGCACTAACAACCCCTTTTACTTATACTGGAAATAATCTTGAAATCATCATAGAAACTAATGCTACTGGCTCCGGTAATGGTGATGGTTCTACTGGAAAACAGTTTAGATATCAAACCCAAGGTAGTAATCAATTTTATCAATATTGGAATGGAGATAATTCAGCTCCAACAGGAAATGGTACCAGATCCGCAAATAGACCAAATGTTAGCTTAAATTTCCTTGCGCTTACTCCCTGTTCAGGGACACCGATTGGTGGTACAATAGCAGTGTCTCCTACTTCCGGAAGTCCTGGTTCCAACTACGGCGTTACTGCATCAGGTTACACTACTGGCACAGGACTTACCTACCAATGGGAATATAGTGATACTGGTGGTGCAACATGGACAGCTCAAGGAGCAGCTACAAGTATTTATACCGCACTTTCGGGCTTGGTAGCACCTGCAGTTGGTGTCGTGAGAACGTGGCGCTTGGTAGTCACTTGTACGGCTACCACGTCTAGTGCTAATTCTTCTATGGGTACTTTTACATCTGCCATTACCTATTGTACGCCAACAAATACTTATTCTACAGCATATTATATAAGTGGTGTTACAACATCAGGTGGTTTAGCTAATATTAATAATACTCCAACGGGTTTTTCTGCTTACACAGACTATACTTCGTTTTTTGTAAGGTCATTTCCTGGTGGCGATTTTACTATAACCGCAACCCATCCATCTAGCACTTATGGTTACAGTGTATGGATAGATTGGAATAATGATGGTGACTTCATTGACGCTGGTGAGAATGTGATCTCTACGGCTTATTTAGCTACTCCTGCGACCCTACCTCAAATAACCATCCCGGGCGGTCAGGCCCTTGGCAATTATAGAATGCGTATCAGAAATGCCTATTTAAGTAATCCTGCTCCTGTTTGTGGTTCTCATGATTATGGTGAGGCAGAAGATTATACTTTAGAGTTAGTGGCAGCACCTCCTTGCGCCTCACGACCTACAGTTACTACAGCAACAGGAGTAACACCGACTTCGGCCACACTTAACTGGACGGCGGCAACACCAGCTCCAGCATTAGGTTACCAATATTATTATTCGACTGTTAATACAGCACCAAATGCCGGGACAGCTCCCTCTGGTCCTGATGTTGGACCAGGTGTATTATTTGCGAATATTACTGGACTTACCCCATTTACTCAATATTATTATTGGGTAAGATCTAATTGTAATGCATCAGACAAAAGTGCATGGGCAGGCCCTAGTACATTTACAACACCTCCAGTGCCTCCAGTAAATGATGAATGCGGGGCGGCAATCGGACTGACTGTAAATTCTGATTTACTCTGCGGCGTGGTTACAGCTGGTACAACTGTGGCAGCAACCGCATCAGGACAACCAGATGATGTATCAGGTACACCAAATAATGACGTTTGGTTTAGTTTTGTCGCAACTGGTCCATCCCATCAAATTTCCCTACTTAATGTTGTAGCGGTAATAGGCTCTTCTACCGATATGGGAATGGGAGTTTATAGCAGTGTTGGAGGTGTTTGTTCAGTATTGACACTCGTCGGCTCTAGCGATCCAAATGTTTATGATGTGGTAGGCTTAACTGCGGGTACCACCTATTTTGTAAGGGTCTATGGATGGGCATCTGGTGCCTCAACTGCGCAAGCTAATTTCAATATATGTGTAGGTACACCTCCACCACCACCAAACAATGATCTATGCATCAATGCCACTAACCTATCCTGTGGCACCACCAATCTTGCTGGAACTACGAACTTAACAAGTAACATACCAACTATATCAGGGTGCACAATGAGTAATTATGGTGTATGGTACACCTTTGTAGGTGATGGCCAAGCATCCACCATATCTTCCACAAGTACTGGCGGGTTTGACCACGAAATGTCTATTTCCACAGGAAATTGCACGAACCAGACAAGCATTGCCTGTGTTGATAACGTCTTTGGAACAGGAACAGAAACTTATACTTTCAACACGGTCAATCTAACTCAATATTACGTTTACATTGCCTATAATTATTCTTTTGGCTCAACCACGGGCAACTTTACAATTTCAAGAACATGCTCTGCACCAACTTACTGTATTCCTTCTTCCAACAACAATACTCCTGATTATATTTCAAATTTCACAGCTACAGGAACCTCAACTATAAATAATAATTCTGGGGCGGGCGTTACATCTACTGGATATAGTAATTATACATTACCACCATCACCTCTTACTGTTACACAAATAGAAGGTGGTACTATTAATTTTAGCGTTACGCTTGCTGGAGGCACACAAGGTGTTAATATATGGGTAGATTGGAATGATGATTTAACATTTTCTCCTGCCGAAAAAGTTTATTCGAGTGGGGGGTATATAAATGGTGGCGTAACAGGTAGTTTCATTGTACCAGCACCTTCTGCCGGTACACACAGAATGAGAATACGTTCAGATTATTTTTCAACAGATCCAAGTGCCTGCGGCAATATATCTTATGGAGAAGCGGAAGATTATTTAATTACTATCACCCCATTAAATTGTACAGCTAACCCTCAAAGTTTGACGGCTACTGCTACCTCCACTACCAGTGCAGACATTTCTTGGGCGGCACCTTCCCCTGCACCCGCTTTGGGATACGAGTATGTTGTGTCCACAGATCCTACAGGCATTCCTGTGATTGCTTCGGGGACAACATCAGCAACTAATGTGAGTGTTACTGGATTAAGCGCTGGAACAACTTATTATGTTTTTGTGAGAGGAATATGTAACGTCACCGATTTTGGTTTTTGGGTGACCACAACGCTCACTACAGGCTGCACCAATATTACAAATACACCAACTGTATGCCCAGTTATTGTAGATGTCCAAGGTAGTAATCCATTCACTGCTATTCCATTTGTAGCAGATCCAACAACGGAAATTGGCTGTACAACGCCTACTGCTACGTTAGTGGCCAATGCGAATTTACGTCAAACAACCAGTTACAGAGTAGAACAGATTACCTATCCTAGCCCAGCACCAAACTATAATTTTCCGACCCTTGGAGGAAGTCCTCAACTTATTACCAGTGATGACGTATGGGCACCTTCATGGACAAATTTAGGCTTTAATTTCTGCTTCTACGGCAATACGTACTCTCAAGGCTTGGTTGGCGCCAATGGCGCATTGACGTTTAATAGCACAATTGCTGCGGGAAGTGCTTCTGGTTATGCCTTTTCAAATAATCTACCCAGCATTTTAGGAGCTTTGTTTGAACAAACAATTTATGGTGTTTATCATGATATAGATCCGCGTAATTTGCTAGGTACTCCTATCAAGAGCCGTACGGTAGGAACGCCTGGATGCCGACAGTTTCAGGTTGCCTGGAATGATATTCCTATGTTCGGTGATTCCACGCGTTTATATACAGGCATGATTGTTCTACACGAAACTACAAATATCATAGAAGTTTTCATCAAGGAAAAAAGGATCGAAAATGGAAATGTCAATCCATGGAATGACGGTAATGCACTCGTAGGTATTCAAGGGACAAGATCGCCTGCCCAATGGGTTGCGGCACCATGTAGAAATAGTTTGGATACCAACTGGGAAACCACAAACGAAGCGTGGCGTTTTGTACCGAATGGTGCAGTGATTGCACCTGTCTCCGTAACATGGTACCAAGGTTCAGTGGCGCCTGGCAATGTGGTAACAGGCAATGCTAACAATAGTTTGACCGTTTCTACGGGAGGCACTTATTTTGCTTCGGTAGAATACAACCTTTGTAGTGGTCCAATCACTTTAGTTGATGAAATTGTTGTGACAGATACTAAAAAGACATGGAATGGGTCTTTTGATAACAATTGGTATAGAGCAGCAAATTGGTCGCCAGCGGCGGTTCCTACCATCACTGATTGTGTGGTCATACCTTCGACGGCGTCTACCAATGGTCGTTCTCCAATTGCCGACTATAGTAATCTACCACCTCCAACTCCTCCAAGTATCGCAAGAGCAAAGAACATAAGAGTGATGAATAATGGTGGATTGGAAGTAAGCGCTGGAACGTTTTTAGAAATTGAAGAATGGCTCAATGTTGCAGCTTCGGGATCTGTTATGATTAGAAGCACAGGTAGCTTAATTCAATTGAATGATGTCGCAACAAATAATAATACAGGAAACATTCGTATGCAACGAGAAGTTCTTGGTGTAGGTGCCCAAAACTATGTGTATTGGTCATCTCCAGTGGAAGGTTTTAATGTGGCCAACGTGAACATGGCAACCTCTGAAGCGAGGTACCAATGGAATCCAACGCAAGCTGGCTTAAATGGCACTTGGAATTCTGCTTCAGGAACAATGACAGTTGGCAGAGGTTATATTGTGAGAGGCCTAGACTTGCCACCATCTCCAATTCCAGCGAATACTGCCGAATTTTTAGGTCGCCCAAGCAATGGTATTATTACCACTCCAATTAGTAGGGGAACATACAGTGGTCCTGATTATCTGCCTGTTGGAGGTGGAGCAACTATGGCAACAGATATTGATGACAACTGGAATTTAGTTGGTAATCCCTACCCTTCCGCTATATCCGCTAGTGCATTTATTGCAGAGAACACGACAGGAACACCTAAAATAGATGGAACGATTTATCTATGGAGTCATGATGGTCTACCATCTGGAGGCACTACACAAGATCCATTCTACGGTGACTATGTCTATAATTATCTAGGGGCCGATTACGTAGCAACCAACGGAGTGGGATCAAATCCTCCAGTTTTTTATGGCAATATCGCTGCCGGACAGTCATTCTTTGTGCAGATGTTAGACGGTGCCGGAGTGTCAAACACCCTAACCTTTAATAATGGGATGCGTTCAGGTTCTCCGGCAAATGACAATTTCTTACGATCGGGAGAACGTCATAGAATTTGGCTTGATTTAATAAATAGTAATGACGTAGCTAGTTCAACTTTAGTTGGTTATGTGATAAATGCCACTAATGATAGAGATTTACTTTTTGACGGTTATGATTTAAGCGATACCTCTATGCAGTTCTATTCCTTAATAGGCGAAGACGAAATGACAATTCAAGGAAGACAGCTGCCTTTCGAACAAGAAGATAGAGTGCCTCTTGGGTTTACCGTGCCACAAAATGCGAATTATAAAATTGCAATTAATTCGTTAGATGGGTTATTTGCCGATGTGTTCCAAAATGTTTATCTGGAAGATACGTATTTAAATACGATTGTTGATCTCCGTTATGCACCATACACATTTACATCAAACAGTGGCACCTTCAATGACCGTTTCATATTACGTTACACAAATGAGACCTTGAGTACGCCTGAACAAGTTGCTAATTTTGGATTCAACATTATTGGCTTGAAAGACTATATCAAAGTCACTTCTGGAAGTAGTCAAATTAACACTGTGGTTGTATATGATGTATTGGGTAGAGTGCTTGCAGATTATAAGGATATCAATGCATTGGAGTTTAAACTAGATCTCATTAACCAAAGTAATGGCGCTTTAATTGTTAAAGCAACTTTATATAACGGTCAGCAAAAGATCAAAAAGGTTATATATTGATTAATTAAATAACTCCATAAACACAAAGACCCACCTAACAGGTGGGTCTTTCTTTTTCATGAAAACAACAATATACAATATCAAATGGAAAACGATGACATGTAACTATTAAAAAGAAAGTTGAGTTATTTTAGAATGTATTAAAAAAGATGCTACTCCATATTTACTTCATATTTAATTCATATTTACTTCATATATAGTTCATATATAGTCAGTGTCAAATTGGTGTCTACTTAATGTGTATACAATAGGAACTTTATGGTACAATGATACTAGGTTTCAATAAGCATAATTCAGTTAAAGAAACTGCCAAAAATTCCAAAAAGAACGCTTTTGTAGATAATCCAATGAGCCTTCCCTCGCATAAGCCTCTCGCTCAAATGAAATATTTCGATAGGCCAATGACCAATTACCGTACTGGACATACCTGATGAAAAATTCCACGACATACCATACAAAAAACGGTAGCACAAGCAGCTCCAGTTGCTGACGCAAATGAATTCGTTCATGGTTGATAAAACAACGATTCATCTTTAAATCTGCATGTCTAACAAACACAAAAGGATATAAAGTAATGCCAGTATATCCCCTTGGAACAATATATTTAGAAACAAAAATCATAGTGTAGGCCTTCCAAAAATCAATCCAATTTACAGTATATTTGTGATATATGAAGAAAATTGTCCCACTTGAAGAAGGCGACTACTATCTCACCCCGGAAGGCTATCGCTGTTTCACCGAGCAATATCTATTAAAACGAGGTTATTGTTGTGAAAGTGGTTGCAGACATTGTCCCTACGGTTTCAATAAGAATTCTTTAAAAAAAAAGTAATGCCAATAGCCACATCAAGTTTTCAAGAGCAAATCAAAGAAGGAATTCCAGACATTCTTCCTTCTGAAAAACGCTATGACACCTCCATAAATCACGCCCCAAAACGCAAGGACATCTTGTCGTCAGAAGAGAAGAAATTAGCACTCCGCAACGCATTACGTTATTTTGACAAAACACACCATCAGGAGTTATTACCAGAATTCAAAAATGAATTAGAAACCTACGGACGAATCTATATGTATAGATTCCGTCCAGACTACAAAATGTACGCCAGGCCAATTGACGAATACCCGGCAAAATCCAAACAAGCTGCCGCCATCATGTTAATGATACAAAACAACTTGGACCATGCAGTCGCCCAGCATCCACACGAATTGATTACCTATGGCGGTAATGGGGCTGTGTTTTCCAATTGGGCGCAGTACCGATTGACCATGCAATACTTGTCCGAAATGAATGACGATCAAACCTTGGCTATGTATTCCGGTCATCCCATGGGATTGTTCCCCTCTCATAAGGAAGCACCAAGAGTGGTCGTCACGAACGGCATGATGATTCCAAATTATTCCAAACCAGATGATTGGGAAAAGTTCAATGCCCTCGGAGTCACACAATATGGTCAGATGACAGCTGGCAGTTATATGTATATTGGTCCTCAAGGTATAGTTCACGGTACCACCATTACTGTATTAAATGCTTTCAGGAAAATTAAGAAATCACCTAAAGGCGGCCTATTTGTAACATCAGGATTGGGTGGTATGAGTGGTGCTCAACCCAAAGCAGGCAACATTGCGGGCTGCATTACAGTTTGCGCAGAAGTGAATCCTAAAATCACTCAAGTGCGTTTAGATCAAGGTTGGATAGATGAGAAAATCACGGATTTAGATAAGTTGGTTGCAAGAGTGAAATCGGCAATAAACAATCAAGAAACAATATCCTTGGCTTATTTAGGCAATATTGTGGACGTATGGGAGAAATTCGACCAGGACAATATCCATATAGATATAGGTAGTGATCAAACCTCGTTACATAATCCTTGGGCTGGTGGTTATTATCCTGTGGATATGTCTTTTGAAGACGCTAACGACTTGATGTCGAATGACCCCACAGTGTTCAAGGAAAAAGTTCAGCAGACCCTGTGTAAACATGCAAAAGCAATTAACAAGCATACAGCTAAAGGCACATACTTCTTTGACTACGGCAATGCTTTTTTACTTGAAGCATCGCGTGCTGGTGCTGATGTAATGGCTCCTAATGGCATAGATTTCAAATACCCAAGCTATGTACAGGACATTATGGGACCTATGTGCTTTGATTACGGTTTTGGCCCTTTTCGATGGGTTTGTGCTTCTGGAAAACCAAAAGATCTTGAAAAGACGGATCGTATCGCCTGTGAAGTCCTTGAAGACATCATGAAACAATCACCGAAAGAGATTCAACAACAGATGGCGGACAATATTACCTGGATTAAAGGTGCGCAAGAAAATAAATTGGTGGTAGGATCACAAGCGCGAATCTTATATGCTGACGCCGAAGGACGAATGAAAATTGCTCAAGCTTTTAATGATGCTATCAATAAAAATGAGATTGGAATAGTTGTTTTAGGCAGAGATCACCACGATGTTTCAGGAACAGATTCTCCATATAGAGAAACGAGTAATATTTATGACGGTTCTCGCTTCACTGCAGACATGGCCATTCAGAATGTGATTGGTGATAGCTTTAGAGGTGCTACGTGGGTCAGTATCCATAATGGAGGCGGCGTCGGTTGGGGCGAAGTGATAAATGGCGGATTTGGTATGGTTCTTGATGGTAGTACAGGAGCGGAAAGACGCCTAAAATCGATGCTTTTCTGGGATGTCAACAATGGTATTGCCAGGCGCAGTTGGGCTCGAAATGAGGGAGCCGTTTTCGCCATCAAACGCGCCATGGAAATGGAATCCAACTTAAGGGTCACCTTACCAAATAACGTCGATGAAACATTACTAGACTCGTTATAACAATTATTAAAAAAAATGAAAATGAAAAGAATTATTAAATTAGTACCAATTATGATGCTGTTTGCGATAATAGCATCCTGCAGCTCGGTAAGAGTTGCATCTGATTATGATAAAAATGTCAGTTTCAACGAATACAAGACATTTGCATTTTACAAACCCGGAATTGACAAGGCAGAAATAAGTGATTTGGATAAGCGGCGTATTCTCCGTGCCATAGAAGCTGAATTGATGGCAAAAGGGTTTACCAAATCTGAAAATCCAGATGTGCTCGTAAGCATGTTCACCAAGTCTCAACAACGTGTTGATGTTTACAATAACAACTGGGGCTTTGGCGGCTGGGGCTGGGGAGGCTACGGCGGTTGGGGCTGGGGCTGGAACCAAAGACCATCGGTATCTACAACTACCGAAGGAACTTTATACATTGATTTAATTGATGCCAATAAGAAAGAATTAATATGGCAAGGTATGGGAACTGGTTATTTATCTAAAAACATGGATAAAAAAGAGGAACGTATTCAGGAATTCGTATCAAAAGTAATGGAGAAATATCCTCCAGGAATGGAAAAATAATTTTAAAAAAAAAGAGGCTTTTAAAAAGCCTCTTTTTTTTATTCTTTTTTAAAGAATTTGAGATAAGTTTCGTATTGTTCTGTGGTCAGAATATTTTTAAGTTTTGCTCTTTTCATCATTTCGCTTTCGTCTTGAAGTTTTGTACTTCCACTATCCTTCATTTCAGCAGATAGCTTCTTGTAACTTTTATCTAATTCCAAAAACATTTCATTCACCTTTGGGATCTGATCGGTATTTAAATTCACAATTTTATGGAGTGCGAACGTTTGATCTTTTGCGCTTTCATTTTCACGAATCGTTTGTTTCATAGCTTCTTCGGACGTTTGTGGATTTTCCTGACCAAAACTTATTTGCATTCCAGATAGCAATAAAACAAAGAAACATACGAGTGTAATATATCTTTTCATAAGAGTTTGAAATTTCATTAGTTAAGAGTAAATATACTAAAAAAAACTTCGATTATATAAAACACTTCTCATTTTTAGTGGTCGGTTTAAAAAATCTTATCTTTGCCGACTTTTAGACCTATCTATGATGACATTACGCCAAAAGACCATTAAAAATTTTACACAAAACCCGAAAAATGATATTTTATCAGGTTTAACTGTAGCACTGGCACTTGTTCCAGAAGCTGTTGCATTCGCATTTGTCGCAGGCATTGATCCCCTCGTGGGTCTTTATGGGGCATTCATGATGGGAATTGTTACGGCTCTTTTTGGTGGAAGACCAGGCATGATCAGTGGTGCCACAGGCGCCATGGCAGTCGTGATGGTTCATTTGATTCAAAAAGGAAATGAGGTTGGCATCGCTTTAGATACACCAATTTCCAATCTGGGACTCCAATGGCTCTTTATAACTTTACTTTTTGTTGGCGGTATTCAAATACTTGCAGGTGTGTTTAAATTAGGGAAGTTTGTAAGGTTGATTCCGCATCCAGTAATGATGGGTTTTGTAAACGGACTCGCCATTGTCATCTTCTTGGCACAACTCGATTTTTTCAAAATGGATATCAATGGTGAAAGCCAATTTATGACCGGGAGTGCGCTTTGGAAGATGCTAGGTTTCGTAGCGTTGACCATGGGTATTATGTTTGGTCTTCCAAAATTGACAAAAAAAATTCCTGCAGCACTTGTTGCAATTGTAGTTGTAGCCTGTGTAACAATTTTTGGAGGTTTTGATATGAGTACTGTTGGGACTTTCATAAAAGAAGGGGGCGGAACAGGACTTCAAGGTGAATTACCATCGTTACAAGCACAAATTTTCGGATTGTTCAATACACTACAAGGCCATTGGGACTTGATTTTATCTACGGCATTCATTTTAGCAGCAGTAGGTTTAATTGAATCGCTGATGACTTTAAATTTAGTGGATGAGCTTACCGAAACAAGAGGCAGTGGCAATAGAGAATGTGTCGCTCAAGGAGGCGCCAATATCTTGAACGGACTCTTTGGGGGAATGGGTGGTTGTGCTATGATTGGACAGTCGATCATCAATGTAAATTCTGGTGGTAGAGGTCGTTTGTCTGGTGCTGTGGCTGCTATTGCTCTACTCTGTTTTGTGCTCTTTGGTGCGCCTCTTATTGAACAGATACCCATTGCAGCGTTAGTAGGTGTCATGTTTATGGTAGTTATCGGGACGTTTGCATGGAGTAGCTTTAGAATTCTTCATAAAATTCCATTGGCCGATGCCTTCGTTTTAATCGCAGTATCAGCAATTACAGTGTGGCAAGATTTGGCGGTCGCCGTGATCGCCGGAGTGATCATGTCAGCGCTGGTGTTCGCATGGAAAAATGCTACCATGATTAGATCTCGTAAGCATATCAAAGAAGATGGGACGAAAGTCTATGCTATATGGGGTCCATTGTTTTTTGGTTCCGTACAGAACTTCAACTCAAAATTTGATCCAAAAAATGATCCTGACAAAATAGAAATTGATTTTATTGAATCTAAAGTTAGTGATCACTCCGGAATTGAAGCACTGGAAAATCTTGCTGACAAATATATCGCATTAGGTAAAGAAATTAAATTCACACATTTGAGCCAAGATTGTATTGCCTTATTACTGAAAGCAAATCCAGGGTTCAATAAAGTGATTGAGACCTCCATCGATGATCCTAGATATTACGTTGTTTCGGATGTTATGGATAGTGATGTCTAGTTGGTAGTTGGTAGTTGGTAGTTGGTAGTTGGTAGTAACATATTCTTATTATTTAATTTACTACTACTGGACTTTAAAAACTTATGAGTCTTAATCACACGTTTAGTTCGATTGGTTATTATCTAAATCTCATCCTATTATAGATAACATACAAAAAGGGTCTCACAATTGTGAAACCCTTTTCTTTTATCTTTTGTTGATATTAATCTACTAGTTGAATTTAGCTCTATGATCTTCGATGTCTGCAGCTTCTTTTAACGCATTATAAACTTTAGTTTCTGCTTCACTCACCCTTGTGGTAGATAATCTATTAGCTACTGGCTGATAGTTATCCAATTTCGCGGCTGGGGTTTTGTTTGTCACGGCAACCATGTATACACCTTTCTCACCATCAATCAATCCAGATGATTCACCAACTTTTAAACCGAATGCTGTGCCTACAACTTTAGGCTCTGCAGTACCAGACAATGTAGGTGTCTTCATATTAACAGCCGAAGCAGTCATTGTAGATAGATTTTTGTTTTTGGCAATCTCCTCCACCGTATTACCTTTGATTCCATCTCTGATCATTTTGGCTTTCTTTTCTTTTCTGATTTCAGGAAGTGCCGTTGCTTTTGCAGCTTCAACATTCATCAATCCTTTTTTATTGATTGCTGAAACTTGTGCAACAACATAGCCACCACTTGAAATTGAAAAACGCTTTGTATCTCCTACTTCAACACCGTCTTCAAATGCCCAACGTACGATCGTTCTTTGGTTTCCAAGTCCGGGGATGTTCTCATCCATAGCCTTTAAATTATTTACCGGCTTAATTTGTAATTCTTTCTCTTTGGCAACCTCTTGGAAGTCGTTCTTTTGAATCGCGATTTCAAAATTTGAAACATTATTAAAGGATGCATCTCTCGTTTTTTCTGAAGGCTCTATTTTTTGTCCTAAAGTAGCCACTTTCACCAATCGACTAGGTGCCTTCTGCCCTAAAATTTCTATAACATGAAATCCAAAATCAGATTTCACCACTCCCATGTCACCGGTTTGATTTTCAAATGTAAAATCTCTAAATGCCGGAACCATAGCATTGTAAGCATACCAATCCAACACACCTTCCTTTTCATTACTCACCTTATCAATGGAGAAGTCTAGCAACTGTACGAACTTCTTTTTGTCAGCTTTGACAACTGACAAAATACTATCTGCTGTAGATTTAGCTTGCGTTTCTGTCTGCACTGTTTCTTCAGTTGCTGAACGTGAACCAATAAATGGAATTAAGATATGTCTTGCTTTAACAGAGTCTGGCAAATTCTTTTCTTCAACTACTTTAGTGATTTTGAACATACCACCATCTTTGTAAGGACCATAATACTGACCAACAGACAAATTAAAAATACTGTCCTGAAGACCAGATGGCAGGGTTTCTTTCTTCACAAAGGCATCATTATACTTAACTTCTGAATATGTATTAATAAAAGAAGCTACATCCTTAGCGTTACGGAAACCGACAATTGTATCGTTCAATTTGGAAACATCATTGTATTCAACCTTGTTATCTAGCATTGACAACACACTGTTCTTTACCTCGTCTTCGTCTTCTGTAGAAGCAACTTCCTTGAACTCGACAAAATTGATATCCCTTGAAGCTTCAACTTCATATTTCTTCTTATGTGCATTCATATAAGTTGAAATGTCTGAATTCGAAACATTTACCAAACTATCAGAAATGGTAGAGTATGCTATTTGTACGTATTTCAAATCAACGGTTTCGCCTTCTAAATTATATTCTACTTCCGCTTCACCTAAAGTACTAGTGATGCCAGCTTTAATCATATTAAAATAAGATTGCTGAAGTCCTCCAATTGCAATTGATTTTTCACTTTCTACCCATTCATTATAATTTATCAGTGAATTTCCGATTGGAGCTCTATCAGGATTGATGGCTTTCAAATTGGCAATAAATTCATTCAATTTATTTTCATCAAAAACGCCGGCTTCATTACTAAAATCAGGGATACTTGCAAGGTTTTGCTTCAATAAGGCTCTCATTTGATCTTTCTCAACAGATAAGCCCAAATCTTCGAACTGCTTTTCCAAAACCACCTTACGGACTTCTTGCTCCCAAACACGATTCATTGCTTGTGTAGACGTACCATTTGGTCCCATTTGACGTTGTGCCAATTCAACTTGCCCCATAAAATCTTCACGATTGATATCTGTGCCATCGATAGTACCCATAACATCTTGAGAACCAGAAAGAGCACTTGAATTTCTGAACAAATCAGAAAGTACAAATGCGAACAATGCAAGTGCAATAATTACAATAAGAAAAATTGAACGTTGTCTAATTTTATTTAAAACTGCCATTTTGTATTATGTATTTAAAAAATATAAGTGCGCGAAAATACCATTTTCTATTAAATAATGAAAGTAGAAGTATGTTTTTTTAACTGATGATAGACAACCTGTTGATGTTTGATGTCATGATATTTGTAAGGCCATTGTTAACATCAAAGAATTGGTCGAAATAAGCAAAGCTGCAACTAAAAAAAAGAATTGAGATTAAATTAATCAGACTCTAGAATTTTTAAAGTCACTAAATCAATTTTGGTCGATGTGACTTCTAAAATTGTAAACAGAAAATTCTCTATTTGTACTTGATCATTCACCTGTGGAATTTGTTCGGTTTCATCAACAATCAAACCTCCTAACGTTTCATAGGTTTCACTATCTGGAAGACCTAGTTTGTAGGTTTCGTTGATATAATCGACCTCTAAACGCGCTGAAAATTTATAATTATGTTCGTCAATCTTCTCTTCAATTAACTCCACAGTGTCGTGCTCATCTTCAATTTCACCTACTAATTCTTCAACAATATCCTCTACTGTAATAATTCCTGAAGTTCCACCATATTCATCAATAACTATGGCAATACTTTTTCTTTTTTTTGTCAATAAGTTCAAGACATCTTTTACCAGCATGGTTTCTGGAACGAATTCCACAGGCATCACAATCGATTTGATTGTTTTAGGTTTTTTGAAAAGTTCGAACGAATGAACATAACCCAGAATATCATCAATTGTATCGTTATAAACCACAACTTTCGACATACCAGTGGATGTAAACAGAGCATTCAAATCCTTTACCGAATCCTCGATGTCTACACCAACGATTTCAGTTCTAGGAATCATGACTTCACGCGACTTAACTTCAGAAAATTCTAGTGCATTTTGAAAAATCTGTATTTCACTATCAACCTCATCGTGTTCTTCAACAGATTCCATTTGTTCAGATATATAATTGCCCAACTCTACCTTGGTCATTGCCAATTGCACATCATCACCTTGTCCTTTAAAAACATTCTTTATCACCATATTGGAAATCCAAATGACGAAATCGGAGATATACCAAAAAATTACATAGAAGACATATGCAGGAATCGCTAAAAGCTTAAGTAATGAATTCGCATAGATCTGAAAAAACACTTTAGGTAAGAACTCGGCGGTTACCAGAATGATCAAAGTAGAAATAATGGTTTGGGTCAACAAACTCAAATCGGTCAAAATGTAATTTAAGAACTCAAAATCGGTTGGCAACATTGATTGAAACCAAGCGACCAGGATGTCTCCCATCAAAAAACCATAAACAACCAAAGCAATATTGTTACCAATAAGCATGGTGGCAATAAACTTTGATGGTTTTTCAGTGATTTTTGAAAGTACAACGGCCAGCGCTCCGCTTTGTTTCTTTTCAATTTCTATATGGATCTTGTTCGAAGATACATAAGCGATTTCCATACCCGAAAAGAACGCAGATAAAATAAGGGATAAAATAATGATGATCACATCGACATCCATAAATTATCTTTTGTTTTTATCATCAAATTTTTTCGTAAAACGCTTCTTGAAGAAATACATGAACACAGCCAAAACGGCAAAAAACAGTAGCATATAGGCTCGATCTCTATCTAAATTCCAATTTCGATAGGTTTCGTAGACAAAGAAGACTGCTATAAAAAGGTAAGCGTATTGGATGAATTTTTGAATTTTCATAAAAGCAATAGTTAGAATTGGGGCAAAGATAGCTAATTATTCGTCCAAATAAATAATCCCTGTAACCTCTAACGCTTCAAAATGTTTGAAATCCTTATCGGAATTAAAACCATTTCCTGTAATAATTTTAGTTGGTGACTTCATCCTGAATGCTTCATTGGTAAATATCTGCTCGTTCTTTTGATCGTAATACAATTGTTTTGCAAAAATACTATCACCTTGTTGCGTTACGATGATAACATTATTTTGCAAATCGATCAGATCATTTTCAGCATAAGAAATGGCATAATCAGAAAGGATAGTACTTTTCTGCCCTTTATCAAAAAGGAGCAGCTTTATGCCGTCTGGAAATTCCGTGAATGCAAATTCACGATTGGAAAAATCCTTCATTTTTGGACTTAAAAGATTCGCTTTCACAGTCCCAGAATCTGTATATTTTAAATTGATGTCCTCAGCAATGCCAATAGGTTCATTTTGTAGCACACCAATCTGCTGGACTTCCTTGAAGTTGTCCTTACATGAAAAAAACATAGTCACAACGATTGCTGTGACTATGCTTTTAAATATATGTGTATTTCCTAGTTTCATTTATAGATTTGGAACTTTTATGCTCATTCCAATCCAACATCCAATTGACAAAGACTGTCCAGCATTCCCTTGAGTAAAGACATCACCTTTTGTTGGTGCCTTTGCATCGTAATTTGCTATCAACTGATTCGCATAAGAAGTTAAACTTCCATCAACACGTGAAGCTTTTCTTGCTTCATCAGCAGCTAACCAATAAACTGCTCTCTTATGAAATACATCCTTACCACAATCGTTGGCACTTGATGCATACATCTGTGCAATTTCAAGATACGCTCTACCCATGGAAGGACTTAACTTCAAAGCATTTTGGAAATAAGTTCTAGCTGAAGCATATTGACCTTTCTTTTTATAACTTTTACCAAGTTCATATGCACGTTTCGCCTTTTTCAAAGGGTCAGTTTCCATTGCATAAGATTGATCTAAATAATCATTTCCTTCCTTGATTTTCCCTTGTGATATTAACAACTCACCAACAAACCTTTTAGTGTCAGCTGATGGAGAAGCTGCGTCATAAGCTTTTACCATTGTAGTATATAATGGTGCATCTGTACATTCTTTATTAAACATTCTACTTACTGCACGTTGCAACCACTCTGCATCAGTTTTATTCTGCTCAAAAGATTTTTCATACAATGGAATTAGGTTTTCGCAATTTGCCAATTGACCCATTTTAGTATCCATACTTCCTGAAATGTTATTGTAGTTTTCTAAATAACTTTCATAAGACGCTTTATATTGACCTTCTTTGCTTGTCAAGGCAGTACCTGCTTCTTCTTTTTCAACCAGCGGATTCAATTTTAATGTATAGTTATCGATTTCTTTACTGATTTTCTCACTTACATCATCATATTTATCAAATACAGCCTGCACTTCGACTTCTTTCGCATCTTGCATGTCTACGATTGAAGAGAAATAAATATAAAGTGCTCGTGGACTTGTAAAGTTTTCTTTGTCTTCTTTAAAAGCGCTATCAAGCATATCGTAGATTTGCTTATTGGTTGCATTCAGATCTGCTTTATGATCATACATCAATTCGCCTTTGTCACTTAAGACACCACCTTTCGTATAGTTGGAAGGAAAATTAACCAATGCTTCATCCCAAAGTTTCATCAAGTCGTTTAACAAAGCTACTTTTTCTGCTCCTGCAGAGTTTTCGATTTTAAACTTTAAGATCTTTTCTCCGTAAGCATAAATCGCACGATTGAACTTTGGACATTTGTTTCTGACCTTCATCCATGGCTCGTATGCCTCGTTATATTTTTTGCTTTTGTAGTAATCCGTGAAAATTGTTAGATTCGTCATACACTCTTCATCTTGCTGTGCAAAACCGTGGTTAAAACCTAACAAAAGGGCGGCAACTACTAAAATAATTCTTGTTTTCATTTTGTTGTTCATTATATGGTTAATCATACTTTCTTTTTTTGAACCATCGATCATTTAAAGATAAACTAAATTGAAGATTTATAAAATTCTCCTGAATTAAATTTTGGTCTGTGGTTCCTCGTTTACCAAACTCCAATCCTACGTTAGCATTTGAGAAATATAAGTTCCTCATTGGTATACCTAATCCAAAAGACATGCCAAACTCGTTGATGGTTTCATTATTTATTTCCAAACCTGTGTTCTCGAAGTGCAAGCCACCTCTATAAACAACTCTTTTCCAGAATTTTGAAAAAGAATCATGATCAGGAATATAAAAACCACCGATAGCCAAATTAGTTGAATTAACAAAGGTTGCATTTGTATCCTGAAAGATGGGATTAGAAAATTTACTAGTATTTAGGAAGGTGAGCTCTGTACCTACAAACCATTTTTGTGGCTCTCCAAGTCCTGCTCCAAATGCAAGTTTTGATGGTAACGTCAAATCTGTTTTCGCCAGACCACGTGATTCAAGGTCAGAATCTATGACATTGTCTAAAATATCAACCTCCTGGTCAGATGCTGAATTATAAATAATGGTTGAAAAAGATCGCGAATTTATTGAGGAGATATTGGCTGAAGGTGAAAAGGTCAATCCTGTGGTTAATTGCAATTTCTCACTTATCATAGTTTTATAGCTCATTCCAAGATTAAAATCAACACCGCTTAAGTCCGACCTATTATTCTCTCTCGATTGATATTGAACGGGATCATTATTAGAATCTCTTACAATTGCTATGGAACTGTTTTGAATATTACCAAAATTATAGTTGATATCTAAACCAATACTCAATTCTTCGTTGATTTGATACCCCACACCAAAGAAGGCTTTATTAAGACCACCTTCTCCTCTGTACCTATTGGATAGCAATCCATTTGCATCTGAAGATTCCAGTTTATAACCCACTGAAGAATATGGCAATAAACCAAAACCAAATCCAAATTTTCCTGCAGGTAAGGAAACTGCGAAATAATCAAAGGTCGTCGTGTTAACTCTATCATCTCCAGAATTACTTTGTAATTTCACACTACTTGTACTTCCTCCTATGGCGAACTTTACCGGTCTACTCTCCCCATCAAAAGGAGCGTTATTTAAACTGTTACCGGCGTAACTTGCAGGATTTCTTAAGTTGACATGAATGCTATCTGTGAAAATACTTAAACCTCCCATGCTCCTATTTTCAACAGTCCCTTTAAATTTTAGACTACCAATACCGTAAAATGAATAAGGAGAGGCTGTGCCTTCTTGCGCATGCGATTGAAATGCAATAACAGCTATTAAAACTATTACAAGTTTTTTTATCATCAGTGTGAATTAAATTCCAGAATAAAGTTCAAACCCTCCAAAAGGAAATTTGAGTTGGCAAATATGCCATTTTTTAATTGTTTTGACAAGAAATCGGCGTCACCACCTGTTAAAATAACTGTTAAATCTTCATATATTTCTTGATATTCATCAATTATGCCATCAATTTCTTTCAAAATTCCTAGCACAACACCAGAATGAATTGAACTCGCCGTAGAGCTTCCAATTAACTGGTTTGGCATTTCAGTATCTAATAACGGAAGATTAGCCGTTAAGGTATTTAATGTCTTATATCGCAATCTAATTCCTGGTGAAATCGCGCCACCCAAATAAGCATTTTGACTGGTAATGAAGTCATAGGTAATACACGTGCCAGCATCAATTATCAATACATTCCGATCGGGAAACTGCTTGACTGACGCAGAAACTAATGCAAGTCTATCCACACCTAAAGTTTGTGGCGTTTTGTATAAATTATCAAACGGGAAAATTAGTTTGCTATCCAGCACAAGTAAATCACATTCCTTTTTTATAAATTCAAGGACAGATTTGTCCAATTTCCCAACCGAAGAAACGATTGCTTTATCAATAGACGTATATTTTTTAAAAATTTTTTTGACCGTATTGTGGGCATCCTTACTCAATACAGAAATTTTTTCAAGCACTTTATCATCTTGAAAAACAGCGAATTTAATACGAGTATTACCTACGTCAATGATTAGGTTCATATGCAAAATAAAAGTTGTAAATTTACAAAAAGGAATTTTTATATATTTTAGTTTTGTGAATAATAAAAATGCTTCTATATTTGCATCCGCATTTAAGCGACTGGTGCCTTAGCTCAGTTGGTAGAGCAAAGGACTGAAAATCCTTGTGTCCCTGGTTCGATTCCTGGAGGCACCACCAGAAAAAGCCCGAACATTTGTTCGGGCTTTTTGGTTTTTATAATGTATTCTAGTATGATGCAGAGACTTTTATTTCTTCGCCATCAAAACAGCATCTATGACGTGGACAATCCCATTGGAGGCTTCTTGGTTACCCAATATCACTTGCGCCTTTTTACCCCTTCCATCGGTAATGATAAATTGGTCGCCCTTCATGGATGCAGTCAGTTCGTCTCCTGTAACAGTTTTAAACTTATAAGACCCGTTGGCACCTTTAATCGCAGCAGCCAATTGATCTGAAGTAATTTTTCCTTGTACCACATGATATTGAAGTACATTTTTCAGCATTTCTTTATTTTCCGGCAACATCAATGCGTCACGTTTTGCTTGTGGTAACTTTTCAAACGCGTTGTTGGAGGGTGCAAAAACGGTGTAATTTCCAGGTTCTGACAACATGGTTGCCAAATCTGCTGCCTTCAAATCAGTGACGAGCATCGACAAATTTTCATTCTGCATGGCCATTCCTGCAATACTTTTTTCTCTAGCTTCCATCATCATGGCTTCCTCCTTCTTCTTCATTTCCATTTGTTCCATTTCTGCTTTTTTAGCGTTTTCCATCTCGACTTTTTCAGTTTCCATACGCTTCATTTCGGTCTCTTTTTTCTCATCCTTGCAAGATGTGAACACAATTGTTATCATTAATAAAAATGACATTGCGGTACTTAATCTTTTGAAATTCATAATTTTAGTTTTATTGGTTTCTATTATTTATATACGGACATAATCCGTGGTCAGTTTGATTAAACGCAATCTTTAGCATAAAATTAACACGATGGACATCGCTCATTTAGCTAACATCAAGCAAATATTAACTCAAGTGATAAAATGGCCGTGTTTAAACCTTGAACATTAAATATATCGAATGCGATATTAATAAAACTATAATGATTAACGTTATACGCACTTAAAACGATAAATTTGTAGCCCTACATTATACCATTTGGAAAATCTAGAAACTGAAAAGAAAAAGCCGACAAGGAAACGATATCGTGCATTAAGGATATTCGGAAGAATCATTCTTGGCATCCTCCTATTCTTATTTCTGCTCATTTTGTTCGTTAGAAGTCCTTGGGGACAGGGAATCATTGTTGATAAAGTGGTTTCCTACGTCTCTAACAAAACAAATACGAAAGTAGTAGTCGAGAAATTATTCATCACTTTTGATGGTAATATTCAATTGGACGGCTTATATCTTGAAGACAAAAAAGGGGATACTTTAATATATTCCAAATCACTTGAAGCCAATGTGCCACTCTGGTCAATGATTAAAGGGGAAGGTTTCGGTGTTGATGCTTTATATTGGGAAGGTGCTCGTGCCAATATTATTCGCAAAGACTCTATTCAAGGTTATAATTTTCAATTTTTGATGGATGCGTTTGCCACGACCGACTCAACGACTGTAGCAAACGACAGTACTGCCGCGCCAATGGACATAGTGCTCGGCAAATTTAATTTTAAGGATGTTGATATTGTCTTTGATGATGCTGTTATTGGTATCGATAGCCGTTTTAAAATAGGCGAACTGAATGCGCAAATGAAAAAAACGGATTTGGAGCAGATGGTCTTTGAAGTTGCCGATTTGGAGCTTTCAAATTCCAACATCAAATTTATCCAAAAACCTGTACCCATTATCCCTGAAGAAAATCCTACTCCGTTGCCGACCCTAAGCGTGGAGAATATCATACTCAACAATGTGTATGCCGATTACCAATCCTATGGCGACAGAATTGCCGCTTTATTGGACATTAAAAATCTAGAGGCGAAAATTCCGAAAATCGATTTGGTCAACAGCGATTTCGAAATCACGGAATTCAATCTAAAAAATTCATCCATCGTTCTTCGTACTGAAACCGAAACCAATGTAGTGACCCAAAAAGTCGTGGAAGTCACCCAAGACATTAAAAAAGACATTCAAACTTTTGAATGGCCAGAATTGAGATTGTCTATTGGTTCAGTCGATTTTCAGAACAATAATTTTAGTTATTTCGTCGCTTCCGCAGAGGCTAAAACAGGAATTTTCAATCCGAATGCGATCGTTCTGACAGATTTAAATCTTCAGGCAGACAACATCAACCTAAAAGATAAAAATGCCAATCTTCATATAGAGAACTCAACTTTTAAGGAAATTTCCGGTTTCAATTTGAAAGAATTGAGTCTGAATTTCAATGCTACCGACAATACTTTAAAGATAACAGACTTACGAACCGCGCTCAACAATAATTCATTACGCGCAAACCTGCGTTTGGATTATCCTAAATTATCCGCCTTGATTGAAGCGCCAGAACAATCAAAGATTGATGTGAATATCCCATCATTTCAAGTATCATTGAATGATGTTTTTCTAATTCAACCAGAATTAAAGAAAAATGAATACATCAACACCTTGAGTAAAAGGTTGCTTACTGGAAATCTCAAAGCAGATGGGTATCTTTCCGCCATCAATGTGGCCGATATGAAAGCAAATTGGGGAAGCACTCATATTTCTGCAAATGGCACCATTCAAAATGCTATAGATCCAGAGAATATTGGCTTTAATATTCCAAATTTCGCCGCTGTCACTACGCGTTCCGATATGGTGCAATTTGTAAACGAAAGAGATTTGGGAGTCAGTCTTCCTAAAAATATCAAATTAGCAGGGAATGTTAAAGGAAACGTCAATGATATTTATGCAAATGCCAAACTAACAACGACGCAAGGTATGGCTACGGTGGATGGACATTTCACAAATGGAACAAATTTAGAATTCGACGCAGACCTTACCATTGAAGATTATAAACTCAACGAATTACTTCAGAATGAACAATTAGGTGAATTAAGCTTAACAATTAAAGCAGATGGAAAAGGTAAGTCCGTAAATACTCTAGACGCCAATGTGGAAGCCACGGTTTCGAGTTTTAAATTCAACAATTACGACATTAAAGACTTGAAAATGGTGGGAGATATTAAGGACGGTCGCGGAAGAGTCACTTCAAAATATGAAGATTACAATCTCGATTTGGATTTATACGCTACAGTCGTTTTAGACTCCATTGCTCCAGAAGTTAACGTCGAACTCAATATTATTGGTGCAGATTTGCAAGCGTTGGGTCTTATGCAACGTGATGTCAAAACTGGCATGAAAATCTACGCCGACTTTAAAGGCGATGCAACGAACTTTGATGTTGCTGCCATTATAGATGAAGGTGTTGTGGTGTATGACAATAAATCCTACCTCATTGGTGATTTGAGTGCCTTGGCGCATGTTCGAAAGGACACGACTTCGGTTTCAGTAAAAAATAAATTGGTGGATGTGCTCTTGCAATCCAATGCAGATCCGCAAACGTTCAGTAAGTCATTGCAACGTCATATTTCCAGTTATTTTTATCGGGATGAAGAAGTCCCCGATAGCATAACCAATCCTGTCAATTTAAAAGTCCGAGGTAAAATTATACAGGCACCTATATTGAACGATGTCTTTCTCGTGAATGTTCAGGATTTGGATACTGTTAAAATAGACATCGATTTCCGCGAAAAAGAACGTCAATTGACCGCCAACATCACAGCACCGCATATCAATTACAGCGGGTATGAGTTGGATAGCCTTGCCTTTTCCATGGAAACCGACAAAGATAAATTCATTTTCGACCTAGGATTTAATGAAATAAAAGCGGGGCCGCTGAATATCCAAAAAACGATTGTACGGGGAAATCAGGCAAACAACGAACTTTCTCTCGATTTCATTGCCTATCATAATGAGGAGAAGATGATTCAAATCTTGAGCAAAATCACTGGACGACGTGAAGAATTGCATTTTCACGTGTTGCCAACCGATTTGATTCTAAACAAAACACCTTGGAACACTCCAGAAACCAACGAAATTATATTTACAGAAAATAAATTGGCATTTACCGATTTCCGTTTCAGTAAAAATGACCAATCCGTTGAAATCACTGATAAATTGCCATCCATTTCCAAAGACCACATTGCCATTGATTTTAAGAATTTTAAGTTGAGTGAATTTTTGAGCTACCTAAATCCTGATGAAAAATTGGCAACCGGAAATCTCAATGGCGATTTCGTTCTCCAAGAACCCTTTGCAGACACAGGAATTGTTGCAGATTTGGATATTTCCCAATTAAGCTTCATGCAAGTGGATATGGGAACTTTGAGTCTCGATGCCAAATCCCTTGGCGGAAACAGTTATGATTTTAATGCTGATATGAAAGGGGGTGAAATCGATTTGGATTTAAAAGGCGATTATATAGCGAATGAATCTGGCGCCAATCTTGATTTAAATTTGGACATCAATCAATTCAACATGAAAGCCTTAACTGGTTTTTCACAGGGACAATTGACCGAAACGGACGGGAGTTTTTCTGGTAATTTCAAGTTGAGCGGTACGACCACAGAACCAAGATATGAAGGTTACTTGGATTTTAAGGACGCTGATTTTAAGATTGCAATGTTTAATTCGGCATTTACACTAACAAAAGAAAACTTACAAATAAACAATGATGGTCTGTCGATGGATAACTTTACCATACGTGATGAAAACCAAAATACTTTAGTAGCTACTGGTATGATTGGAACTGAATCCTTCATAAATCCGACGTTTGATTTACAGGTTAAAGCAAATAATTTTCAAGTCCTGAATGCCACAAAGGAAGACAACGATTTCATTTATGGAAAAGCGACCTTCGACGCTGAAGCCAAAATTACAGGCGATTTGCAAATCCCAAAAATTGACATGAATCTTACGGTAGGTTCGGATACTGACATTACGTATGTGATGCCTTCTGCTACAGTGAATATTGAAGAACGTGATGGTGTGGTGATTTTTGTCAACAGAGATAATCCGGATGCTATTTTAACTCAAACCGAAGAGGTCTCTGCAACTATTAAGGGCTTTGACATCTCTGCTTATTTAAAAATTGGAAGAGATGCTGCCGTTACGATAATTATAGATGAAGAAACTGGAGATAATTTTAAGGTGTCGGGAGAAGGCGATTTAAACTTTAACATGAATCCAAATGGTAATATGAATCTGGCAGGAGTCTATGAAGTTCAGGACGGTCATTATGAATTGAATTTGTATAGTCTCGTCAACAGAAAATTTAATATTGTTTCAGGAAGTCGAGTGACATGGTCAGGCGACCCATTTGATGCCAAATTGGATATCAAAGCATTATATGAAGTAGAAACTTCAGCATCTTCATTGATGGCGCCTGTGTTCTCCGGAGAAGATTCGTCTGTAACCGGAAAATTCAGACAGGTATTGCCTTTTTATGTCTATCTTAATATTGATGGGCAACTGACAGAACCTAAAATAGCTTTCGATTTAGACATGCCTGAAGATGAACAAGGTGCTATTGGTGGTCAAGTTTATGGAAGAGTGCAGCAATTGAATCAACAGGAAGATGAATTGAATCGACAAGTATTTTCTTTATTGGTGCTGAACCGTTTTTATCCAGACCCAGGCAGTGATGGTAGCACAGGAGGTGTAGCATCTATTGCGAGAGACAATTTAAATGATGCCGTATCAGACCAACTCAACATGTTTTCTGATAAATTATTGGGTAATTCTGGTTTTGAACTAAATTTCGGATTAGACAGTTATACAGATTATCAAGGAACCTCGACCCAAGAGCGAACGCAATTGGATATCGCCGCGCAGAAAAAATTATTCAACGACCGAGTGATTGTAAGTGTAGGTAGCGAAGTTGATGTACAAGGTAGTAGTTCAACAGGCGAAGAAACACCCATCATTGGCAATGTCAGTATTGAATATATTCTAACGGAAAATGGTCGTTATCGTTTAAAAGGTTTTAGACGCAACGAATTTGAGAACGTTATTGATGGCCAAACCATCGTCAGCGGAATTGCCTTGATTTTTACACAAGAATTCAACAAATTCAGCGAACTTTGGGATGCCATGTTAAAGTCATCGACCAAAAAAGAAGAACAAATGGAAGCTGATAAAAAAGCGGCAGAAGAAGCTCAAAAAGCCAAAGAAGAGGCTACAGACGAAAGCATCGAGGAAAAGAAAAATTAAGAAAAATACATTGAGAACTTATTTAAAACATATTTTCAGCTTTTTTATCATCTTTGGATGTTTGTACTCCTGCAGCATTGCCAAATATATTCCAGAAAATGAACGCTTATACACTGGCGCGACACTAGAAATCCAATCTGATTCGATATTGAAAAATGAAGATGCTCTAAAAACAGAATTAGAGACCGTCTTAAGCCCAGAGCCAAATTCCAAATTTCTGGGAATGTACCTCGGATTGTATTATTATTACAAAAATCAACAGGAAAAACCTGGATTTATCAACCGCTGGCTCAACAAAACATTTGATGAAGAACCCGTTTATCAATCAAATGTCAAACCGTTTGAAATTGAAGATTTATTGTTAAACCGACTCGAAAATAGAGGGTTTTTCTATAGTCGTGCGTCTTCCGAATTTCAAGAAAGTGAACAGAAAGCATCCATAGATTACGTGGTAAAATTGCGAAATCCATATCGGATGAAATCTTATCAACTTGATTCATTACCCGCACCTATTTACGGAGAAATTCAAGAATTAGTTCAAACTTCGCCTTTTGATAAAGGCATGCGATTCGATTTATCAAGCATGAAATTGGAACGTCAACGCATCGATTTCAACTTAAAGAAAAAAGGCTATTACAATTTTGACGATTCCTTCTTGATTTTTGAAGCAGACACCAATCGGTATGACAATAAGAGTTTCGATTTGTTCTTAAAGCTGAAAAATGCGGTTCCAAATAAATCCATTATACCTTATAAAATTTCCAAGGTCAATATCTATCCAAGTTATGATGTGGCTGATTCCATACAAAAGCAAACAACTCGCTTTAACGAGAAAAACTACATTCAAAAAGAAGAGTATTTTAAGCCTAAACGTCTTGACCCTTTTATAAAAATCGAGGAGAACCAACTTTATAGTCCTGAAACCTCTCGTAACACTGCCAGACGTCTGTCCACAATTGGAGCCTATAAATATGTCAACATCCAATACAAGGAAATTGACACATTGGCAACAGATAGTTTAGGACTTTTGGAAGCCAATATTTATTTATCACCGTTGAACAAACGCGCTTTTAGGGCCGAACTTCAGGTGGTTACAAAATCAAATAACTTTACAGGACCTGCTTTAGCGTTTACTTATAGCAATAGAAATGTTTTTGGTGGTGGCGAAACATTTAATACTACAGTAAAAGTTGGTTATGAAGCACAGTTGGGTGGCGGACAGAATTCAGGCAAAACCAGCCTTGAATTGGGTTTAAAAAATGAATTGATTTTTCCGCGAGTCATTTCGCCTTTCAAAATAAGTGAAGATTTCTTTGAATACTCGATACCCAAAACCAAAACGTCTATTAGCCTTGATTATCTTAATAGAACCAAATTGTACACCTTATTATCCGGAACTGCCTTGTTCGGATACGTTTGGGACGCGAATAAATACGTCACACATCAAATCAATCCAATTTCCATCAACTACACCGAGCTGACAAATGCAACGGACGAGTTTAATGAAATACTTGAAGACAATCCGTTCTTAAAACGAAGTTTCGAACAGCAATTCATTTCTGGATTGACCTATTCCTTTACCTACAATGGCATGGTCGATGCGAACAGAGTGCATCAAAAATACCTCAATTTTACGTTGGATGTTGCTGGAAACTCCATCAGTTTGCTTGGAAAAGAAGAAACGCCAGGAGCTCCCGAAACATTCCTTGGTTTGGAATTTGCACAATATGCAAAAGCCGATATTGATGTTCGTTATCACTTTAATTTTGCAAAAGAACAAACCATTGCGGCACGATTGTTTGCAGGTTATGGCTTGGCTTATGGGAATTCGGATGTGGTGCCTTTCGTAAAACAATACTATGCGGGCGGACCTTACAGCGTTCGTTCTTTTAGAATTCGTTCTTTGGGACCTGGAACCTACAATGCTGATGACGACACCGACACCACGGGGAGTTTCTTCGACAAAACAGGAAACATACGATTAGAGGCCAACCTCGAATATCGTTTCCCAATTTTTGGCTTTTTTAAAGGTGCCGTTTTTGCAGATGCTGGAAATATTTGGAACTCCGTAGAAAACCCATCCTTTGACGGAAAAGATAAATTTTCAGGTGACTTTTTAAGCGAACTTGGAATGGGCGCAGGCATCGGACTTCGAGTGGACATTCAAAGTTTTGTCATACGTTTTGATTTGGCAGCTCCCTTTCATGATCCATCTCAACCCGAAGGGCAACGATTCAATTTTGATGTTGCTAATCCAATCTTAAATTTCGCAATCGGATATCCTTTTTAATCCGCAATAAAAAACATTATATTAGCGTGTTTGTTCGGCCATTAAAAATAGTGGCTCAACCTAATATTTAAAAATATATAAATCTAAAATGAGTACTACAGATAAAAAACATTTCATGCTAGAAGCCGTGAACGCTGCACTAAAAGGCATGAAAAACAATGAAGGTGGTCCCTTCGGTTGCGTGATTGTAAAAGAGGGCAAAATCGTCGGAAGAGGAAACAACAAAGTAACCTCAACAAATGACCCCACAGCACATGCGGAAGTCACTGCGATTAGGGATGCCTGTAAAAATTTGGGCTCGTTCCAATTGGAAGGCTGCGAAGTCTATACTTCATGCGAACCTTGCCCAATGTGTTTGGGTGCGATTTATTGGGCACGCCCTGATAAAGTGTATTACGGCAGCAATCAACAAGATGCAGCAGATATTGGCTTTGATGATGAATTCATTTACAAAGAAATCCCTTTACCATATGAAAAACGCAGCATTCCATTTGAACAGTTAGGACGCGAAATTGCTTTGGAGCCATTTAAAAAATGGTCTGAAAAAGAAGACAAAACTGTATACTAGTATAAGTGCTCGTCAGTTCGAGTGTCCAGATGAAAAATCGGGATGTATCGAGAACCGAATTACATACTATTCTTTTAATGATAGCCGAACCCTTGAAACAATAAATGATTCAATTCATCCTCAATAATAAAACCATCACAACGGCATTGCCATCAGGTATGACCTTGCTTGATTTTGTGCGTTACGAACAACGTCTCACTGGCACCAAAATCGGCTGTCGAGAAGGTGATTGTGGTGCTTGTACCAATTTGGTGGGCACCTTGAATGAGGACGGCTCTCAAATTTCATATCAAAGTATTACATCCTGTATTTCTCCTTTGGGGAACGCCCACGGAAAACACATCGTGACGGTTGAAGGCATTAATCTTCAAGAAAAACTAACGGCTGCACAAAATGCGATGAAAGATAATTACGCCACTCAATGCGGATTTTGTACACCAGGTTTTGTAGTGTCGCTCACAGGCTTTGCAATGTCAAAAACTGAAAAATCTTTTGAGAAAGCGCTCGATGCCATAAGCGGAAACATCTGTAGGTGTACTGGCTACAAATCCATTGAACGTGCAGCGCATCAGTTGTGTGAAAATTTGAGTTTTAACGAAACTGGTCTGCCAATTGAAACCTTAATTGAAAAAGAAATTATTCCAGCTTATTTTATGGACATTCCGCACCGATTGAAAGCATTGCAATCCGAACCAAAACCAGATATAAAGAAAAAAGTTGTTTTTGGCGGAACAGATATTTACGTTCAAAAAGCGGATACCTTGATTGATAGTGAAGTTCAAAATATCGGATTTAACCCGAATTTGAAAGGCATCAAAATTCAAGGTGATAGCTGCGTTATGGGCGCAGGAACTACTGTAACTGACTTATGGAACAATACTGAATTAAATCGTTATTTTCCAAATTTGAGGAAACATTTAAAGCTTGTTTCATCTGAACAAATAAGGAATATGGCTTCCTTTGGTGGAAATTTCGTAAACGCTTCACCAATTGGCGATATGACCATTTTCTTTTTATCATTGAATAGTGAGATTGTTATTGAAAACAAGAACGGAAACGAAAGAACTCTTGCTTTGAAAGACTTCTACAAAAGCTACAAAACTTTTGATTTAAATGAAGACGAATTACTGAAAACAATTCAATTCAAATTACCAACAAAAATGTCAAAATTCAATTTTGAAAAAGTATGCAAACGTACCCATTTGGATATTGCGAGCGTCAATTCGGCTATTCATTTAAAAGTTGAAAATGATACCATTACTGAAATTCATGTTGCTATGGGTGGTGTTTTTGAAATTCCAAAATATTTACATAAAACATCGGCTTATTTAAATGGTAAAACAATCAATTCAGACGTAATATTAAAAGCCCATCACATTCTTCAAGAAGAAATAGCGCCCATTAGTGATGTTCGAGGTTCTTCAGAATACAAGCGCTTATTGGCAAGACAATTATTTTTTGCGCACTTTACGGAATTGTTTCCAGAACAATTCCAACTAAATGAATTCGTGGCTCATGCATAAAAATAAAACACATAGCATGCTTGAAACTTTAAAAAACGACGTCGAATTGTCGCTTAAAAAAAGCATCAAAAACATCGATTCTCACACACATGTTCGTGGCGAATCGCTTTATGTTGATGACGTGAATGTACGACAAGGCACATTTTTTGGAGTTGTGTTTGATTCCACGATTGCTCACGGAAAAATAAAATCGATTGACTACACGAGAGCTGCACAGTTGGAAGGTGTGGAACGCATTTTTACTTACAAGGACATACCTGGTATCAATGAAATCGGTGGCATTATCGCTGATGAACCTTTATTTGCCGAACATGAAGTGCATTTTTCAGGTATGCCAATTGCTTTGCTTGTTGCCGAATCAGAATTTATCGCACGACAAGCAAGACGCTTAATTGAGATTGAATTTGAAGAACTTCCAGTCATTACTACGGCAAAAGACGCTAAAGAAAAAGGCAGTTTTATCAATAAAGAGCGTTCCTTCAAATTAGGAAATCCAGAAGACACTTTTAAAAATTGTGAGTTCGTTTTTAAAGGTGAAACCTTTTCCAACGGACAAGAACATTTATACATTGAAGCGCAAGGTGCATATGCCGAACCGCTTGAGAACGGCAATATTAAAATCACCTCTTCTACACAAGGTCCGACCGCTGTTCAGGCCACAACCGCCAGAGTTTTAGGTTTTCCTATGCACAAAATTGAAGTGGATGTGACGCGATTGGGTGGTGGATTTGGAGGCAAGGAAGACCAAGCGACGCCTTGGGCTGTTATGGCGGCTTTAGCAACCTATCATTTAAAGCAATCCGTTAAATTGGTTCTTAACAGACATGACGATTTACGAATGACAGGAAAGCGCCATCCTTATGAAAGCAGTTATAAGATTGGATTGTCGAAAGATTTAAAAATTCTAGCGTATGAAGCAGAGTTTCTACAAAATTCAGGAGCAGCAGCCGATTTATCGCCTGCTATTGCCGAACGGACTTTGTTTCATGCGACTAACAGCTATTTTGTTCCAAACGTCAAAACGACGGTCTTTAGCTGTAAAACCCATTTGCCGCCCAATACAGCTTTTAGAGGTTTTGGTGGTCCACAAGGTATGTTTGTGATTGAATCGGCCATTGCTAAAGCAGCTTCGGAATTAGGCATTTCTTCTCGAAAAATTCAGGAAGCTAACTTACTTCAAGAAAATGACGAGTTTTCGTATGGCCAAATTGCGACTCAAGTGGAAGCTCAAAACTCGTGGGATTCTGCTAAAATCCTGTTCAATTTAAAAGAATTAGAGCAAGAGGTCGAAGATTTTAATCGCAAAAATAAAGCTTTCAAAAAAGGTTTGGCTTTAATGCCCATCACATTTGGTATTTCATTTACCAACACTCAAATGAACCATGCCAGAGCGTTGGTCCACATTTACTTGGATGGTAGTGTAGGCATATCTACAGCTGCGGTAGAAATGGGACAAGGTGTGAATACTAAAATGCTTCAGATTGCAGCACAAGTGTTTTCAATTGATAAAAGCAAAGTCAAAATTGAATCCACCAATACAACACGAGTGGCCAACACCTCTCCTTCTGCCGCGAGTTCCACAGCTGATTTAAATGGGAAAGCTTTATTGAAAGCGTGTAATTCCTTATTGAAACGTTTAAAAGAAGTGGCATCCATTGAATTGAAAATACCAGTTGACCAAATCGAACTCAAGGAAGAGTTGGTCTATGTAAATTCCGAAAAAAGTAAAATGACTTGGGCTCAATTAATTTCTCACGCCATGGCAAAACGAATTGCATTGACTGAAAACGCACATTACGCAACGCCTGAAATCCATTTTGACAAGCGTGTTGAAAAAGGACATCCCTTCGCCTATCATGTCTATGGCACGGCAATAACGATTGTTACTGTGGACTGTACTCGAGGCACCTACGTTTTTGATGATGTGAAAATTGTTCATGACTATGGCAAAAGCATGAGTGAAGGGATTGATTTAGGTCAATGCGAAGGCGGCTTGGTGCAAGGCATCGGTTGGATGACCATGGAAGAAATCGCTTATAATAAGAAGGGTCGATTGTTATCGAATGCTTTATCAACTTATAAAGTTCCAGATATTTTCTCGATACCAAAAAACATAGAAATCCTGCCATTAGAAACCAATGGAAATGATATGGCGATTTTGAAATCTAAAGCCGTCGGCGAACCTCCTTTGATGTATGGCATTGGAGCCTATTTTGCCATTCAAAATGCAATTAAAGCATTCAATCCTAATCATCAGCTTAAATTTCATGCACCAATGACACCAGAGAAAGTGTTGATGGGTCTATACAAAAACTAAATTTTGTCTACAAAATTCCATTATAAAAAAGCAAATGTAATAAAAGGCGCACTTATCTATAGCGCTGGTGATAGTATTGCGGCATTTTTATTGGACGAATTTTCGATGTATCGATTGCTCGGAATGATGTGTATTGGCGCAACTATTTACGCTTTTGAAATCCCTAATTATTTTGATTGGATTGTTAGAAAGACACAGCATCTAAAGGGTATTAGAGCCACACTGGCTAAAACGAGTTTAGCGATGTTGTATTTCAATCCGTTGTGGATTGCACGGCATTTACTTTTTATCAATCTTTTTTCAGGGCAATTTGAAGATATCGGCTGGATCCTTTTGGAAATTGCTATGTGGTCGTTTTTGGCCAATATTTTGATTTCCTTTATGGCGAATTATATCATCCAAAATCGTTTTAAAATGAAATGGCGTTTCTTGGGAAGTGCTATATTTTCTGCAATCATGGCGATTTATTATGCGTTAAGCGAGACGATTTTTGCTTAAATCTTCTATAGAAACCAATTCGTATATTTGAATATGATAGTGCTTGATCACCTTTAAAAGTAATGCACTCCTCACAACTAGAATCAAGTGTTTTTTCATATTTGACTGAAGTAGCCTAATTATTTTTAAAGCGGAATGGTGCAATCCTTCATTCTGAAGTTCAAGCTTTCCCAATTCATCAAGGACAAAATATTTAAAATCACTTGAATCGCTCGATGCTAAGAGATAATCGTTGGCTGTTTCAAAAGATGATTTCAAAAACTTGAAGTTTCCAATCGCAATATGTTCTTCTTCAATTTCAGCATCAACTTCAAACACGAAATGTTCTCGATTCTTTAATTTAAAAAAATAACGTTTGCCATTGAAACCATCTGGACATAACAATCCATCTACATCTGCTCTGGTTTTTGCCCAATTCATCAAAGCCGTCGTTTTTCCAGTTCTAATATCGCCTGTTAAAATATAAATCATTCCATTTAAGATTCAAAATGAATACAGTTTGAAATACTTTTCGCAATAAAAAACTCAAATCTTTTGTAACCCTTCAATTTTTTTGACTCTTTCCAAGTGTAAGTGATAATCTGGCGAAAATAAGGAAACAAATCCATGGCATTACTGATATCGCGCTTGTATTCAGATTCCTTGCGATTCAAATAATTTCGAATTATTTTCAGTAACAATGGACCAACAATTACATACCAAATCATTAAAATCAAGAAGCTTCGGAGAACAATATATATTGCTTTTTCCCAGCCAAATAACGGTCCACCGAAAATTGTAAATGCCAAAACTATGATTGCAACGGTTATCAACCAAACCCAAATGATTTTGGTTTTAAATGATTTTCGCTTTTGGGTTGGTTGTGATGTTTCGGTATTTATTTCTAGTTGAAAGGTGAATTCATTTCCTGAACTTATAATTTGCAAAATGTTTCTGATAAAAAAACCTGCCAAAATTCCTGCGACTCCATAGACTACGAGATAAATGCCAACCAACAAATTAGTTGGAGACGCTTGAGAAATAAAATTCATCTTATCCTGAACCCAATAGCCATAAATATCAATGGCTTCCCACAGATTTTCACCATACACAACGGTCAAAACAATCAATTTTTGAAATGCAGATTCTAAAAATGTCACCAATCCCAAGACCATCAATGTTGCTCCTTTCCATGAAAAGTTGGATAGCAGAAATGCACCGAAAATCGCTTGAAAACTGACCGCAATGTACGCTGCAAATGGCGAATACGGACTCACAGCCATTTTGATAATTAGAACAATTATCAAAGCTTTCAAGATGGCTTGCCACTTATTTTCCGCATAGTAGGCAATCAAACTAATTAATAAAATGGACATTCCACCAACTATGAATCCTGTAAAGGGAGAATTGAACACATGTAAAAAACCTCCCAATCCGGACTCATTTAAAGCCCAAAGTGCGGTCAATTTATCAAGAATGGATTTTTTACTCTTCATTTTTTTAATCTACAATGGAACGCTGATAATGCAGATGATTCTGATAAAATATGAATTTTTTTGCGCCAATCATAAAAAATCAGCGTCATCACCGTTCTATCTTTTCAGCATAATGAACTTGAAGTAATTGTGCCACAACACTTATGGCAATTTCTTTTGGCGTCTCGCCTCCAATATCCAAACCAATGGGACAAACCACATTGCTCATACCTTCTTCAATTCCCATTTCCTTAATAAGCATATTGTTGAACCGTACTCGTTTTGTTTTACTTCCTATCAAACCTAGAAATTTCGTTTCTTCTTTAAGCGCCATCGCAATAATATCGAAATCGATGGTGTGATCATGTGTTAATACCAATACGTAACTATTTTCATTCCAATTGACCGCATCTTTAAAGGTTTTAAAATCGTTCAACTTAACAGGATGGGCAGTCACATGAGGTTCTAACTCCAAGGTTTTAAACCAGTTTTCACGACTATCAATCAAATGTGATTTAAATGGCGTTCCTTTTAATAACCGCACAATTTCAACACCAATATGACCTGCACCAAATACAAAAACTTCAGGTGATTGATTCATAGGTTCTATCATAAATTCCACTTTTCCACCGCAGCATTGTTCGAATTCTGGGCCTAAAGTATAAGTTGATTCGATGATTCTGTTTTCATAAATAGCCATAATTGCCCCATCAATCGCTTTATATTCCAGTTTTCCACCACCAATGGTTCCGAATATTTTTTTCTTTTTGGTTACAATCATGCGCGACGACACTACACAAGGAGTTGATCCCAAGCATTTAGTGACGGTCACCAAAGCTACGGCTTCATTTTTTTGTTTGAAATCATTTAATATATCAAGCCAATTTTCCATTCCTTTCTAAAAATCGAATAAAATTAAGGTTTTTTATGATGAAAATTCGAACTAAACAAATATCATGTTTCTGTTATGTTTACCTTCGCATTACGACTCAAAACTGTATCTTCGATATTTTCGTAGATATTTCAACTAACAAAAAGCACCCATGCAAAAGACATATTACGACCCGGCAGACCTCAAAAAATTTGGAAAAATCACAGAATGGAATGAAGAACTTGGTAACAAGTTTTTTGACTACTACGGAAAAGTCTTTGAAGAAGGAAAATTGACGGCGCGTGAAAAATCACTAATTGCATTAGCTGTTGCTCACACTGAGCAATGTCCATATTGCATTGACGCTTACACAAAGGATGGCTTGCAACGTGGTATTACTAAAGAAGAAATGATGGAGGCCCTCCACGTTGGCGCTGCGATTAAGAGCGGAGCTACCTTGGTACACGGTGTACAAATGATGAATAAAATAAATAAACTTGAGATGTAATTGAGCTTGATGTTTTATTTTCAAACTCAAAAAATTAACTCATACTTAAAGATTTTTAATGATTAAGTCCCTACATAAAAGAAATAGCGAATTAGCACAAAGCAACCGACAAATCGAAATTTTATCAAATGGTATTTTCCAGAAAGGCGAATTACCGACATTTAAACAAAAAATTTCAGAAACGAATCAATTTCCACTAAAAGCGAAAAAATTAGAGATTCTTCAGATTAATGTTGGTTATATGTGCAATCAAGTGTGTGAGCATTGCCACGTGGATGCTGGTCCTGATAGAAAGGAAATCATGACGCGTGAAACCATGATGCAATGCCTAGAAGTTATAAAAAATTCTGGTGCACATACACTCGATTTAACTGGAGGCGCACCCGAAATGAATCCAGATTTTAGATGGTTTGTTGAAGAAGCGGCTAAGGTTGGAATCAAGGATTTTATTGTGCGTTCGAACTTGACAATTATCAGGGCGAACAAAAAATATTACGATTTACCTGAATTTTTTAAAAAGCATAATGTCCATGTCGTGAGCTCCATGCCGCATTGGACACAAGGAAAGACCGATAAACAGCGTGGTGATGGTGTTTTTGCAAAATCGATTAAAGCATTGCAAGATTTAAACGCCATTGGTTACGGTATGCCAGGTAGCAGTCTTCGTTTAGATTTAGTTTATAATCCATCAGGGGCATTTTTGCCTGGTGATCAAGCCAGTATGGAAAAAGATTTCAAAAAGGCTTTGATGGAAGATTTTGGAATCGAATTTCATCATCTTTTTGCGATTACTAATTTGCCAATAGCCCGATTTTTGGATTATTTGATTGCTTCAGAAAATTATGAAGATTATATGTATTCTTTGGTAGAAGTCTACAATCCTTCAGCGGTCAAAAATGTGATGTGCACCAACACACTTTCCATTAGTTGGGACGGTTATTTATTTGATTGTGATTTTAACCAGATGTTGGAATTGCCCGTCAATAGTAAATCTAGACATATTTCTGACTTTAATGAAGAGTTACTGGAAGGTCGAAATATTGTTATTTCTCAACATTGCTATGGCTGTACAGCTGGAGCAGGAAGTAGTTGTCAAGGAACAGTAGCAAACTAATTTTACATTTCCGCGAGCAAGGAAATTTTATGATAGATAACAAAATTGCCATATTAATCTTTGCTAATTCTGCCCAACAGGAAGCTTTAGCGAAACCCTTTAAGTCGTCAGACTTACTTTTTGATGCACTGAATCAAGAGACGCTGCAAAAAGTTAAGGCGACAGGACTGCCCTGTTTTCAATATTCTGAAAAGGAACAAATTGGAAGGTGTTTTGCCGAACGTTTTACGAATGCAATGCAATCGGTTTATGACAAAGGCTATGATACCGTCATATCAATTGGTAACGATACACCTCATTTAAAATCGAGTCAGATTCTAAAGGCAGCGCATCAGTTAGAAACCCAAGATATTGTTTTGGGACCCTCTTTTGATGGCGGTTTTTATTTGATGGGATTGAAAAAATCCATTTTCAATGCAGATACCTTTCTAAATTTACCTTGGCAAACATCTCGATTATCACAAAGCATCTTTCGACTGGTTGCTGTAAAAAAAATAAAATTGTTTACATTGGAAATGCTATCGGATATCGATACAATTTCGGATGTCAAATTTATACTTCAACGTAAGAAACAGATTTCTTCAAGATTAAAACAGATACTTTCTGATGTTGTTTCGGATGAAAAAACGACTGCTTTTTTTCACGAAGCTTTTCTCCAAAATTCATCTCAGAACCAATACTTCAATAAGGGTTCTCCGCGTTTGATTCACGCTTAATTAAATCCTGAAATGTAAATCATCATTTGCATTTTCTGACCTCTGATTTGACCATCAGACACATTACCATTAATTAATGAATTAAATTTTATGAGGCAACTCTATATTTGTCTGCTGCTATTATTTTCATGTTTAAGCTTTTCGCAAACAACCATCACGGGAACGATAACAAGTTCAGAAAATGGAGGCACATTACCCTTTGTAACCATTGTTTCGACCAATGGAAAGTCAGCTAGTTCCGATGAAAACGGAAAGTACAGTATTGAAATTTCGTCCAAAAAAGACCAACTTCAGTTCTCCTATATCGGATTTAAAACACAAACCCTAACGGTCGGAACTCAAACTGTCATTGACATTATGATGGAAGAATCCTCAACCGACCTTAATGAAATTGTAGTAACTGCTTTAGGGCTTGAACGATCAACGAAAGAATTGGGATACGCGGTTCAATCCATTCAGGCTAAAGATGTGACAGAGGTAAAGACAGTCAATTTTCTTGATAATTTGGCAGGGAAATTAGCTGGAGTTTCCATTACGCAAGGTGCCACAGGAGTTGGTTCGTCCTCAAAAATCACAATTCGTGGAGAAGCTTCTTTTTCCAACAATAATCCATTGTTTGTGGTGGATGGAATTCCTATCAACAATGAAACGGTGTTTAACGTTACCAATGAAGCTGCGGCTGGTTTTCAAGAAATAGATTTTGGAAATGGAGCCATGGAAGTCAATCCGGATGATATTGAATCTGTGACTGTCTTGAAAGGACCAAGTGCTGCCGCACTGTACGGCACAAGAGCTTCCAATGGTGTGATTGTCATCAAGACGAAAGATGGCAGCAAATCCAAAGGTTTAGGAATTAGTTTTAATTCGTCCTTATTTGTTGACACAGCTTTTAGGCTACCAAAATTTCAAAACCAATATGGACAAGGAAATTCAGGCCAATTTGAGTATGTCGATGGTCTTGGTGGAGGAACAAACGACCTCATCAGCTATTCTTGGGGACCACGATTGGATGTTGGGAATTTAATTCCACAGTATGATGGTCCTGTCATTCTGCCAGATGGAAGTATTGTTCGTGGCGCTGATACGTCTTTATATAGTGGATTGCCAATTACAGCAACACCATTCGTATCGAATCCAGATAATTTGAAGGGTTTTTATCAAACTGGAATTACGACCATCAATAATATTTCAATTTCGGATAGTTTTGACACCGGAAATTATCGTTTGTCTTTTACAGACTTACGAAGTGAATCCATCATTCCTGGCGTCAATCTTGACCGCCAAACAGCGGCAGCCAAATTGAATTTCAAGCCTACTGAAAAGACCGAAATCTCAACATCCATCAGTTATGTAAATTCGTCAAGTGATAACCGTCCATCGAATGGTTATGGAAGTGAAAATGTCAACTATGCTTTGGTGGCTTGGGGTCCACGTTCTTTGAATATCGAAAACATGAAAAATTACTGGCAACCTGGTTTGGAAGATGTTCAGCAGTTTTCTTTTAATTATACCTATTTCGATAATCCTTATTTCACATTGTTAGAAAACCGCAATTCATTTGAGCGGGACCGCGTGTTTGGAAACATTGCCATCAAACAAAATTTTACGAATAATTTCAGCATCTCTTTACGTTCTGGAATGGATTATTCAAGTGAAAAACGACAATTCCGTCGTGCTTACAGTAGCAACCGATTCAAAAATGGTGCGTATGCTGAACACGATGTCTTTTATCGTGAAGTGAACACCGATTTCCTTATCAATTATAATAATCTTTTTGGAGATTTCTCCTTCGATATATCTGCTGGTGGTAATCGTTTGAATCAACTTGCATCCACAACCCAATCACAAACCAATAGTTTGGCACAACCTGGCATCTACAATTTGAATAATGCTGCGTCTCCAATTGATGTCTTTCAATTTGAATCCAATAAACGCATTAATTCCTTTTATGGAATAGCAAAATTGGGTTATAAATATTTCTTATTTCTAGATATTACAGGTCGAAATGACTGGTCGAGTGCTTTGGCAACACCTTTTTCAGTCGATGGTACGTCCTTCTTTTATCCGTCAGTTTCATCAAGTTTTATCTTGTCGACGGTGACAGAATTACCAGAAGTGATTTCCTTTGCCAAATTGAGAGCAAGTGTGGCACAAGTTGGAAACGACACCGCGCCTTACCAAACATCAGGCGCATTTATTTCACAAACTACATTCAATGGTCAGCCGACATTCAGCAATCAGGATTTTATTCCGAATGCAAATTTGAAACCTGAACAAACGACCTCCTATGAATTTGGAGCTGATATTCGGTTTTTCAAAGACCGTTTAAATCTAGATGTGACCTATTATAATGCAGATACTAAAGACCAAATCATCTCATTACCTATCGCCATTTCATCTGGATACAACCAACAAGTACTCAACGGTGGAAAGGTCAATACGCAAGGTGTCGAAGTCATTTTTGGTGTTGTTCCAATCAAAACTGATAATTTCCAATGGAATAGCACTTTTAATTTTAGCACAAACCGTTCTGTCATTCAAGAATTGCCACAGTCAGATGGTCGTTTAACCTTGGCTTACAGCAGAATTTACGACAGTGCCAACCAAACGGTTTGGTTTCAAGTGGAAGAAGGTGGACGCATTGGCGATATTTATGGAACTGGTTACACAAAAAATGAGAATGACGAATTTATCCTTGATGCCAATGGAAATTATATTGCCGATAATACACTTCGAAAAATTGGCAACTACAATCCAGACTTCATGCTCGGTTGGAACAATAGTTTCAATTACAAAAACTGGAATTTGAGTTTCTTGTTCGATTGGAGACAAGGTGGCGAATTTGTGTCCCGCACACGAGCGTTGGCAACTGTTGGTGGACAATTGGCAGAAACATCTTTCAGACCTGAAGAAGGTATCGTAGCGCAAGGTGTCGTCAATACTGGAAGTGCTGAGAATCCTGTTTATGTTCCCAACACAACGGCCATTTCCGCTGAAAGTTATTACCGACAATTTTATGACAGAAATCACGAGGAAAATAATACCTATGATGCATCCTATTTGAAATTACGTCAGTTTTCCGTAGGCTATTCCATCAACTTGAAAGACGGATTTTTAGGTTTGAAAGAAGGTGCTGAAGCCAAGTTTTTAGTGATTGGAAATAACATTTTCGTCATCACAGAAAATCCGCACGTAGACCCAGAACAATTGGCTGTTCAAGGCAATGGTTTTGTGAGTGGCGTGGAAGATATGAGCTATGCGACAACTAGAAGCATCGGATTTAAGGTTGGCGTTAATTTTTAAATGAAACAAATGAAAAACATACTATATATATTCGGATGTATCATTCTTTTGTTCGCAAGCAGTTGCACAAAAGATTTTGAAGATATCAATACCAATCCCAATGCGCCTGTAACGGTTCAACCAAGCTTGTTGCTGCGTCAGGTCATCTATAATTTTGGTGATGAAATGAGTTACGAAAGTTTTGTAGCAGGCGATTTATTGTCACAACATCGCACAGCGATTGACTTTAATCTTTTTGACAGACACGCCTTGAAATCGCCACAATTGGGCGGAAATCCTTGGCCAATTTTTTACACCAATTTACGCGATAACGAAATCATTCTAAATCAATCTAGAACGGTTGAGACTTTCAGGGTTTACGAAGGTCCTGCTTTAATTCTGAAAGCTTATATGGCTTCAGGATTGACGGATTTGTTTGGAGATGTGCCCTATTTTCAAGCCTTTAATGGTGTGAATGGCGTTGTAACTCCTGTCTATGACAAACAAGAAGATATTTATCTGGCTGAAGGTGGAATTTTGGACAACTTGGATAAAGGAATTGCAGCCATCAACGCATATTCAGGCTCAACTCCGTTAGAAGGTGATATTTTATTCAATGGCGATTTACAAGCTTGGGTTCGATTTGCAAATTCTCTGAAGATTAAGCACCTGTTAAGAATTTCAGACAAAATAGATGTGTCTTTACAATTGCAAGCCATTTTTGATGGTGGCAATTACATCACGACCAATTCTCAAAACGCAATTTTTAATTTTACCAATACAAGACCGAACAGTTTCCGATTGGCACAATTACGAATTGGCGATTTCAACAATTTCGTTCTGTCCGAAACAATGGAAGACATTTTAACCAATTTAAATGATACCAGAATCGGCGAGTTTTTTAGACCTTTTTCCAATTCCACTTCCGGAGAATACAATGGTTTGTTGAATGGTATCAACGCATCTGAAACCTCAATTGCATTGTCTGATTATTCTGTAGCTGGAACGGCATTTCGAGAAGACACCTCAACCTTAGATGCCAATTTTATCACAGCTTGGGAAGTTAAATTCGCCTTGTCAGAAGCGGCAGCAAGAAATTTAATTACAGCAGATGCACAAAATTTATACGAGACGGGCGTCACTCAAGCTTTCGAGTATTGGAATACAGATCTGCCTGCCGATTATTTGATAGGTCCAGCAGCCTACAACGCAACAGGAACAACACCAATCCAACAAATCGTAACTCAAAAGTGGATAGCGAGTATCCTCAACAGTTATGAAGGTTGGGTAGAATATCGCAGAACTGGTTTTCCGGAATTACGAACAATTTCGGCAAGTCTGAATGACAATTTAATTCCTATAAGAATGCCGTATCCAGCGGAGGAAGAAGCCTTAAACGCTGAAAACTATGGTGTAGCGGCAGCAAGCACAAATAATAACAGTATCAACTCGCCAGTTTGGTGGGATGAATAACATAAAGAAATGAGTACAATTAACTGGCAATGGGCACTAATCATCGTATCGAGTTTGATACTTTTCTTTCTGTCACCTTTAGCCAAAACGACAAGTCAGTTTTTTAAAGCTACCAAAAGAAGAAAGTCACCAAATGTCTTTGTTCTGACTGGTAGCTTGATTATCTCGTGGATTTTCGCCAAAAGCATTACCAATGCAGCCAATTTGGGTCTCGATTATGGAATTGTTGGTGGCGTTGCCTATGCTGGTTATTATTTATCTTTTGCGATTGCCGGAATTCTTATTTATCAAATGAGGACCAAAGGTAATTTTTACAGCATTCATCATTTTCTAACCACAAAATTTGGCAAAGGGGCAATGGCTTTGTTTTCAATCTTGATAGCGATTCGTCTTTTTAATGAAGTGTGGAGCAACACAACGGTTATTGGAACCTATTTTGGTCCACAAGGGAGCGATCAATATTATTGGTCAATCATCGTCTTCACAGTTTTGACTTTAGCTTATGCCATCAAAGGCGGTTTGAGTAGTTCCATTTTCACAGATGTCATTCAAATGGGTTTGTTTTCAATTTTGCTGTGTGTTATTCTTTGGAGTGTATTTACGAAAGATGATTTTACAGTGAAAGAAGTTGCGACCTCTGGAACTTGGAGCTTCGAACTCGGGCTAAATTTATTTTTTGCAGCAATTATCCAGTCGTTCAGTTATCCATTCCACGACCCAGTTTTGACCGATAGAGCCTTTATTTCTTCACCGAAAGTAACACTCAAAAGTTTTCTTTGGGCAAGTGTTTTGGGCGGATTATGTATAGTGCTTTTTAGTATTATTGGAGTTTATGCACAAAGCAAAGGTATGGAAGGACAAGCTGCTGTCGAAGTTGGAAAAGCATTTGGGGTGGTTATATTATTGGTCATTAACTTTATTATGATTACTTCGGCAGCATCCACACTTGACTCTACATTTTCATCTTTTTCAAAATTATTGGCGATTGATTTAAAAATGGGAAGAAACTTAACTTTCGGTCGCGCTTCGATGGCAGTAATTGCTATTTTGGGAACTCTTCCCGTATTCTTGAATGCAGAAATATTATCAGCCACCACAATTTCTGGAACCATGGTTATTGGGTTGACACCAGTTTTTATGTTTTGGAACAAAGAATTTCCAAGGATTAGTTTCTACTTGAGTGTGATTTGTGGATTAGTTTTTGGGTTCATTTTGGTGTTTGATGTATTCCCCAAAGCCTTGATTTTTACAGATGGAAAATATGCCGATTTACTTTGGGTGAATGTATTCGGTATCTCAAGTTGTATTCTCTTATATTTAATACCTAAATGGCTAAAAAAATAGAACATATCAATCAACTTTCAGGTAAAGTACTGCTTTTTGGTGGTGTTTACAGCAATCTTCAAGCTTTGGAAAAACTGAAAGGCATTGCTGAATCACTCAACATTCCGCCTGAAAATTGCATCTGTACAGGCGACATCGTCGGGTATTGTGCCCAACCAGAAGAAACCGTTCAGTTATTTAAGCTTTGGGGCGCCAAGAGCATTGTAGGGAACGTAGAGATTCAATTGCGTGAAGGTGCTGAAGATTGCGGTTGTGATTTTAGGGAAGGCTCACGATGTGATGGATTTTCACAATTGTGGTATCCTTTTGCACAAAGTAAACTATCGAAAAATTCACTGGAATTTATGGCAACCTTACCTGACCATATCACATTCGATTATGCAAATAAAAAGGTAACAGTGGTTCATGGTTCTTATGACAATATTTCGGAATTTATATTTAAATCCACCCCTTGGAAAAACAAGAAACCAAATTTTTCCGTAAGTAATAGTGAGGTTATAATTGCTGGCCATTGTGGATTGCCATTTTATCATCAACATGAAAATCTGCTTTGGTTAAATCCAGGAGTCATCGGAATGCCAGCTAATGATGGAACACCAAGCGTATGGTATGCGATTATGGACGATTCATATGAAACATTGAAGTTTAAACATCATCAATTGGAGTACAATCATAAGTTGACCAGTAATTTGATGCAAAACGGATTGTTACCAGAAGAATACGCCCGAACCATCATAACAGGAATTTGGGATAATACCGAAAATTTACCAGACGCAGAAAGCGGCTTGCAAGGATTCGGAATAAATTTATAAAATGAGATTATTAGTTATCATAATATTTAGTTGTTTTGCTTTTCAAGCCAATGCGCAGAAAACATTGGATGATTTGCTTAACCAATACAATAGCAATCGAGCACCTTACATATCCGTTCAGGAGTTGGCGATGCCGAAAACCGATGCCATTATTTTAGACGCTCGCGAACCAGATGAATATGAAGTCAGCCATTTGAAAGATGCTGTTTTTGTTGGTTATAACAATTTTACAATTGATTCCATTCAAAATAAAGTAGGTAACAAAGACCAACCAATAGTCGTGTACTGTTCGTTAGGAATCCGGTCGGAAACTGTTGCCGATAAGCTTAAAAAAGCAGGTTTTACAAACGTCTACAATCTTTATGGAGGCATTTTTGAATGGAAAAACAATAATTTTCCTGTTTTCAATTCAGAAGGAAATGAAACTGATAATGTCCATACATTTTCAAAAGTCTGGGCAAAATGGTTGTTGAAAGGGAACAAGGTTTATGGTGAACTTTAAATAAAATTTAACCTGTTAGAAATTATCAAGTCTTATCTAAACCCTAACTTTGACACCTTAAATTTGCACTTCAAGAATGGGAATACTTTCTACCAACACCAACAGCAATGACAACGAGATGGCAAAAGACTTCCATTTCCCAACTTCAAAAAAAGCATTGATTATTTTTACCCGAAATCCCGAATTAGGGAAGTGTAAAACGCGTTTGGCCAAAACAGTTGGAGACGAATCAGCATTGGAAATTTATAAATATTTATTGCAACACACCGCTGACCTATCCGAAAAAGTCAAAGCTGATAAGTATGTGTTTTATTCTGAAAATATCAAACGAGACGATATTTGGAATTCTGCCGTATTCAACAAGAAATTGCAAGCAGGTGATGATTTGGGCGAACGAATGAAGCATGCGTTCTCCGAGTTATTTGATTTAGGATACGAAAAAGTCATCATCATCGGAAGCGATTTACTCGATTTAACTTCAAATGATGTTACAGAAGCTTTCGAATTATTAACAGATTTTGAAAACGTCATTGGTCCCGCACAAGATGGTGGTTACTATCTTTTTGGAATGAAACATCTCAATGTTGACGTTTTTAAAAATAAGGATTGGGGAACCTCAACGGTCTTAAAAGCAACTTTACAAGATTTACACAATAATAATGTGCATCAGCTCAAAGAATTGAATGATATCGATACCTTTGAAGATATGCAGCACTACAACGAACTTAAAAAATTCTACATTTTACATGATTAAATCGATTATAGAAACCACCCAGTATTTACATGAAAAAGGCTTCGACAGCCCAGAAATTGGCATTATTTTAGGAACAGGTTTGGGACAATTGGTCAACGAACTTGAGATTTTACAAGAAGTCAGTTACAATCACATTCCAAACTTTCCGACTGCTACCGTAGAATTCCACAAAGGGAAATTAATATATGGAATTCTTGAAGGCAAAAAAGTCATTGTCATGCAAGGACGTTTTCATATTTATGAAGGCTACACACTTCAAGATATAACCTATCCAGTTCGTGTGATGGAAAAATTGGGAATTCATACGTTGCTGGTCTCCAACGCTTCTGGCGCTATCAATCTCAATTTTAAAAAAGGTGAATTAATGTTGATTGACGACCACATCAACTTACAAGGTAGTTCTCCGCTGGCTTTCAAAGGTGTGGAACAATTGGGCGAACGATTTACAGATATGAGTGAGCCTTATGATGCTGACATCAATTCTAAATTTAAAGACATTGCAAAGACACACAACATTACACTTCACCAAGGCATTTACGCCAGCGTTGTAGGACCTCAACTTGAAACACGCGCAGAATACAGAATGTTGAAGATCATCGGAGCAGATGCCGTGGGAATGAGCACAGTTCCTGAAATCATAGTTGCCAATCATTTAAATTTAAAAGTAGCAGCTGTGTCAGTTTTGACCGATGAATGCGACCCAGAGAACCTAAAGCCGGTGGATATTTCAGAAATCATTGCAATGGCAGAAAAGGCAGAGCCAAATATGATTATATTGTTTAAGGAATTGATTAAGAATTTATAATAAATATTTTGGGCGTTACCCTAAAGGGTCAGGCTTTCGGCTATATCTTTTGCGAAAAGCAAAAGGATTTCGCCTCAATCCTTAACGCAGATTCTGGCTCAATTTTGAAATTCGTTCTTTTGCTTTGCTATCGTAAATCCTTTGAGTACGAATAAATTTAAGCCTGATTAAAGTTTTGCGACAAACTTGCGTTAGTGATTGTAGCGACATACTTTTTGAGAACAGCGGTCCTGCAAGGCAGCTATTCTCAAAAAGATAAAGCGAAAAGCACGACCTTGAGCCATCATTAATTATCAATGCAACGCAAAATGTAGCTTGGCGAAAGGGAATGCCCAGAAAAACCAATAAGATTAACACCTTGGAAAAATATATTGACATCATATCAAAATCCTATACAGGTTATTGGAATTATTTGAAACATCAAATAATTCAGGTCAACAACTGGGATAATTTCTTTTATGGGTTGATTGTCATCTCCATCATTGTTTGGCTATTGGAAATCATTTTCCCTTGGCGAAAGAACCAATCCATTTTCAGGAAAGATTTTTGGTTGGATACATTTTATATGTTCTTCAACTTTTTCATTCTCAATTTGATAGTATTGATTGCCTTATCGAACACAACTGCCGAATTTTTCAATGATATTCTTGGCATTTTCGGCTGGCATATTGATAGTTTACAAGTTTTTGATGTGGATGAATTGCCGCGTTGGCTAGGTCTTTTTATATTTTTTATAGTAAGTGATTTTGTACAATGGAATACGCATCGACTATTGCACCGAGTGCCTTTCTTTTGGAATTTCCATAAAGTACATCACTCCGTAAAGGAAATGGGATTTGCAGCGCATCTTCGTTACCATTGGATGGAACCGATAGTTTATAAATCCTTATTGTATATACCAATTGCCATCATGGGAGGCTTTGATGCTCAAGATGTTGCCATCGTGTTCTTTTTTGCTATTGTCATTGGACATTTAAATCATGCTAATTTGGGCTGGGATTATGGCTATTTAAAATATATTTTTAATAATCCGAAAATGCACATTTGGCATCACGCTAAAGTTTTACCAAACCATGTAAGGTATGGTGTCAATTACGGACTGACTTTAAGTGTCTGGGACTACATTTTCAAAACAGACCATATCCCACACGATGGTAGAGATATAGAATTGGGTTTCGAAAATGATCATCAATTTCCTAAAACATTTTTTAGGCAAGAATTATATCCACTCAAAACTGAAAAGTAACTTTCTACGTAAATAATTATAGAACTCTAAAAAACGCCAATAATGAATTCATTTATCAAGTTTGCATTCCTTTTTTACATGTCATTCCATTTATTAAGCTGCAATTTGCTAACAGCTGCTGGCATCACCAGTCAAGGACAACCTACCAAGGAAGTAAGCGAAGACCTGACCTCCACAACTGCAAACAGTGCTATAAATATCGACCATAGCGATTGGAGCCAATTGTTAAAAAAACATGTAAATAGCAACGGTTTTGTTGATTACAAAGGCTTTAAGAATGACAAGCCCAAACTGGATGCTTATTTGGTGAAACTTTCAACATACGAACCTAATGATGATTGGAGCGTACAGGAACTTTTGGCTTATTATATCAATTTATACAATGCTGCCACCATTCAATTAATTGTAGATAACTATCCTACCAAAAGCATCAAAGATATCAAAGGGCCTTGGACGAAAGGATTTGTAAAAATCGGATCTAAAGAATTATCACTTGGAGCTATAGAGAATGGAATCTTGAGAAAAATGGATGAACCTAGAATCCATTTTGCAATTAACTGCGCCTCTATTTCCTGTCCAAAATTGATGAATGAAGCATACACTGCTGGAAAAATCAATGAACAATTGGAGGCTGCTACCAAGGAATTCATCAATGGTGACAAAAATGATATTTCTTCAACCAATCCAAAATTGTCAAAAATATTTGATTTTTACACTGGTGATTTTAAGGTTGATGGTAAAAAAGATTTGATTGGATATATCAATAAATACAGCAAAACTAAAATCAATTCTAATGCGAAATATTCGTTTAAAGAATATGATTGGAATTTGAATGAGCAAAAACAGTAATTTAAAGTTAAATTTGTTAAGACTTAAAATTGTGGTTATAGACCTTTCAGTATCGTTAGCTGTTGGTGATGACAGGTCCTTCAATCTATGAACTACCAAATTTCTATCATAATTCCAATTCTGAATGAAGCAGAAACGATTGGTCAATTGCTTACGCATTTGATAGGTAATTCTTCTGCTGAAAACATCTCGGAAATTATTGTGGTAGATGGTGGAAGTACAGATGGTTCAAAAAATGTGATTAAAAAGTTACTTACAGGTCGGAAGATTGATGAAGAAAATCAACTATCTGTCGAAGAAGAAAAATTTAACTTGAACCTTGTTTTTGTCGATACAAAAAGAAACGACCGTCCCCAAGTTCATATTGTAAATTCACAAAAGGGTCGCGCAAAACAAATGAATACGGGTGCCAAACACGCCACAGGTAATATCTTGTATTTTTTACACGCTGATTCATTTCCACCAAATAATTTTGATCGAGATGTCATCAATGAAGTCCAAAAAGGCAATGAAGCAGGCTGTTTCAGGATGCAGTTTGACAGTGACCATTGGTGGTTGCGACTCGCAAGCTGGTTAACGCAATTCAGATGGCGCGCCTGCCGTGGTGGCGACCAAAGTCAGTTTATCACAAAAAAATTATTTGAAGATATTGGTGGCTTTGATGAATCGTATATCATTTATGAAGACAATGTTCTCATCAATGAATTGTTTGCAAGAAAACAATTCGTGGTCATCAATAAAAAATTGAAAACTTCAGCACGACTCTATCGCAAACATGGCGTTTGGAAATTGCAATATCATTTTTGGACAATTTATGTAAAGAAATGGTTTGGTGCAGATTCTAATGAACTGTATGCCTATTATAAAAAGCATCTTTGTTGATCATGGACAGCTTTAATGTCCTAAAATTTCATTTTTTGAACGTTCATTTCTACCCTTTTCTTCTGGATACAATTCCATTAAAATATCGCTTTGAATAATTTCTTTTGAATTAATATCAACAGCAGATAACTTGCCATAAAATGCGGCACCAGTATCCACATCCCAAACATTCATTGCTTTAATTGGCAATTCAGAATTATAATTTATTGTTGGTGTATGACCAATAAATATTTCTTTGTAGAGTTTAAGTCGTTCAGGATAAAATTTTGAGTCTTTTTCAATCCGACTGTCCATGGTCATGGCCATTTCCAGAAGCGTTCTGTCGTTATAAAACATACGTTCAGATTCCTCATCTTCGACTCCATGCATACTCGTAAAACCTGCATGCAGAAACAATCGGTTTTGCTTGTCCAGATGATAGAGTTTCATTTGCTCAAAGAATTTTAAATGGATTTTCCTCTCCGCGTCTGAAAAATTGATGTAACTTTCAACAGTTCCCTTTCCACCATGTTCCAACCAAACATCATTGACCTTTTGAGTCCGTAGCCAATGTTCGCACCACACATCATGATTTCCTTTGATAAAAATACAAGCTTGTTCTTTTGATAGATCAATCAGATAGTCAATCACTTGTGCTGATTCGCTCCACCCGTCTACATAATCTCCTAGAAAAATGAGCTCGTCATCTTTTTTAAGATTTATACGATTCAAAAGTTGTTTCAGACCTTTTAATCCGCCGTGAATGTCTCCTATCACAAATATTCTCATTTTCAATTATTTTTATAAAACGTTCTCAAAACTTCTTCAGATGGTTTATTCTGTGGTGTGAATCGATTGTCATCTTTACCACCAACATTTTCGTGATCATGAAACCACTTCCACACAAATCCGCCTGCAAACCATTCTTCCTGCCAAAATTCTTCCAATATGGCTTGAGTTAAAACAGCTTGAGCTTCCAAATTTACCTGTTTATCTATTCGGTCCACCGTCCAAGGTGCTCTACCTGAAAAATCAATGCTTCTGTAACCGAATTCGGTAAACAAAATCGGTTTCTGATGCTTTTCCGAATAAGTGTGCATCTCGGATTTATGCTTTCGCCAACCCGTTTTTGCGGCTTCTAGTGTCGGTGATTGCTTATCATCTACAGGGAAATAAGCATCAATTCCGATATAGTCGATATCGTCCCAAAATGGGGTCCGATTATATTCGTTCCAATTGGATGCGTAGGTTAGTTTTCCTTTATAGACCTTTTTTATTTCAATAATAAGACGTTTCCAATAGTCTGGACGTGCATCAATAAAATTCTCAAGTTCAGTACCGATGCAAAAAATTTCAAAATTACTTTCTTGGGCAATTCTAGCATATTCCAAAATAAATTTAGAATACGAATCTTCTAGAACCTTCCAATTTTCTTCATTCTCCATTTTAATAAAACCTGTAAATTGTCCATGAGACACCCAAAGCTGCGGTTTTAGCATGATTCTGATTCCTTTATGACGCAACTCTTGCGCATATTGCTTAATTCCGTCTTCGCGCTCGCCGAACCATTGACGTTGAGAGTTAAATCGAATTTCAGGATGTGACAATTCTTTGATAAACCCAAAAGGCATCAAAGCGGCATAGTTCGCATTGACATTTACAACTGGCTGTACGCTCGATTCATCAATCGGGTCGCCAGAAGCTACAAAACTGACGCCATTGATCTTTTCAGGTTTTGGAATTGTGGCACTGCAAGCCACGACTAAAAATAATATTCCTAGATATAAATAAGTTTGAAATTCTTTCATTCAGTTTAATTATGTTTAAATTTAAACAAACTCAATGTAATGCGTTAAGTTTTTAGCTTTACAACGACAAAAAATTTACAAATTCTTCAAATGGAACACATCGTCATCATTGGAAATGGTATTTCTGGCGTTACTGCCGCCAGACATATCCGAAAGCTTTCTGATAAGAAAATAACAATTATTTCCGCAGAAACCGAACATTTCTTTTCCCGTACAGCGCTCATGTATATTTACATGGGACACATGAAATACGAGCACACAAAACCTTACGAAGATTGGTTCTGGGAGAAGAATCGGATTGACTTAAAATTCGGCTTTGTAAAAACCGTGGACACCAAATCTAAAACGCTTCATTTTGCAGAAGGAAACCTACTTCATTATGATAAATTGATTATTGCAACAGGGAGTAAATCGAATAAATTTGGATGGCCTGGGCAAGATTTAAATGGCGTTATCGGTTTGTATAGCAAGCAAGATTTGGATACGTTGGAAACATTAGCGCCAAACAAAGAAGTCTGCAAACGTGCTGTTATTGTGGGAGGAGGATTGATAGGAATTGAGCTCGCTGAAATGCTCAACACTCGAAATATTCCAGTTACGTTTTTAGTTCGGGAAAGCAGTTTTTGGAACGGTGTTTTGCCAAAGGGTGAAAGTGAAATGATTAATCGGCATATTAAAACGCATCATATCGATTTACGTTTGTCTGCAAGTTTGAAAGAAATAAAAGCCGATGAAAATGGCCGTGCAAATTCTGTGATTGTCGAAGAAACTGGCGAAGTCATCAATTGTAATCTTGTTGGATTAACGGCTGGAGTGACACCAAATATTGATTTTTTAAAAAGTTCTGATATTGAAATTGACAAAGGCGTACTCGTCAATCGCGATCTCGAAACCAATATTCAAAATGTTTATGCCATTGGTGATTGCGCCCAACAGCGCGTATCTTTTGGAAATAGACGCACAATAGAAGCTGTTTGGTATACAGGTCGTATGATGGGCGAAACTTTGGCACAAACCATTTGCGGAAATCGTAAGGCTTACAAGCCTGGACATTGGTTCAATTCTGCTAAATTTTTCGATATCGAATACCAAACCTATGGTTGGGTATTTGCCAAACCCAAAGAAGGAAATGCACATTTCCACTGGAAACATGACGATGACACCAAATGTATCACTATTGAATATGAAAAAGAATCCAACATGTTTTTAGGCATCAATACCTTTGGAATCCGTATGAAACATGAAGTTTTTGATAGATGGTTAACAGAAAAGAAATCGGCCGATTATGTAATGGAACATTTGAAAGAAGCAAATTTTGACCCCGAATTTTACAAAACGTTTGAAACAGATATTTTAACCAACTATTGGAAACAATTTAAAATAGCATAATTATGAATAACAAACCAACTGCAAGTATGTCACTTGCCAAACCAGATTCACAAGCTTTAAGCGGAACACAGAAAATTGCTGTCGCCATTGGAGTTATTGGGTTTTTCATATTGATTCTAGCATTGTTCAATATCGATTTTCCCAATAGAGCAATTTTTCTGACTGCATCTTTAGTGATGATGACCGCTGGTACGATCATTTTTTCAAATAATGCATATCTAACAAAATCTGAAGGCATTAAAAATGATGGTGTGTGGTTTAAGTCCATTTCATCACGAGGTGTCTGGGGTTGGGCTACAGGTATTTTATTGACTGCTTTTTATGTTGTACTCTATTTCAAAGCGGAATGGCTGGGATTGGCTGGTAAAGGGGAAGAAAACACGGGACTCGTAGCATTATTTGATCCCTTAAGCTATGTTCTAAATGGTGGTCCTGCAAGTCAATGGTTTGTTTATGGCACACTCTACACGGTTGCGATCTTGATATTTGGATATAAATTCATTCTAAAATATCGTCACAATAAATACGAACAAGTTAGAACCGTGTCTGTGATGTTTTTCCAACTGGCATTTGCATTTTTGATTCCTGAATTTATGGCACGGCTCAATTCGGATACCTTTAGTCTTCCTTATTATGATTTGAAGAATATCTGGCCACTTAACTATTACAATTTTGAGCAATACCGAGTCGATTCAATGATAGATGCTGGTGATATTGGATTGGCATTTTTAATTTTTGGTATCGTTTCAATTTTCGTAATTACGCCAATATTAACCTACAAATACGGAAAACGTTGGTATTGCTCTTGGGTTTGTGGTTGTGGAGGCCTTGCAGAAACTGCAGGCGATTCTTTCAGACAATTAAGCGACAAAACTCAAGTAGCTTGGAAAATCGAGCGTTGGGTTGTTCATAGTGTTGTCGTATTCGTAACATTAATGACAACAGCGGTTATATACTCGTATCTCGGAGATGATTCCAGCAAATATTGGCTAACCAAAAATGTATTTTTATTAAGTGTCGCTGGTTTGTTGACCTTGGTATTTGCATTAGTCATGATTTTTAAACGTCAGGAACTGGCAAAAGATGCAAAGTTTGGAGCAATTGGTTATTTTGTTATTATCATGGTCTTAATTGGAATGCATTATTTCAGCGGAACAGATAAAGTCTTTTTATTTGATGCCACATCTTTAAAGAAATCTTATGGATTTTTAATAGGTGCCATTTTTTCAGGAGTCATTGGTGTGGGTCTCTATCCTATCTTTGGTAATCGTGTTTGGTGTCGATTTGGATGTCCGATGGCTGCGGTTTTAGGATTTCAACAACGGCTCTTTTCAAGATTTAGGATTACTACCAATGGTGGACAATGTATTTCTTGTGGTAACTGTTCAACGTATTGCGAAATGGGAATCGACGTCAGAGCGTATGCCCAAAAAGGCGAAAATATCGTAAGAAGTAGTTGTGTAGGTTGTGGTATTTGTTCTGCTGTGTGTCCTAGAGGTGTTTTGAAACTTGAGAATGATTCTTTAAAAGGCCGCATCAATTCCAATGACATCTTATTAGGAAATGATGTCGATTTGATGGATTTGGTGAATCAGAAATAATCATCAAAACTATAGTACTTTTGCACTTTCTTAAAACACTAAATGACCAACATAAAAGTTATTATTCCCGCTTACAACGAAGCAGAATCCATTTCACTCGTCATCAAAGAAGTTCCTCTTATTGTCAATGAAATTATCGTTGTTGATAATAATTCAACAGATAAGACTGCGGAAGCAGCAAAGCAATCTGGCGCCACTGTTATCTCTCAACCTTTGTTAGGATATGGTAACGCCTGTTTAAAGGGCATGGCGTATGTTGCTAATCAAAATATCAAACCAGACATTATAGTGTTTTTAGATGGTGATTATAGCGATTATCCCGAAGAACTGACAAAAATTGTAAAACCTATTATTGAAGACGATATTGATTTTGTGATCGGAGCACGGATTAAAGAATTACGCGAAGAATGTTCTATGATGCCACAACAACTATTTGGCAATTGGCTGGCGACTAGTTTGATGCGTTTATTTTTTGATGCGAAATTTACCGATTTAGGTCCGTTTCGCGCCATAAAATATGAAAAATTACTTAAATTGCAGATGGAAGACACTACTTATGGGTGGACAGTGGAGATGCAATTGAAGGCAACACGTCAGTGTTTATCGTACGTTGAAGTCCCTGTACATTACAAAAAAAGAATTGGCATCTCAAAAGTATCAGGAACCGTAAAAGGTAGTATATTTGCAGGCGCAAAAATCTTAAGTTGGATTTTTAAATATAGCTTTAAAAAATGATTATAGAATCACTTATTATTGTAATTTACACTGTGGCTATCGTACTGATTTTCATGTATGCACTAGCTCAATTGAATTTATTGTTCAATTATCTGACCTCTAAAAATTCTGAAGACAATTCAGAAATTTTTGACTTCGAAAACCCCGAAGAAGTTCCTTTTGTGACGATTCAATTACCTGTCTTTAACGAAATGTATGTAATGGACCGGCTATTGGATAACATTGCCTTGATTGATTACCCAAAAGATAAGCTTGAAATTCAAGTCTTGGACGATTCCACCGATGAGACCGTTAGAACTACTTTTGACCATGTAGAAAAGTTGAAACAAACAGGTTTAGATATTACACATATTTGTCGTACAGACAGAAGTGGTTTTAAAGCTGGTGCCTTAAAGGAAGGTTTGAAAATCGCTAAAGGAGAATACATCGCTATTTTTGATGCCGATTTCCTTCCAGAACCAAACTGGTTAAAGAAAACTGTCCCTTATTTTAAAGACGAACAAATCGGAGTGGTTCAGACACGATGGGGACATATCAACAGAAACTACTCTACACTAACTAAAATACAAGCCTTTGCTCTGGACGCCCATTTTACCCTAGAGCAAGTTGGCCGTAATAGTAAAGGACATTTTATCAACTTCAATGGAACAGCTGGCGTATGGCGTAAAACCTGTATTATCGATGCTGGAAACTGGGAAGGCGATACCTTGACTGAAGATTTAGATTTGAGCTACCGAGCACAATTGAAAAATTGGAAATTCAAGTATTTGGAAAACGTTGAAACACCTGCCGAATTACCAGTAGTTATCAGTGCTGCACGTTCACAACAATTCCGTTGGAATAAAGGTGGCGCCGAAAATTTCCGCAAAATGATGTGGCGCGTATTAAAGTCAAAAAATATTTCTCCAAAAACTAAATTTCACGGCATCTTGCATTTATTGAACAGTACGATGTTCCTTAATGTGTTCCTGGTTGCTGTTTTAAGCATACCAATGCTTTACATTAAAAATGAATATGCTCACTTACGTTACTACTTCTATTTTATGAGTTTCTTCGTGATGAGTACGATGATATTTTTCGTCTGCTATTGGATGATGTACAAGAGTATTTATGGTAGCGGATTTAAAAATTTCTTTAGTTACGTCAGAACATTTTTCACCTTTTTCTCCATTGCGATGGGCTTTTCTTTGCACAATTCGATTGCAGTTTTAGAAGGACATATTGGTAAACGTAGCGAATTTGTAAGAACGCCAAAATTCAATATCAGTACATTGAAAGACAGCTGGAAAGGCAATAAATATTTGGCAAAAAATGTATCCTTAAATGTGATCGTTGAAGGTGCCTTGATGCTCTATTTTGCTTTCGGATTGTACAGCGCATTCGTCGTTGGTGACCAAGGTGGCGATTTTGGATTGTTCCCCTTCCACTTGATGCTTTGTATAGGATTTGGATACGTTTTCTTTAAATCATTGACTTCAAAAGCTTAATTATTTGGGCGTTACCTGAAGGTCGCGCTATCCACTATATCTTTTAAAAAAGCAAAAGCGACCCGAAAAGGCCGCTTTTGGTTTTTTAAAAGGATGCCGTTTCTATCGCTAACGCACATCCGTAATACAAACAAACCTTCTGCAGATCAGTCAGATTTTATTTTTTAATAGCCTTTGTTGTTTTTAAATTTTAAAAACGACTTATCTTGCAGCCTAGGCAAAACCCTCTGCTTTTTGACAAAAATAGAATCGATTAAACACATCAATGTTCAACCCAACCGTTCTAAAATTATATAAAATACCAATATTGTTCACGCTATTGAGCGTGCTATTTTATGCTTCGTTTGCCTATGATTTGGTACGAACCGATTACACAAAATTGCTTCTGCTGTATTCGGCGTTATTCTTTTTGTTCTACAAATTAATTCAAATCACAAAATGGAATTTCAATTTTTTTGTCGCAGCAGCACTCATTTTTAGATTGATCTTTCTCTTTGCCATACCAAATCTTTCACAAGATTTTTATCGTTTTATTTGGGATGGACGTATGATTTTGCAAGGCATAAATCCTTATCTATTTACGCCAGAATCCTTTATCAATACAGGGGAATTTCCAGTTTTACAGGCACAAGAGCTTTACAAGGGCATGGGAGATCTCAACGGAAGTCACTACACCAATTATCCACCTATCAAGCAGCTCGTTTTTGCGATCGCCTCTCTCTTTGCAGGGAAAAGCATAATTGGATCAGCCATTGTATTTAGAGTTTTCATTATTGCTGCCGATTTTGGTACTCTGTATTTCGGTAAGAAACTATTGGAAAAATTTAAATTGCCAGCTCATAACATCTTTTGGTATGTACTCAACCCATTTATCATTATTGAAATGACAGGAAGTTTACATTTTGAAGGCATCATGATATTCTTTTTGGTCTTTAGTCTATACTTGTTAAAATCCGGAAAATGGAAATTCGCAGCTGTCATTTTTGCTTTGTCAGTTTCCGTTAAGCTAATACCACTACTATTTTTACCGCTGTTCTATCAATGGTTTAAAAAGCAGGAAGCTGGATTTTATAAATTAATTGGTTTTTATAGTATTATAGGACTAACCACTTTTTTACTGTTTTTACCATTCTTATCATCCGAATTTATCGCTAATTATTCGCAAACTGTCGCTCTGTGGTTTGGACGATTTGAATTCAACGCAAGTTTATATTATATAGCTAGGGCTGTAGGATATGCCATTACCGGCTATAATGAAATTGGTATCATAGGTAAGTTCATCCCTGTTTTTGTAATGGTCTCTGTGATTTTAATGACATTATTCAGAAAGAATAGCACCATGCCTCAATTAATTTCGGCAATGCTACTGATGGCAACAATATATTATTTTACGTCCACGACAATTCATCCTTGGTATTTGGCCACGCCAGTCATTTTGTCTGTTTTTACGAATTACAAATTTCCGTTGGTGTGGTCATTTATGATCATTTTGAGTTATTTGGCTTATGCAAATTCAGGAACCTACGAGAACCTTTGGGTTATTGTACTGGAATACATCGTTGTGTACGGCGTTTTTATTTGGGAAGTTTTTATTAAAAAATCTAACTCTCAAAAACCTCTCTTGTATTCGCAAAACATTTAAATTCCACCGTATAATCATTTGGGTCTTTGACGAAGAATGATTGGTGTTCACCAATTTTACTTTCCAAAAATTTGACTTCTGAAACAATGTTGGTGTTTTTCGATTTCAAACGGTCTAAAACAGAATTCCATTCTTCCTTTTCGAGGATCATTCCAAAATGAAACGATGGCAAAATATCGCCATTGAAATTATAACTTTTACATTCAAAATTAAAAGGACCACATTCCGTAAATGTTATTTGGTTATTATAAAGATTGATATCGGCCCATTTAACAGCCGAACGTCCAAGTGTGGCTCCAAGTGTTTCGATGTAGAATGTTCGTGTCTTACTGACGTTGATGCAAGGTAATGCAAGGTGAAATTGAGTAGCCATAAGATGTTAATTTTAATAAAGTTAGTGAATTTTTCAACTCAATATCAGCCATAGACAAAAATTTTATAAACCAACATATGTGAGTGTTTCCAAAATATCCAAACTAAAAAAGTCGCCCATAAGGACGACTTCCACTCTCATATCAATTGAGATATTTTTTAATTGATTAAGAAATATAAAGCGCTGGATTTAATCTTCATCCATTTCTTCTCCAATTTCTGGATCTTCCTCACCAAGTTCAGGATCTTGAACTGCATCTGGATCATCATCCTCAAAATCTTCATAATCATCTTCGTCATAATTCTCCATTGTGACTTGGAGCTTTGTGCTGACTTTTACCAAATATTTTGTGTCATGGGTCGTCACTTCAACGGCTTCCACAATTTCATTATTGGCATTCTTGAAAGTAATGATGTTTTCATCATCATAGCCATCAGGATACTTTTCAACCAATAACGACAGAATTTCTGGCGTCAATTTCTTGAAATCAACAATAACACGTTTAAGGTTGTCTCTTTTGTTACTCATAATTACATGTCTAATAGGTAGGCAAAAATAAGTGGCGCAACAATGGTAGCGTCACTTTCTATTATAAATTTTGGTGTGTCTATATCTAATTTTCCCCAAGTGATCTTCTCATTAGGAACTGCTCCTGAATAAGATCCATAACTTGTGGTTGAATCACTGATTTGGCAAAAATAACTCCAGAAGGGGGTGTCTTCACGCTCCATGTCTTGGTATAGCATTGGTACTACACAGATTGGGAAATCACCTGCAATGCCTCCTCCAATTTGAAAGAAACCGATCCCGTTTTTAGAATTATCAGTATACCAGTCTGCCAAGAATGTCATGTACTCAATTCCTGATTTCATGGTGCTTGCTTTCAATTCTCCTTTAAGAACGTAGCTTGCGAAGATATTACCCATGGTACTATCCTCCCAGCCTGGTACAATTATAGGCAAATTTTTCTCTGCGGCTGCATACATCCAAGAATTTTTTATGTCGATTTCATAGTATTCTTCAAGAACACCACTCAACAACATTTTGTACATAAATTCATGTGGAAAATAACGTTCACCATTAGATTCTGCATCTTTCCAAATTTTAACAATGTGCTTCTGTAGACGTCTAAATGCTTCTTCTTCTGGAATACATGTGTCTGTGACACGGTTCAATCCTTTTTCCAATAAGTCCCATTCGTCTTGTGGTGTTAAATCCCGATAGTTTGGTACACGTTTGTAATGTGAATGGGCCACTAAATTCATGACGTCTTCTTCAAGATTTGCTCCTGTACAGGAAATAATCTGAACTTTATCTTGACGAATTACTTCCGCGAAAATTTTTCCAATTTCGGCAGTACTCATCGCTCCAGCAAGCGACACCAACATTTTCGAACCTTTTTCTAACTGTGCTTCGTATCCTTTTGCAGCATCAACAAGAGCCGCAGCATTAAAGTGTAGATAGTATTTTTCAATAAAATTGGTAATTGCTCCTTTAGTCTTGGTCATCATCCTCAAATTTTGATTGTTTGCTTCCAGATGCACCAGATTCTTTGAAGTTACTTTCATAACCATCCTCCACGTTATCATCTGAAAATTTATAGCTTAACATTTTATAATATAATTTGGCTGCTAGAAAATCGGACGATTTCTCTGCTGGATCTGGACATAGCTCCACGATATCGAAACCTACCACATTTTTATCTTCGAATACTTTTCTTAAAAAGTCCAATGTTTCATACCACAACAAACCACCTGGTTCTGGAGTTCCTGTGGATGGCATGATAGATGGGTCAAAAGCATCCAAATCGATTGTGATAAAGACATTATCTGTCATTTGATCAATAGCGCTATCCATCCAAAACTCGTCAGTGACCATGTCATGTGCGAAATATGTTTTTTCTTCGTCCATCACTGTGGTTTCGATCACATCCATGCTTCGAATTCCAACTTGAATCAAATTGGTCGTTTGGCTTGCTTCATATACTGCACACGCATGGTTGCATTTGCTACCCTGATATTCTTTACGCAAATCAGCATGCGCATCGATTTGAAGCACAGTCAAGTTGTCAAAACATTCATTAAAAGCGCGAATGGTTCCAATAGAAATGGAATGTTCGCCACCAAAAGCAGTCACAAACTTATTTCGTTTGATATACTTCTTTACAGTTTGATGTACTTCATCCACCATTTTTTCTGGAGATGAATTTTCTGTGATAGCATCAGCAAGAAAGACACCTTGTTTGTAAACTTCAGTTCCTGTTTCGATGTCATAAAGCTCCATGTTTTCGGATGCGTCCAAGAAGGCCTTTGGACCTTTGTCTGCTCCTTTTTGCCATGTACTTGTTCCATCGTAAGGAACCGGAATCAAAACGATTTTTGCCGTTTCTAATTTGGAATATTCTTCGTCTATTCCTGCATAAGTTATATTAGCCATTGTAACCTAAAATTTTAAGTAAGTCTTCACTTTTTTGTTGTTCACTAAATAATTCGGTGGTTAATTCACCGTTTTCGTCTCTGTCTATTAAAATATGTTTTGGCGAAGGTATCAAACAATGTTGCAATCCACCAAATCCACCGATGGTTTCTTGATATGCTCCTGTGTTAAAGAAGCCAAGATACAACGGTTTTTCTTTATTATATTTTGGAAGATAAATTGCGTTCATATGCTGTTCGCTATTGTAATAGTCATCGCTATCGCAAGTCAACCCTCCCAATAAAACACGTTCATAACTATCGTTCCATCGATTGATTGGCAACATTATGAACCGTTTATTTATCGCCCAAGTATCAGGCAAGGTAGTGATAAATGACGAATTGATCATATTCCACTTTTCCTTATCGTTTTGTTGTTTTTGATACAACACTTCATAAATCGCCCCTCCACTTTCACCAACGGTAAAACTACCAAATTCCGTAAATATGTTTGGAACGTCTACTTCTTCCTGCTCACAGAACAGTTGAATCTGATTGACAATTTCATCAACCATATATTCGTAATCAAACTCAAAGCCTAAAGAGTTTTTAATAGGAAAACCACCTCCAATATTTAAACTATCAAGAGAAGGACAAATGCGTTTTAGACTCGTATAAACCTTCAAACATTTTGAAAGCTCATTCCAATAATAGGCATTATCTCTAATACCAGTATTGATAAAAAAATGAAGCATTTTGAGCTTTACCTTTTTATTGTCTTTTATTTGATTTCGGTAAAATGGAAGAATGTTTTTATATCCAATTCCCAATCTTGAGGTATAAAACTCAAATTTTGGTTCTTCCTCGGAAGCGATTCGTATACCAACATTAAACTTGCCTTTTATTTCCTTTGAAAGCAAATCAATCTCTTCATAATTATCGATAATGGGAATGCAATTTTTCTGACCTTCATTTATCAATCTCGCAATGTTGGTCACGTATTGAGCACGTTTGAAACCATTACTAATGACATAGGTTTTATCGGTAATTTTCCCTTCAGCCTTCATCTTTTCAACGATGTCGATATCAAAGGCTGAAGATGTTTCGATATGAATATCATTCTTCAAAGCTTCGTTTAAGACATGTTTAAAATGTGAACTTTTTGTGCAGTAGCAATAGTGATATTTACCCTTGTATTTATGTTTTTTGATAGCCTTTGAAAACCAATCTTTCGCACGACCAATATTGTTAGAAATCTGAGGTAGATAGGTAAACTTGAGAGGTGTTCCGTAATCCTCTACCAACTTCATTAAATTGATATCATGAAATTGCAAATGTTTATCTTCAAGTTTGAACTCTTCTTGAGGGAAATAAAAGGTTTGATTGATGAGATCAATATATTTTGTGTTCATTATTTAGTATTGAGGTTTAAAATTCTGAAAAAAAATCTAATTAGAGTAGAAAAAGATCAATTAATACGAATAAATCAAACTTGAATTTGTTGATAGGCAGGAACAGACACTATTTGTAAGTGTTTGTTTGAATATGGATTTAAGCTAGAGATTGATTTTAATATACAGTAAGTTATTCTATAAGCCGTCTTTTCAAATGACTTTTTATTTCTAGAAAACACAAACATAAAAACCTTTATCAATTGTTTCGATATATGAATTACAAAAGAACTATAAAAAATTTAAATACAAAGAAGTTTTATATTATTTTTTGCAGAAATTAAGGTAGCATCTTTAAGGTACTTACCTCCTGTTCTGTTAAGTGTTTCCAATGTCCACGTGGAATATCTTTTTTAGTCAATCCTGCGATGGCAACGCAATCCAATTTCACGATTTCATAATTAAGATGGTCAAAGATCGTACGGAAAATAGTATTGCCCGTATTTTTAATTTTTAGCCCGATTTGATTTTTAGATTCACCATCGATATAGCTGATTTCTTCAACATTGACAGCTTTTCCATCAATCTTCAAACCAGCTTGAATTTGCCTTAAATCTTCCAATTTCAGATTTTTATCTAATTCAACTTGGAACAGTCTTGGAACACCTTTGTTGGATTGGGTGAATTTTTTGGTCAATACATCATCATTCGTAAATAAAATAAGACCTAATGAATTTCTACCCAAACGACCAATGGGCTTGATACGAGCTGTGGTTGCGTTTGCAACTAAATCCATAACGGTTCTTCCTTTTCCTTCGCTAGTAGTGGTTGCAAACCCTTTTGGTTTGTTGAGCAATACGTAAGCGTTTTTTTCTGGTTTAATGCGGGCTCCATCAAATTTGACCTCGTCATCGAGCTTTACTTTATAGCCCATTTCTGTAATGACCTTACCATTTACGGAAACGCTCCCCGTTGCAATATGCATATCAGCATCACGACGCGAACACATGCCAGAATTAGCAATATATTTATTCAATCTAATTTCGTCTGGATTCGATTTTTTAGCAGGCGCTTTTTTCTCTGGTTGTGGTTTTTCACTTTGAGACGACTTTTTTCTCAATGGCGCATTCCCTCTAGCAAAGCTTTTGCTCTTCACATTGTCTTTTCCTCTTCCTGACGATGAATTGCTCTCTTTGCCCTGTCTGCTTCCTGAAGATTTTCCTTTTCCACTGCTACCTTGATGTCTGGTCATAACCTATTAATTTGGATGCAAAGATAACCTATATTATTAAGATTTACTCCTGAAATTTTACGATTAGATTTGCGGTCTCTAAATTCGATTTAATACTACACTTATGTTTATGAGCACGATGCAAAAAACGCCCGTCACAATAATAAACTTCAAAATATTATGCAAGATAAGATAATGTATTTTAGTTTTTGAATACCACAGAAATAGGATAAAAACCAACAGCAGCAAGGCACTCAAATAAAAGAAATATGTCATATGACCAATATTAAAATATCGAACTAATAGAATGGTTGGTACCAAAGTCAAAAGCACCAATACCGTTAGCATTATTTTTGAAACCTTCTCGCCATATACAATCGGAATTGTGTGATAATTTTGTGCTAGATCACCTTTGATATTTTCTAGATCTTTAGTCAACTCTCGCATTGAGATAATCAGAAATAGGAAGGTTGCATGCACAAAAATAACAGTTTCAAAATTTCTATAATAAATGAAAATGGCGAAAAAGGGTGTAATAGTTAAGATTGCCGAAGTCAAATTACCAATAAATGGAAGCTTCTTTAATTTATGCGAATAAAACCAAATGCCAAAAATATAGATGGAGAAAAATAAAACAGCATTGAAGGACACATAACTAGCCATCACAACCGCAAGGAAGTTAAGCACAAAATAAAATGACAATTTAGTGTTTTGACTAACAAGTCTATCCAACATGGATTTGTTGGGACGGTTAATTAGATCTTTTTCAGAATCGTAAAAATTATTGATAATATATCCGGCCGCAATCACTGAAGCGGATGCCAAAACTAACATAAACAAATTTAAGTCGAGAACGACCTGACGCACTGGTTTGTCGTGTGCCAAAATATAAATGGAGGTCAAATATTGTGCAATGACAATGATGAGAATGTTATAACCTCTAACAACAGAAAACATACTAAAAAACTTCAGCAAAAGATGTTTTTGTTGTCTAGATAACATGTTTGGAGTTTTAGAAGTTGTAAACTACCTCCAATTTATAACCATCAAGCGATGATTTAGCTTTATCTATATCTTCAGTAAAACCTAAAATATACCCTCCACCACCGGAACCACAAAGTTTTAGATAGTAATCATTAGTATCGATTCCTTTTTTCCAAAGTTCGTGGAATTCTTGAGGAATCATTGGTTTAAAATGGTTCAATACGACTTTAGATAATTTTTTGGTGTTTCCAAATAAGGATTTAACATCTCCTTTAAGGAAATCATCTACGCAAGCGTCTGTATGTTTGATAAATTGATTTTTCAGCATTCTACGGAAGCCTTCTTGTTTCATGTTTTCCATGAAAATACTAACCATTGGAGCAGTTTCTCCAATGATACCGCTGTCCAATAAAAAAACAGCGCCTTTTCCATCTGCTTTTTGGGAAGGAATTCCTGTAGCTTCAATATTATCTTTGGAATTGATAAGAATTGGAATACTCAAATAACTGTTTAACGGATCTAGACCCGAAGATTTTCCATGGAAAAAAGATTCCATTTCGGAAAAAATAGACTTTAAAGTCAATAATTTTTCACGGGTTAAATTCTCTAAAACCGTGATTTTATCTTGAGCATATTGATCATAAATAGCCGCTACCAAAGCGCCACTACTTCCAACACCATAACCTTGTGGAATGGACGAATCGAAATACATTCCAGCATTAACGTCTTTCTCCAAAGTTGCGATATCAAAAGTTACCAATTCTGAATTGATTGTCTTTAAATGAGCAACAAACTTCTGCAGATTACCATTCGACTTAACAGCAGTTTCGGTATTTAAACCGTCCGTTTTCAATGCGCCATTATAAAAATTATATGGAATGGATAATCCTTTGGAATCCTTAATAATTCCATATTCACCGAAGAGTAAGATTTTTGAGTAAAATAGCGGTCCTTTCATTTTCTTTAATGAAAAATTAATAATGCAAAGTTAACAATTATTCTTTAGACGTTTTAACAATACTAACCAATAATCTTAACATTTCCTGCGATTTAAGTTTATATTTTTCAAATTCTTCCAGATTTAAAAAATCAGTAGCATGAAGCAAATCTATCCAGTAATCAGTTTCATTAGCTTCTTTCAAGCTAATTGACATTTTATTCGTGAAGTCTGGTTTGCATTGCGCAAATTCAGCTTCTCTGACATTCGCTCCTATCGAGGTTCCAGATTTCAATAACTGTCTAGACATGACATATTCTTTTTTGTCGTATGCCAGCTTCTTGTATAAATTGACAATTTCCACAGCAAAATCGAAACTTTTTTCTTTAATAATATTTGGTTTCACAATAAATAATTTTAAGATTATATCTAAAATAGTCAATTCAATTATTCATTTTTCACTTTTAATTATTAATTAGTCGTGCGCCAAAACCAATTTGGTCGCAAATATAATGTCCATTTTGACAATATGCAACCAACTCACTTTGAATAAATTCCAAGATTTTAGTGCTTTCATTTTTAGGGTATAGCACATGAACATTGGCGCCTGCATCTAATGTGAAACTAATGTTTGCTCCTGTTTGTTGTCTGAAAGACCAAATTTTATTGATAATTTCCAAAGTATTAGGTTTCATCAATATAAAATAAGGCATACTTGTCATCATCATTGTATGTAAAGTTAATGCTTCACTTTCAATGAGTTCAATGAATGCCTGCAAATCTCCTGAAGCTAGAATCGGCTTGAGTTTTTTAAGATTAGTATGCGCTTGCTGAAATCGGTTCTGTGCATAGGGATGTTTGTGCATTAAGTTATGTCCTACTGTACTGCTCACTTGCTTTTCACCTTTGTCAACCAAAAGAATAGTGTCCTGATATTGTTTAAAATTATCGTGAACTTCATACGGATATTTCACTCCAAATAAATCTGAACTACCTTCGACAGTCGTGTTTTCTCCCCAAACAATTAAGTCGCCTTCAATGCTTCTACAAGCAGATCCAGAGCCTAATCGTGCTAAAAAAGATGCCTTTTGGTTGAATAACTCATCATTGTATTCTGCTGACAATTGTTTTTCTACACTCATTAAACACAAAGCCAAAGCGCTCATTCCGCTGGCGGATGATGCAATACCTGAACTGTGTGGAAAGGTGTTTTTTGTTTCAATTTTGAATTTGTACTCTCTCAAAAATGGCAAATACCCTTCGACACGCTCGAAAAACGTTTGGATTTTCGATTTGAAATCGTCCTTTTTATCACCATCTAGATAAACATCAAAAGAAAATTCGTTCTCCTCTTTTTTCTTCTTTGCAAATGATAAAGTGGTGATTGTTTTACATTCGTTTAGCGTAAAACTAATTGATGGATTTTCCGGAATTTGGTCTCTCTTTTTTCCCCAATATTTTATTAAAGCGATGTTACTTGGAGATTCCCAAGTCACTTGTCCGCTTTCAATTGAATTGGTGTATTTTTTAGGAATAAAATCTGTTTCTGTCATTTCTTAATTTTCAGCAGACAAAGATACTAACTTTAGCATTGTGTTATAATTTCTTGCCGTTGCAAATGTCTTGAGTTTGCGTTCGAAATAATTTGCGTTAAATTTGGCCTGTCCAAAACCTTTTTCACAATACACATAGATACAATTTTTGATGATTTGATATTCCTCGTCTTCATAGACTTTTTCAGAAGCTTCTTTTATCAAACTATCGCTAGGAGTGTCGTGCAACATCATAAAATAACTTGCCTTCTTTTTTTCTTCTGAAAATGGGGAGGTTTCAAAAATTTGTTTTAAATCCATTCCCGTGGTGACAAGAACTGACACTTCAAATCCAAATTTATCCAAAATGGCGTTGTGTATGGACGCTTCTATTTTTTGGATGTTCTGTTCTGATGCTTGAAATACGACATTACCGCTTTGAATATAGGTTTGGACATCTTTGAATCCAGATTCTGTGAGTAATTTTCGTAGCTCTGCCATTGGGACTTTTTTGTGCCCACCAACGTTGATGCCTTTTAAAAGTGCGATGTAGGTTTTCATTTAGAAATGGATTTTGCGACTATATAGGCGCCTGTCCATGCATTTTGAAAGTTAAAACCTCCAGTTACGGCATCAACATTGATAACTTCTCCAGCAAAATATAAGTTTTTATGAAGTTTGCTTTCAAACGTTTTAAAGTTAATTTCTTTTAAATCAATTCCGCCTGCAGTTACAAATTCTTCTTTAAAGGTGCTTTTGCCATCAACTTTAAAAATAGCTTGGGTCAATTGAGCGGCTAAACTTTCCAATTGATGTTTGTTCATATCTGCCCAACGTGTTTCTTGATTCATGTTGCCAGCTAAAACGAGTTTTTGCCATAGACGTTTAGGGAGTTCAAATTGAGTTGATTTGAAAACAGTTTTTTTAGCTAAATCTAGTTTTAATTCTTTCAGCATATCTAAACAATCCTCATAAGTTTGACTGATGAAATTCACCTCAATTTCGAATTTATAATTGCATTCTGCAAGCTGAATTGCTCCAAAAGCAGAAAGTTTTAGAATTGCAGGAGCACTCATTCCGACGTGGGTTATCAACAATGGTCCTTCGCTCCATAAATCAGTTCCTTTCACTTTGACTTCAACGTTGAGCGCCACGACTCCTGGAATATCCTTAATGCGTTCATCCTTAATATCGAAGGTGAACAACGATGGAACGGCTTGGGAAATCGTATGACCTAATGTGTCGAGCAATTGCCAAATTTTGGGATTGCTTCCAGTGGCGATTACGAGTTTTTCTGTGGAGAATTTACTTTCTGAAGTTTCTAAATGCCATAGAGTATTTTCCTTTTGAATGGTTTTGACCGAATGATTGTAACATATTTCTACCTTATGTTTCTTTGCTTCACTCAAAAAGCAATCTATGATCGTTTGAGAGGAATCTGTAGTTGGAAACATGCGACCATCATCTTCAATTTTGAGTTCGACGCCACGTTTCTCAAACCATTCGATGGTGTCGCCTGTCATGAATTGGTGAAAAGGACCTAGCAGTTCTTTTTCGCCTCTTGGATAATTTAATATTAATTGAGATGGGATGAATTCTGCGTGTGTGACATTGCAACGACCGCCTCCTGAGACTTTTACTTTTTGAAGACCTTCTTTGCCACGTTCTAAAATGGCTACTTTTAATTTCGGATTTTGTTCTGCAATATTAATAGCGGCGAAAAAGCCAGCCGCTCCTCCTCCAACTATTATGACATCTTTTTTAATCATAATCGATTTGGGAAATCTGAAATGATTCCGTCGACTCCATAAGATTTTACACGTTTGATCGGTCTGTAATTATTGATGGTAAAGGCAAAAACTTTGAAATCTTCTTTCAAAGTTTCAACAATTTCTTCTGTTAGCATCGTATAATCTGGATGCAGTGATACGGCATTAATGGTTTTGGCAAACTCAACTGCTTCTTGAATATTGGTATCGACAAGCACACCCAATGGGATGTCTTTATTGATTTCAAAAACTTCCTGCAAAGGTTGTTTTTGAAAACTGGAAACGATGATATTCTTATATTCCCAACCCTTTTTTTCAACAAAAAAAGCAATCATTCTGCTGGCCTCTTTTGCGGTGTCATGTCCTTTTAATTCAATATTCAAAAGACATTTATTGTCTAGGAACGCTAAAACTTCTGATAAGGTAGGAATTTGACAATGACCTTTGACGACGACTTCCTTTAATTCTTTAAGTGTGTGTTTGGACACTTCGCCCGTGCCATCGGTCATTCTATCTAAGGTGAAATCGTGAAAGACCACCAACTGGCCGGAAGCGCATCGATGTACATCGATTTCGATACCATCTGCACCTAGTTCTAAAGCTTTTTTAATGGATTCTATAGTGTTTTCTGCTAAATGTCCTTTAGCGCCGCGATGACCTATTTTTAACATTGGATTATAAATTGATGGTTACGGAATATCAAGTGGACTTTGTGTTTATTTAGATTCAAAGATAGGGTATTCAGGATTTGCGGAAGGCAATTAAACTTCGGTGGAAGCAAGTTCAGAGTTGGCGTAAGGCAATTCAACATTGGAGACAGCCCATTCACGATTGGAATGTGCTTCTTTGGTGTTTGATTCTGAATTTTTTTGTGCATACTCATGTTGTTTCTTTAGTGTATGTTTCTAACTTTTTACTTTTGATTTGGTTTCAAATTATCTTCAAAATAATTTCTTTTCGGTTTTAAATTTCATCCTTCCTATTCAACATTTATTTTAAATTGTTCTGATCATTTTGGCCGCATCAAACCTTCTTGTGCAACGGAAGCAATCAGTTTGCCATCTCGGGAAAAAATGTTCCCTTTTGCAAATCCTCGGGCGTTGGAGGCGTTTGGCGATTCTATGGAATATAGCATCCAATCATCAAAATCAAAATCTCTAAAAAACCACATGGAGTGGTCTAAACTTGCTGTTTGGGTGTTTCCCCAATGTGCTTTGCTCCCATGTCTATTCATGGCTGCTGCTAAAATATTATAGTCTGAAATATACGTCAAAATTTGTTGTTTTTCTGCTAAATTTAAATCAGATGTACTGCCATTCAATTTGAACCATACATTGGTGAATGGCGGCAAATCTACTTTGTTAAATGGGTTGACGACCTCGACTGGCTTAAATTCCAAAGGGCGCTCAATTTCCATAAAACCTTTGGTCCTTGCGGGTATGGCGTCTCCAAATTTGTGCAACATATCTGTCCAACTAAATAAGTCTTCGGGCTGTTTGAGCTCTTTTGGCATTTCAATTTGATGGTTGTAGCCTTCTTCCTTTTTATGAAATGACGCAGATAGTATAAAAATAGTAGTGGGTCCTTGATGCGCAGTGACCCTACGAACAGAGAAACTACCTCCATCTCTTACAAGGCTTACGTTGTAAGTTATGGGGACCGTCAAATCTCCTGGCTCTAAAAAATAGGCGTGCATGGAATGGAGAACTCGATTATTGCTGATGGTTCTTTGCGCTGCATTGATGGCTTGCGCCAAAACCTGACCACCAAAGACATTTGGACTTCCAACTGTTTTGTTGTGGCCTTTAAATTCGGTATCATCAACTTTATCTAAGGTAAGGTGCTTCACTAAATCGAACGCAGTGGTCATAACTTCTATTTTTGTGCATCAAAATTATTAAAATCATTTTTGGCAAAGTTGATATTTTATAAATTGTTTAGGATTTTAAATTTTTGATTGGTCGCACATCGTGCTATATTGGGCTTAAAAATTGGTCATCATGTTATTTCAACACTTATTATTGAGCGCTTTACTTTTAACTTCCTGTGATACGGGAAAATTGATTGTGATTGCAGATATTCCTAATCATTTAAAAGAAGTTTCGGCAGTTGAAACTACCCCAACATCCGATTTTATATGGATGATTGAAGATGCGGGGAATGATAACCATATCTATGCAATGGACGAGAAGGGAACTATAAAAAAGGATTTGGTGGTTTTGAATTCTGAAAATAAGGATTGGGAAGATTTAACTTCTGATACTAAAGGGAACTTGTATATTGGTGATTTTGGGAATAATTCGAAAAAGCGAAAGACATTCACGATTTATAAATTGGTCAATCCTGAAGAGGCGACAGATGAAATTTCTTCGGAGCAAATAAATTTTGAGTTTCCAAAAGGTACGAAGTCGGAAGATTTTGAAGCATTTTTTGTTTTTAACAACCAATTTTACATTTTTAGTAAAGATTCAAAAAAATGTCGAATGTTTAAAGTACCAAACCAAGTTGGTAAACACACTGCGGAACTGATGGATCAATTTGAATTGGAGGGCAAACACAATCGCATCACCTCTGCAGATATTAGTACGGATGGCAGAACGGTTGTATTATTGAATCATGTCAAAGTATGGCGATTAAGCGATTTTGAATCTGATCATTTTTCTGGAGGTAAAATTGAAGAATTGAAATTTGGACACAACTCACAGAAGGAAGGTGTGTGCTTTCGAAGTCATTCTACGCTTTTGATAACAGATGAAAGTAATGGTGCTGATGGAAGTAATTTGTATGCTTTTGAGCTGTGAATTAAATCTTAAAAATCATATCATTTGGATTTTAAAAATTCACACCCAGACCAAATGAAAATCGCATCCCATCTTCACCAGTAAACAAATTGAAAGTTCCCGAAATGGTTTCTGCTGCGGTTACCCAAAATCCGCCACCATAGTCATTGTGCCATTTGTCTGAAAAGTCGCCTTTGAGCCAAACACGACCTACATCACCACCTGCAAAAAGACCAAATTGCAATGGTAACAATCGCGTCTTGAAAGATGGCAATGAATAGCGAATATCCGCACTTGTGATCAACGAGTTGCGGCCGGTGAATCGTTCGGTTCGATATCCCCGGAGTCCGTTATTTCCTCCGATGTTTGCAGCTTGGTAAAATTCAAAATCCCTTCCGAAACGGAATTGAGTTCTCAAATCAGTTTTTAGAACCAATTTTTTGTCTTTAGAAAGTGCGTTGAAGAACCCGAGATTTGAATTGATATAGCCATGTACACCATCGATATCATCTACGTTCGCTTTTCCTCCAACATTCAATAAAAATGTCATTCCTTTTGAAGGATTCAATTTAGTGTCAAAACTCGCATAATTGTATTCGGCCTCCAGAGCGGTGAATACCTTACGGTCATAGAATTCGTCATCGGTCGCCGGCACAAACGCTGTAATGAATCTGTTCTCTGAATTTTCCAATTGAATGCCTTCTATGATTGCTTTAAATGCGTAGTCACTACCAAAAGGTCCACGTTTTAAAAGGCCCGCTTCAGCTTGGTAAATACTTGTCTTCACACGATTGTAATCAAAATCGAGTTCATTATCATTGTTTATGGTTTCATTTCCATAACCGAAAAAGTTATTAGCGAAATTTCCCGAAGTAAAGCGTCCACCGACATGAAGGTTCCAATCTGCAAAAATATTGGCAAACTCTCCTCTATATTTTAGATCAAAACCAGCTGTTGCGAAAAAATAGCCACCCGTAAATGAGTGTTGTTGCGAAAATGGATTTCTTTGAAAACCTTTGACGGAAGAGGTCGCCGCTACACCAATTTTAAAGCCATCATCGGGATTAAAACCAATACTTGGTGCAATGACGCTCGACCTTACGATGGTCTTTTGGAAATCGAACAAATTCAAATTATAAATATCGGTTAACTTGATTTGAGCTCCTTTATTTTTTTCTATGGTGTTCTTTTTAGATTTATGATCATAGATTTTTACTCGTCGACCATTGTTGATTATATAGGTATCATTGTTCTGTCCTCCGATGATACGAGTATAAATCATGTTATTGGCTTTTCCACTTACCTCAAATACATCATCGTCATCAAGTCCATAAATCCAGAGTTCTTTGGTAATATTTTTATTAAAAGTTTTATCTAACAAAACGTCTGCTTTTTCACCATCCTTGATACGGTAAATTTTAACGTGCGTTTCGTTGTCGCCACTTCGTGTGATTTCGAAATAATCATCTTTGTCCGTGCCGGTGAGCACCACTAAACTGTTCAAATAATCATAATAACGTTCTGCAATATCCACAAGATTGCCTCTTCTTCCTTTTAATTTGACTTTGATGTCTTCCAAAGTTTCATCCTGAACTTCTTCCGGAATCGCACTGAAGGCTTTTTCTATAATGGCGTCGGTGATATTGTCTTGTAAAAATTTTGCTTGCTCGAGCCACAGTTCTTTTTCAGCTCTTTGGATGAGGACCCTGTCCAATTTGACACCTGCGCTATTCATCCATTTGATATCTTTTAGCTCTGCATCGTATACCTGCAGTTGTTTTGTTGCGCCAGTTATCACTCTTAAAACATCTAGTAAGGCGCCATCAAAATTAGAGAATACTTGATCTCTATCTCTAGGAATTGGTCGATATAGCTTATCACCATTTTTTTGGTCAAATTGTGCCCAACGCCATTGATCCTGATGTCTGTCCCAATCTCCAATAAGCATATCAAACAATCGTGCTCTGACGTATGCGTTTTCATCGATTTTATACTTCTCATCATTTCGGATTTTCTCTATGATATCATGCGTACTTTCAATATCATCGGCATAGCCAAAGGTACGATCGTTGGTATAATTGTCTTCTGGTCGTTCTTCCAGCATGTACAATTCGCCTCCATATTCAGTGTTGAAATCGCCAAGATATTTATGTTTTGGGATGAAAAATAATTGTGGATTGGTATGATACAATTTTGCTGCGTCCGAAAGTTCAGGAATACTTAAGAACGCATAAGGGTGTGCTGCCGTGTAAAAATCCAATATCAGATTCTCAACTTCGGTTTGCTCGAAATCATCTTGAATGTAGGTGTCTTTAAAAACAACTGCCTGAAGATATTGCGTGGCACTTTTACGCAAGGCTCTTAAATTGTATTCTTTTCCATCCTTTGTTTTCAATCGCAAGGTTCTCGTTTGATGGCCTCCGCCCTGTCTTACAATTTCCAAACCGCCATAAAGCGTGTCCAATGTTGCTACGTTTGCATTAATTTTTTTACTATACACTGTTCTATAGCGATCGCCTAAAAGAGTTTCATAAAAGCCTTTTTTATCTGTTTCCTCGTCGGTGTATACGGACACGTCCATTTTTTTTGGAAACTGCTCTGGAAGCGAGGTCACATCAAAATGCTGCGTTGGCGGGTACACTTCTTTTTGAAACAGCAGATTGGGTTCCCCGTTTTCAGTGCCAAAATATTGCACCCAAGAACTACCATCCTTAAAAACCGTGTATACGGCAAAACCTTGCTGTCCTGTAGAAAAATGGCCATTATCACTAAGAGCCGCATACGATTGTTTTGCTCCCGAACCGCTAACGATCTGCTTAATGTGCTCTGTCTCTATATACTGCAATGTATGTTCGTGACCAGAAACAAAGGTGATATTACCACTGTCGGTCGCCAAAGTTTCCAACCGTTTCATCAAATTGTTATAAAGTTCATTATATCTATCTTGGATAGAAATACCGCCTTGCGTACGCACTTGAGTGATTAGAGACGATAAAATAGGTACTGGAATATTTCGTTGTGTTGGATACAAATGTTTTTTGAATGCAAAATACCCTCCGTGAACTCCATTGGTATACATCGGATGGTGCATTGCAATAACAATATTCTTTCCTTGTGCTTTCTTGATTTCACCTTCTACTTCAAGCATTAGTCGTTCTCGTGTCTTGATTTCGCAATCGTCATTGATTGTCGGATGACTATCCCAATTTTCAAGATACCATTGTGTGTCCAATATAATCAGTTGCACTGTTTCGCTGATATCAATGCTTTCCATTGGGCATCCGCTCGTTGGGTAAAAACTTTCTTTCCCAAGTGCTTTTTCTACATATTTTTCTTCCTCTTTCAGGCCTTCTAAACCATCAGAATACCATTCGTGATTACCTGGGATAAAAATGGTTTTACCCTTGAAACCTTTGATAGATTCAAACTGTGCATCCATATGATGTTCAGCTTCCTTTCTATAAGAATGATTTTCGAGCGGCATTCCAGAAGGGTATATATTGTCCCCTAAAAAAAGAGCAAAATCATCTTCAGTGTTTTTATCTGCGATATAGGTTTTAAACGATTGTAAAGCCAATGAAAGCCCATTTGCTGGGGAAAGTCCTGCATCACCAATTAAATAGAACGTTCTATCCACTTCTTTATCGGGAAATACATTTTGATGATCCTCCTCATATCGTACCAATGGATTGTAAGTTGCGCAGGCATTAAAAATTAGAACTGCGAGAAATGAAAGAATGATTTTTAATGGTTTGTTCATAATAATGATAATCGTTAAGCAAGTTTGCACCAAAAAGGTTCAGAAAAAATTCAGACCGCTAAAAAGATATGATGTGTTATTTTTTTTCCCAAAGACTGTCCGTAAAATAATGTTTACAATCTAAAAAATGTTGATTGACCTCAAATCCAGATTCCTGTGCCATTTGTTCAATTTCGTTCAGGGTATATTTTTTTGATAGTTCCGTCCAAATTAATTCATTTTGATCAAAATCTATGACCTGATCGAGCTTTTTCAAGTGAACCGACTGTTTCTTGAGACTGAGCACATAACTTTTTACTTCCCCAGAGCTCGCATCATATTGACAATAAAAATCAAAGTCATCAATTTTAAAATCAGCATCAAATTCACGGTTAATTCGTATCAACAAATTCAGGTTGAAGCGTTTTGTGATGCCATTAGGATCAAAATAGGCCTGGCGGATCGTCAATGGATTTTTTTTCAAATCAATGCCTATCAATAATTTATCACCCTTGTTCATATTTTCATGGAACAATTGAAGTAGATCCATCGCTTCGCGAGGCTTATAATTACCGACATTACTTCCCAAGAACAACAATAAATTTTGAGAATCATTCTGTTTTTGCTCTTTAAGGACCTCAAAATAATCGCCTACCTTGGGTTTGATACTTAAATCTGGAAGGCGTTCTTTTAAGCTTTTGGTCAAAATATCAATAGCTTCCTGCGAAATATCAATAGGAATGTAATTGAACTTTATATCATTTTGCTGAAGATATGATAGCAATTTAAATGTCTTAAAACCATCACCAGCACCCAGTTCGATGATATTGAACGGTTCAGAAAAATCAACGGTTTCAATGATCTGCTTTGCCTGAAGTGATAAAATTTCAAACTCCGAATCTGTTAAGTAATATTCCGGCATTTTCATTATTTCTTGAAAAATACGGCTGCCGTTATCATCATAAAAATATTTGGAAGACAAAAATTTCTGTTCGGCTGTCAATCCTTTGATGACGTCTTTTGCGAAAGTGTTGTTCATATTATTTTGCAAGTCTTATTCCTGAAAACATCCAGCGCAGATTCGGATGGAAGAAGTTTCTATATGTTTTTCTGCTATGACCTTTGGGTGTCGCGATTGAAGCACCTCTTAAAACCATTTGATTCACCATAAATTTACCATTATATTCCCCAAGGGCGCCCTCTGGTTTTTCAAAATTAGGGTATGGTAAAAATGCAGAATTGGTATGTTCCCAAAGTTGCCCAAAGTTAAATTTATCTGAAGCCGCTTCCCACTCAAATTCTGTTGGCAAACGCATGCCCTTCCATTCGGCAAAAGCCCAAGCTTCATAAAAACTAATGTGCATTACTGGATGATTTAAATTAATTTCCACCAACCCTTCATAGCTGTAATGATGCCATTTTTCATTGGATTTATGCCAATACATGGGTGCTTTAATCTCTTCATTTTGAATGAAATCCCAGCCTTCAGCGTGCCATAGATTAAAATCTTCATAGCCTCCAGCTTCTATAAACTCAAGAAATTCTGCATTTGTGACCAGTTGAGTGGAGATTTCGAAATCATGCAAATAGACTTTATGATTTCCCAATTCACTATCGAAGCAAAATCCGGTTCCTTTATGGCCAATCTCATACAAACCTTCTTCAATTTTAATGAATTTTGAAGGTGAATCAATTTCTTTTAATTGAATGTCGGTTGTGTATTCGGGGAATGTCGGCTGGTTACCTAAAATATATTTAATATCATAACAAAACAATTCTTGATGTTGTTGTTCATGTTGAAGTCCAAGTCTAATGATATCCATGGCTTCCTCCGAAGGATGCTTGTCTAACAATTCTGTGATGTGCTGATCTACGTAAGTTCTATATTCATAGACTTCGTCAACAGTCGGCCGTGTCATCAAACCACGATTGGGCCGTAAAATACGTTCGCCGGCATTGTTATAATAACTGTTGAACAAATAGGCAAAATCGTCGTTGTAAACTTTGTAATCATCATGATGATTTAATAGTACGAATTGCTCAAAAAACCACGTAGTATGCGCCAAATGCCATTTAATTGGCGACACAAATTCTGATGGCTGAACTGAAAAATCCTCTGTTTTGAGAGGTCTGCATAGTTCCACAAATCGATTTCTATTCGTTATATAAAGATCTTTTAAATTCATTTAAACAATTTCGGTTTCTATTATTATTTTGCTTTGCAAGGTTTTATGCACAGGACATTTAGAAGAGATGTCTTTTAGCTTTTGCTGTTGTGTTTCATCTAAATTACCAACGAATTTAAGTTTTTTTGAAAGATGGTCAATTCGCATTGGTTTATCAAGATCTAGATTCAAATCATCGCTATGTTTTCTGGAATATGTGATATAAGCATACACTTCTTGGAGGTCCCATTTCTTGCGTTCGGCATACAATTTCAGCGTCATTACTGTGCATGCTGCCAAACCAGCGCTCAAAAAATCATAAGATGAAGGTCCAAAATCATCGCCGCCAACACTTTCTGGCTCATCGGCAATAAAACTGTGTTTTTTAGTTTGTATGGAAGTAGTGAAATTATCTTCAGTTAAATTGAGATGTGCGACTAATTGTTCACCTTCCGTGTCGAGCATTTCATTGTCTTGAGGGTCAAAATAGCGGTTCGCCCATGTACCTATCAAACTACCGACATACTGACTGTCACTTCCATCGGTCAGCAAATGGTCCGCATGGTCTAAACTCACAAAACTTTTTGGATGGTGTGCATTGTGATATAATTTTTCTGCATTTTCAATTCCTACGATTTTATCAAATGGCGAATGCATAATAAGTAAAGGTTTACGCAATTCTTTGGTGACTTTAGGCAGGTCTGTCTTACTAAAATCGTCCACAAATTCCTGATTGATTTTGAAAGGCCTACCACCAATGTTCACCTCAACTTCCCCTTTTTCCTTTACCTCATCAATTCCGTGAGAAAACAGATGTGTTACGTGACCAACTGTTGCCGGCGCACCAATTGTGGCTACAGCCTTTATATGTTCCAATTTAGAAGCCGCTACAATAACAGCGGCACCACCAAGTGAATGCCCAATGAGTAAAGATGGTGCATTGTAGTGTACATTCATGTATTCACTAACGGATTCCAAATCATCCACATTGGCAGAAAAGTAGCTATCAGAAAATTCGCCTTCGCTGCGTCCTAAACCCGTAAAGTCAAAACGTACCACACCAAACCCATGATTTGTTAATGCGCGACTGATGTTTTTTACGGCATTCAAAGTACTATTGCACGTAAAGCAATGTGCAAAAATTGCGTAGTAATTCGGTTTTTGATTGGCGGGAAGTTCCAAATACGCTTGCAGCTGGAGACCTTTGGTGTTTGGGATGTTCAGTTTTTCACTTTTCATTATCTGTGGTTTTGGTTAGTTCACTATTTGTAAATGATCCACTGTTTCATGGTTCACAAACTTCGCAAAACGCTGTATCAACAGCTTCAGTTTTGGATTGATAAAGGTTTTGCAAAACGGTTTTTCTGGATTTTTTTGATAATAATCCTGAATGGCATCACGTGATGGTTTAAATTCCGAAAAGGGATAAACTTTAGTAATGATGATTCGATCGTATTCATTTTGCAGTCCATTCAACATTTCTTTGGATTCTTCACGTTGCATATCCGAAAAAGAATAGATTGCTGAACGGTATTTGTACCTCATGGAATGTTCTGAACTGCTGTTATGCGTCAACAAATGTATCTCAATCAGGGTTTTCAGATTGACGCTTTTCATATTATAATGAACGATAACCGCTTCAGAAAAGGAATTATGTTCCCCAACCGACGCGACATAACCTTGCTCCACCTTATTAACCCCTTTAATGGATTGAAAAACGGCTTCTGTGCACCAATGGCATCCACCTCCAAACGCTATTTTTTTTTGAGTCATGTTGTTTTAGGTTTCAACCTGTATGCATTTGATTTTCTGGATCAATTACACGAAAGGTTGCTCAAATCGTTCGAAATGACAGGTATAGCCATCTGGTTTTCTCACGAGATAATCTTGATGTTCTGGCTCTGCTGCCCAGAATTTTGAATAAGATTCTAAAGTAGTCGCCACTTTTCCGTCCCATTTGTTAGAAGCGTTGACGATATTAATCATCTCTTCAGCTTCAGCCTTTTCTTCATCGTTTTGAAAAAAGATTGCAGAACGATAACTGGAACCAATATCATTACCCTGTCTGTCAACCGTTGTTGGGTTGTGAATTCTGAAAAAATAATCCAAAATCTTTTTAAAGGAGGTTTCATTTGGGTCGTAGGTAATTTCAATACCTTCAGCATGACCTGGGTGGTTTTTGTAAGTGGGATTGTCATTTTGTCCTCCAATATAGCCAACTTCGGTATCCTTGATGCCAGGTCGGGTTCTAAAAAGATCTTCCATTCCCCAAAAACAGCCCCCTGCTATGTATGCTTTTTTATAATTGTTCATTATGTTTTATATTTAAATTAATTTATGATTTTTTAAAAAATCGATGACCTTATTCTCTGCCATCTCACATGGTTTAAGGCTTTCTTTGTTATCTGTAATATAATAATTTAAGCTGATAAAATCGTTGCCACCCAACTCTTCAGCATAGATTTTAATGCTCTTGCCATTGTTGAAATCAGTTCGTGTTACCCCATATTTTTTGTTGTCATATTTAACCGTGGAATAACCAATTGGCAATTTCTGTATGTCATTTGAATGTCCCATTAAGAACTGCATGACAACATTGAGCAACCCACTTTATGCCTTGCCCAATCAGGACGTTTTGCAAACCATTTCTCATTTTCAGGCTGTTCATCGTAAGGTTTTTTCAACATCTGAAATAATTCATCAATCAGTTTGTAATCACCATTATCAGCCTCGTCGATGGCTAATTGTGCCATATAATTCCGCAAGACGTATTTTGGGTTTACAGCGTTCATTTTCTCTTTTCTCTCTGAATCTGAAAGCGTTTCGCCTTGCAATCTGTCAGCATATCTGCTAAACCATTCGTTCCATTTTTTTCTAATCACGTCAGAAATTTCAGTAGGAACATAGAAAGCATCTTTGACTATCTCCAATCCTTCGGAAGGGTTTTTCTTTTTGCAATTGCTCAAATTTCTAAAGAAAATAGTCATATCGGTTTCCGATAGTTGCAGATTATCTTCCAAATCCTGAATGAGCAAAGAATCGATCTCATTTTCATGTTGCAATCCCAATTTGGAGCGCATCATCATTAAGGATTCAGAGGCAAAATTTACTTTAAAATCATCTAAAATTGCTTCGAATGCTTTGGCATCTTCTACCAAAGGAAACAAGGCATTTGCCAATTGGTACAAATTCCACAGTGCGATATTTGGTTGATTGCCATAACGATAGCGTTTATGCTGGCTATCGGTTGTATTAGGCGTCCAACCAAAATCGAAACCTTCCAGCCAACCATAAGGCCCATAATCGATGGTCAATCCAAGGATGGACATATTGTCGGTATTCATCACTCCATGCACAAAACCAACACGTTGCCAATGAATCACCATCTGCAAGGTGCGTTGCGAAACTTCGGCAAAAAATTGCAGATAAGTTTCTTTTGAAGGTTTTCCCAGATGTGAAAAATGTTGGTTGATTGTAAAATCCAGCAAGGTTTTTAAGGTCTCCGTATCCTGTCTTGCAGCGCAAATCTCAAAACTTCCAAATCTCAAAAAGCTGGGTGAAACCCTACTCACTATGGCACCTTTTTCATAGTCCGGATTTCCATTGTACATAACGTCTCGCAATACTTGGTCGCCTGTTAAAGATAAGGACAAAGCTCTTGTTGTTGGCACTCCCAAATGGTGCATGGCCTCACTACACAAATATTCCCTGATGGAAGAACGCAACACTGCCAACCCATCTGCCGAACGCGAATAGGGTGTTTCTCCCGCACCTTTTAACTGAACAACCCAGTTCTTTTTATTGTGCTCGACTTCAAACAGGTTAATGGCGCGACCATCACCTAATTGCCCGGCCCAATTGCCAAATTGATGGCCTGCATAACACATCGCATAAGGTTTGGTGTTTTCCACAACCGTATTGCCTGTCATGATATTCATAAATTCTTCAGATTGTGCGTCCGCCTTTGTCAGCCCTAAATTATTCATCATTTCTGGGGAAACGTGCAACAATTTGGGGTCAGCAGTTTTTTTTGGAGTCACATACGAAAAGCAAGCGCTGTGAACCTGTCTTCTGGAATTTTCCAAAATTGGATCTGCTGGTAAATTTTTTGTGAATTTATCCTGAATGTTTAGTTTCATTTTAAGACTCCTTACTTTATGAAATAATTTTTTTCCACTTTTCACTGCTGTTTTTTACGGATTTTATATAGCCGCAAACCGCCACGGCTTCATAACCTTCTTCTGTCAATTTCTCAAATGTTTGTTCCACCAATTGCTTCCCAATACCTTGTCCACGCAACTTTGGCGGCACTTCACTGTAAACAAGATACATTTTTCCATTCCTTATTTCATAATCCACTTTTGCGGTCTCACCTTGGACGTCCATTGTGAATTCTTTGTTTTCTTTATTTTGCTTGATTTCCATAGTATGTAATAATTAGTTTAAACATTTATATTTTTCAATTTGGTGACGTACATGGTTCGAAATTCCTTCAATTTTGGAGCTATAATCGCTGTACAATAACTTGCCGTTCTGTTATTGGCATAGTAATCTTGATGATCGTCTTCCGCCCTGTGAAACGATTCAATAAAACTGATTTCCGTGGTTATTGGGCGCTCGACACAAGAGGCCATCTCCATAACAATCTTTTCTGAAATTTTCTTTTGATGATCATTATGGCAATAAATTACGCTACGATATTGCGAACCCATATAGTTCTCTTTATTATTTAAGGTAGTTGAGTCATGACTTGTCATAAAAATGATCAACAGGTCTTCGTAAGAAATCACATTTGCATCAAAAGTAACCTGGACAACTTCGGCATGACCTGTTAAGCCCGAACACACTTCTCTGTAGGTTGGTGTTCCCGGCACTGTCCCACCAGCATAACCAGAAACCACCATCTCGACACCATTTACTTCACTTAAAATAGCTTCGATACACCAAAAGCATCCGCCTCCAACGGTCATGATTTCTAAATTCTTGATAGACATTTCAGTGTCCTTACTTTGAGTTGAAGTTCGTTTTAGAGTGTTTTTTCACTCGTTTCTAAAGTCATGGACACTGAATTGATACAGTAACGCAATCCGCTTGGTTCTGGACCATCGGGGAAAACGTGTCCCAAATGTCCATCGCACACATTGCACATCACCTCCACACGCACCATTCCATACGCTGTGTCCTTTTCATATTTAATGGCGTTTTCCTTGATTGGCTGTGTAAAACTAGGCCAACCTGAACTGGATTTAAATTTGATGGTCGAATCAAACAAAGGAGTATCGCAACATATGCAGTTGTATTGCCCTTCATCATATACACTACAAAGTGCTCCAGTTCCTGGTGCTTCTGTTCCTTTTTTACGGGTGATCTTGAATTGTTCTGGAGTGAGCAGTTCTTTCCATTCAGCCTCCGATTTTTCAACTCTACGATCAGGTTTAGGATTTCCATTGACCGCAAAATCCATAATATTTTTCCAAGTAAGCATGTTATATCCTGTTTTTTATAAAGTTAAAATTATTTGTTTGGAATTTGTCGAAATTTAACGTTTCGTATTACAATTCGCTTCGATTGAATCAACACTCTTAATTTATTTTTTAGTACTTTGCCTTAATTCAATTTTAACTTCAATCTATGTCTGATCTCATCAAAAAAACCGATGAATTCGTGTTTGATCTTTTTAAAAAGGAACTTCAAAACGATTTTATATACCATAACTATACACATACCAAAAGAGTTCTGAAAAGTGCCAATGAAATTCTGGAGGCATCAAACTTGAGTTCTGATGACAAGGAAATTGTTCAATTAGCAGCCTTATTGCATGATACTGGCTACACGAAATTGCGCGATGGCCACGAAGAAGAAAGTGTGAAAATCGCTACAGAATTTCTAAAGGAACAAAATGTACCTGACGAAAAAATTGATGCTATTAACAAATGCATCATGGACACTAAATTTAAGGATGTGCCACACTCGGAACTCGGCAAAATTATCAGGGATGCTGATTCGTCTCATTTTGGAAAAGATTATTTTTCGGAGGCAAGTGAATTTTTAAGAAAGGAACTGGAATTGCAGAATGTCAAAACTTATACTTCCAATCAATGGCTTAATGAAAATATTGAAGTGCTTTCAACCAAACATCAGTACTATACGGATTATGCGTTGAAAAACTGGCAAAAACAGAAAGATGAAAACCTTGCTTCGCTCATAAAAGCAAAGAAAAAGAAAAAAAGCAAGCTTAAAAAGGAAGATGATAAGGCGCGATTGAAGGCGAAATATAAAGATGAAAGCCCGGAACGCGCGATTCAGTCGTTTTACAGAACAGCTTTAAGGAACCATATTAAATTGAGTGATATTGCAGATACCAAAGCGAATATTTTGTTGTCGGTCAATGCGATTATCATTTCGATCGTTTTGGCAAATTTGATTTCAAAATTGGACACGAATCCATACCTCACTTATCCGACGGCCCTGTTTACATTGGTAGGCGTGGTGTGCATGATCATGTCGGTCATTGCCACTAGGCCAAATATCACAGGTGGTACTTTTACAAAAGAGGATGTTGCCAATAAAGAAGTTAATCTCACCTTTTTTGGAAATTTTCATAAAATGGAGCTTAAGGAATTTGAATGGGCGATTAATGAAATGGTCAATGATAAAGACTATATCTATCAATCGATGACAAAAGATCTATACTTTCTTGGAAAAGTTTTAGACCGCAAATATCGAATTTTGAGAGTTACTTATACCATATTTATGGTTGGAATTATTGTTTCTGTGATCGCTTTTGCCGTCGCATTAAAGTCCAATCCAGGTGCTGATATTGATGATGTTTTAAAGCCTGAAACTACGATGATGATTCCGATGGAAATGAAAAATTCTAGATATGTCTTGGCTGAAAAATAAAATCATTTCAAACATTTAACTCTTCAATCAAATCTTCATACGTATAGAAATCTATATGATCCTCTTTTGAATGATAAAGAATCGGTACTCTTAACGCTTTCAAGCCTGTCACACTTTGAAGGTCTTCAAGTTCTAAAAATTCGATTTCGTCCTCGAGTATGTTCTTTGATTGCAAAAACTTAATGTACTTTACATACTCTTCCTCATCCGATTTTTGAGAATATACAATAGTGATTTTATCTTTGGCAGTTATCCGTTCTTCTGTTCCTTTGATAAACGCCTTATCGACACGTTTTTTAACCACCTCATAACGGGCATTATACGTGCCATCGACATCAAACTGCTTTTCATCCATTCTAAAACGTATGGACATAGGCTGGTTAAACACCAATATCATAGAAGTGACATTAAGCGCTATCGGATACTTATCGCGATTCTGATAATAGTCATTCTCCATTTCACACATCACCTGAAGTTGCCATAATCGCAGATTGTAGAGATAAATCATGTCAAAACTTTCCAGCTTTGTTATAGACTCTCCAATGTACATGTTATGCTCTACACCATCCGTTTTATACCGTTCAAAATAATGTGGGTACATTTTTTGCGCTTTGATTTGGTTGGCATCCAATAACCCAGACATATTCTTATTGATGAGCGCTATGGTATCATCATAATTCTTTCGATAATAGTAAATAACGTGAAGATTGCTGTCCACTTTCGAAAAATAATCTTCAATCGCTACTTTCGCTTTCGAATTTCGTTTAAGCAAGAATTTAAAAAGCGGTTCCACGTCATTCTTTAGAAAGCTGGTAATTTGATTCTCACTATCCACTTTAAAATTAGCTTCCAGTTCCGATCGAAAGGTGTTCAATTGGAATTGTAATTGTTCATAAATGGGAAGTTTTTCTTCCTCTAGAACTTGTGCTATGATTTTATGTATGAGATTCAGTTGTAATGATAAATCTTTTTGGGTTGCCAGATTTCGAGCATCAGATGATCCCTTGACATCAATCTGTCCGAAAAGTGGATACACATCTCTGAAAACAATCTCACCAAACGCGACGTTCCCACCCGATTCTTGTTTTTCCATTAAGAATTTACGCGCAGCTTTTTTAAATTTCCACACGACACTTGGATGTATTGACGTGCATTCTTGTTGAATAATGGCTTCGACAAGGTTTTCTTCTTCCTTCTTAGAACGCAAAACAGAGGTGACAATATATGGCATCACATCCACTAACTTATTGGCATTAACACTGTTGAGTTCGTTGACATTTTTAGAAACCAATTCTAAAATCCCTAAAAGTTTACCTTCAGTAGCGATTGGTGCTAATATGGCACTTCTATAACCTTGATCGTGCAAGGCTTCGTATTGTGCTTCACCATTAGATAATTCATAATATTTTTCAACATCAGAAATGGTAAAATACACATTATCATTAATCAATGCCTTGTATGACCCTTCACATAAGGCTGTTTTACAAGACTCCACGTCTTCATTGAAAAGCAAATAACTTTCAATATTTTTTCCATAAATACGTTCGAAAACCTCATCTTCTGAATTATACAGAGAAAAACCAACTTTTAAATCCTTGATATTGAATAAGGATTCGAAGGGATATTGAACATCATGAATAAAATTATTACCTTCATTTTTCCCATTCGTCAACAGCGCCGATTTTATTCTAGAAATAGCCGTATCGTCCGTTACATCAAATATATTATTGACTGCAAACCCTTTGAAAATATAACTATTAATTGGAAATTTTTCTTTCCAAAGGTGAATGTCATCGAAATTATCCAGTAATTGGTGAAAATCAGCCTCTGTTATTTTAGGAGCATTTTCGGTTGGAATGATTTCTGTGAAATCTGCATTAAACATTATTTTATAGGTGCGTATGATGCCTTTTTTATCAGGAATTTCATAGAAGAATGGCCTCTTAAAATCAACGTTATAGCCATAGTGAAAATTCAGAATGAGGACACAGGCCACTCTATACATGTCTTCCTCCGGCATGTTCTTAATTTGCAGCTTAAATCCGGCACCAGCATTTTCAAGAATGGATTTAAATCGTTCAGTCGAATTGAAAATTAGGTTATGAAGCGGCACTGATGCTGTTTTAATTTCGTTAGTGGTCAAAACTGGCACGAATACATCTTGGAGTATCGCCCTAATTACCTTCTCATATTTGGCAAGCAACGATATATCACTAAAACCTTCCCTCAGAATCGGGAACTCTTTTTGCAACGATAAAATATGCTGGGCTTTTGATGACATAAAATTATCATCACTTTCTGCCAATACCTCATATTGACTCAACAGTTTGTCGAAGCTCAACTTGAGAACTATAGGCAATTCTATGTGATCATTAATATCTGTCATCGACAAAATGTTTGAATCAAATTTACTAATAATTGAATTGGTCGGTTTAAATCACCCTTCATTTCAAATAGAGCCTTCCTAATATGCAAATGTACCAACTTTAAAAATACCATACTACATAAAGGCGATACTCAAACAGGTGCATACAACAATACCAACCTCCCCAGAAGGTAAGTTGGTATATGCGGTGTCTTAAAAAATTTAATTCTTAATTTGTTTTCATGAAAAGACGATACTCCCACGGTTGAAGGGTTATCTCAGGACTATCAATAGTAAATGTCGCATTACTCATATAATCTAAATAAGTACCAGGCGGCATGGCTGCAAATGATTGCTCCTTATCTGAAAGATTGGCTAGATACTGAACCGTGCTACCATTAAAGCTACGAGAGAAAAATAGGATGTTCTTGTTCTTGGTATCGATACGCTCCGTTTGAGCACCTAAATTACTTTGACTTAATGCAGGATTGCTGTTTTTCATCACACCCAGTTTTGCCAAAAGAGGCCACATTTTCCCTCTAGTTTTAGGAATAGAATCTTTCTCAAAAAATTTCAAACGATGACTCATATCATACTCCATTCCTGAATAAATCAATGGCATACCTGTTGTCATGTATTCCAGGGCCAAAAATGCCGGTGCTCCATCTCCCATACGTTCTCCGATGGTGCCATTCCATGAGTTTTCATCGTGATTTGTAATGAAGTTCATTAAAATAGCATCTGCTTCATAGGTAGCATTTCGTTCATCAAGGTATTTATAATAATCTGTCGCTTTGTTTTTCCCTTGTGCAATATGATTCATCATGTGATGACCATCCCATGCGTAACCCATATCAAACAAATTGTTTTTCAATAATTCTGGCTCCCAAGCTTCAGCCAACATAAAAATTTCCTTTGTTTTTCTCAATTGCGGAATCGCTTCCTCCCAAAAATCGGCAGGAACTGAACCTGCTACATCGCATCTAAATCCATCAACGCCTTCTTCTTTTAACCAATACTGCATGTCTTTTATCATTTCCAGACGCATTTCTTTATTATCGTAGTTCAAATCGGCAACGTCAGTCCAATCGGTATCTTTTGGATGTGTGATATTGCCATCTTTATCTTTGGTGTAATAATCTGGATTGTTTTTAATCCAAATATGATCCCAACCTGTATGATTTGGTACCCAATCCAAAATGACATATATGCCATTGTCATGAGCCGTTTTTACCAAGTTTCTAAAGTCTTCGATAGTTCCAAATTCCGGATTGATTTTAGTGAAATCCGATACTGCATAATAACTTCCCAAATATTTCGATTGTTCCGCTTCTGGGAAATCAGTTGCAAACTTACTATCTGCACCACCAGTCGCTTTTCGTTTGGTTTCGCTAATTGGAAAAACAGGCATTAACCAAATGATCTTTACTCCTAATTGTTTTAATTGGGGAATGTCCTTTGTAAACTCATCAAAATGTCCAGAAGCAGAATACTGTCTAATGTTGGCTTCATAAATAACACCAGTGTTTATAACCTCTTTCGAGATAGGAGGCAAACTGTCTACAGTTTCAGTCATCCCATCATCTTTTTGGTTCATGGTTTTAGTATCGTTTTTACAAGCGATTAAAGAACTTGCTATTAGCATGGAGAGAATTAGTTGTTTCATAATTGGATGTATTAATTAATTTCTGACATTACTTGTCATTTAGTATGTTGATAATTTTAAGTTGTTGATGTTTATTTTTTTCTTTCTAAAAGAACAATTTCGTATTCAGAATCGATAGCTACGTGTCCGTTCTGCACTTTGACGACTTGGTTTGAATAGGCATCACGTAGTTGTTCCCCATCTTTAAATACTTTGGAAACGTCTAAATGTTTTTTGCCTTTATTTAAAGCAAGACCAATCACGACCAAGTCATTGTAATTGCCTTTTGTAAAACTTCTATAGAACACGTAAGGATCCTGTGTCATCATTTGATGAACGCCAGCTCCAACAGCAGGATGATTCTTTCTGAATTGTCCTAATTTTTGCCAATGAGCCAAAATGCTTTTGGTCTCGCTATTCGTTTTAAGATCATTCCAATTCATAAAGGAACGTAGGGTCGCATCGCCAACCGTACCTTCGATCACCAATGATCTTGCGGATTCATCACCATAATAAATTTGTGAAGTTCCTGGAGCTAATAGTAGTTTTGTTGCTGTTTCATAAGGTTTTTCACGTTGGGCATCAAATGGTTGACCGTCATCATGCGATGTGAGATAGTTTAGCAATCCATAGTCTTTTAGGTTATTCTGAAGCATTTTCGAATAATCGCTAAATACAGTTTCATTTTCCTGTTGCTGCATATTCCACTTAAATTCGAAGTTGATTAAGCTGTTAAAAGCATTATCATAATAATTAATCATTTTTCCACCCAAATCATAGGCTTTTCCTGAAGTGATACCATAACCATAAACTTCGCCGACAAGGTAAAATGCATTATCATCCAATACCCTTTCTGAATGATTCGCTTTCCAATCGGCAAAAGCAGCATCACATTCCGTTTTAAACTCTTGCCAAACAGTTTCTTCTGTATGTTTTACCGTATCAACGCGATAACCATCGATTCCATAATCTCTAATGTAATCTGTTAACCATTTCATGATATAAAAACGAGGTGCTCGTGGATGACCCGTTTTTTCAAAATAGGCATCTAATTCGGCCACTTCTTGATCGTAACGTCCTTCTTTTTTCCATTTTTCAACCAATTGTGGAGGCAACTCGACATCTTCGTTGCTTTCTGTTCTGATGTCTGGTAGATTTTTAACCAAGGTACAGGACACTGTAGTATCATAAGATTTATAATCGCAAGTTGGTGAAGTTCTCACCCATTCCTTTGGCCAGACCGGATCGCTCTCTGTCACTGGACCTGTGTGATTGATGACGGCATCCAACACAATTCTGATACCATTTTTATGAGCCGTTTCTACCAATTCTTTTAAATCTTCTTCAGTTCCAAAATTTGGATCTAGACGTGTCCAATCGCTCGTCCAATAGCCATGAAAACCATACGTTAAGCCCGTCCCTTCATCTGTTCCGCCATGAATCTGTTCTACAATCGGAGACAACCAAATAGCATTAACTCCTAAATCTGCAAAATAACCATCTTCAATTTTTTGGGTCACACCTTTAATATCGCCACCTTCAAAACCACGTAACTTTCCAGATTCTTTAGTTCTATCAAAATTGACATCATTAGACGTGTCGCCATTGTTGAATCGATCCGTCAAAAGGAAATAGAGATTTGCACCCTCCCAAACAAAAGATGTTTCCTCATTTGATACCTCTGCTACTAATTTATTATCTTTCTTTTCCTTGCAACCAGAAAACAAGACTAATGTTAATATAACGATTAAATTTTTTTTCACTTGTCTAATTTTATTTTGATTTTAGATTCATTTGCCGTGTTCCATTGCACTGGAATTGTCAATGTTTTAGTTGTTGAATTCCAATTAACTTCTGTTTTCACGCCGTTAATTTTGACTCTTTTCGGTTGTCTTCCAATGTTATGAACCACAAGTTCGATCGTTTTGATTGAGGTAACAAAGCTCTTTCCTATTTCGGCCTCGAATTCAATTTCGATTTCATTTTTCTCAAATTCGCTTTTGAAATGAAGTAATTCGTAAGCACCAGTTTCAAACGTATTTGGTGTCTTGCCATCGTCGTTGTAAAGCTGACCTGAACTTTCTGTAACGGTTGTTTCGAAATAAAAATGTATATCTAAATTCGTTCCGCTATAGTCTTTGGTGCTTTGCATTGGCTTTGCCATTGGAATGATGGCGCCAGCTTTCACAAAGGTCGGAATGTAATCTGAATGGGTTTTTATAATTTTATTTTGTCCTCCCTCAAATCTCTCGCCTGAATAAAAATCAAACCATATATGATTTTTTGGAAAATAAACCTCCGTTTCTGTTAGCCTCGATTTCATAATTGGTACAATCAAGAAATCTTCTCCCCACAAATATTCGGAAGCATCCAACAGTAATCGTTTTGTGTCATCCTCAAAAAATAGTGGACGCATCAAAGGTGTTCCATGGGTACGATTTTCAAAAGCCAAAGTATAATTATATGGCAAAAGTTTATAGCGTAGTTCTATTGATTTTTTGGCCAAAGCCTTCGTTTTTGCTTCTCTAAAAACAGGCTCCGCTGGAACTTCCTCTTGTGCATGAGGTCTATAAATTGGCTGAAAAACGCCATATTGTAACCATCGGGTGTATAATTCATCATCGAGATTATCACCAGCAAAACCACCTAAATCTGAATGCATATACCCAAGTCCTTGCATTCCCATTTGTAAGGCAATTTCTGGTTGACTTTGCAAACCTCCCCAAGTTCTATTAACATCACCTGACCAAGGCATCATCCCAAAGCGTTGCGAACCTGAATAGCCTGCTCGCATTAAGATAAAAGGTCTTTGATTTGGAAAATCGGTCTTATAACCTTCATATACTAACCGTGCCCAATCATGGCCATAGATATTATGAACCTCATCAGCTGTTCCCGTCGCGTGAAGCAATTTTGATGGATGCACTTCTGGTTCGCCCAAATCACCCCAAACTCCTGTGACACCCATTTTGGCCAGATCTTTATAAATATTCCAGAACCAAGACTTCCCTTTTGGATTGTAGATATCTATCAGTCCAGTATTTCCGAAGTAGAAATCATACTTGAACGGATTTCCAAGTGAATCTTTTGCCAACACATCTTTAGTTACTGACTCTTGCCATCGCTTCGAAGTTGTGAGAATAAATGGTTCTGTCACTAAAATCGTATTAACATCTTTGGATGTCAAATCCTTCATCATTTGTTCGGCATTTGGGAAAGAATCTTTTAGAAATTCCAGATTTCCCATGTGACCTTGAATGTCTTTACCAAACCAAAAAATATCGATAATAATAGCATCCAAAGGAATTTCCTCTTCTCTAAATTTTTGGACGGTTTCTTCAACTTCCTTTTGAGAATGGTATCCAAAACGACTAGAGAAATTTCCTAATGACCAGCGCGGTGGCATTGGCTGTTTTCCGGTTAAATCTGTATAACTGTCAATCAAATCAATCCACGAATCGCCAACCACAACCTGATAGGTTTTTCGACCTGAAATGGTTTCATAGGTGAGGGTGTTGTCCTTTTTGCTATCTAAATCTAAAAATCCAATTGGTGCATTGTCAAAATGTACCAAATATTGATTGGAGGACATGACAATTGGCATGGTATAATTCATCAATTCCGAATGTGTTTCATACCCATAATGTGCTCTGTTGTACAATTGCAGTCGATGGCCACGACGATTCATTCCCAAGGCTCTGGCACCTCCACCATACAAAACCTCATCTTTAGTAAGATTGAATTGAATGGTTTCTAAACTATCATTCTTCCCATAGCCCATTTTTTCGGAAATAATAGGCTTTCCATGATATGAATATGAAATCTGAAATGGTGATTTTTGAATTGTAACAGAAATACCGCCGGTTCTGTAATTCAAATGTGTATCATCTTCACTAAAATCTGAACTAATAGAAGAGGGTTCTAAAACAACGGCATGCGATTTTTCTGATTCGTCTTCTCCGGAAGGAATGAACGTGGTCTGAATTATTTTGTTGCTAAATGCCGTTATCTTATACAGACCATCATTTACTTTGATCTCTAAATTATTATTTGTTAAATTGGAAGATTCGAAAGTTCTAATTGGGTTCTGTGAAAAGCCAAGTTGTATTATAAATAGAACTAGTATCGGAATGCTTTTTTTCATTTTAAGTTTTTTAACTCGTATCGTTCCTTCTTTTTTTAATCAGTTCTTTTCAATAAAAAAGTCAAAGGAATATCCAATCGTTTTTGCCATGATAATTCGGAATGGTCTGCACCTTCAAATTTCAAATTCTTAAAATTTGATGCATCATATCCTTTATCCTTGAAAAGGGCGTTCACTCTATTCGCATACTTGGGATAGAACTTATCCAGCGTTACTGTCCCATAATCGAAATAAATTTTGTGGTTTTTTGGAGATGGAACATTCTTTTTCATGTATTCAAAGAAAGTGTTTGTCAACAAATCATTTTCATTTGGATTGCCGCCCGGCCAATGCGTAGACATGCAGGCAGCGGCACCAAAAATCTCTGGGTATTCGCAAATGGCATACATTGAAATCAGTCCTCCCATACTCGAACCTGCCACAAAAGTGTTGTCTCTATCAGTATGAACAGAATAATTTTGATCGATATACGGTTTCAGTTCCTTTACTATGAAACTCAAATAATTATCGGATGTAACACTGCTTAATTTAAAATTGTCATTTTCAGCTTCCTTGAACAATGAATCCTTTATTTTCTCCGAAAGTGATTCAAATGGTTTTTGTGGAAAATATTCACTATGTCTCAATTCGTTAATGTTGAACGGTGCAATGACGATAAAATCTTTTGTAATGCTGTCGTTCATTAACTTGGTAGATACCTCATCCACTTTCCATTCTTGTTGGTTCCATGTAATTCTGCTGTCGAAGAGCATTTGACCGTCGTGCATGTACAGAACCGCATATTTTTTATCTTTTGAATAATTTTTTGGCAACCAGATATCCACTTTCCGAGTTGGAATAAAATTGGACGGAAATTCTTCAATCCGTAGCAAAGTGCCACCGGCAAATTCCCCTTCAATGGTTTTTGTCTCAACTTTTGAAACATCTGCAGGTATTATGTCAGCTATGGATGCGTTCTTTCTATCATTACAAGAAATTAGACAAACTGCTAAAAATATGATCAGGATATGTTTCATTTAGTGGTGAGGATAATACTGCCTTTATGGGTTAATAAAAATATCTCTCCCCAAACGAACGACTCATTGGAAATTATATTTCTTACTTCTCTTCCTTTCAGGTTTAATTCGCTAAATCTCGCTACATCCAACTCGATTGGTGTGTCATTTTTATTGATGATGTGAATTACAGTTTCATCATCAAAAACCCTAAACAACATATAGATGCCATCATCTGGCGCGAAGTGAATTGTTGTTCCTTCATGAATAGCTTTACTTTCCTTTCTGTAATTCAATAATTTTTTGAGATATATCTGCATATCTATTTGGGTCTCCGAAAGTCCTTCTCCTGTAAAAGCATTTACAGAATCACCTTCCCAACCGCCTGGAAAATCAGTTCGAATCAATCCATGATCGCCAGGTTTTGCAGTGTCATTCATTAAAATTTCTGTGCCGTAGTATATTTGCGGGATTCTAGGCAACATCAAAAGATAACTCAAAGCGGCTTTGGTGTCGGTTACATTCTCATTGAGTTGGGTAAAAATTCGGCTCATATCATGATTGTCCGGAAAAATCATAATGTCCTTTGGCGATGCATAATGAAAATCATTGGCTAAACCTTCGTAGATTTTTACTAAACCGGTGTCCCATAATTCCTCTTCGGTCAAGGCCTCAATGATCAATCGTTGCATTGCAAAATCCATTGTGGACCTTAAATTGGACTTATAACCATCGCGATTATTTGCACCCTGTTGCCAATAACCGATCAACAACGGATTATAACTCCACTCCTCTCCAACGATTGTAAATTTAGGATATTCATTCATAATGGCTCCCGCCCAATCGGCCATAAAACTCTTATCGGAGTAAGGATAGGTATCTTGTCGGATGCCTCCTAAACCAAGCGTTTCTACCCACCAGATGCTATTCTGGATAATATATTTAGCCATGAATGGGTTTCGTTGATTAAGGTCTGGCATCGTGGGAACAAACCAACCATTGCTTAAAAGTTCTTTGTCATAATCTGAAGCATATCGATCTTGATGACTCGTTCTTCGATGGTTTGAAGTGGTTAGCTCTTTCTTGTTTTTATACTCTTCCTGATAATTGACCCAATCTTTAAATGGCAAATCTTTCATCCACCAATGTTCACTTCCACAGTGATTCGCAACTTGGTCCATAATTAATTTTATTCCTTTCCCTCGTGCTTTATCGGCCAAATCTCTGTAATCTGCTAAAGTTCCAAACCGTGGATCGACTTCATAAAAGTCAGTCATTGCATAACCATGATAGGATGCTCGTGACATGTCATTTGTCAAAACCGGGCTTGGCCAAATAGCCGTAAAACCCATATCGTGAATATAATCCAAATGATTGGTTATTCCTTTGATGTCTCCACCATGTCGCGCATAATCGTCGGTTCGATTGATTGTTTTCTCCTTTAACGAGTCGAAAGTGTCGTTACCAGGATTGCCATTCGCAAAACGATCTGGCGTGATCAAATAAATAACATCACTACTGTCAAAACCAACATAATCATTTGCAGTTTTCTCCCTAGATTTTAACTCGTAAGACTGTATAAGTTCTTTCCCGTTTTCAAATCTAAAAACGACGTCGAAACTTCCCGCTTTTGTAGTTTCTGCAATTGCCAAATCAATAAATAGATAATTTGGACTGTCGCCTTTAGAGACTTTTTTAATGGTAACACCAGGATAAGAAATCTCGGGTTGAGCATCACCAATGTGGTCATGCTTCACCAAAAGTTGGAGCTCTGAATTTTTAAAGTCTACCCACCAATTCGGCGGTTCCATTCTATCTATTTGCGAAAAACCTGTCATACTAACTAAAAGTATTAAAAATTGGAATAGTAGCTTCATTTTTTTCGATATTCAATATATTCTTCTTTATACAGTCACCAGGTTATTTGGTTTGATAGTGACCTCTTTTGCATTGACGACGATTTTTAATTCATCAGAACCAATTAATTCAAATTTTGTGCTTTCATGAGATACGTTCACTTTAAGAATTTGGTTTCTAAAGTTCACCTTAAATGAATAGCCTTGCCACTGCTTTGGAATTCTAGTTTCGAATGACAGAGTATCGTTCTTAACGCGCATACCACCAAAACCTTCCACGATGCTCATCCAAGTTCCTGCCATCGAAGTGATGTGCAATCCTTCTTCCACCTCATGATTATAATCATCCAAATCCAATCGGGATGTTCTCAAATAGAAGGTGTACGCTTGATCCATTCTGTCTAATTTAGCAGCCTGTATGCTATGCACACAAGGTGACAAGGAGCTTTCATGAACAGTGAATGGTTCGTAAAAATCGAAATGTCGTTCCAACTCTTCTGTGGTGAAATGATCCTCAAAAAAGTAAAATCCTTGCAGTGTATCGGCTTGTTTGATGTATGGTGAACGCAAAATTCGATCCCAAGACCATTTTTGATTGATTGGTCGTTGTGATTTATCGAGATTAGCAACGGTTACCAATTCTTTATCCAAGAATCCGTCTTGTTGTAAATAGACATTATGTTCTTTTGAGAAAGGATAATACATATTATTAGCTACTTTTTTCCACTCTTCCAATTCAGCTTCGGATAACTTTGTTTTGTTCATGATTCTGGAATAATCAGCATCATGTAGATCTTGAACTTTTTCTATATTTTCTAAAGCGTAATCAATACACCATTTGGCTAGATAATTCGTGTAGAAATTATTATTGACATTATTTTCATATTCATTTGGGCCTGTAACACCTAATATCACGTATTTCTCTTTTTCCTTTGAAAAATTGGCGCGTTGATGCCAAAAACGAGCAATACCAATTAAAACTTCCAAACCTTTTTCCGGGATGTAACTGTAATCGCCCGTGTATCTGTGATAATTATAGATTGCAAATGCGATGGCTCCGTTTCTATGGATTTCTTCGTGCGTGATTTCCCATTCGTTGTGGCACTCTTCACCATTCATGGTAACCATCGGATACAAGGCTGCTCCATTTTTAAAACCTAAATTGTTTTGAGCATTTTCAATCGCTTTTTCTAAATGGTTGTAACGATACGTCAATAATTTACGGGCAACCGACTGATCTTTGGTTGCCATATAAAAAGGGATGCAATAGGCTTCCGTATCCCAATAAGTAGAACCGCCATATTTCTCACCTGTAAATCCTTTTGGACCAATATTTAAACGTGCATCCTTCCCTAAATAGGTCTGATTTAATTGAAAGATATTGAATCGAATCCCTTGTTGCGCTTTGACATCACCTTCGATAGTAATATCTGCCATTTCCCATATTTTAGCCCATGCTTCTTTTTGCCGTTGAAGCAAATTGTCGAATCCGAGTTCAGAAACGTCAGACAAGGTCTTTCTTGCAACAGAAATCAATTCATTTTTATCATGATTTCTATCCACAGTGTAACCACCAAATTTGGTCATGGTGATGGTATCTCCGTTGTTTACATGATTTGTATATTCAAATTGAATTGAATTGTTAGTATCACTAACAGTTTTATTCTGCTTTAAGGGGTGTCCATTTAAAGACACTTGGGTTTGCATCGCAGTACACACATGAAAATTGGTTTTCATCGTATGCGAAACAATAAATGCTTGTTCATCTTCGGAAGTAACACTTAATGTGTTCCAAAATTTATCGTCCCAATTGCTGTCTTCATTGGTAATACCAGCATCTAAACAAGGCGAAAAAACTACTTCAGCATCTATATTTAGCGGAGTTACATTATACTGAATGGCGCCTACTTCATCCATATCCAAACTTAAAAATCGTTTGGTTTCTACTCTAATTTCAGTTGAATTCTGTAGTGTGGCTTCAAAACTTCGGGATAACCAACCTTCTTTCATATTTAGCTCACGCTTGAAGTTTTTAACTTCTTTGCAATTTGCCAAATCCAACGCTTCGCCATTGATGGTTACATTAATTCCGATCCAATTGGGAGCATTCAATACTTTAGCAAAGTATTGTGGATAGCCATTTTTCCACCAGCCTACTCGTGTTTTATCGGGATAATAAACTCCTGCGACATAGCTTCCTTGAAAGGTCGCACCTGAATACTGCTCTTCAAAATTAGCGCGCTGACCCATGGCACCATTGCCAATACTAAAAATACTTTCGGATGATTTTACGCGGGTAGTATCAAAACCTTCCTCTATTATAGACCAATTGTTTGGTTGTATATAATCTTGATTCATTTTCTTTGAGATGTTAGACATTAGATGTTAGACCGTTTCGTTATTAGACGACTTATGAGTCCAGTTTCTAAATTCCTTCTTAATTCTTAATTCTTAATTCTTTGTGCTATTTCTTTATCAAATCATTTAGAAAATCTTGCGAAATTTCAGTGAAATCTTTGAAAACGAAATCGGCGTCCTTTAAAGTTTCAGTATCACCAATTCCGATGGATACCATGCTTGCAATATTTGCGGCTTTGACACCAGCAAGGGAATCTTCAAAGACGATACAATCTTTTGGTTCGCAATTCAATTGTTTTGCGCCAATTAAAAACACTTCGGGATTCGGTTTGGCTTTCGAAACATCGTTGCCATCAACGATCACTTCAAATTTGTCAAATAAATTAACTTTCTTTAAAATCATTCGAGCATTCTTGCTTGCCGATCCTAAAGCAATCCGTTGTTTATTTTCTATTAAAAAATCTAACACTTCAGTGACATGTGGAAGAATTTCACTTTCATCCATTTTATTGATGTAAGTCAAATAATCGTCATTCTTAAGTGCCATTAGTTCCATAAATTCTTCTTCACTGATGCTTTTGTTTCCCCAACCGAGAATTTTTTCTAGTGATTTGACTCTACTTACACCTTTGAGTTGCTCATTTTGAACTTCGGTAAAATCAACACCAATACTGTTGGCTAATTTTTTCCAAGCCAGAAAGTGATATTTTGCGGTGTCTACGATGACCCCATCGAGGTCGAATATAAATGCTTTCTTATTCATGAATTTCTATTGCTGCTTTGTCGTTAACTAATAATGAAAGGATCCCTGCTAAAATCATAGAGCATCCACCTATTAATAAGGCATAAATTGGTTCGCTATTGAAAAATTTGGACACCAAAAACCCTAAAATAGAAGCCGCGACCAATTGTGGTATAACGATAAAGAAATTAAAAACTCCCATATAATAACCCATTTTTGAAGCTGGTAGAGATCCAGACAACATGGCATAAGGCACAGATAAAATACTGGCCCAAGCGATTCCGACACCAATCATTGGTAGCCATTCAATGGTAAATCTTGTTGGATCTGTTATAAAATATAAAGACATCAGTCCCAAACCACCTGCAACCAAGGCTAGGAAATGCGTAAATTTTCGACTGGTTTTTTTCGCTAATAATGGCAATAAAAATGCCACTGCTGCTGCGATGATATTATAATTCGCGAACATTTCACCAACTTGGTTTGCGCCTATGTTGTATGCTGCTGATGTTGGGTCTGTTGTTCCATAAATATGTTCCGTGACTGCTCCTGTAGTATAAATCCACATGGAGAACAATGCGAACCATGAAAAGAATTGCACCCAAGCCAATTGCTTCATGACTTTGGGCATCATTTGGAAATCATTCATAATGGTTACAAAACCATTTCTTGATCCGCCTTTTTGAAGTAATCCAGAGATTATTAAGGCCACACCTCCAACACTAATTAATCCTAATGTAAGCACATAAAGATCTTTTTTCAAATCGTAATCATAAACAAAATAAGTAGCCATCAATCCAACTGCAAGTGCAATAGTTCCTTTTATTAAGTGAGATTTCCCATTGCTTCGAAACCAGTCCTCTGAATGTTCCTCAATAATCGGTTTTGATTCATTTTCGGCATCTTCAAAAATTTTCATTTGTTCTGGAGAATACTCTTTCGATTTCAAAACGGTCCAAAGGACAGCGATAAAAAAGGCAGCACCACCAATGTAGAAAGAATATTTGACCGAATCAGGAATAACACCTTCGGCTGCCGTATTGGCAACACCAAATTCGGTGAGCATCCATGGTAATTTTGACGCAACGTATGCACCGATTCCGATGAAAAAACTTTGCATCGCAAATCCTTTGGTACGTTGGTGTTCTGGAAGATTATCGCCAACAAATGCTCGAAATGGCTCCATCGAAACGTTGATGGACGCATCCATGATCCACAACATGCCGGCTGCAAACCATAATACGGGAGAATTTGGCATAATAAATAAAGCCAAAGACGCTAAAATAGCACCGACCAAAAAATATGGACGTCGACGTCCCAATCGGGAATGCCAGGTACGGTCACTAAAATAACCGATTATTGGCTGTACTATCAAACCTGTCAAAGGCGCTGCTACCCAAAGAATTGGAATATCATCAATCTTTGCTCCTAATGTTTGAAAAATACGGCTAACGTTTGCATTCTGCAGGGCAAAACCCATTTGGATTCCCAAGAAACCGAAACTCATGTTCCAGATTTCCCAAAATCCGAGCGTACGCTTTTTCATTATAGTATGTATTAAATTACTACTATTGATAAGCGATATACTTATCAAAACTTACTTGTGAGAAGTGAAAATATAAGTTTTGATTATACTTGAATAAGGCGTAAATATACTAAAGTTTTTAAATATAACTATTAAATATATTATTTTGTGGAATCACGTTCAATCAGATTGGTTTCGATGACAACAGTGCTAAAATTATCTTCTTCCTCCTCGTTTTCAAGCCTATCTATTAACAAATCGGCAGCCTTTTCACCCATTTGCTGACCATGTTGACTTACGGTTGTTAGACTAGGAGTCGCATGTTTGGAAAGAACACCATCAGTAAAGCCAATAAACTGAACGTCTTCAGGTATTCTCAAACTTAATTTTCTCGCAACCTTCATCGCTATAATGGCATACAATTCATTAACAGCAAAGACACCGTCAATTTGATTGTTTTTTTGAAATAATTCTTCAATTTCTTTTTCCAAGGAATCTAAATGATCTTCAGAAAGTAACTCATCATTAACTTTTAATATGAGATTTGCATCGGCAATCATCTTATGATCTTCCAAAGCCTGAAGATAACCTTGAGTCCGCAACCTTCCAACACTGACATAATCTTTGGTAGTAATTATAGCCACATTTTTGCAACCATTATCGAAGAGCTTATTCACAGCATTTCTGGAGCCTTTCATATCATCAATGATCACTTTATCACAGTTGATCTCATTGATAACCCGATCAAACATCACTATAGGCATTCCTTGACTTATGGTCTCATTAAAATGATGATAATCTTGGTTCTGCAATGTTTCTTTGGATATAGAGAGAATAAAACCGTCGATACTTCCATTGGCGAGCATTTGCATATTGATTACTTCCTTATCAAATGACTCATTGGACAGTCCTACAATAACATTATAACCACGTTTGTTGGCTACCAATTCGATACCTCTGATCACCTTTGCGAAAAAATGATGGACGATTTCTGGAATGATCACCCCGATGGTCTTCGTTTTTCTATTTTTTAGACTCAACGCAATGTTGTTCGGTCGATAGTTATAAAGCTTTGCAAATGCTTGAATCTTCTCACGCGTATCTTCACTGATTTCAATGCTATTACGAAGCGCCTTGGAAACCGTAGAAATAGACACATCTAATTCTTTGGCTATTTGTTTTAATGTAATTTTTCTTTTCATCATATTTGGAATGGGAACGAATTTAGCAAAAATTTTTAAAGAATTTATGGTTTAGTTATTCCGAAGTTCACATTAAAGACCCCGCTTCATTGTTTATTTGATAATTTTTACATATTTTAATTATAATCTATCCAATAAAAAAAAAGTTCTTAACACGAAAACGTTTTCGCTGGGTAAATACAAGTCACTTATAATGTAGATACCTAAATTTTACATAGATTTAACCCGAGAAGTGAAAATATAGTTAATTTTTTAAAGCAACTAACTCTTAAGAATAGTGTATGAAAACATTTTTAAATAGTTTATTATTATTGGCATTCTTATGTCCCGCCATATTGATGTCGCAATCGACAGTTTCGGGTACTGTTACAGAAGAAGCCAGCACATTGCCTGTGCCTGGTGTCAATATTATTATTAAAGGAACTAATACTGGAACAACGACAGATTTTGACGGAAAGTATTCTATCAACGTAAAGTCTAGTGATATTCTTGTATTCTCTTACGTTGGATATTTAACCCAGGAAATCACCATTGATAATCAAACCACTATAGACGTCTCTTTAGTTGAAGACGCAGCTAAATTGGATGAGGTTGTCGTGATTGGGTATGGTACGACGAGTATAAAGGATGCGACAGGCTCTGTTGATGTCGTTACCGAAAAGGATTTTAATCAAGGAGCAATTGTATCGCCTGAACAATTATTGCAAGGAAAAGCTGCGGGTGTTCGAATCACGAATGGAGGAGGTGCTCCTGATGCCGCTCCAAATATTAGAATACGTGGTGGCGCCTCTTTAAATGCAAACAGTAATCCACTAATCGTTATTGACGGGATTCCTGTAGACAACGGTGGCGTATCTGGAGTAGGCAACCCATTAAGCTTAATTAATCCTAATGATATTGAGAGTTTCAGTATCTTAAAAGATGCATCTGCCACTGCGATTTACGGAAGTAGAGCGTCAAATGGTGTATTAATCATTACTACGAAGAAAGGCACGTCTGGAGAAACCAAATACAATTTTTCAGCGCGTTCGACATATAGTGTGATATCTGAAGGGAATTATGTGCCTGTTATGGACGGTGATACCTTTGTAAGATTTGTTTCTGAATATTTTCCAGAAAATCGTAATCTTTTAGGTGTTCCAGTCGGTTCTGTAGTGACAGATCAACCTGTTTCTCAAATTATAAGTACTCCGAGCGGTGACCGTGCCATCTATAATACAGATTGGCAAGATGTCATTTATCGTGCCTCAATCAGCAACGATTACAATTTTGGTGTAAGAACAAATTTATTTGGAAAAGTGCCATTCAGAGCGTCTATTGGATACAATGAGACAGAAGGTGTAATTAAAACCAATGATTACGAAAGAATCACAGGTGCACTTCGTTTTACCCCAAAAGTTTTGAATGATCATTTAAAAATTGATTTGAATTTAAAAGGCACATTGGTGGAGAAAAATTCTGTAGATGAAGGAGGCGCTTTAGGAGGTGCTATTTCTATGGATCCTACTAAACCGGTATATGATGCCAATTCGATTTTTTCAGGTTATTACCAAAAAATTATAGGCCCAAATGACCCGAACAATCCAAATGCAAAAGTTGGAGCTAATAATCCTTTAGCAGTATTAGAACAACGTTCAAGACCTGAACGTGTCAATAGAATTTTGGGAAATCTTGAGTTAGATTATAAATTTCATTTTTTACCTGAATTAAGAGCTGTTACGAATGTTGGACTTGAAGCATCACGAGCAAACGTTGAGGAAAGCTTTTCAGAAAACGCGATCAATAGTTATACATTAGTACCAGATTCTGATGTACCAGTTGGAACTTATATTTTTAATCCTGGGGTAAGCTTTAGAGAGCGTCAACATATTACGAATACTACTTGGGAATCTTACTTATCTTATGCTAAAGATTTAGACGGATTTGTTAATTCTTACGATGTCCAAGCAGGTTATAGTTATCAAAATTTCAAAAATGATGGGAACAAAGACGAATTTAGAACTGATGAAGTAACCGGTGTTCGAATCACGAATTTTGACCCAAATAATCCTAACAACAGATTTTTTAGTTTACTTAATTTACAATCGTTTTTCGGGAGATCCAATATTAATTTAGGTGACAAATATTTATTGACTTTATCTATGCGAGCAGATGGATCTTCATTTTTTACAGAAGAGAATCGTTGGGGATATTTCCCAGCGGCAGCTTTGGCGTGGAAAGTTAAAGAAGAATCATTTCTTAAGGACGTAGATTTTGTTAATGACTTCAAGGTACGTGTCAGTTATGGTAAGACTGGACAACAGGATATATCTGGTGTTGCAGGATTTTTCCCATCGATTCCAGTTTTTGAAATTGGATCGCCTAACAGCCAATTTATTGAAGGTGTTACTCTTTATAACGCTAAAGAATTTAATCCTGATTTAACTTGGGAAAAAACATCTACGTACAATTTAGGTGTTGATTTTGGTTTCTTCAAAAATAATTTTGTGGGTGGTTCATTTGATATTTACAAAAGGGAAACCACAGATCTTTTGATTTTGACCAATGTTCCTCCTGGTCAGGCATTAAGCGATATTCTAATTCAAAATCTAGGCTCAACGGATAGTAAGGGATTTGAGTTGACACTTAATTTAAATCCTGTGACGACTGAAAACTTTAATTTGTCATTAAACGGTAATCTTTCTTATAATATTACGGAGGTTACAAGTTTAGATGGGCAAGAGCGAATTAGTGCTGGCGGTGGATTAGCAATAGGAACTGGAAACAACCTTTTATACCATGCCGTAGGTCAACAAGCTGGATCTGCTTGGGTATTGAAACAAGTTTATGATTCTAATGGAAGTCCTATCCTAGGTTCTTTCGTAGATTTAAATGGAGATAACGTGATTAATGATGATGATAGATACTATACAGCCATTCAGCCAAATTGGACATTTGGATTTGGTCTAAACCTCAATTATAAAAATTGGGACTTTAGCTCCAGTTTCAGAGGGCAAATGGATGGACAAGTTTACAATTCTCGACGTTTGACCAATGGTGTAATCCAAAACGTATTACCTTTAGATGTTCAGTCATTAAATAACACGTTGGATTTTTACGCAGGTGCCGCTGATCTAGCATTTACTGATATTTTCGATCCATCACAATACTCCGATTACTATTTAGAGAATGCATCTTTCTTGCGTTGTGAAAACATTGTCTTGGGTTATACTTTAGATAAGAATGTCTTTAAAAATGTAAATATCAAATTATATGGTGCTGTGAACAATCCGTTCATCATTACAAATTACAGCGGTCAGGACCCTGAAAATTTTGGTGGAATTGATAACAACTTTTATCCAAGACCGACCGTTTATAATTTAGGTGTGAATATAGACTTTTAAAAAAATTGAAATATGAAAAATAGATTATTAAAATTGCTTTTAAGCTTTACTGTCCTTCTGCTATTTGCAGGTTGTACGGATGACTTAAACACAGAACCAAAAGTTGAGCTTTCTTTGGAAGAGCTTTTAGCACGAGACCCTAATGCTGTAGAAGGCATTTTATCAAGACTCTACGGATCCTTTGCTCTTTCTGGCGCAGATGGCCCTGGTAGTTCGGATATTAGTGATGATCCAGGAGAATCACCTTTTTTAAGAGGTATTATAAACTTACAAGATTTTACCGCTGATGGTATGAAAAATCGTTGGGGTGACAACGGTCTTGACCAGTTGACAACCACTTCAGATTGGACTTCTCAAAATAAGTTCTTCCGTTATATGTATAACAGAATATTCTTTACGATTCCTCAATGTAATAATTTACTTTCAATATTGGAAAATGTAGATGTAAATAATAAAGAGCAAATTGTATCTGAAGTTCGATTTATCAGATCCCTGGCTTATTACTATTTAATAGACGTTTTCGGTAAAGGGGTTTTGGCTACCGAAGAAAACTACGGACAAACTGCCGCCCTGCCTGAAGCTTCAAGACAGGAATTATTTGATTTTGTAGAATCAGAATTGCTAGCCATTCAAGAGAGTTTGCCAGATAATAACACCTACGGAAGAAGTACGAAAGCTGCAGGAGCTATGTTACTTGCTAAATTATATTTAAATGCTGAAGTGTATACTGGAACCGCCAGATATAATGATGCAGTTACTTCATTGGATGTTGTATTAACATCAAGTCACACCTTGGCACCTAACTTTGTAAGTCTTTTTTCTGCCGATAATGATACGTCCAATGAAATTATCTTTCCATTGATCGCCGATGCAGTCGTAAGCCAAAGTTTTGGAAACACAACTTATATAGTCAATGGTAATTTGAACGCAGAAACAATTCCTTTAGCACAATTTGGTGCTACCGAAGGTTGGGCTGGACATAGAGCTACAAAAGCTTGGTACGGTCTATTTTGTGGAGGCATAAGTGATTCAGACGGATTGAGAAATTGCAATGATGAAAGATCTCAATTATTTTGGATTGGTACAGACGCAGTTACTGGTGATGATATCCATAGTTTTGAAATGACTAACTATAGAACATGGATTGACGGATATCCATCGGTGAAATTTAGAAATACAAATTTCAACGGAACCTCCTTACCATCTGGTTTTTCTGACACTGATTTCCCTTTATTTAGGTTAGCTGATGCCTATTTAATGTATGCCGAGTGCGCTATTAGAGGTGCGTCCAATGCGAGCATGACAGAAGCACTTAATTATGTGAATATGGTTAGAACACGATCAAATGCCGATCCTATAACGACCAGCGAAATGACCCTTGACTTCATGATTGATGAAAGAGGGCGTGAGTTGAATCTTGAAGGTCATAGACGTTCGGATTTAATACGTTTTGGTCGTTTTACTGGCGGAAACTATATCTGGCCATGGAAAGGTGGTGTTATGGGCGGTATATCAATCCCATCAACATATAACTTATTCCCAATACCGTCAACAGCACTTCAAGCGAATCCTAATTTGACACAAAACCCTGGTTATTAATATTAAAAAAAATGATTATGAAAAACATTAAAATTTTATTACTATTAATTGTTGCCTTGATAGGCTTCAATTCATGCCAAGAAGAAGATGACTTCCAATTTACAGCTCAAGAACCTACTGAATTTGCGTTTTCTAATTCTTTTTCTTCAGAATATGTGTTAACGCCTGCGACATCTGGAAATTTAGGTGAACGATTTACTTGGAATGATGCCAACTTTGGCGTTCCAACAAGTGTGACGTATGACTTACAAAGTTCAATTACGGGCGATTTTACAGATGCTGAAACTGTAGGTACTACATCTGGAAATGAAATCCCTGTTACGGTAGAGGATTTATTGAATTTAGCCCGCATTGCAGGTTTGGACAATAATCCAGATACAGATGCTCCAAACATGGGTGAAGTTTTCTTTAGAGTAAAAGCATATATTGGAACTGATGCTGCTCTTGACGTGTTCTCAACTGTTCAGTCATTGATGCTAGTACTTCCAGAAAATACAGATGAAGAGGAAACGCCTGTTTGTGAGTTTGATGCTCTATATGCTGTAGGAGCTGGTATTGCTACTGCAGGATGGGATTGGGCAACGCCAGCTGTTTTTGAATGTACAGGTACTGGAGTTTATTCAGGCAATGTTGAATTGTTCAATGGCGGCGCTTTAGATGCTTCAAATTTCAGATTTTTTACAGAAGCTTCCAACTGGGATTCGGGACAAAACTATCCTTTCTTTGCAGATGCAGGTTATACAATCGATGCCAACTTGGTAAATGCTACTGATGGGGATTCAAATTTTGCTTTTGTCGGCACATCAGGAGTTTACAATTTAACAATTGATACAGTAAACCTAACGATCACTCTAGGAGCACCACAAGCAGGTGGCGAGTGCGAAGTTGACATTCTTTACGGTGTTGGAGCTGGATTGCCTACTGCTGGTTGGGATTGGGCTACACCAGTTGAATTGATTTGTTCTGGTGACGGAATTTGGTCTGGAAATGTGAGCCTGCAAAATAACGGAGGCGCTGATAATAATTTCAGATTCTTTACAGAAGCTACCAATTGGGATTCTGGAAGAAACTATCCGTTCTATGCAGACGCTGGATATACAATCGATGCAAATCTTGTTAATGCCATGGACGGTGATTTCAATTTCGCTTTCGTTGGTACTACTGGAACCTATTTGTTGACTATCGATAGTGTTGCAAAAACGATCACTTTAGAATAATCTCCATCGCTTTCTTTTTTGCTAAATTTAATTATACAAGAAAAGGCTATGCAAAACATAGCCTTTTCTTTCTAAAAGAATTATTATGAAAACAATTTTACAAATTTTATTTTTCTCATTATTAACCCTACCATGCTTTGCGCAGGTGCAAACGGCTACCTTTTCTATTTCGCCCGCTTCTTTCAACGAAGACGAGCAAATAACGATCACTGTTTCCGGTGTTGATCCTACGCTTTGGAATGCAGGACAGCCTGATAACATCTATCTTTGGGCATGGCGATTGGATCAAAACAATAACTTCGTCGATAACTCTCCTAACAATGGTGATTGGTCCAACTCAAGTGAGGTCCAAAAGATGACCAATAACGGGAATGGGACTTACAGTTACACATTGACTCCTACTACATTTTACGGTGCAACAGGAATCGCTAGGATGGGTATGCTTGTAAAAGCCAAGGATGGTGCAGATGATAAGAAATCTCAAGATTTTATCACACCTGTAGGCAAAGTCCAGGTGACTATCAACAACCCTACATCAAATCCTGTCGTAGTTACATCGGGAGGAAGTTTGCCGCTATCAGCTGTTATGAGAGTTCAAGGAAATACTGTGGTTGGTACTTTTCAAGTGCTTTTAAATAACACACAAATAGCTTCGGGATCTGGTTTTCCGACCTATTCAACTACCTTAACAAATTTAACAACCAATGGCGAAATTAAAGTAATCGGAACACCGCAAGGTCAAACTGACACAGGAGAAAAATCATTCGATCTTATTGTTGCGCCTTCTGTTTCGACTCAAGCTGTTCCAACTGGAATGGTTGATGGGATTAACTACAATCCCTCAGATGCGACAAAAGCAACTCTTGTGGTCAATGCACCAGGAAAAGAATTCGTCTATGTCGCTGGAAGCTTTAATAATTATCAAAGAAACAGTGCTTACTTGATGAAAAAGGATGTGACTTCAACCGCCGATTCCAATAAATTTTGGATCGAATTGACTGGTCTAACTCCTGGACAAATTGAAACGTATCAATATTGGGTTTATGATACTGACCCCATTGCAAACTCTCCAGCAGAAGTAAAAACGGCTGATCCGTTTTCAACTTTAGTATTATCGCCTTTTGATGATCCAGGAATTTCGGCTGTTTCGTATCCTAATATGCCTGCCTATCCCGCAGGACAAGAACGTGAAGTTACTGTTCTTCAAACTGGACAAGCTGCATACAACTGGCAAGTAACTAATTTCCAAAAACCTAAAAAAGAAGATTTAATCGTTTATGAAGTTTTGATCAGAGATTTTGACGCCAATAGAAATTATCAATCGTTGATTGACCGCATCGAATATTTCAAAAGTTTAAACATCAATGCCATTGAATTGATGCCAGTCATGGAATATGAAGGCAATGAAAGTTGGGGTTACAATACGGCCTTTCATATGGCATTGGACAAATATTACGGTACGGAAGCTAAATTTAAAGAATTTGTAGATGTATGTCATCAAAATGGCATTGCCGTGATTTTGGATGTTGCTCTCAACCATGCATTTGGAAGAAACCCAATGGTACGTATGTGGATGAACGATCCTGAAAATGATGGTTGGGGAGGTCCAAGTTCTGAAAGTCCATATTTCAATCAAACCGCGACGCACTCTTACAGTGTTGGAGATGATTTCAACCACCAAAAAACAATGACTCAAACCTATGTACAACGTGTCGTGAAGCATTGGATTGAAGAATTCAAAATTGATGGTTTCAGATGGGATTTGACCAAAGGATTTACCCAAAACTGTACAGGAAGCAATGAGGGTTGCACCAATAGTTACCAACAAGATAGAGTGGATATTCTAAAAAGCTACGCTGATTACTCGTGGTCGTTAGATGCTAACCATTATGTGATATTTGAGCATTTAGGTTCTGAAAATGAAGAAAAAGAATGGGCAAATTATCGATTCGACGAAGGGAAAGGCGTCATGATGTGGGGCAATATGGTTCATTCTTATAACCAATTGACGATGGGCTTTAACTCCGACAACAATATTGGAGGCATTGGACATAAATCACGTTCTCAATTTCTTGGAAAACGTGTAATGGGATATGCGGAGAGTCATGACGAGGAACGATTGATGTACAAAAATGTCGCCTTCGGAAATAACTCAAATGCATCTCATAACGTTAGAGATTTAAATACTGCCTTATCGAGAATGTCTGCTTTAGGAGCGGCCACTATATTAGTACCTGGTCCTAAAATGATTTGGCATTTTGCAGAATTAGGCATGGATAACTCTATCTTCACTTGTAACAATGGTACTGTCAACGAGCCTGGAGGAACGGATGGTGATTGTAAATTAGACACTAAACCTCAACCACAGTGGACAGAGAATTGGTTAGGAGATACTAATAGAAGTAAAATCTATAATGATTGGGCACGTATGATTCAGTTGAAACAAGACGAAGCGGTTTTTGAAGGTGATTATGACCTTAATTCTGGTGGTACATTAACGCCAACACTTTATGTTTTTGACAATGCATTGGCTCCATCGGAACTTAAAAATGTAGTGGTGCTTACTAATTTTGATGTCACAACTCAAACCATCACACCAAACTTTCCATATCCTGGACAATGGTATGATTTGATGGACGCTACAGGGAATACATCTCTTAATGTGACAAGCACTACGGCAGGTATTAGCATACCAGCTGGTCAATTTAGAGTTTTTGGGAATCAACCGTCTACATTGAGCGTTGAGGATGCAAATTTAGAATCACAATTCAAAATTTATCCTAACCCTGTGAACAATGCATTTTATATTAATAAGCCTGTAGAAGATTTGCAAATCTTCGACTTGACAGGAAAATTGGTAAAATCATTCAAAGGTGATTTCACGCAAAATGACGCTTTTGATATTTCTGATCTGACACAAAGTATTTACTTGGTGAAAATCGAAAATTCAATCGGTCAAGTATTTACCTCAAAGTTGATTAAACTTTAAAATAGTTAAATAATAGCCTGAATTAGCAAAAGAAAGCCTTTCTATCATGGAAAGGCTTTCTTCATTCATATGACATTGAATTATAACTAGGCTAGTTTTTTCTTTAGCATACATAAAACACCTAATTCTTCACGGGATAAATTCTCATTCTTTTTTAAAAGTCGATTGATTTCTTTCTGGAAATAACTAATTGTCTTCCCATCTATATATTCCTCAATCACACGTGGATCAATATAAGAGCCTCTAGCTACAGATGGTGTATTTCCTAGATGCTCACTAACTTTCACCACAGCATTTCGAATATTTTTGTCTAGTGCTTTTTGATCTTTTTGCTCTAACGCTCCAATCTCGTTCAAAGCCATTGCCGCAATCACGGTACCTGACCACGTTCTAAAATCCTTTGCAGAAAAATCATCTCCCATAACTTCTCGTATGTATTCATTGAGGTGATCGCTTTTAACATCTTGTCTTTTTCCATCTTCATCAATAAATTTGAATATTTCGTAACCTGGCATTTCATCAATTTCTTTCACAATTCGCGCCAACTTTTTATCCACTACATGACGTTCTTGCTCTTTTCCAGACTTTCCTATATAATGAAAAATTAATTCGTCGCCTTCAATTTGCAAATGCTTACTCCGCATGGTTGTGAGACCATAAGTTTCATTTTCTTTGGCATAATAATCACTTCCTGGTCGAAAATAAGCGGCTTCCAAAAGTCGAACCATACAAGCCAACACTTTTTCTCTAGTTAGTGTACGCTTGCGGAGATGCTGTCCAGTGACACGTCGCATATGTTCCAATTGATCTGCAAAGTTGAGAATACGATCAAATTTTGCCTGATCTTGTTTTTCCCTGAATTTCGGATTGTAAATGTATTGCTTGCGATCTTTGTCATCACGACCCGTGACCAGAATTTTTGCACTTTTCTTGGAATCAATCTCGACATCTGTCCAAGCTGGGGGAATGACTAACGATTTGAACCAATCCTTTAATTTGTCGTCGGTTATGGTGGCATTGGACTTGTCCGTATATCGGAATCCCTTGCCATGTTTTTTTCTGTAGTACATTTTTGCCTATTCTTAAAAATTAAGAATAAATTAAAGGATAAGTATCCTGAAGTATTAACTCAAAAGAAAAGATATGTAACCTGATTGTTTCAAGTTATTGACGTATGCTTAAACAAAGATGATTTATAGAGTGCATAATTCATATAGTAGGAATAACATCTTCAGGGATACATAAATTTACGAATATCCTCACTATTAATTTTAGGATTTGCTCCTTCGCTACCAGCAACTAACGCACCGATGGCGCAAGCAAAATCTATCGCTTTTTGTGGATCGGTCTTTTTAAGCAAATCGTTGATTAACGATGCTAAAAAGGAATCGCCTGCCCCGACTGTATCTACAACCTCAATTTGGTAACCACTATTATAGTAATACGTGTCATTACAACATAAAATAGCACCATGCCGCCCTTTGGTGACACAAATGGTTTTTGTATTGGTATGCTCGGCTATAAATTGAATATTTTGCTCTAAAGAATGTGTTTTAGAGTTGAGCATTTCTCCGATTTCAAAAATTTCATCATCATTAAATTTGATAAAATCTGCTGCTTTCATTAAATGATTCAATACCTCTACCGTATAGTAGGGCTCTCTTAAGTTGACATCAAAAATCTTATATTTCGCCACTTTCATTAGCTCGTACAAGGTATGTCTAGACGTATCATCTCTGGCCACCAAACTTCCGTAAATAAAAGCATCGGCAGTTTGAGTGGTGTTTTTGGTGTTTTCGTTTAGTTGAATATTGTCCCAAGCGCGAGGAAATTGTATATCATAGGAAGCTGATCCTTTTTGATTCAACATTACCTTTACTTTTCCTGTTTTTAGTCGTTCATCAACCTGTAGATTCTCAACATTTAAACCTTGTTCAATACTATAGGCTTCAATTTTATCTCCTTTTTTATCTCTTCCAATTCTACTGATAATTGACACGTTATTGTTTAATGATTTTAGACGTAACGCAACGTTTAAAGGGGCTCCTCCTATCTTCTTATGTGTTGGAAAAACATCCCATAACACTTCCCCAAAGCAAACTATATTCTTCATTTAATTGTTATTTAAAATGTAATTATTTAGGTCTTTCACACTTTGTTCTACGCCCTTATTGACTATGTTTTGATACGCTTCAGTGTAGGCTTTCACAAAGACTGGAGCGTCTTTAAGTTTTCCAAAAATGAATTCTATGTCTAAAAAGGCTTGAGGACGATTGATGGAGGTTTCTGCTTTTTCATTTAATGCGTCTTTCATGGCATCTTTAATCGTTAAGGTGTCTCCATGCTCATCTTTACCTAAACTATAAATTGCCCAAGCCGCAATGACAAAAGCCGCCAATTTTACGGACCCATTTTTTTCTAATTGTGCATTTACAGTTGGTAAAATGAATATTGGAAATTTAGCAGAACTTTCTGAACAAATTCTGTCGATTTGGTCCTTTATATTACTATTGCCAAATCGTTCTATTAATGAATTTTTATAATCTTTTAAATTAATGCCTTCTAAATCACCCAAGATTGGCGTGACCTCAACATCCATATAGTGATTCAAAAAAGTACTAATGTTTGGATTGCCAACAACTTCGTCTATAGTATCATAACCTACTAGGGCGCCAAGAATACCCAACACAGAATGTCCTGCATTTAATAAGCTTAATTTCATTTTTTCGTAAGGAACGACATCTTCCACAAATTGCGCCCCGACCGTTTCCCAAGCAGGTCTTCCGGCAATAAAATCATCTTCAATAACCCATTGCTTAAAAGGCTCGCAAACCACAGGCCAGGCATCATCAATTCCAGTAGTTTCAGTTAAATTCGCAATATCAATAGGAGAAGTTGCTGGTGTTATTCTATCAACCATAGCATTTGGAAAGGACACATTTTCTTCTATCCATCCTGTAAGATTAGGCTCTGCACTTTCAACATAACTCAATAACATTCTTTTGGTCATGTGGCCATTACCTTGGATATTATCACAAGATTGGATGGTACATCCTTTTAAACCACGTTCTTTTCTGATCTTTAAAGCTTGCGTTAAATAGCCAAAAATAGTTTTAGGAGCCTGTGGATGCGCTAAATCATGTTGAATCAATGGATTATTAAAATCGAATGCTTTTGTAGCTTCATTATAATTATATCCACCTTCAGTAATGGTTAATGATATGATTTTAACCTCTGGACTGGCCATTTTCTCAATCACTTTAATTGGATTTTCTGGAGCAAATAAATAGTCTACTATAGAACCAATGACGCGAGCGGTATGTGTGCCATCCAATTCTTTAACAATTAGGGTATATAAGCCGTCCTGTTCTTTTAAGACAGAATATATTTTGGCATCAAAATCCAATAATGCCACACCACAAATCCCCCAATCTGTCACCGATGGATCATGCAACAACTGGTCTGTATAGAGCGCTTCATGCGCTCTATGAAAACCGCCAATACCTACATGCATAATACCTGTTTTTATTTTGCTTCTATCGTAAGCTGGACAGGGAATTAAATTGGCTATTTCTGCTAAATTCTTTTGATTAAGCTTGATAATGTTTTCCACAATATTTAGATGTTTTGATTTTTGCTGCGTTTTAGCGCCCAATAAGCTGTTCCAAAATAAATTAAAGTGCAGATGAATGCATAGCGGTAGAATATCTCACGATTTTCAACATATATCATTTCATTTGAACTGCCGAACAGAACGATACAGGCAAGAATAATAGTAATTATTAATACAATAAAAGAAACACCTCTTAATATTTTCGTGAAAACTGATGTGTCTTTGATGAGGATGGGTTCCAATTCGGCTTTCTGCTCTTGAAACTTCTCAATATTTTCATTACGTATTTTTTCTTTTTGCTCTGCTTCAGGATATTTGTTTTTTGCGCCATAACGACCAGCCAAAAATGTATAAACAATAATGGTGAATACCCAAGTTGGTAGGAATAGATAAAAGAAAGACATTACGTTTAAAGCATTTAAACCAAAACCTAATATTAGGCCTAAACCCCACGAGGCTATAGCAGGCGTACTAAATGTCAACTGACGGTAATGCGACCAGTAACGCGTATAACCAATTCTAGGAAATATTTGATGTTCGGCAAATACAATCGCTCCTACCGGCACCACTAGTAACCCAGCGTAAGTAAGCAAGGGTAGAATTTGCGAAAACACAAAAGGGAAGCAAGCAACCACCATAGTGAACAAACCCACCATTAAGGTCGTCTTGCGTCGTGATTGTTTGTTAAAAATAGCTTGGGCGGCCAATCCTGCTCTGTAAAGATTAGCGACGGCCGTAGTCCAACCCGCCACGATCACAATAACGAACCCAGACCAGCCTAAAGCATAATAAGCAACATCACCAGGATCAAGCTCTACAATGGATTTTCCAATGATTACGGCGGCACCTGCACCCATAATTCCGGCTGAAATCCAAGCGACGTAATGACCAAACATCATTCCTGTACTTGTGGCCAATCCATAAGATTTTTTTTTTGCAAAACGCAATAGAGCCATGTCGATAAGTCCGAAATGCGTTATGGTATTTGCTGCCCAGGCAAAACCGATCACTTCAGTCAATCCGATACCAGCTTCGCCGTTGCTATTAATACCTGTCCATATCGATTGGTCGCCCAAGCTTATAACATCGCTCCAACTATCTGGTATTGGTTTTCCCAACACCTCTAAAGAAAGTGCAGGCAAAAGGACAAATGCACCGCAAGTAAACATCACGAATAACCATGGCGCACAAACCCCTGAAAAATCGGAGACAGCATTAAAACCGTAGATCGCTATGGCCACAACAACTGAACCCACAATTAATACAATCACTATAAACCATAAATTGGTGGGATACCAATTAAGCTGCGCAGGGATATTAAATGCAAAACGAACAGCAGTGGAAGACACTGTGATCATCGCTGCAGAGATCACGGTGAAAATAATAACATTAGCCCAGTTATAAAGCTTGGTCATTGAATCCCCAGCTATCTTATTGAGATATGTGTACAAACTCAATCGCGTATCAACGGCAATTGGAGATGTAATAAAGGTCCAACTCAATACCGCCAGAATATTACCGATCAATAATCCCAATAAAATATCCCTGGTGGTTGCGCCCAAAGCAACAAATGTCGCCCCTATAACAAACTCCGTTGCAGCAACATGCTCTGCAGCATATAACCCTGCAAAATGGGTCCAACCATGTAATCTTTGTTTAGCAATTGGCAATTGCTCTTCCTCTAAGTTCGCGAACTGTTTAAAATCGTGGGATGTGCTCATGGGATTCCTTATTTCAGATTAAATCGACTTTATTGAAGTTTTCTATACAAGTTTATTTTCATGTGAAGAGGTGCATAAAAGTTTAGATATTTACAAACGTCAATTATACGTTTATTTTTCAAATATATTATAAAAAAATATTAAATACCTAATTATATTGTAAAATAACATCTTTATTATTGTTTATGTATATTATTTAGAGCATAAAATTGCTTAATTGACAATAAAAACAAATAAACAAAACTAACGTTAGAATGACGTTTAAATATAATTTCCTATATTAGCGGAAGAGAAAATAAACACCTCTGATTTTGATAAAATTAATTTATGGAACCAAAAAAAATATTAAATATATCTGTCGATTGTGTTGTTTTTGGATTTGATATCACAAATAAATCCTTAAATGTTTTACTCATAAAGCGTTTTTTGAAATCAAAAAACGGCAAAGATGTTTTGGTAGACGATTATGTTTTAACAGGATATCACGTGTATGAAAACGAAACATTAGACGATACGGCCACAAGAGTTTTAAAAGAACTCACAGGTTTGACCAACCAATATAAAAAACAGTTCAAAGCTTTTGGCGATCCAGATCGATTGATCAATGAGAAAGACCTGGCTTGGATTGAGAACCAAGAATTTAATTTAAGAACCACTACCATTGCGTACTACTTCTTATTAAAAACTGTAGATGTGGACTTGAAAAGTAATACATATAAGCCGCTATGGTTTCCTGTTAGCAACTTACCAGAGCTAGGATTTGATCATGAAAAAATAATACTAGAAGCTTATGAAGATTTAAAAGTCAAATGCTTGTCTGAACCTATCATTTTTAAATTACTTCCGGATAAGTTTAGCATTAATGAGGTACAAGATGTGTATGAATCCATCCTGGGGATAGAAATAGATAATAGAAATTTCAGAAGAAAATTAATTAAGAAAAAATACATCATTGCTCTAGATGAAAAACAAGTGGGTATTTCAAAAAAACCTGCCCAATTATATATGTTTAGTAAAGATATTTATCAGAAAATGTTCAAGAAGAATTATTTGATAAGTATTTAATCAAAGGTATTCATCCTATAATTCCGCTGAATAAATCGGAATAAACTTATCTTCTGGCAAAAACATGTTTTGATGAGAGCTTCACAAGTCCTTGCTATTAATATACAAAAAAAAGCCTCTCAAATTGAGAAGCTTTCTATTTAGTACAGGCGGGGAGACTCGAACTCCCACACCTCGCGGCACTAGATCCTAAGTCTAGCGTGTCTACCAATTCCACCACGCCTGCATCAGGTCCGATTATTATCGGGATGCAAATATAAACATTCCTTTGAATATTCAAATAGCATAAAAGCGAAAAAATTATTTTCCTTTTTGTACTTTTGAAAGAAGCGAAGTTTCTACTTCCTGTTACATTTAAATAAATCAAACTATTTCATGAAAAACATACAATCCTACGTCGATCAGCATAAAGACAGATTCCTGAAAGAACTTATCGAACTTCTAAAATTTCCATCCGTAAGTGCTGATTCTGCCTATCAAAAAGAGGTCTTAAAAACGGCAGATGCGATAAAAATCAGTTTAGAAAAAGCGGGCTGCGACCATGTCGAAATCTGTAAAACGGACGGTTATCCAATCGTATATGGTGAAAAGATCATTGACAAAAACTTACCGACAGTCCTGGTTTATGGTCACTATGATGTGCAACCAGCCGATCCAATCAATTTGTGGACTTCTCCTCCATTTGAACCTGTGATTAAAAATACAGAGATTCATCCAGAAGGCGCCATTTTTGCGCGTGGCGCTTGCGATGATAAGGGTCAGATGTACATGCACGTGAAAGCTATGGAATTTATGACGGCTACAAATCAACTGCCTTGCAATGTCAAATTTATGATTGAAGGAGAAGAAGAAGTTGGAAGTGTGAATCTTTCCAAATTTGTAAAAACAAACCAAGAGAAATTAAAGAATGATGTGATTTTGATATCCGATACTGGAATGATCTCAAAAGATACACCATCCATCACAACAGGTTTGCGTGGCTTAAGCTATGTGGAAGTGGAAGTGACAGGTCCAAATAGAGATTTACATTCAGGATTATATGGTGGCGCTGTGGCAAACCCAATTAATGTTCTGACCAGAATGATTGCATCTCTTCACGATGAAAACAACCACATCACGATTCCTGGGTTCTATGATAAAGTTGAAAACCTTTCGGATGAAGAACGTGCTCAAATGGCTAAAGCGCCTTTTTCATTGGAGAATTATAAAAAAGCGTTAGACATTGAAGATGTGTATGGCGAAAAAGGATATACTACTAACGAACGCAATTCAATCAGACCTACCTTAGACGTGAATGGTATTTGGGGAGGCTATATTGGTGAAGGCGCTAAAACGGTGATTGCAAGTAAGGCCTTTGCAAAAATATCGATGCGTTTGGTACCACATCAAGATTGGGAAGAAATCACACAGCTATTCAAGAAACATTTTGAAAGTATCGCGCCAAAAGGTGTGACTGTAAATGTGAAACCGCACCATGGTGGACAAGGGTATGTGACTCCGATTGACAGCATTGGCTACCAAGCGGCTTCTAATGCTTACAAAGATACTTTTGGAAAAACACCGATTCCGCAACGTAGTGGTGGCAGTATTCCTATTGTTTCCTTGTTTGAACAGGAATTAAAAAGCAAAACCATTTTAATGGGATTTGGTCTCGATAGTGATGCCATCCACTCACCTAATGAGCATTTTGGGGTTTGGAATTATCTGAAGGGTATTGAAACGATTCCGTTGTTTTACAAATATTTTACCGAGTTGAGCAGATAAAAGTTTCCCGCAAAGACTTCAAAGTTCGAGGCTTGAGGTAAAAAATCACCACGAAAACAGAAATATGTTAAAACTATTTGTGTATTCATGGTGATTTTATTTTTAACAATTATTCCTTTATTATCTTAAAAGTTCTCGATTTTTCGAAAGAGTTCACTTTTACAAAATATAGTCCTTTTGAAAGATTTTTTAAAACCATACTATTCGTTTGGTCTTGAATCGTTTTAGAGATTACTAATTTTCCAGTCACATCAAAAATTTCGACCTTTAACTCTTTTGCTATATCCATCTCAATATGCAGCCAATTTTTCACTGGATTGGGATAGACCGAAAGCTCATCATCTTCAAAATTACCTATTCCCAATGTGAAGAATGAATAGCAATCACTTCTTTCTGTACAAGTACCTGAAGTAATTTCAACCGCATAATTACCATTTGCTAGTGGACTATAATTGCGGCTGGTTTCACCAGAAATTGGCAAATTCGTATCGCAATTAACCCATTGATAAGTTGCACCTGCTTGATTTGCAGTTAGCGTAGAAGTGGTCGCAGATAGACGATTATCAATGCTCACAAGTCCAGCTTTTGTAGTCATATAACCCATGACAACTTTTGTCAATTGATGAAAGTATGGCAAGTCCAAAGTTGCAAAACGATCACCAGAACTATGATAAAAAGGCGTCTGGTCATTATTAGACCATGCTTCACCGACTAGAACTGCCGAATATCCTTGACTCCAAAAGCGAGAATGATCACTGGACGCCGTCCCAGGGTTTACAACATTCACGTTCAGTGTAAATCCATAGGTGGGATTATTCAATACTGAAATTATATCATCCTTCATTCCGATGGAATTTCCAAAATCACGTACATCAATATCAAAATCATCATCGTTATCGCCATCATAGCCGATCATGTCCATATTTAGAACTCCTAATATATTATCGCCATTACTAGCAGCTTGTTGTGCATAAAAACTCGACCCTATCAATCCATTTTCTTCTTGATCCCAAAGCGCATATACAATCGTGTTATCCAAACATTGTGTGGATAGAATTCTTGCAATCTCTAAAACCGCCATTGTGCCGCTGGCATTATCATCGGCGCAGTAATTGGCCACGCTATCATAATGTGCACAGACAATGTAAATGTCGTCTGGATTGGTCTTCCCAAGTTGTGTCGCTACGATGTTGCGTCCATTCGCACTATAGATTTGATCGTTAATCGTCAAGTTATTAAGGCGTGAAAATTCTTGTACAATATAGTCTGCAGCAAGATCATTATTGTTACTTACCCTATTCAAAATAGTCACTGTGTTACCATTGACAACAGTTGGAATTTCACCTGTGAATTCCCTTACTTTTAAAGATAAGGTGTCCAAATTTACTTTATTTATAAGGTCGTTAATGGTTTGAGACGAGACAGTGGCAGTATAAAAAACACTACATAATACAATGATAATCAGTTTATTCATTTCTAGGGGACTACTAATAATTTGATCAAATATACTCTATTTACGCAAAAAATAAGGGTAAGGATTTGGATATTCCATTTTTTATTCTACATTTGTAGAGTACATTCTAAAAACGTAGAGCAATGCAATTATCAAAAACAGAAGAAGAATTAATGAATCATTTGTGGAGACTTGAAAAAGCATTTATGAAAGATTTATTAGAGGCGTATCCAGACCCAAAGCCTGCCACAACCACAGTTGCTACCTTGCTTAAACGAATGACAGACAAACAATTCATTAGCTATGAATTATTTGGCAATTCCCGAGAATATTTCCCATTGGTAAAGAAGAAGGATTATTTTTCAAAGCATGTCAACGTGCTCATAAAAACATTTTTTAATGATAGTGCATCGCAATTTGCGTCCTTTTTCACCAAAGAAACCGATTTGACCAAAGAAGAATTGGAAGACCTGAAAGCCATCATCGATAACGAAATCAAAAACAAATAATCATGTTAGTCTATCTACTCAAATTCAGCGCATGTTTGGCCATTTTCTTGGTGTTCTACAAATTGTTTTTGGAGAGGGAAAATATGCATAAAATCAAACGGTATTATTTGTTGGTAACTATTTTTATCGCCTTATCAATTCCACTCATCACTTTTACAAGTTATGTTGAACCGGACGTTTCTGAAGTTGTAGAATTTCAAACGTTTCAAATTACAGAAGCAGAACCTGAAAACATTGCTGCAAAACCCAACTATCTTCCCATCATTTTATGGACTATTTATAGTTTAGGAGTTCTTCTTTTTGCATCTAAATTTATTTTGAACCTTTCTAAAATTTTCATCAAAATCAACAGCAACCCAAAACATAAATCAAAAGACTTTACACATGTCTTATTACGTGATTTGGTAACGCCACATACATTTTTCAATTTCATTTTTCTGAACAAACAAAAGTTTGAGACACGAGAAATTCCCGAAGAAGTATTTATTCATGAAGAAGCGCATGCCAGACAAAAACATAGTATTGATATTCTTCTGATAGAATTACTACAGATTGTGTTTTGGTTCAATCCATTGATTTATTTGACCAAGGAATCCATCAAAATGAACCATGAGTTTTTGGCAGACGAAGCTGTCTTAGAACAAGGGATTTCGCCCTCCATATATCAACAATTATTATTGACATTCTCATCAAATGTTACAGAACCTCAATTGGCAAATGCCATCAATTATTCATCCATCAAAAAACGATTTACAGTTATGAAAACACAGACATCAAAACAGAAAATTTGGTTACGAAGCTTCTTGCTTGTGCCGTTAGTTGCAATCACTCTTTATGGGTTTAGTGCGACGAAAGAAGTCATTAAAACTTCAGAAGATTTACAAGTATCTAATTCAGACAATACAGCAAGAAGCATTAGTATTGAAATACTTGAAGATGGCATTTATATAATTGACGGCATTACAGTTACTAAAAGCACACTAATAACAGAAGTGAACAAATTACATCAAGATATCACACCAGATATAAGAAATAATATAATGAATATTCATATCACTTCTTCTTCTGAAATATCCAATGAAGAAATATGGTTTATTTACAATTCATTATTAGATTATGGTTTTTACAGAATGGTAGCTGGTGAACAAGAAATAGTAAAAGGAAAAGGCAATACACCTTTTGCAATTGAGCAAACTCAACAAAAAGCAACCGCCGAAGAAGTTGCAGAATACAATAAAATAGCAAAACACTGCAATTATCAAATTGAAACAAAATCTTTTATAGTAAAGGAAAAAGACGTCAAAAGATTAGAACAGCTCTACGCAAAAATGTCTATCGATCAAAAAAATGATGCGGAACCTTACCCTGATTTTTCAAATTTTCCTCCACCACCTCCACCACCTCCACCAGCAACGGGCTTTGTCAACGTTAATGGAGAAACCTTGTTCGTAATTTATTACAGTCCGAAACGCTACTATAATAAAAAAGGCTATCTAGTAGATAAAAATGGTAAAACATTAAATGGCCACATTCAAGTACATGCCTCCGACGTGCTTCCCGGGCAATACATCACTAAAGTTTATCAAAATGACAAAGTGGTCGTTGAATTTAAAAACAATAAGCCCGAAATGGCTTCTAAAAATCTTAACATTCCGCCACCTCCTCCTCCACCTCCAAAATCGCCATTAGATCATGTCATCGATATGGCGAAGAAAGGTGCTACATTTTATTATGAAGGCAATTCAATTTCATCTGATGACGCCATTAAGTTGTTGAAGGAAAACAAAGAATTGAACATCTCTACCAAAGAGGTAAACTCAAAACAACCAAAGGTTTATATTCAAAAAGATCCAATTCATATAAATGACTGATTAATTTTCATAAAATAAGTTGTAAGCCTGACATCAATCGAAATCTGTCAGGCTCTTTTATTTCTAAATTATGTAACAAATCACCCAACATAACGTTCTAATAGTCACATCAATCAAAATCAATCACGTTATGTTAAAAAAATTCTTCATCATCTGTTCTGGTTCAGACAGTGATATTCTCGACAACTGTTCCAATGGCGAACAAAACAAATATGCCGGTATTGGCGCCACTGTTTTTTTTACGGCCGTCATGGCATTTATTGCGGCAAGTTATGCACTCTACACCGTTTTTGACAATAGCTATCTAGCCGTTGGTTTCGGTTTGGTTTGGGGTTTACTTATTTTCAACCTCGATCGTTTTATCGTTTCTACGATTAAGAAACGTGGCAGTTTTATGGACGAATTGATTCAGGCATCACCTAGAATCATATTAGCTATAATTATTGCAGTGGTTATTTCAAAACCTTTGGAATTGAAAATCTTTGAAAAGGAAATCAATCAGGTGCTTTTGGAACAAAAAAATGAATTGACACTTGCCAATAAAGATCAAATTGCACAACAGTACACACCTACAATTGAAGGTATGCAAGGTGACATCCAATCGTTGCAATCGCAAATCGACACGAAAGAAGCCGAAGTGAATGCACTTTATGATGTCTATATCAATGAAGCTGAAGGTACGGCTGGAACAAAACTGCTAGGAAAAGGGCCTGTCTACACCGAAAAACGTGATAAGCATGATGCCGCCTTGGCAGAATTACAACTTTTGAAGATTGGCAATAAGGAAAAAATCGCAAACATAGAATCGCAAATTGCGCAACTAAAAAAAGATTACACAACGAAAGTCGCCTCGTCACAACCGATTATCGACGGGTTTGATGGTCTCATGGCTCGTGTAAATGCCTTGGGAGAATTGCCCTGGCTACCTTCGTTCTTTATATTTTTGTTGTTCTTGGCAATTGAAACCTCACCTATTTTCGCCAAACTCTTATCGCCAAAAGGTCCATATGATTTTAAACTTGAAGATGAAGAAACAGCAGTAAAAACCTGGGTGGAGCAAAAAGTGAACGAGCGCAATGTTTTATTGAAAACCGACATGGCGATCAATAATAAAATCTACAATGACATTGCTGATGAGGATGAATTATACACCTACAAACGTAAAAAAGCGAGGGAATTGATGCAATTGCAAGCCGATGCCTTTTTCAAACATCAGAAAAATGCACTTTAAAATTTTAAGCTGCTACTTCTTCCGATTTGAAATGCTCGTACAAATCATCACAACCCATTCCAATGATAGAAAGATTTTTTTGTTTTACGATGGATTCATTATGAAGTTGTGCCAAAGCGTTGACGCCATAGCGATCAATACTGGTGAGACCTTCAATGCTTAAAGTAAGGGAATTGAATTTTTCGAAGATGTTCTTAAACTCACTGTTGAATACATTAACATTTTGTCTGTTAAGTATGCCTTTGATCTTAAACTGATTGTTGTAACTTGTAATTTCGATGTTCATAATAACCTAATTAAAAATGTTAAACGATTGATTTGGTGCTATTAATGAGGGAATTATGAAATAAATATCCTATTATTATTCCGAGGAAGAAAAATTTTTCGTTAAAAGGTCAATAGATGGGTTTAAACCATATGTAGTTGTAAGATTAGACGTTGAACGTCCGTATTTAAGGAAGATGTCTTGGCATAGAAATGTTGAAGTGTAAGTCAAAATTTTCGGTCAGGATGATACATTTGTAATGCTAGCGAGGTCTTTTTATCAGATACAATCTGTGAAACCAATTTACCTGTACCAGTTCCCATACTCCAACCCATCATGGCATGTCCTGCTGCAATAGTCAGATTTTCGCATTTTGAAGATTTTCCGATGTAAGGCAAACCATCAGGCGAAACGGGACGCAAACCACAGGCGGCATCATTCTTTTCCTCTTCTGTCACTTTAATATTAGGATAATAGCGAGTCACGGCATTGGCGATAGCCTCAACTCTGACTTTATTAATGGTATGATTGATGCCTGCGATTTCCATAGTGCCTGCAAAGCGGGTAAATCCATTCATTGGGGTGATGGCAACCTTGGTTTCACATAAAATGGCTGGCATTCTAATTCCTGTTGGAGTTGATGTATTAATGCGATAGCCTTTTCCTGCTTGTAGCAGTAAATTTAAGCCTAATCTCTTACTCAATATAGGACTCCAAGAGCCGGCTGCCAATACAAATTCGTCCGCTTTTAATATTTGATGATTTGTTTTGATTGAAGTGATTCTACCATTGCTAACTTCTAAGTCCTCCACTTTTTCATTCGAAAAAAATTGAACATTGTTATTTTTTAAATGTGCCTTCATTTCAGTCATAAACTCATGAGGCGTGGTATGCGAATCGCCTTTATAGTAGGTAGCCCCCTTGACGTTCAATTGAACATTTGGCTCCAATTGTTTCAACTCATCAAGATTGATTTCCTTTGCTCCCAGACCTTCTTTATTGGCGAGATGGGCTGTTTTTATTTCTTCCTCAAGCATTTGATCGCTTTTGCAAAGCATCAAAAGACCTTTCTTTTCATAGTGAAATGTAAAGTTTTCATCTTGTTTGATGTCATCATATAACTCCTGACTCATCAATGACAAATCCTTGATGGCTGGAATAGCTCTTTGCACATGATTGGCATTGCAAGATTTATTGAAAGCGAGAGTCCATTTCAAGAAATCAGCATCCAAACGTGGTTTGATATATAAAGGACTTGCCGGATTGAACATCCACTTCAGGCCTTTTTTCATAACTCCTGGAGCTGATAATGGTACGATGTGGCTTGGCGATAAATAACCAGCATTCACATAAGATGCACCAGTGTCCATATTGGATTGGTCGATAATAGTGACTTGATGACCCTCTTTTTGAAGGTAATAGGCAGCACATAAACCGATGATGCCGCCGCCGATGATGATAACTTTTTTACTCATATTAAATTACTTGAAATCCAAAAGCATAAGGATCGTCTTCAGAATCAATGGTAATGGTATTGTGTCCATAAATTTTCGCCCAACCTTTAATGCTTGGAATAATGGCTAATTTCCCATCTAAAGTAGTTTCTTTTTCAACACGGCCAATAAATTTACTTCCGATAAAACTTTCATGAATGAAATCTTCCCCGACTTTTAATTTTCCTTTGGCATATAATTGCGCCAATCGTGCCGAAGTGCCTGTGCCACAAGGGCTTCTATCAATCGCCTTATCGCCATAAAACACGGCGTTCCGACCTGATGACGTTGGATCGATTGGGTTTCCAGTCCATAAAAGGTGGGTCACATCTCTAATCGTTTCATTTTCTGGATGAATGAATTGATTTGGGTATTTCTCATTGATTCGCTGTCTTACAACTTGTGAATATTGGATGATTTTAGAGGCTGAAAACTCTTGGACTCCTGAAAAATTTTGCTGCGGATCTATTATAGCGTAATAATTTCCGCCATATGCCACGTCAAAGCTAATTTTGCCTAATTCAGGGCATTCCACTGATAAATTTTCAGCAGCCAAATAACTTTTAACGTTGGTCATTTTTACCCAATCTACTTTATTTCCTGTTTGCTGATAGTCTATTTCTACCAATCCAGCGGGTGCTTCCATTCTGATTTTTCCAGGGATTTTTGGTGTCACCAAGCCTTCTTCAATAGCAATTGTAATTGTACCAATGGTGCCATGACCGCACATGGGCAAACAACCCGAAGTTTCAATAAACAAAATTGAAAAATCATTTTCTGGATGGTGTGGTGGAAATAAAATAGAGCCACTCATCATATCATGTCCGCGAGGTTCAAACATCAAGCCCTTGCGAATCCAATCGTATTCTTTTAAAAAGTGCTGACGCTTTTCGCTCATGGTGTTACCAATGAGTTCTGGACCACCTTCTTTGATGACGCGTACGGGATTTCCGCAGGTATGTGCATCGATACAGATGAATGTTTGTTTCATAAAGTGATTTTTACACCTCCATAGTCATCCTCAAGGAGGGAACTGATTGTGACTTTTTTTGAGTTTTGTTATTGATAGTATAACTATTATGAGTTATAATCTAAAATTAAATTTGTAACCATATCATATTAATTAGTCAGAATCAAAAGTCCTCCCTTGAGGGAGGATTTTAGGTGGGTGTTTTCACGTCGTTGATTCCATAATCTCTTTTTCCACCGTAAGCAGAACATTCATCATATCCTGCCGTATCTCTTTATCCGAAAATCTTATAAATCTTACGCCTTCCTTTTCCAGTCGTCCTTGCCTTTTTGCATCATAGAAGAATCTATGGTCGTGGCTACTGCCATCTATTTCTATTGCTAAACCTATTTCATGGCAATAAAAATCCACAATATAATCCAACATTGGAACTTGTCTATAAAATTGAACTTTGAATGCCCTATTCTTTATGTGTTTCCATAATAACAATTCCGTTTGCGTGGCATTATTTCGCAAATATCTTGAGCGTTCTCTCAAATCTGACCTATATGGGATTATTATATTTGGCATACTTAACCTCACTAACACTTCTCTAGCATGGGATTGAATGAAAATATTTAATCAATTTTAATAGTATTTTTATTTATAAAATAAGACAAACACCTCCCTAACCCTCCTCAAGGAGGAACTAAATGTTACTAATTTTTAAGTTTTTCTATATAATTATCAACTCTCGCTTCCATAATGGACAAGGTCACCGTGCCTTGCTCCAAAATGATTTCATGAAACTCCCGAATATCGAATTTTGCGCCCAGTTCTTTTTTTGCCTTTATTCGTAATTCCCTTATTTTCAATTCACCAATTTTATAAGACAAAGCTTGTCCTGGCCATGAAATATAACGGTCGGTTTCGGTATTGATTTCATGTAGTGATAAGGCTGTGTTTGTAGACATGTACTCCACAACTTGCTCTCGCGTCCAACCTTTGGCGTGGATACCTGTATCAACCACTAAACGGCAAGCACGCCACATTTCGTAGGTTAATTTTCCAAATTGTTCGTAAGGCGTTCTGTAAATGCCCATTTCATCCGCTAAAAATTCAGAATATAATCCCCAACCTTCGCCATAAGCTGATAAATATAAGTTTTTTCTAAACCGAGGAATACTATCGCCTAATTCATTATTCAAACTTATTTGCAAATGATGTCCAGGCACTGCTTCGTGTGCTGTTAATGCAGGCAACGTATACAAAGTTCGACTTGGTAAATCATAGGTATTTACCCAATAATAACCAGGGTCTGTACTTTCCTTATAAGTTCCAATGTAACGACCAGCTGTGTATTTTGGCGCAATGGCTTCTGGTACAGGCGCCACACCATAAGGTTTACGCGGTAAGGTATTAAAATAGCGTGGCAATTGTGCATCGATACGCTTGGCGATATCACGAGCTATCATCAATAATTCTCCAGGCGTTTCTGCGTAAAACTGACTGTTGGTTCTTAAAAAATGAAAGAAATCAGCAAAGCTTCCTTTAAATTTCAAATCTTGGATGATTTGTTCCATTTCGGATTTGATGCGAGCGACTTCCTTTAAGCCAATTTGATGTATATCATCTGCTGTATATTGTGTACTTGTGGTGTAAAAATTGATTCTATTTTGATATAATTCCGTTCCGTTTGGAGTTTCTGAAATTCCTAAAGTGGTTCTTGTTTTTGGAAGGTATTCTGTTTCAAAAAAGGTTTTGATACGTTTGAATTGGGGTGTTACTTTCCTTTCAATGGCGATTTTGGCAGCTTTTAAAACTGAATCTTTTTGGGTTTCAGATACATCGCTCGGTAAATTTTTAAAAGGTGAATAATAAAAACTATCCTCATAATTTTTAACGATATGGTCGTTATAAGTCGATTCATATCCTTTGAAAATGACCAAAGGCTGCGACACTCCCTTTGCCAATCCTTCACGCAGATTCTCTAGATTTTGATTGACGAATTCCGGTATGGCATTCAACATTTTTAGATATTCCTTCACTTGCCAATAATTGGTTAAAGGTCTTACACTATAAGTTAAATCGCTATGAAAGCCAGCATCCGAAAGAATAGGGTTCAAATACTGTTCAAATGTGTCATAATCGATTTGGTCTTGCAAAACAAAGGCTAAAAGTTCTGCCGAAATTTGCTCGGTTTTGCTCAATCCTTTGGTATCGATTTTGGATAATTCCTCTAAAGTCTTTTGGGCAAAATCAGCTTCCGACTTAAAATAATCTTTCGTGTACAATCCCAAGGGATACGTTTCTCTATCAAAACCTTTATGTTGCTCATAGTTCTGCATTAAGCTATCCAATGTAACAGTGGAATTTTGAGCAACTAAATTGTCCATTCCAAATAGCAAAAACAAACCAACTGCTATAAAGGATTTAGAAAATTTCATATGCTTTTTTTAGTTGCAACGTTATCGACAGAGCGTAAAATAGTCAATGGGTTTTCATTTTTTAGTTCGTCAGGCAACAACTCATTGGGCCAATCCTGAAAGCTGAATGGCCGCACCCAACGTTTGATAGCGCCAGTGCCAACGGATGTAAATCGACCATCGGTGGATGCGGGAAATGGTCCACCGTGTTGCATGGATGCACATACCTCAACACCTGTTGGCACCCCATTGAATATGATACGACCTACTCTATTTTGCAATGCTGAAACGACTTTTGGATAGTTTGAAATTTCATGTGCTTCAGCCATAATCGTTCCCGTCAATTGACCTTCCAATTTTGAAATGATAGTTTCCAATTGGTTCGCATCGTCACATTGCACAATGATGGAATAAGGCCCAAACACTTCTTGATGTAAGCTTGGATTTTCTAAAAATGTCTTCCCGTCAACAGTTGTGACGACTTGTTGTGCGTAATTTGGTTTGGTTTCAGATGAATAGTCTGCTGCAATTTCCAATCCATTTTGAGATATTGCATTTTCTTTATTACGATTGTAAGTCTCGTGAATGTTTGGATGCAACATACACGAAGGTTCAATCTTTAGGATTTCATCGGATAGACTTATTATGAAATTGGACAAACTTTCAGATTTGATTGCCAACAGCAATCCTGGATTGGTGCAGAATTGTCCTGTTCCCAACATAATGGAACCTGCATAGGTTTTTGACAACTCCTGACCTTTGGAATTTAAAGCTTCAGGTAATAAAACCACAGGATTGACACTTCCCATTTCTGCAAAAACCGGAATGGGTTCATCACGTTTAGCAGCCAAATCGAACAAGGCTTTGCCCCCTTTATAACTTCCTGTGAATCCAACCGCTTTCACACCTGGATGTTTGACCAATTGTGTTCCAACCTCGATGCCACTACTATTTAAATTTGAAAATATGCCATTTGGCATGCCTGTTTTTTCAGCGGCTTTGATGATTGCTGATGCGACCAATTCACCTGTTCCAGAATGCATGGGATGGGATTTTACGATGACAGGACACCCGGAAGCCAGAGCCGAAGCTGTATCACCACCAGCCGTTGAAAAAGCCAATGGGAAATTACTGGCTCCAAAAACCACAATGGGTCCAATTGGAATGAGCATTTTTCTTAAATCTGATTTTGGCAGTGGTTGACGGTCAGGTTGCGCTGTATCGATGGTGGCTTCTACCCAAGAGCCCTCGGTAAGCAAATCGGCAAAAGATTTTAATTGTCCTATGGTACGTCCACGTTCTCCCATGGCGCGGCCTTCTGGCAAACCTGATTCTGAACAGTAGGTTTTTATGAGTTCATCTCCTAATGCTAAAATTTCGTCCGCAATAGTGTTTAGAAAAGCAGCTTTTTTTTCTCCAGACATACTTCGATATACTTGAAATGCTTCTGACGCCAATGTTACAGCTTCGTCAATTTCTTCTGAAGTGGTTTCAGTGAAATCATGGTCGTTTTCAATATTCAATTGCGGATTGAAGGTTTTGTATGTTTTGTTTCCTTTTGCAGATTGTTTGTTTCCTATTTGATTTTTTCCTGTTATCATCTTGTGTTTTTTTTGTGTTAGCGATGGAGGCTTTGTTTGAGCTCTCCCGATTTTTATCGGGAAGCGAGTGCCGAGAGCGCGACCATGCTTTTTTGCGTGGGAACACCCAAATTCCATCACAAATTTTTAAAATCTGGAAGATTCGGTCTGTTTTTGAGACTATTTTCGATAATTTTTATCACTCGTTTGCGCTCATCTCCATGTAAAGGCAAGCGTGGGGCGCGAACATTTTCGGTTCCTATTTGCGTGTACACTTCGGCGAGCTTAATATTTTGTACTAATTTAGGGTTAATATCTAACTCTAACAAAGGCATGAACCAACGATAAATTTCTAGGGCCTCTTGGATGCGACCTGCTTTTTGAAGTTCGTAGATGGCAACGGTTTCAGCAGGAAATGCGCATACCAAACCTGCAATCCAGCCGTCAGCGCCCAAAAGCAAACTTTCTAATGCAATGGTATCAACGCCCGTCATGATTTTGAGTCGGTCGCCAAAACGATTTTTGATTCGGGTGACATTTGTGGTGTCTCTTGTGGATTCTTTGACGGCTTCGATGTTTTTGCAATCCATCAGTTCTTCGAACATATCTAGAGTCACCTCCACTTTGTAATCTATTGGATTGTTGTACACCATAATCGGCAATGAGGTGTTATTGGCAACGGCTTTAAAATATGCAACCGTTTCCCTATCGCCAGATTTGTAGCGCATTGGAGGCAGCATCATGAGGCCTTTTGCGCCATCTTCTTCTGCTTTTTGAGCGGCTTGTATGGCTGCTTTTGTGGATTGCTCTGCAATATTTATCAAGACAGGGACTTTCCCTTTAACGATGTCAACGGTTGTGGTTGTGAGTGTTCTTTTTTCTTCATCCAACAATGTGCTGGCTTCGCCCAATGTTCCACAAAGGACGATGCCATGAACGCCCGCGTTGAGTTGTGCATTGATATTCAGCTCGAAGGTTTTTAAATCGAGTTCGTCATTATCTGTGAACTTGGTTGTAACTGCTGGCATGATGCCTTTCCACTGAATGCCCATTAGTTTAAATTTGTACTAAAATTAATGGTTTTTAGCGTAGGGAAATAAAAAAAGGTTCATCAAATTGATGAACCTTTTCTTTTATTGTATGTTGAGTTCTAGGTTTTCTTTACGTATTTTGTGATGATAACGATTTGTTGCCCATCCACTTTTCCTTCAATATATTCGGCATTTTCATGGTCTAGACGGATGTTTCTCACGGGAGTTCCTTGTTTGGCAACCATACTGGAGCCTTTCACTTTCAAATCTTTGATTAGAACCACGGAATCGCCATTTTCTAATATGACCCCGTTTAAATCGCGATGGATAATTTTAGCAGATTCATCCTCATGTTCGCCAGTAGCTCTTGCCAAAGCCAATGCCTCATCGTCAAGATACATCATGTCCAACAAATCTTTTGGCCAACCTTCGCCACGCAGTCTTTGAAGCATTCTCCACGCCATAATTTGTACTGCAATATGTTCACTCCACATACTGTCGTTGAGACAGCGCCAATGGTTTGGGTCCATTTCAACCTTGCCTTCAATCTGGTCTAAACACGTTTTGCAAACGAATACATCATTAGCGACGTTTTCGTTTAAGGACGGTGGAATGGTATATTGTGAAAGATTTTCTTTGGAAGTGCAAAGTTCACATTGATTGTTACTTCTATCTTGAAGCATTTGTAGGACGCTCATGAGGATTTACGAATTACGATTGTTGATTTACGATTTCTGAAACGGTAATTGGTTTCAATTGCAAACATACAGTTTTATTGAAGAGATTCTCGCATCTTTTTGGTCATTCCTTTGACAACCATGTCATAGGAATGGTCAATAAGTTCTGATAGGAATTTTGGGGATATCTCTCCGGAATTGAGGCTAACCGTGTTCCAATGTGTTTTGCTCATGTGCCAACCTGGATTGATACTGTCATATTCGGCACGCAATTCTTCGGCATAGTCTGGATCACATTTTAGGTTGATGGCTTTTTCGCCTTTTTCCCATTTTTCTAAACCTACTAACGCAAACATTTTTCCTAGTACTTTAAAAACCAATGTGTGCTCATCAAAAGGAAAATCTTCTGTGACGCCTTTTTTCTTTAGACAATAATCTCGGAGTAGTTCTATATTCATAAAAAAACACGTCCAAATTTAGGCATGAACGTATTTAAAATTACGTAATTTTTAGATGCGTTCTAAAAATACTTCCCAATCCACTTGCAATTTGGGATCCCTTCCACGGACGAAATCAAAACTTTATCTGGAAACGATGCCATCACATTTGGGTCTGTTTTATGGATACTTTCAATTTTATATTCAATGAAGTTAAAGCCAGATTGTAGATTTAAATTATAGACGTATTTGGTTTGTGCATCGCCATCATCCAGCATTTGCGTTTGAACACATTCCCCCTTATACTGAAATGGTTTTTCTACATAAATCAATTCATAATAAGATGCCAAAATAGGCTCCATGTAAGCTGGGTCTTCAACCCAAGGCACCAAGTTTTCATCTGATACTGTAAAAATTACGCCGACGTAACGCTCATCACTCGTCCAAAGTGATAAGGCTCCTGTATCAAACGATTTTATGTTTTCCTTTGCTGAAATCATGTCGCTACGATTATCACACATGTCAAAGAGCGTATAGGTCACATCGTTCATAAAGTTTTCTTCGGTTTCTTTTGAAATTTTCGGAAGCACTTTAGGAATCTCAAATTGAATCTCTCCAGATTTGGACATGGTACCTATTTTAATGGGATGTTCCATTCCAAATGGTATGACCATCACATTGACATCTAGACTACCAAAAGGATAATCCTCAATTTTTGGTTGATTTTGCGATTGTCCACAATTGAATATTAAAAGACTTATTGTGATGAATACTATAGTTTTCATGATTGAATGAATTTAGTTTTTAATGAATTTTATGGTTTGACTCTTCCCATCTTCAGAAGTAATACTCAAAAGATAAAGACCTTTGGAAAGTGCTGTGACATCTAACGAACCCCTCTCTGTGATCTGTTGTTGTTCTACAACCATTTGACCTAATTGGTTAATAACGCGTAATTGAATATTGCCAGAAAAAGGGTTTTCTATTGTTAAAATATTAGATGTTGGGTTAGGAAATATAGAGTATTGATTTCTCTTTAGATTTTTTGCATCAGTTCCTAAAGTGGCACAATTTATTGAGACGGGGGCTGTAATATTGCCACCAGGTGATCCATTACCAGTTTGTCCAAAATTATTAGGTCCCCAAGCCCATAAATTACCATTTGTTTTAATAGCTTTTGATTGAAGTTCTCCAGCGTTTACAAATTGCCAATTAATATCGGTCCCTATTTGAGTAGGAACATTTTTATCTATAGTTGTATTGTCCCCTAGCGAACCGGATGCGTTGAGACCCCATGCCCACAATGTACCATCGTTTTTAATTGCTAAAGTATGCCGACTTCCTACCGCAATATTTTCCCAATCAGTATCTGACCCTATTTGGGATGGTATGCTAACATCCTCATTCGTTCCATCTCCTAACTGTCCAAAAATATTAGCACCCCAAGCCCACAAAGTCCCATCTGTTTTTAATGCTACCGTGTGTTGATATCCTACTACTATTGTATTCCAATTTGTATCAATTCCTATTTTAATCGGAATCGATCTTTGTTCTTCTGTGCCATCTCCTAATTGTCCCGCACTATTAGCGCCCCATCCCCATAATGTACCATCAAGTTTTATGGCTAGGGTAAAAATATGTCCGGCTACGGCCATTTTCCATGTTGTATTATCGTTTAAAGTTTCGATATTTATAGGTACAAATGAATTATTTGTACCACCATTACCCAAAGCACCAGATATGTTGCTACCCCAAGTCCATAATGTTCCATCATTTTTTATTGCCACTGTATGTCGATATCCAGCTGAAACCCATTTCCAATCTGTATCTGTACCAATTCTAATTGGGGTTGATTTATCAGTATTTGTTCCATCACCTAAATGACCAAACCAATTATAACCCCATCCCCAAAGTGAACCGTCTGACTTAATGGCAAGATTATTATATTCTCCAGCAGAAATATATAGCCAGTCCGTGACAGAACCTATTTGCGTAGGAACATCAGAAAAAGTTGTTCCGTTTCCTAAACCATAAGTATTAGAACCCCATGCCCATAATGATCCATTTGAATGCAGTGCAATGGTATGTCTTTTCCCTGCCGATACAGATTGCCAACATTGTGAGAACGTACTATCGGCTAAAAAAAGAAAGAGTGAAAAGACGAAAATTTTAATATGTAATTGTGTTTTCATGATTAAATAGTTTAGAAAGGTTAATTCTATTATTGTTGTAATTTGATTTATAATTAATTTCCAATAAGTTGCATTAAAATATTTTGATCAAAAACCGCCAGACAGCCAAAAACAAAAACAATGGTTAAAGCAATAATACCGAGTAAAAGCCCATCTTTTCTGCCAGGCTCCAAGACGGATTGTTTTGGATGTAAGGGGTTGTAAATAATATCCACGCTTTTGTTTAAAGCATACTTTTCTTCAAACTCATTGGCACGTTGATTTATAGGTCTACTTGAATTTATAAAGCAAATAGTACTGCTTTGTAAATGTTATTATTTATCGTGTATTCAACTAACAAACTGAATTTTCTACCAAATTCTGGCGGCTTTATAATAGTGCCACTCACTATTGGCCAGTGTTTTGAAACAATGGCTAAATACAAATTGCGAACTGACTTTATTAAAAAAGGCATTGAGACGACTAACACTATCATTCCAGAAATTTGAATTTGTGTTAGGCTCGAAAATATCAATTCAAGTTTTTGTATGATTGCAAAGCGTTGATATCAAAAGCGTCCCAAAGTTCATCAGGAGTCATTTCACTTACTAAATGGACAAGGAATCTGTTCTGGTATAAAAACTCTAGTTCAGTATGACTGCCAACATAGTATTTGGTAAACGTTTGGACACCGTCGCGTTCCTTTTTGATGTGTTTGGTATCTGCTGTATTTACAAAGTTTTCATCATTTAGAGCGTCCAAAAAATAGGACGTTCTTAAATAATTATCTCCCGCACTATCTGTGATTCCCATAGTGATTTTCCGACCACCAAAATGTCCGGAAATCGTTTGTCCGTTGACCACTGGCTCTTTATCCAATTGTAAATCTTTGATGTTTTTAGGAAATGCTGCTTTTAATTGTTCGGATGTCAATGGTGTTTTTTTGGCTAATTCCTTTAGAAGATTGTCCTTCTTTCCATTGTTCATTTCATTGACATCTGTTGCTTCGTTCGTTGCACCTTCTTCCGAACCCTTTGATTTACTAGCGTCTTTACAGGATATCGCAAACAACAGCACAAAAAATATTTTTAGTATGTTTTTCATTGATCTAAGTATTTTAAATTTTCTATTTGATTCGCTCCTTTACAATAAGTTTTGCCAAGGCGATGGTTTTTTCTTTATCGAAAGTATCATCATCTGAAATATCCACTTCAAGAGTGAAAGAAATTCCTTTGGCATAGACTTCTAAATGATTTTGTTTTGAGTTCCAATAAGCACTTTCTCCAATGCCATTTTTTTTTGACAATTCGGGATGGTCTTCAAGACCTATGAAATCTAAAAAAGAGTCCATATCGGCTTCGAAATCCACATATTTTATCTGGACGATATCGGTTTTTAAAGAGAGTTTTCTTTTGCGATTTGAAGCCGATTTTTCTTTGATTTCTTCCCGGCCATTTTCCCAATTGTATCTCAAAATTTCGCCTGTCATTCCTTTCAATGTGTGGGTTTTTCTGGCTTTCGAAGGGTCAAAACCTGTGACTCCAGATGCTAACTCCAAAGTGAGTAAACTGTTGTAATCTTCACTGAACATAACCTCATTATCAGAATTAGATGTATTATTTTTCGCATCAAGTCTTTTATCGCGTCCTTCGACTTGCTTCAGTATTTCTTCGAGGGTTAAACATTCTGTAAGACTGTCTTTTGTTTTTTGTTTTTCAGATTTTTGGGCAAAAATCGAATAACCCATAATCAAGAGCAGAATCGCTAAAGAGTATTTAAATAGTTTCATGTTTTTGGATTTTAAGATTTAATGAACATCTAATTTTTGTAAATCTTCATCTTTAAAATAACTCCATAAAGTCTCAACATCAGCAGTTCCTTCTAAAGTCAACCGGAATCGATTATTGTAAATAAACCGAATGTCATTACGCTTAATTTGTGGTTGTAAAAACGCAATAGTTTTGTAGCCATCGCGCTCCTTATACAGATATTCCGCTCCGGCTGGCCCTTGAGGTTTTAGATTATAGGAATTTTCAAAATTTCTGATGATTGCAGAACCTTTTCTGTTTCCGTCTTCTAAACTATAAGTCATGGTATGGTTATAATTTTTCCCCTTGACATACATTGCGCTGGCAATTCCGCTTGAGGTAAGCACAGAGACATTCACAAGTTCATAACCGTCAATTTCTTTTGGAAAAAAATCATTGAACTGCTCTTTTGTTAAAGTGGTTTGTGACTTTAAATCGTTAGGAGTAGCATTACGTTTTTCTTGAGTCGTTGTTTCTTTTTCTACAACAGCTTTCAAACTAATGTCTTCTTTCTTATCCGATTGACAAGTCATCAGAACCAAAGCGAAAACCACTATTATATAATACGCTTTCATCTCTATTTCTTTAGTTTTTAATGAATTTTATGGTTTGTGAATTTCCATTTTCGGAATCAATATTTAAAAAGTAGAATCCTTTCGATAGATTTGAGACGTCCAATGATGTTGAAGATGCATCGCCTCTTTTAGTTGAAACGATTTGCCCTAATGCATTCATCACTTCTAAATTGTAATTTTCTGAAATAGAAGATTTAATAAATAACATATTGGAGACTGGGTTTGGATACACTTTAAAACCTATAATTTCATTCTGCAAAACGGACAATGTGACATCTCTTTGAATTCCAAATTCCGAGGTGTTGCCGTTTGCATCTGTTGCAGTTGCCACAACGTTTACAAAATCAATGGGATCAAAACCGGTTGGGAGATTAATCGTGACAGTTTTAGTTCCGACAGCTGTATAAATATCAGACTCTATAAAATTTTTCCCTTGTCCACTGAAAGCTCCAAAAAATTCAATGGTCAATGGATAGGCCGAGTTTGCGATGGAACTTGGAACCGAATATGTAATTTCCATAGCAGTTCCTGCCAATCGATTTACCGTAGTGATTTCGGGTGTATTTTGAAGATTATTGACACCTGTATCTGCATCGTCAGCATCATTTGCAGTTGTGCCGACCAAATCAATTCCTATGGCAGTATTATTGTACATACTGTTTTCTGAAATTGTCACTCTTGTTGGAATGCCCAATGCAGGATTCAGTTCCACACCTTTTTGATTGTTGTAGATTGTATTTCTTACAATCGAATTGCCAGTATTTGTACCAGTGATTGCAATACCGACACCACCATTTGGTAACTGACTTAATCCATCTAAACCAATTCCTATCTTGTTATTTTTAAATTCATTATTACTACAGCTAAAAACCACTGTTATGGCATTCAAATTATGATTGCCGATGATATTTCCTTCAAGTTCAGTATCGCCTCCAATGCGATTATTATTGGAATTATTTAAAGTTATACCTACACCAACATTAACGACTCCTGTATTGCCATTTGCCAATGTTCCGACCTTATTACTGAAAAATTGTGCGCCGTTTGCCGAAGTAAAATCTACATTTCGTGCTGAAGATGAAGTGGTGCCATTTCCCGAAATTGTGTTTTCTGAAACCTGTGTATTTGTTAAGGTTCCCGCAAGTCTCATTCCAATATTATTATTTTTGATGACTGAAGTTCCGCCAGGATTCAATCCGATATAATTATTTTGAATAGTGTGTGAAGTACCCGAAACATCTATCCCAATGTTGCTGTTTCCTGAAATGATATTTCTGTCCGAAGCCGTTGCGCCTCCAATCGTATTATTTGTTGCGGTCGAAATAAATGAAATTCCAATAGTATTTGGTACTGCGGAAGTTCCGGCTGGATTTAGTCCTATATAATTATTTTTGATGTTGTGTGAAGAGCCGCCAACACTTATCCCAAAACTACTGTTCCCAGAAATGATATTTCTATCCAAAGCATTTATGCCTCCAATAATACTGTTGGTAGAAGTAGATAACAATGAGATGCCTGTCGCATTTGGTATTGCTGCAGTTCCTAACGCATTCAAACCGATATAATTCCCTTTGACCACAGTTCCAATGGTGGCGTTATGTCCTATTTCTAACCCTGTACTATTCCCTGAAATGATATTTCTTGAAGCAGATCCCTGTCCACCAACTATATTATCACCACCATCTATAAAAATGCCAAAATTATTAGCGACTGCGGACGTGCCTGAAGCATTTGTACCAATATAATTGCCGATAATCTGATTATTAATTCCATTTAGAATACCAATTCCTATTGCCGAGTTTCCCGAAATCACATTTTTAGAATTAGGCGTTGTGCCGCCAATAGTATTGTTATTGTTGACTCCAAAAAACATTGCGACACCTGCCGAATTTGATAATGACATCGTTCCAGTGGCATCGACGCCAATATAATTTCCTTTGATGCTATTGGAAACGACGGGTCTCTCCGCATCACCTTGCAGATATACTCCATATTGTCCATTTCCCGATATTACATTACCTTCACCAGCGATATCTGTCCCTATATCATTATTATTTGCGCCAAATAACATTAAAATGCCACCTCTGACATTTGATATGGATTGCGTTCCCGTAATATCTGTCCCAATATAATTACCGATGATTGCATTACCATAAGATTCATTGCCTGTGATGGCAATTCCAGTTCCCACGGAAGTGTCTACTGAAGAATTAGCTCCAGAAATAATATTGCGTGCGCCTGTCGAACTTCCTCCCACAACATTGTTGGGAGCATCTATAAATGTCAAATTAAACCGGTTTCCTTTATTTAAAGTTCCTGTGGCGTCGGTACCAATAAGATTTCCCTGAACAGTATTATTTGTCGCGGACGAGTTAGTTACAGTGCCTTCAAATAAAAGACCGGAACCATTGCCTGAAATGACATTGCCTTGATTTGGAGACGCTCCTCCTACGAAATTACCTCCCGTATTATTAAATAATATTCCAGTTCCTGTATTGGAATTGATAGTCGTTCCGTCGGGTTTTAATCCGATATAGTTAGATTGAATGATATGATTACCTGTGTTTGCCAAAATACCAAAACCAAACGTAAATGGAGTGACTTCCAATCGTTTGAAGCCACCAATACTCAATCCATAAATTTCACTTCCTGTAGAACTGCCTATTAATTGCAAACCGTTTTTACCCACTGGTAAATTACTACCATCTATTTCTATGATTGGCGAGTTGATATAATTCAATTGTGTTCTACCATCTATAATGATAGGTTGTTCAATAGGTTGCATGACATCTGTCACCACAATGGTAAAGGGTGCATTGCCTAAAATATCAAATTCAATTATATCTTTATTCGCGGTCTTATTCGCGTTTTGAATGGCTGCACGCAGCGTACAATTGCCGCTCGCATCGATACAAACATTGTCGTTAATGTTAATATCTGGTAAGTCGGCTGGGCTATTTACAGTATATGTGGTTTGTGAAAACCCGATAAATGAAAAGCTGATAAATGTGATGAATAGTAATATTTTTTTCATAGTGTTGATTTTTAATTGTTAGTTGAAATGGATTAATTTTTTACATAAACTTATAGTCCGATTTCTTGATTGATTTTTGGACTTTTTCGAGTCCAACGCATTCCATTTTTGTACTTTTCTTTTCATTTTTTAAATCTTTCATGTCCATGGAAATCATCAATACTTTATCATCAGGATTGAAATAATCCTTCAACTGCACAGGGATTTTTGTCTTACTATTTTTAAAGACATCATCAAAACTCACTTCTGTTTCGTTAGTAAAATACATGACCATTTCGTGCTCTTCACTAGTCGCTTTTACACCTTTACAGTGATAATTGTTGATTGTTTTATCGGGAAGTGTTTCAAATTTGAACTTTTTTGATTCATCATTGGCATCCTCCAAATCCAAATCATTTGGCATTTGAGTCACCATTCCAATATTATTGCCTTCTGATTTCATAAACATCACCATGATATTTTTGTCAGTATCCATCACATTGTACATGTTTTCCATGGTTGCAGACGTAAATCCAAAATAAGGTGCGTCGGGTTTGAGATAGTAATCGAATACCATATCTCCATCTTTGGTACTCATTTTGAGTGAATATCTCCAAGTGAAATCGTAGGAATTAGCCACCAAGGATGGGTCAGCCTTTTCAGTGCCAGCACCACCACCGAAAGGATTTGTTTCGAATGCCTTGTCCATGGATTTAGTTGCTTTTTCTGATGCCTTATTGGCAGCTTTTTCAATAACAGCGTTCTCAACTTTTTGTTCAACCCGCTTTTTTAGTTTCTTGTAGAATTGAGCTTGTGACGCTGGAATAAAGAATAACGAAAAGAATATCGCCATAAAAATCTGACATTTTTGGGTTTTCATTTTGAATTGATTTAGAATGATTTATCTTTAGTGAAAGAAAAAATTGCAATGTTAACATCGCCTTAAAAAAATTTCCCAAATTTCTATGGAATATGAGCACGTGGATGCACTCAAGCATGACGACAATAAACGAATCAAACACCTTTACGGACTGTATCGGGAAGAATTTTTTGGGTTCTTAAAAAAATATAACATTGCTGAAATCGATTGTGCAGACATCTATCAAGAAGCCTTTATCTCCATTAGGAAACATGCTATTTCTGGAAAATTATATGAAGTCAACAGTAGCTTTAAAACCTATTTTTTCGGAATTGGGAAACATTTAATCTACAACAAACTAAAAGATTACGCCTCCAAGCAAAACTATGACGCTGCACTTCACAAGCAGGAGGACGATTATGACGAAATTGTTTTTGACCAGCAAAATATAATGACCGAGGAACAAGCACTCTTGAGAACATATTTTCAACAATTGGGAAAAAGTTGCCAGCAAATGTTAACATTGAGCTTTTATAGAGGACTAACCAATGAAGAAATAGCAACTTTAGAAGGTTACGAAAGTGAAGCTGTAGTGCGAAGTCAAAAATCGCGCTGCTTGAAAACACTGAAAGACCTCATTAAAAAACCTCCACAATTATGATTAACGAAGCACTTATAGAAAAGTATTTTTCTAAACACTTGTCTGAAAATGAACGTATTGAGTTTGATAGACTTTACACAACTGATTTCGAATTTAAAAAAGAAGTTGATTTTCTCAACAATGTTCAATGCGTTTCAGAAGCAGAAGATGATGCACACTTCAAAAAACAATTGGCAGGATTTGAATCTGAATTTCCAGAAGAAAAGAAAAGCGGATTTGGCAAATGGTTAAAACCTTTGACAGCGATTGCAGCGCTATTTTTAATCGCCTTGACCGTCAACTTTTTTATGAATGGCGATATCAATAAAGACAACTTATACGCTACCTATTTTGAGCCCTCAAAAAACGTGAGCGCCCCAATTGTCCGTTCCGATGCGGACGAAAATCTACTGAATGATGCTTTTATGGCTTATAGTGATGGTAATTACCAAAAAGCAATTCCACTTTTCGAAACTATTTATGCAACCACTAAAAATTCAGAGTTATTATTTTATGAAGGCAATGCGCTTTTGGCGTTAGGAAAGACCAATGAAGCTATTGAAAAATTTGAAGAACATCTTCAGTATTCAGATATGTTAACCAATCGTTCCCATTGGTATTTGGCATTGGCGTATTTAAAAATAAAAGACTCAAAAACCGCAAAGCTGCAATTAAAGACTTTGTTGAAGTCTGACGAAACTTTTAAAAAGGAAGAAGCTACTTCACTTCTCAAAAAGATGGGATAGACGTTTTCTAAAAAAAATCAAGCCAAGAAAAGGCAATATCAAAAGAAAATACCAATAGTTGTGCGATTCCACGAGCGCATCTGTATTTCCTGTCAAGACAAATCCTGACCAATAATAAGGATGCTTTAAAAGGTCGTCGTCGGTATTTTTTAGATAGTCTAATTTTGCGTTTTTCAAAGCTTCATCCTTTGATTCACCTTGATTGAGGTGTTCGTAAAAATAGGTCATGATTTTCGCAGTCGCTTCATCATCCACTTTCCACAGACTCATCACTGTACTTGGGATTCCTGCATAATTGAAAGCTCGTGACAAACTAATCACGCCTTCTCCATTTTCATAAAATCCGTTGCCAGTATCGCAGGCACTCAACACAGCCATTTTAGCATTTAGTGTTTCGTTGTACAATTCGGAAATGAATAGTTTATTATCACTTTCACCATAAAAATTAAGTGATGAAAATTCTGGATGTGTCTGGTCAATGTTGGAATGCATTGCCAAATGCAGCACGTTATAGTCATTGGCATGTTCCATAAAGTTGGATTTTGTCGCGTTTAAGTAATCCATACCTTTGAAAATTTTAAGTATGGATTTTATTTCTTCGGACGCTTTTGGCAATTTGGAATTAGTGTTTGCCGCAGAAAATGCGCCAACATTAAGTTTGTCAATACTTGATGTCGACACGTTTTGTTCCTGAAAAAGCAATAAGGAAGGTGAGTAACTTATCAAAGGCATTTTTTTGTCCATAATAAGGACTTCAAACGGGAAATAATTTAAAGCTCCATCTGGAATAATGGTCATTTTATTATAATCCACATCGTCTGTATCGAAAAGTAACGTTCGCAGCTCCTTAAATGACGTTTGGTAATTTGATGTTCTATGCTTTAAGCTGTAGATACAACCTTTCAAAACACGTAACATTTCGGCTTTGTCTTTTGAAGGCAACAATGAAATTTTATCTTTTGATATTACTATAGAATATAATTTGTCATCCGTCATCAGGTATTTTAAAATGACCTCATCCTTATCTAGGGATTTTTGCAGATTGGAGACGTCGAAATCTTTGATGTTTAATTGGTAATATGCACTGTTTTGAAGCTTTATGGAATCTTGAATCTTGAATAAATCCGTTTTCAATCCATAGATTTTATCTTTCCAAAGTGTTATTTTATCTTCAGAATTCCCTTTATAATCCATTAATGCATTCTGATAAAAATTGAGTTGCGCCTTCGTGCTTTCTTCTTCATTAATAAGATGTTCTGGAATGTTAAGTTGCTGACGTTGGTTATTAAATATAAATTTTGACCATGTCAGCTTAGATCCATTGTTTTCAATCGAATTAATAATTTCAGATAATAAATTTTCATTGTTAGACGTGCTCAAAGCAACAGTTAACAATCGTTCATTAATTGCATTATAAATTGTAAACAACCGGTCATTATAACGTTGTCCCAAATACAATTGGTTATATATTTTAGAAGCCAATAAATAGCGGTTTGCAGCCATTTTTAAATTTGGTCGTGAATCTTCTTTGGTGGAACATTCCATATAAAAATCGCCCATATCTAAAAAGCCACTAATGGTCTCAAAAGAAATTAGCGGTTTTAAATTGTCGATAGTCACTTTTTCCAACTCTAAATCAGAATTATTTAAAAGCGAAAATGCAGTATCAAAATAGTCTTTAGCTTCTTTTGTCTTCTTTAGAGATTGTGCGGTTTTAGCTTGAAGAATATTAAATTGGAAGCGATTTGAAATTTCTTGTTGTGCACTGGATGTTCTTAAAGCAACCAATAGTTTATCTGCTTCTATGGGCTTTTGAAATTCCAGCATCAATTCAATTTTATCTAATTGAAAAGGGAATGCTTCGGTGTAGTATTTCTCTTTATGATTTTGTTGAATCTCAATGGCCTTATCCAATAATTTTAGAGCGGTCTTTTTATTCTTTTCTTTAAGTAGACTGGCTCTAAACTTCAAGGTTGAACATAATTTATTCACTTCAAAATTGAGTAACGGCCTATCGGGATTAATTGTTTTAAGAATTGTGTCTGCATAAAAAAAAGTATTTACAGTATCCTTCTTTCTTGAGTAGTGCAACATTAAGTCATACCATTCTGAAAGTTTATCTTCATAGATCTCTTCTTTATTTCTCAAGAACCCGTTGCCTTGAATGGCTAATTTACTTTCTCGTAAATTTTTCTTTTTTAAAATGTACGCTTCCGCATTCTCAAAATCGCCATAATAAGAATACCAATAGAATAAATTACCGTAACACCTGTAAAGAAATTGTTTATCATTTTCTTGATTCAGCTGCTCCCAAATAGATTTTGCTTTCAAAAGAGACTCCAATTCTTTCTTTCGCAAACCTAAACTTCTGTATTCAACTGCAATGTTATTATAGGCTTGGGCAACATCTGTGTGGTTTTCCCCTAGGATATTTTTATATAAATCCAGAGACATTTGATAGTTGTCAACCGCTTTAGAATAATCACCAATTTTGCTATAAATAAAACCAATATCATAAATCAGGTCCACAAAAGTTTTATCACTTTCTGACAGCGTATCTTTTAAAATCTTATAACCCAATTGTGCTTGCTCAAACGCGTGTTTCCAATTACCCAAATAGGCTGTTTGATGATAAATTCGATTTTGGATTTGGTATTGAAATATTCGGTCGGGATTCCTTGTATTTAGATACAAATCGCGTGCTTTTACGGCAGACTGCAAGGCGCTATCTAAAAATTGTTCTCGACTTTTTTTACTAATTACCTTGTCAGGATCGTGGTAGTTATAGCTCTTGTACTCGTAATCAGCAGATTTTGTGTGGTAATATTTTGATTGAAGATAAGATTGATACTCTTTCGAAGCCTTATTTTGAGATTTTATAGCTTGTTTTCTTATGGCTATAGCCTTTTTATAAAAACCTTCGTTGTGCAGCGAATCTGCAAGAATCGTCGAGGCATCCTTATGGTAAATACTTTGTGAGTATCCAAATAAAGAGGAAAAAATAAAAATAGAAAGGCAAAGATTGCGCTTCATGAGGCTGGTTAGGTTGCTCTAAAATTAAAACAATTTTCAACATGAAGAGGTAAAACTCTTGCTTTTAGATATTTAATGAATGTTAATCTAAAATTCTATACAAAACAGGTTTACTAGGCGTCGCATCGTTTTCAAAAGCAGCTATTTGAAGATTCAATACATAAGTTCCATCTTTCACTTTATTTGGCACGTAAATGAATTCGGTAATCGTGCAATCCATCCGCCGTTCGCCATTAAAATTCCAAAATGCTTTGTGAGATGACAATTTTCCACCATCATGCTCTCTATCGACGCTTGGCAAATCAATAAGCAGATGTTTAATGCCTTTTTCTTTGACGAAAACCATTGCTTCTTCCAGTAAATAGGTCCAATTGGTTTCTGAATAGTGTCTGCTTTTTTTCTCCTTCATATTTGGAAGCGTTCGAATTACCAAAGCTTCGGGTGTTTTATCTTTCAACAGGATTTCCAATTGTTTTTTGGAAACGACGGTGTCCTTCATGTATTTTTCTGGGGCAACCGAAATCACTTCCGCAGTAAAGAAAAACTGTTTTAAATTTTCGTTGATGGAATGAAATTCTTCCGTTATGTGCCCAATACATTCAGTATGTGTGCCGTGTGCATGCGGATTGAATTTAATGTTATTAAAATTGACTGCTGCACCTTCTTTGATGCTACCCACCCAATCGCCATTTTTGACAGGCTCGATTTTGGGTTCGCCAATATACCACGCGTTCACATTGTCTTTGGAAGCACGCAAGGGAATGGAAATATCGAGCGGTTTTGAGAAATCAACTTTGAATTGTTTTGTCTGATGTTGAATTGTTGCTATCATGATAGGTTCAATTTAAAGAGGTCTGAAGCGATTCCATCACTTAAAAATTTACCTTTTTTAGTGACGAGCAATTTGCCGTCATCAAGATACAACAAATGTGCATTCATATGTTTTTGAGATTGTTCCAAAAGATACTTTTTGTAGTTCTTTCCAAAATCAGTCTCGACTTTGTCCAAAGAAACGCCCCAAATGGTTCTTAATCCAGTCATCACATATTCGTTGTATTTATCGGTTGTGGACAAGGTTTCGGTTTCAATAGCAACTATGTTTTCTTCTAAAGATTGAATGTATTTTGAATTGTTCCTAATGTTCCAGCCACGTTCTGTTCCGTTAAAGGAATGTGCCGAAGGACCGATTCCTAAATAGGGTTTGCCTTGCCAATAGGCCGAATTATTTTTGCTAAAATAATCGGGTTTTCCGAAATTGGAAAGTTCGTAATGGATGAATCCTGCAGCTTCCAATTTTTCAATCAAAATATGAAATTGTTTTTGTGCCAAATCATCATCTACGTTTTTGATAATGCCTTTTTTAATGAAGATGTCCAAAGCTGTTTTTGGTTCAACCGTCAACGCATAGCTTGAAATATGTGGAATGTTGAAGGATAAAGCGATTTCGATGTTTTCAATCCAACGTTGGTTGGTTAATCCTGGAATTCCGTAGATTAAATCGAGGGAAATATTATCGAAGTGTTTGATCGCTTCTTGCAAACAGATTTTTGCTTCTTCTGCATTGTGCGCTCGATTCATCAGTTTTAAATCTTCTTCAAAAAAGGATTGGATACCTATGGAAAGACGGTTAATGCCGATTTTTAGGTAATCTTCAAAAACAGTTCTCGATTGCGCTCGTACCGACACCAAATCGTCTGGGTTGGCTTCAATAGTGATTTCTGGGCTTTCAACAACTTGATAATGCTTGTAGACTTCCGAAATTAATAATCGTAATTCCTCAATCGTCAATAAACTTGGTGTGCCACCTCCAAAATAAATGGTTTCGACTGGTAGATTTTTGAATTCGTCTTTACGGAGTTCCAATTCCTTAACCAATGCATTGACCAATTCTTCTTTCTTCTTTAAGGAGGTAGAGAAATGAAAGTCGCAGTAGTGACACGCTTGTTTGCAAAATGGGATGTGGAGGTAGATGCCGCTCATTTAGTTCTCAATATTCAGTGACAGTTTTCAGATTTACGATTTACGATTTACGATTTACGATTTACGAAAGTAAAAAAAAGCTATTTCGTAATGTTGCACCCATAAATTTTAAGTTTAATAAAGTTGTCTTCAAGTTTACGCGTCATCGACCATTAACTGTGACTGCAACCAAATACTTATTTCTTAACCCGATCTTCGTTCTGCTTCACAAAAGCCGCCCAACCTGAATAACTCTTTCCAATTTCAATTCGTCCTTCGTTATAAAAATGACAGACGGCAGCTGCCAAACCATCCGTTGCATCGAGATTTTTTGGCAAGGTCTTTAGTCCTAACAAACTTTGTAGCATTTTGGCAACTTGCTCTTTGCTGGCATTACCATTTCCCGTTATTGCCATCTTTATTTTTTTTGGGGAATATTCTGTAATTGGAATTTCTCTGCTCAAACCTGCTGCCATGGCGACGCCTTGTGCGCGACCGAGTTTCAACATACTTTGGACATTTTTTCCAAAGAAAGGTGCTTCGATTGCTATTTCGTCTGGATGATGCGTATCGATTAATTCGATGGTACGCTCGAAAATGAGTTTCAATTTGAGATAATGATCATCATATTTTTTTAAATCCAACTCATTGAGCTGTAAAAATTGCATCGATTTCCCGACCACTTTGATGAGACCAAATCCCATAATAGTTGTTCCAGGGTCAATACCTAATATGATTTTTTCTGTTGCCATTAATCGCAGTAATAACAGCCGCTCAAGGAGAAGGATACACCAAATGTGATCGTTGCCAAATCGCCATTGAATGAACCTAAACCATCCGTAACCGGATCAAAATCCTTTCCAAGTCCGTAGATGTATGAAATATCTGTGAAGACTGACATCGTATCTGATAAGCCGTAATGAATCTCAATTCCTCCCATTAGATTTAGAAATGAAAGGTTATTATTGGAGTAATTTCCTAAAGGTTTTAAAAAGGTATAACCCGGCCCAACATGTCCAACAAGACCAACACGTGGCGGCAAAAAATTTAAGGGCGTTGCATCATACACAAACTGAATATTCAATCTTGTATAGTTGTTTTTGAACTCTGGAGAATCGTCAGAATTTGAAAAACGATTAAAACCAAAATCAAACTTCGCTCCCATTTGTTCTTTGAACATGTATTGAACACCCAAATTCACCGTTGGAAAGTTGATGGGTTTGGCTTCAAAAGGAGTCACAAAGCCACTTTGAGATGGACTATTAACCCCAATTGCAACCTGCGCTTTTATGACGCTTTTCGCATTTTGTGAGGTCAATACAAAACTAAAACCAAACAGCAGCGCCGATAGGATATATTTTTTTGCAGACATAGGTATCTAATTATAATTGATTTAATTTGTGGCAATGATCGTAAGCTTGCCATACAAAACTAAACAATTCTTTGTTGTGCTGATTAAATTAAGCATCGTAGTTGGTGCATTTTATTTTATCTATCATAAGTTGATGACCAATACAGAATTAGAGTTTAAGCGTTTTTGGATGTATTTGCATCAAAATGATGTGTTTTCGACTAAAAACGTCCTATTTCTTCTGCTTTTGACCATTTTTAACTGGTTTTTTGAAGTTTTGAAATGGAAAGCTTTGGTCGGTTCCATGATTTCCATTTCCTTCAAAAATGCCTCCGAACAAAGTCTTGGAGCATTGACTGCTTCACTGCTGACGCCAAACAGAATTGGCGAATATGGCGCAAAAGCCCTGTATTATCAAAAACCAATGCGCAAGAAAATCATGCTGCTCAACCTAATTGGCAATATGACGCAGATGACAACCACATTATTTTTTGGATATGTTGGATTTTTCTTTTTTGCGCTTAACTACTCTTTGGACAGTGAGCTCGTGAAACTTTGCCTTTCTATTTTAGCACTTACCATAATTCTTCTTGCAGTTTTTTATTATTTGAAAAAAATTCAATTTCAAATCAAGGGCTTTTCATTAGATAAAATTCAAAGTTTTATAAAAGGAATTTCGACCGACATCAAATTAAAGGCATCTATTTTTTCAGTAATTCGATACCTGATTTTTTCCTTTCAGTTTTATCATTTGCTTCAGATTTTTGGTGTTGACCTAAATTATTTAGAAGCTATGACTGTGATTAGTACGATGTATTTGCTGTCCTCTATAATTCCTTCCATATTCATTTTTGATGTGATTGTGAAAGGAAGTGTTGCTGTCTATCTATTTTCTATGGTTGGCGTTAACGATTTGACCGTTTTATGCATCGTGACCTTAATGTGGTTGCTTAATTTTGTGGTCCCAAGTGTGTTTGGCAGCTATTATGTGCTTAATTTTAACCTTCCAAAAGTTGAAAATTCCCTATGACCTTAATTGCCATTATTATTACTCTTATTTACCTCCTTCTAATCGCCAGCTTTATTTATGGTTTTGATAAGGTCAATACATTCACCTTAAAGGATTTGAAACCAAAAACAAAATTTTCAGTCATCATCCCTTTTCGGAATGAAAAGAGGAATTTGCCTGCACTGTTAGAATCCGTTTCAAAGTTAAACTATCCAAAAGAGCTATTTGAAATCATTTTTGTCGATGATGAATCTGAAGATGATTCGGTTAAAGTTCTCGATACTTTCTGGTCAAATCTTAATATTAAAAATAACATCTCGATTATTAAAAACGAAAGAACCTCAAAATCACCAAAAAAAGATGCGATCACTCTAGCCGTTTCGCAAGTCAAACATGACTGGATTGTCACAACAGATGCCGATTGTGTGCTTCCCCAATTTTGGCTCGATAGTTTAGACGAATTTATACAATTACAACAGCCAGAATTTATTGTGGCTCCTGTCACCTATTCAAAGATTGATACATTTTTAAGCCGTTTTCAACTTTTGGATATGTTGAGTTTACAAGGTTCGACCATTGGAGGTTTTGGCATTGACAAACCGTTTTTGTGCAATGGAGCCAATTTAGCTTACACCAAACAACTATTTGAAGAGGTTAATGGTTTTGATGGCAATACAAATGTTGGGAGTGGCGACGATATTTTTATGCTTGAAAAAGTTTTAAAAGCGCATCCTAACAAAGTAAAATACCTAAAATGTGAGCAAGCAATTGTCACTACATTACCTCAACCGAGTTTTGACGCACTCATGTCGCAACGTGTGCGTTGGGCCGCAAAGACTGGTTCGTATCGAAATTTCTTTGGAAAATCAGTAGGCATCATTGTGTTTTTGATGAATGGTGGACTACTTATTTTCGCCTTACTGGGACTGACAGGAATTTTAAAATTCAACACACTGCTTTACGTATTAGTGATCAAATTTGGAATCGATTTTCTATTGATTTTCAAAACGGCGAGTTTTATGAATCAAAAAGAGGCAATGAAAACCTATTTTTTTGCATTTTTTCTCTATCCTTTTTTCACGGTAACTGTGGTTTTTGCTTCCATCTTTAGAGGTTACAAATGGAAAGGGCGCGACTATATCAAATAGTGATAGAGTCATTTATTTTCGTTAGATTTACCTGTTAAAATTGCTTTTACTATGAAAAAATTATTATTAATTCTGTGTGTGTTGTTGAGTTACAATTCAATAATCGCACAAGAAACATACACCGTTGGAGGCGAAACGCTTCAGTTGAAGACTGAAGTTGAAGGGAAATTGGATTTGTTATGGGATATCATTGATAATGAATATCGCTATTTCATAAAAACCTCTGACAATACAATCACAGAACTTTTGAACACAAGAGACGGCAAAGATCGGTATCAAGCCGAATATAAAACCACTCTTGAAAATGCGACTTCTGGAATGTCTGCGGATAAAGTAAATTTAACCTTGCCAAGTTTGATAACGTTCATTGAAGATTATAATAAAACTCAAGATTCTACTTTTCAGTCCACACATTCAAAAAGCAAGGCACAATTACGATTATCTGTTTTTGGTGGCATAACCAACAGTCCATTTGTTGGTAACCCGGACAACGTGAAGACACCTGTTTTCGGTGCAGAACTTGAGGTTGCCGAAGGGATTGAAACTCCACGCCATTCTGGTTTTTTTCAAATGAGACATGTTCTTGATGATGAAGAAAAAATGCCGTATTCAACAACAGAATTATCTTTAGGATATCGCTTCAGATTTGTAAAAATCAGAGGATTCAATCTATTTGCTGATGTTAAAGGAGCTACTATCAATTTTTCTAAATCTATGGTGCCAATAGCAGGAACTGGAGGCGTTGTGACTGTACAGGAAGTTTCGGACACTTCGTTTGATGTGCCATTTATTTTAGGTCTTGGAGCAGACATTAGAGTATCAGAATGTAGCTTTATAACAATTGGTTACAATCAACTATATGCATTGCTTTTGGATAGTCCAGAAAATTTTTCTACAGATTTTACTTTGGGCTATAAGTTGAGATTATAGCCTGCTTTCAAATGAAATGATTTTAACTATCATTTCAAGTTTTTAAAATACTCATAAGTCGCATATTGCGAACGCACTTCTGATTTCTCATTTTTGACATATGCGTTTTTCTGTTTAGCATCAATGATTCGTGCTTTTACATTATCTGACAATTGAATATCAATAACATCTCGAATGATTTTAAAGTTATCTGGGTCAAGTACTGGTGTAACCACTTCAATGCGATGGCTCAAATTTCGAGTCATCCAGTCCGCCGAGCCAATATACATTTTTTCGTCGCCTCCATTGCCAAAAATATAAACACGACCATGTTCTAGGAAACGATCTAAAATACTGGTCACATAAATGTTTTCACTTTGACCTTTAATGCCAGGCACCAAACTACACATGCCACGAACCAACAAGCGAATGTGTACGCCTTTCTGGCTCGCTTCATACAACAATTTGATCATGTTTTTATCCTGAAGGCTATTCATTTTTAATATGATAGACGCCTGTTTACCAGCTTGCGCCATCAATATTTCATTCTCAACTAAACTCACAAATTTATAACGCATGGTAAATGGTGATACCAATAGTTTTTTCGCCTTTGGAACGATAAAAATACCTTCCAGAACCAAAAATATTTTATTAAGTTCTTGAGTAATTTTTTTATTGTTGGTCATCAATCCAAAATCGGTGTACAAAGTAGCCGTTTTTTCATTGAAATTACCCGTACCAATGTAGCAATAGCGTTTCGTTTCGCTCTCTACTTCACGTTCGATATAAAGAATTTTGGAATGTACTTTAATGCCAGGATAACTATATAACACTTGCGCACCATTTTCCTTGAAAATCTCACCCCATTTGAGGTTGTTTTGCTCATCAAAACGTGCCTTCACTTCGATAAAAACAACTACTTTTTTTCCGTTTTTTGCAGCTTTCGCAATGGCGGAATTCAATCTCGATTCTTCAGCTAAACGATACATCGTCATTTTAATGACCTTCACTGTTGGGTCTACTGCAGCTTCTTCAACCAATCTTATAACCGGTTCGAACCCTTGATACGGAAAGTGCATCAATTGATCTTTCGTGTCGATAGCCGTGAACATAGACTCAAAATTGGTCAACACTGGATGCTCCAAAGGAGGCAATTCTTCGAAATGCAAATCTTTTTTAGTCGGATTGGGAAATTTAAAGAAGTCCTTGAAATTATGATAGGTACCACCAAGAACAATATCTGCGTGTGTTATGTCCAAGGCCTTTTTTAGAACCTCCTGAAATTCTTGTGGCATGCGCTCATCAATCAAAACTCTGGTCGCTTGACCAGTGGCGCGTTTTGGGAGTGATTCCTTAATTTTTTCCATCAGATTGCCCGAAAATTCATCTTCTATATACAACTCTGCATCACGCGATATTTTGATGGCATAATACGACAGATTCAAATCAGCTTGTATTCTGTACAAATTATATTTAATGATATCGTCAATGAAAGTGATATAAAACGTATCGTTTTTAGAAGGAAACACAAAAAATCGAGGTTCATCCTTTGGAATCTGGACGACTTGAAACTTCGTTTTGGACATGCATGTTGCAATGTAAGATGCTTCGTTCTCAACGAAAACCGAATCTTTCGTTGTAAAATAAGAAGCATCCAAATCGATCTTATCCTTTAGTTTTTCTTCGAAATATTCTTCTGCAACCTTCTTCTGCTCTTTCGTAAAATCTTTGTATTTAATGAGGTGAATTTTTTCATCTTTTAAATCTGGAATGATTTGGTTTTGAAAAATATCGCCAAATTCCTTTTGCAACAAATCAACCTGCACCTTAAGTTCTTTTAAAACCGAATTAGGTTTGGTAATCAGTTTTTTTCGTAGGGGTTTGTCGAGACCTAAATCTTTTATCTGTCGAATATCGGATACACGTACACGGAAAAATTCATCCAAGTTGGAAGAAAAAATCGCCATAAACTTGATGCGTTCATATAAAGGATTACGTGTGTCTGCGACTTCTTGCAGCACGCGATGGTTAAAACGTAGCCACGATAAATCGCGATGGTAGTATTTGTTATTGTATAGAGATGCCATAAATTAATTTGTAAGCAAAATACTCAATTCAAAATAAAAAAATGTTAGGAAAATGATAAGGTATTAAAACAATCCGTTGATTTCTGCATCAATCTTGTTAATGACAAACCCCAAATCCTCTGGATTGCTCACAAAATCGATATTATCGACATCGATAATCAGCAAATTGCCCTTGTCGTATCCATGAATCCAAGCTTCGTAACGTTCGTTCAGACGGCTTAAATAATCAATGCTGATAGAGTTTTCATAATCGCGACCACGTTTATGTATTTGACTCACTAAATTCGGAATAGAACTCCGTAGATAAATCAACAAATCCGGTCCCTTGACCAAGGATTCCATCAGATCAAAAAGCGAACGGTAATTTTCAAAATCGCGATTCGTCATCAAGCCCATCGCATGAAGATTGGGTGCAAATATGTGTGCATCTTCATAAATGGTTCTGTCTTGAATGATTTCCTTTCCGCTTTGACGAATTTGTAACACCTGACGAAAGCGACTGTTTAAAAAGTAAACCTGAAGATTAAAACTCCACCGTTCCATCTGATTGTAAAAATCATCGAGATATGGATTATCAACAACGTCTTCCAATTGCGGTTCCCATTTGTAGTGTTTGGCCAATAATTTGGTCAAAGTAGTCTTTCCAGCTCCAATGTTTCCTGCGATTGCAACGTGCATAAATTACTTGATTTTTAGTTGGTATTGATGTAGTTTTTTCGAATCGTAAATATACAAGGTTTCATTGGTTACCAAAAACTGATTTATTAACAATTCGTTGAGTGGAATTGGAAAAGATGATTCAAAATCTTTCGGAAAATAAAGCAAATTTTCTTCCTTTTTTACTACCAAATTCCCATTATCTTCCGCAATAGACGTAAAACCAATATTTTCTATTTTGCTTACTAGACTGCCGAAATAATTATACTTATATAAAAAGTGTTCGGTCAACAGCCAACAAAAGTTGTAATTGCTCACAATATCGATCACATTGGATTGAACAGGCATCGTCGTGGCGCGTGTTTTCCCTGCTTTATAATCAAACAACTCTAGTTGCTGCAAATCTGTATTGAAAATCCAAAGTGTATTATCAGAACCAGTTGAAATATGCGACACATTTTTATAAGGTTCAACCGTATTAAAATCAATCTTGTAGATTTCTGCCAAACGATTGTCAAGAATGATGGCTGTATTGAAATTTTTATAGAACAGATTTATTTTTAAGGAATTGAAAGCATTGGCTGATGTAATAGTCCCAAGTTGAATATTGCTATAAGTGATGTCTTTATTTGCATCTATCTTATGGAAAACCTTATCATTTGTTAAATACAATACTCCAAAATTGTCTATTCCCACAATGGTTTGTAATGCTATTTCTGTGGAGCTGACATGTTTTACCTCGACGCCTACTTGTGAAAAAAGCGAGAATGGCATCCAAAAAATAATTAAAATCAGTAGTCTCATTGTGATTTGAAAAGTACAAAAATTGAACCAATATTATCTGATTTTTTTTCGAACGGAGCGGTGGAGATTATCAACTGTCATTTCTGAATACTACGTATTAAGAAAAGTTTAACGCTTTACCATTTAACTATTGGCGCTTTTAAAAGTCTAATGAAAGTGAAAGCACTATTTTTAGCACTATAAATTAAAGACTTTAATCAAATGAAATCAGTTTTTATCAAAATTACCATCGCATTATTTTTTGTAATGGGAAACTCCATCTTTGCCCAAAAAGAATTTCAAGGAAAAGCCTATTATGAAGCCAAAACCACAGTAGACATGGATAGTTGGGGCGGCAGAGGTGGTCAGATGAGCGAAGAGCAGAAAAAGCAAATCGCCGAGCGAATGAAGAGTATGCTTGAGAAAACATATATTCTCACATTCAATAGGACTGAATCAACCTATAAGGAAGAGGAAAAACTGGAAGCTCCAGGTTCTGCCGGAGGAGGAAGATTTGGTAGTATGATGAGCAGTTTTACTGGTGGACCACAATATAAAAATGTACAGAACTCACAGTTATTACAAGAACAGGAGTTTTTTGGTAAACAATTTTTGGTGAAAGATTCGTTGCCATCTCTAAAATGGGAGATGGGCACTGAAACGAAGCAAATCGGTCAATACATGTGTTTTAAAGCAACTGCGATAAAGGAAGTTGATGAAATGGACTTTTCCAACATGCGTCGTAGAGGTAATGATGATGAAAAGAAAGATGGCGAAAAAACAACTGATTCCACTAAAAAAGAAAATTCAAATAATCCAATGGAGGAAATTGAAGTTCCAAAAACAATTATAGTCACTGCTTGGTACACACCTCAAATCCCGGTAAACCAAGGACCGGGCGATTATTGGGGACTTCCTGGTTTGATTCTAGAAGTGAATGCCAATAGAACCACTATATTGTGTTCAAAAATAGTATTGAATCCTACGGAAAAGGAAGAGATAAAAATTCCAACGAAAGGAAAAGAGGTTACAAGAACCGAATACAACGACATCATGAAAAATAAAATGGAAGAGATGCGCGAAATGTATGGTGGACGAGGCGGCCGAGGAGGTGGACGTAACTAAATTTTCAAACATAACTAACCGATAATAACAATCAATGAAACATTTATTTCTGTTTATGCTACTACTGGTAGCAGGCAATTCTTTTGCTCAAATTAAACTTGAAGGCGTTGTCAAAGACAGCATAGGAAGCCCTCTGGAATTGGCAAATGTCATTGCCATTAACCAAGATACTAACAAATTGGAATCGTATGCAATCACCAATGATCAAGGTTTATACAAACTCAATTTAGGAAAAAACGCGACCTATAAAGTTCAAATCAGCTATATAGGCATGAAAACGGCTGAAGCTATTATCGCTGCCAAAGAAGCTGATATTGATCGCAATTTCACACTTGAATATGATAATGCTCTAGACGCAGTTGAATTGACCTACGAAATGCCTGTCACCATTAAAGGCGACACCATTACTTACAATGCTGATTCCTTTAATAAAGGAACGGAACGGAAGCTAGGCGATGTTCTTAAAAATCTGCCAGGTGTTGAAGTGACCGATGACGGTGAAATTGAAGTGGAAGGCAAAGTCGTCTCCAAAGTGATGATTGATGGGAAGGAATTTTTTGATGGTGATTCTAAATTGGCCACTAAAAATATTCCTGCAAATGCGATAGATAAAGTTCAAGTTTTAAAAAATTATGCCGAAGTCGGACAATTGAGTGGCGTCACCAATAATCAAGATAATATCGCCATCAACCTGCAACTGAAAAAAGGTAAAGAAGCCTTTTGGTTTGGGGATATTACGGCAGGTTCAGGAATTGCAGATACCGATGGCTTGTATTTAGTTCAACCCAAATTATTCTATTACAGTCCTAAATTGAGCGTCAACTTCATTGGAGACCTCAACAATATCGGAGAAGTCGCATTTTCTCGACGTGATTTTTTCAATTTTGGAGGCGGCTTTAGAGCCCCGAGTCGCCAAAGTGGAACGAGCATCAATCTAGGTGATAACGGACTTGGATTTTTAAACCTTCAGAACAACAGGGCAAAAGATATCAATTCAAAATTAGGCGCTGCTAATTTTAGTTATTCACCTAATAAAAGTTTGGATTTAAGTGGATTTGCCATTTTCTCGAGTAGCAGAATTGAATTGCAAGAAAATAGTTCTGTGGAATACACTAATAGTGAACTTGGCATCCCAAATGAAGATACCCAAAGCAACACCCAGCAAAGGAGTGATTTAGGAACCGTTAAATTAAGTGCAAAATATAAACCAAATGGAAATAATCAATTGGATTATGACATTTTAGGACGGTTGACCAAAGAATCGCAAGACCAAAATTTCTTTTCCTCTGTTATTGGGTCTACAAATCAATTCGAAGACACAAATCCATTTCGTCTCAACCAAAACTTAAATTACTATTATACCTTAAACGAGACCAATATTTTTGCGTTTGAAGCGCAGCATTTATTGCAGGATGAAGATCCATTTTATAACGCCATCATCGAGGAAAAAGCAAACTATGCGAACACCGCAGATGGTTTAGGATTAGACGATACTCAAATTGATTACAACATCGCTCAAGACAAAAGAGTCCAAACCAATCAACTCGATGCCAAATTAGATTATTGGAATATATTGAATGCCAAGAGCAATATCAATTTTACACTCGGTACAATTTTGAGCAATCAAAAATTCAATAGTAACATTTTTCAATTTCTAGATGATGGGACGATATTTGATTCTACACCGACCTTCAATGATGGTTTGGATAGGAATGATACCGATTACAATTTCACCGATTTATATGCTGGCTTACATTATCAATTTAAGACTGGTATGTTCACATTTACGCCTGGTGTTTCTGCGCATGCCTATAGCACAAATAACACACAGTTCGGTGAAACCTATACAGACAATTTCTTTAGAATTTTGCCAGATTTTGATCTTCGGATCCAATTGAAAAAAAGTGAAACGCTTAACTTAAATTACCGCATGCAAACACAATTCACTGATGTAAATAATTTTGCAAGAGGTTTGGTATTGAATAGTTATAGCTCTCTTTTTTCGGGTAACGAAGCGTTGGAAAATGCTGTTTCTCATAATGTGAATCTGACCTATTTCAGTTTCAATATGTTCAATTACACCAATGTTTTTGGAACGATTAACTATAGCAAACGTATTGACCAAATACGTAATTTGACCAATTTTGAAAGTGTCATTCGAACCAATTCTCCTTTTAATTCCGGGTTTGCGGATGAAACACTTACAGCAGCCGGAAGTTTTCAGAGACGTTTTGGAAAATTGCAAGCGACTTTGAGAGGTAATTTTAACTATTCTAAATTCAATCAGTTTATACAAGGTCAAGCTTCTGTCAATGAAAATTATTCGCAAAACTACACTGCCAGATTAAGAACCAACTTTAAAACAGCACCAAATGTTGAATTGAGTTATGCGTACGGTATATCAGACAATGACCAAGGTGCAACTAGAAATAAATTTTTTACATCAGCTCCTTCCATTGATTTTGATGCGTTGATTTTAAAAAGTTTTACCTTCCGAACAGATTATTCGTATAATCGATTGAGTGATGAAGATGGTAAAATAAACAGTTTCGAATTTTGGAATGCTTCACTGTCCTACAGAAAAAATAGAGATGCCAAATTAGAATATGAAATCAAAGCAACCAACTTGTTAGATATTACTACACAGTCGCAAAGTAATAACAGCACAATTTCCGTGAGCACCACAGATTATTTTATACAACCACGGTTTGTTACGTTTAGAATGATTTATTCTTTATAAGAAATGTCATTAAATAAAGAAAGGTCTGAATTCTTATTCAGACCTTTCTTTATTTGATATAATTTTAGTTTATGAGTTGTCTACGACTGCAGCATCAGGTGCATTCTTCTTAACTGAAGCAATACCATTCTCCATTGCAGAAGCAGAAGAGTACATCTCGCTATTGCCAATAATCTGACCGTTTGTGGACGTTAAGTTAAAAAATGGACTTCCATCTTTTGCTGTTTTTCTATCAAATCGCGCATCGTCTTGCGAGTTTTTACGAACCGAATCAATGCCATTTGTACAACCAGATTTAGACTCGTAACCTTGACTACTTAAAATCATCTGACCGTTTCCAGCTTTCAGATTGAATCTATATTTTCCTGCTTTGTCTTTGTTAATTTCGAATTTTCCCATTTCTTTTTAATTTAATGTTAAATTTAAAAATACAAAAAAATATAGTAAATCAAAATAGCCCTACATTGCCGTAGGGCTTTTCAGTACTCATGGCGGTACCGAAGCTTCGGAATTGAACCATCTAGTTCATTTTTGAAAGTGTGTCCTGTAATATTTCGGGAGAATTCATGCGTATCTCAATAAATTTTTTAGACTTTATGGCCTTGATAAATAGTTCCAAACGATAAGCCATCTCACTGATCAGAGGATCTGCCTTCCACTTTAAATCCCAAAAAATTCCTTTGAAATTGAATGAATTTGTAAAATAATCAGGATTTATTTTACAAAAAAAGCCTCACATTTCTGTAAGGCTTTTCAGTACTCAAGGCGGGACTTGAACCCGCACGTCCTAATGGACACAGGATTTTAAGTCCGGCGTGTCTACCAATTCCACCACTTGAGCAAATTTAAATTGGTATGGAGCGAAAAACGGGATTCGAACCCGCGACCTCCACCTTGGCAAGGTGGCGCTCTACCAGCTGAGCTATTTTCGCGTTTTTATCTTAAATGAACGTTCTCAATAATTGAGTGGGCAAATTTAATATTTTTATTAAAATACCAAAGCCTTTTTTAAGTAAAAAATTCGAATTTTTTAGGCACGCTTCTTTTTCAACAACATACGCTTGATTTCATTCAGTTTCATAAGCGCTTCAACTGGCGTTAAGGTGTCAATGTCTATATTGACAATTTCTTCTTTAATACTCTCTAGAAGAGGGTCGTCGAGATTAAAGAAGCTTAATTGCATCTCGTTATTGAGTGTTCTTACTTTATTCGTCAGCTCCTCACTCGAATGTGATTTTTCGAGTTGTTTTAATATTTTTTCTGCTCTATGAATGACTTGTTGTGGCATACCTGCCATCTTTGCGACGTGGATTCCGAAACTATGTTCACTTCCACCTTCCACTAATTTCCTCAAGAAAAGCACATTGTTTTTTAATTCCTTCACCGACACATTAAAATTCTTGATGCGCTTAAAGGTTTCGGTCATTTCATTCAATTCGTGATAATGCGTTGCAAATAATGTTTTTGCTTTACTTGGATGTTCATGCAAATATTCGCTGATAGCCCAAGCAATCGAAATACCGTCATACGTGCTGGTGCCACGACCAATTTCATCTAACAGCACCAAACTTCTATCCGAAATATTATTTAAAATCGAAGCGGTCTCGTTCATTTCGACCATAAAAGTGGATTCTCCCATCGAAATGTTATCGCTCGCTCCTACCCTTGTGAAGATTTTATCGGTTAAACCAATAGTCGCCGCTTCGGCAGGAACGAAACTTCCTATCTGCGCCAATAGTACTATTAATGCCGTTTGACGTAAAATCGCAGACTTACCGGACATGTTTGGCCCCGTAATCATAATAATTTGTTGCGTATTTCTATCTAAAAAGACATCATTGGCAATATAAGGCTCGCCAAGTGGCAATTGCTTTTCAATCACTGGATGGCGACCGTTTTTTACATTCAGAGCATAAGATGCATCAATTTTTGGTCGCGTATACTTATTTTCTTTTGCTAACTGTGCGAATCCAGATAAACAATCCAATTGCGCAATCAAAGCTGCATTTTTCTGAACTTCTGGAATAAATTTGGTCATCCAAGTGACCAATTCAGCGAATAATCGTTGTTCGATCTCCATGATGCGCTCTTCTGCACCAAGTATTTTGGTTTCGTATTCTTTTAACTCTTCCGTAATGTAGCGTTCTGCATTTACAAGCGTTTGCTTGCGAATCCAATCTTGCGGAATTTTATCTTTTTGCGAATGCCGTACTTCAATAAAATAGCCAAACACATTGTTGGACGAAATTTTGAGCGAAGTGATGCCTGTGCGTTCACTTTCGCGTTCCAACATCTTATCGAGATAATCTTTTCCTGAAAATGCCAAATCACGAAGGTCTTTTAAATCGGAATTGAATTCAGAAGATATCGTACTTCCCTTTAAAATATTAACTGGCGCTTCTTCATTTAAAGTCGCTTTGATGCGGTGACGCAATTCTTCGCACAATTCCAAAGCGTTTCCAATTGATTGTAATGCCTTGTTATCAGATTGTGTTGTTAAAGATTGAATTGGCACGATGGCTTCCAAGGCGTTTTTCAACTGAACAACTTCTCTTGGACATATTTTATTTGTTGCCACTTTTGAAATCAATCGTTCTATATCGCCAATTTTCTGAATTTGATTTTGAAGCTTCGTCAATAATGAAGCTTCATTCAAAAAGAAATCAACGACATCATGACGCTTCTTTATTTTCTCTATGTCTACCAAAGGTAGAGCTAACCAACGTTTGAGCAGTCGTCCTCCCATTGGAGAATTGGTTCTGTCAATCACATCAATCAACGTCACCGCATTTTGATTGGTCGAATGATATAGTTCAAGGTTTTTGATGGTAAAACGGTCCATCCACACATGCTCGTTTTGGGTTATCCTTTGGATAGATGTGATATGCTGCAACTGATGGTGTTGTGTTTCACCCAAATAATGCAAAATCGCGCCAGATGCGACAATCCCTTCAAACAAATCATCAATCCCAAAACCTTTTAAAGATTTTGTATTGAAATGCTTCAATAATGTTTCATTCGCATAATCATCCTGAAAGACCCAATCTTCCATATAAAAACTATGAAATTGATTCCCGAAGGTTTTGGTAAATTCATTCTTCTTTGGCTTGGAAACCAACACTTCGCTAGGATTAAAGTTTTGGAGCAATTTATCGACATATTCTTCATTGCCTTGAGAGATTAAAAACTCTCCTGTAGACACATCTAAAAACGACACGCCAACATACTTTTGTCCAAAATAAACAGCGGCTAAAAAGTTATTGGTTTTAGAATGTAAAATATCATCATTCAGAGCTACTCCAGGCGTTACCAATTCTGTGACACCACGTTTCACAATGGTTTTGGTCTGTTTTGGGTCTTCGAGCTGATCACAAATGGCAACCCGACATCCTGCTTTGACCAATTTTGGCAAATAGGTATTTAAAGAATGATGCGGAAATCCAGCCAATTCCGTTTCGGTTTCGCTTCCTGCTCCACGTTTGGTCAACACAATATCCAATATCTTGGAGGCTTTGACAGCGTCTTCACCAAAAGTTTCATAAAAATCGCCCACACGAAACAATAACAAGGCATCAGGGTATTTCGCCTTGATGGAATTGTATTGCTTCATTAACGGTGTTTCCTTTTTTACTTTTTTAGCCAATGGAATTGTGTCTTTAAAATGGTATTTTTGTCAAAATTGAAAGAGTGCTAAAGTACTTATATTTTGAGGTTTTCTAAAATGTAAAGCCCATAAGTTATCTACAATTCCAAAGAGATTTTAACATGCGGAAACTAAAAAATAGCGAATTAGACCGATTGAGTGTGGAGGAGTTTAAAGAGACCGACAAAACGCCTATCATCGTCGTTTTGGACAATATTAGAAGTTTAAATAATATTGGCTCTGTGTTCAGAACAAGTGATGCGTTCCTGATAGAAAAAATCTATTTGTGTGGCATCACGGCGACACCTCCACATAAAGACATTCATAAAACAGCATTAGGAAGCACCGAAACTGTGGCTTGGGAATATGTTGAAAATACTATCGATTTGATTGAAAAATTGAAATCTGAAAATGTGATTGTGGCGTCCGTCGAACAAGCTGAAAATGCAACCATGCTTGATGATTTTCAACCACAGCCAAATCAAAAATATGCTTTGGTGTTTGGTAACGAAGTAAAAGGTGTGGCACAAAAGGTCGTATCTGCAAGCGATATCATATTAGAAATCCCACAATTCGGAACGAAACATTCGTTGAATGTTTCTGTGAGTTGCGGTGTGGTGGTTTGGGATGTGTTTGCGAAGATGAAAAAATAATTATCATGAAATTATTTGTTCTTTTGGCTATGCTGTTTTGCTTGGTTTCTTGTAAAACGAATTCAAATAAATATGATTTGTCAAGTGATGATAAGTTATATTTAAATTCTGTTATAGATTCTATTTATCAACTTGACCAATCGTCAAGACTTGGATTTGATAAGGTAGATTCTTTATTTGGAATGGAAAAAGGCTTTATGATGAAACGGCATTTCGAAAGCAATGAAAAGTTAGGGCTTGAATCCGAGAATTATAACAAGAAAATTGATAGTATTTGGGGTTATTTAAAAATCATTGATGATTCAAATACTCGAGAATTAATCTCAATTACGAAAAAATATGGTTTTCCAAACACCAAAAGACTTGGTGTTCACAAAGCAAAAGCTTATTTCATCTTTGTCCATTCTCCCAAGACATATTTTGAAGAAATTCGAAATCTGATCAATTCAGAATTTGAGAATGACAGAATTTCAGAGTATGAAAAAGGTTATATTTTTTGGCATTTAGATGGTAGAAAAGGAATGCCACCTATGAGTGGAAAAAATGGAGAAGCGATTTGGCGCTAAAGGATCGTTACTTCACACAATTCTACAAAAAAATTTGGAATTTAATTATTGGCGATTTCCTGTAATATCCACAAATAATCCTCCCGATTCTCTACAAAATCCCGATTGGAGATGTCAATGATTTTCACATTGAGTTCTGTCTGATTTTTCAAAAACTCCAAATACCCTGAATTGATTTTATCTAAATAGGCATTGTCAATTTTCTGCTCATAATCTCGCCCTCGTTTTTTGATGTTTTCCTGCAAACGTGTGGTGTTTTGATATAAATACACATACAAATCTGGCTTGGCAATATCTTTGTACATCAAATAGAAGAGCTTTCTATAGAGTTTAAACTCATCTTCTGGCAAGGTAATTTTTGAAAAAATTAAGGACTTATAAATGTCATAATCACTCACCATAAAATCCTTGAACAAATCCAATTGCGATAAATCGTCGCTGATTTGTTGGTAACGGTCTGCCAGAAAAGACATTTCCAAAGTAAAAGCATAGCGTTGTGGCTCTTCATAAAACTTTGGTAGAAAGGCGTTGTCTGCAAAACGTTCCAAAATCAATTTAGCATTAAAATCTTGGGCAATTTTATGGGTAAGACTGGTTTTTCCTGCACCAATATTTCCTTCAATCGCAATATAATTGTAGTCTGAAAAACTGAATTGTTTGCTGGGATTTTTTAACCAAATATGAAATGGCTCAATCTCATCAGTGGCTTCGCAGGCGTCCAATAGTTCAGAAACCGTCTTTTTTAATGTTGGATGTTTTACAGAACTAGCAATATCATTCAAGGGTTGGAGGACAAATTTCCGTTCGCGCATTTTTAGATGTGGCACTCTCAACAATTTGGTATCCATTACTAAATCATCGAAAAACAGGATATCTAGATCGATGGTTCGGGATTCATAGCCGGAAGCTACAGTTCGAACACGACCCAATTGCGTTTCAATGGAGAGCAAACGTTTCATCGTATCTTCAGCAGACAGCGTAGTTTCCACACTGGCGCAACAATTCAAAAAATCTTCTCCTTCAAAACCAGAGGCTTTTGAATTGTAGATTCTAGAAATAATTTGAATATTCCCAACATGTTTAAAAATGAGATCCACCGCGTCTTGTAGGTGTTTCATTCGGTCTCCTTTATTGCTGCCGAGTGCGATGTAAACTTTGTGCGGTTGGTTCATAATTAGTGCCAAAATAAAGAAAACAAAATCACTTTGCCCTATATTTACACTAACAACTTATCCACAATATGACCTTTAAAGATAAACTGTCTGCGCAACGTATCTATTTCCTTTTGGCTGCTTTATTTGTCACTTCTTTGGTTGTGTCTAACCTTATTTTTCAGAAATTTTTCTATTGGTATCCATTGGATGTCGAGATTTTTGGAACTAAATTGTTTGAAATTTCTGTTGGAATTTTGCCTTATCCAGTCACATTTTTAATTACGGATTTAATCAGTGAAATCTATGGCAAAAAACGAGCAAATGACGTCGTTGTGGTCGGTATATTTACGTCGCTGTTTTCGCTTTTGATTGTTTTAATATCCAATCATGTGCCTGCGACAAGTTGGTCTCCAGTGGACGATGGATTATTTTCGAAAGTTTTTGGAAGCACAGCAATTGCGGTCACAGCTAGTATGCTAGCCTATTTGTTCGCGCAATTCATCGATATTCAGATTTTTCATTTTTGGAAGCGCGTCACTAAAGGGAAACATTTGTGGCTTCGTAATAATTTTTCGACCTTTTCATCACAATTTGTAGATACCTTTACCATTGTGTTTTTATTGTGTTCATTTGGGATTATAGAATGGGATAAATTTTATGGGTTATTGATCAGCGGTTTTTTGTTCAAAGTATTGATTGCGCTTTGTGATACACCATTTTTGTATTTGGGAGTCCATTTATTCAGAAAACGATTCAAGTTAAAAACCAACGATGAACTTCAACTCATTTAATATTAAAGTTTTATTAAATTTTAACAGTTCACCAACTTTTACTCTCAAATTTGCGTATATATAATTACTAACTCAAATCTTTCAATTCCTTATGGAGACTACAAAAAAAAGAACCTCACCGCTTAAGAAGATTCTTAAAATAACTGGAATAACCTTATTGCTTCTGATTGCAGTTTTGATTGCCGCACCTTTCATCTTTCAGTCACAGATAAAAGATATGGTGAAGAATTTCATCAATCAAAACCTTAATGCCGAAGTTGAATTCAGTGATGTGAATTTGAGTTTGTTTAGAAGTTTCCCAAAGGCACATGTGAAGGTAAGTGATTTGGTGATTACCAATTTTGAGCCTTTTAAGGATGAAACCTTGGTCACTGCAAAAAGTTTGGCGTTCTCGATGTCTGTCAAAGAATTGTTTAAAAGTGCCGATGAAGGTCCAATAGTGGTCAACACTATAAAGGTAGACCAAGCGCTGATGACACTGAAAACCAATGCGATTGGACAAACCAATTATGACATTGTCAAAGAACGGCCGAACGCCAGTGAATCTTCAAGTTTTGCGTTCGACATTAATGATTATAGCATCAATAAAAGTGCTTTGACCTATATTGATGAAAGTTCAAAATTATCATTTTATATTACTGAATTGAACCATTCAGGCAACGCAAAATTCACGGATAAAATATCGGAATTGGATACCAAGTCTGAAGCGAATGTGAGCCTTATTATGGATAGCACAAAATATTTGAACAACAATCATGTCAAATTGAATGCTCTGATAGATTTGGATTTGAACAATCAGAAATACACTTTTAAGGATAACAAAGCGTTCATCAACCAATTGCCATTAGAATTCAAGGGGTTTGTTCAAATCATTGAAGAAGGACAAGATATCGACATCACATTTGAAAATCCTGGTTCATCGTTTAAAGATTTTTTGGCAGTGATTCCAGAAACCTATTCTAAAAATATTGAAAACGTAGAAACGACGGGCGATTTTAAAATAAGTGGTATAATAAAGGGGAAATCTACCGAAACAACCATTCCCACTTTGGATATCAGCATCAAATCGAACAATGCATCTTTTAAGTATCCTGATTTACCTAAAAAGGTGGAGAATATTGTGATTGATACCCAAATTAAAAATGAAACTGGCAATGTTGATGATACCTATGTTGCCATAAACACTTTGAATTTCAAAATTGATAATGATGTGTTCAAATCATCGGCTGTCATTAAAAATATCACTGGAAATATGCTTGTGAATGCTGACATTGATGGGGTTTTGAATTTGGCAAATCTCACGAAAGCGTATCCGATTGAACTTGAAAATGAATTGAGTGGAATATTAAGAGCGAAACTCAATACGTCCTTTGATATGAATGCGGTTGAGACCAATGCTTATGACCGTATCAAAGCCTCTGGTAACGCCAATATAACAAACATGGTGTTTTCTTCGGATGCGATGAACAATCCGTTGCAGATTTCGAAAGCTGATATGACTTTTAATCCTTCCACTGTGACTTTGAATAGTTTTGACGCGAAGACTGGCCAGAGTGATTTTTCAGCAACTGGAACCATCAATAATTTAATCGGTTTTATATTGAGTAAGAAAGTCAATTTGAAAGGGAATTTCAATTTAAGTTCAAACACATTGGCATTAAACGATTTTATGTCTGAAAGTACAACGTCAACTAGTTCGACTGGCACTGTTGCCAAAACAACGTCATCTGCCGAAGGTTTGAAAATCCCAGAGTTTTTGGAATGCACAATTTCGGCGAATGCCAATACTGTAATTTACGATAATTTAAACTTGAAAGACGTCAAAGGATATCTTGCCATCAAAGATCAACAGGCCACTTTGAATGGTTTAACGTCAAAATTGTTTGATGGTTTATTGACCGTTTCAGGAAATGTGAGTACTAAAACGGATACGCCGTCATTCAATTTGAAGTTGGATGCAAATAGTTTTGATATTGCAAAATCCTTTAATGGATTGGAATTGTTGCAAAGTATAGCTCCGATTGCGAAAGTGCTACAAGGAAAACTAAATACCAGCATCAATATTTCAGGTTTGTTGGATAACGAATTCTCACCACAATTGAACACAGTCTCCGGGAATGCATTTGCAAAAATAAATGCCACGGAAATCAATGAAGAGAATACGCCGCTATTGAGTAAACTGGATGGTGCCCTCAATTTTATCGATTTTAGTAAATTGGATTTGACCAATTTGGCTGCGAATCTCGAATTTGCCAATGGACAAGTTAGTGTGAAACCGTTTGATCTTAAATATAAAGATATTGGTATCACTGTTGCAGGCTCGCATGGTTTTGATAAATCGTTAAAATATGACGCGGTCTTTAATGTTCCGGCTAAATATTTGGGTGGCGATGTCAATCGATTGATTGGAAAAATCAACGATAATGAAGTCAACAATTTGACCATACCTGTGACGGCTAATATTGGTGGTACATTTACAAGTCCTAGCGTCTCAACGGATCTAACAAGTGGCATCAGCAATTTGACGAAGCAATTGATAGAAATCGAGAAACAAAAATTGATTGGTCAAGGCAAGGACAAAATCAAGGATTTATTGACAGGCATTGCAGGTGACAAAACTAAAAGTCAACCGCAAGCGCCTACCCTTCCGAATACACCTTCGACAACTGACTCCACTAAAACCTCTACTACTACACCTGACCCGATTAAACAGGGTGTCAAAGATGTTCTTGGTGGACTTTTGGGCGGGAAGAAAAAGAAGAAAGATTCTGTGAATTAAATGAGAAATCCTTCAAATGGGGGATTCTTTAATCGATTGAATCTTTATTTAGAATTGAATTTTCTCCGCTGAAGCTTGGTTATTCGGTTAAAAACCCTTAATACAACAAGTTTTGCATACATTTTCCCAAGATTATGTTAAAGGTGACTCGATAAATTTGCTTTTCTCGATTATTCGATTATAATGTAGTAAGGAATTTATATTAACGTAAAAACAATACATGAGACAATTAAAAATCACAAAGCAAGTTACCAACAGAGAATCCAAATCACTTGACAAGTACTTACAAGACATAAGCAAACTACCGCTCATCACAGCCGATGAAGAAGTAGAATTAGCACAGCTTATAAGGGAAGACGATCAAATAGCGTTGGATAAATTGGTGACAGCAAATTTACGTTTTGTGGTATCTGTCGCTAAACAATATCAAAATCAAGGTTTGACGCTTCCAGATTTAATCAATGAAGGAAATGCAGGCTTGGTAAAAGCTGCAAAGCGCTTTGATGAAACAAGAGGTTTTAAATTTATCTCTTATGCTGTTTGGTGGATTCGTCAAGCAATATTGCAGGCATTAGCTGAACAAGCGCGTGTAGTGAGATTACCATTGAATAAAATTGGATCGATTAACAAAATCAATAAAGCGTATTCGTTTTTGGAACAATCGTATCAAAGACCTCCAAGCACGGCTGAAATTGCAAAAGAGTTAGATATGACTTTGAGCGATGTGAAGTTATCGATGAAAAATTCAGGAAGGCACCTATCTATGGATGCGCCTTTGAGAGAAGGTGAAGATTTCAGTTTATATGATGTAGTGTCACATAAAGAATCACCTAGACCAGATAATGACTTGATGATGGATTCTCTGAAATTGGAGATTAACAGAGCTTTAGAGACACTTTCGAACAAAGAAGGAGACGTGATTAAACTTTATTATGGACTTGGAGGCGAAATGCCTATGAGTTTAGATGAAATTGGCGTAACTTTCGACCTTTCAAGAGAACGTGTACGTCAAATTAAAGAAAAAGGAATTAGACGTTTGCGTCATACCTCGAAAAGTAAAATATTAAAAACGTATTTAGGATAGACTTAAATAAACAACAACTATATAAAAATCATACATGTTAAGAATCGAAATCAAAGAAGGAGAGAATATAGAAAGAGCTCTCAAACGTTACAAGCGTAAACACAGAAATGTAAAAGTGATGCAAAACTTGAGAGAAAATCAGTTTTTCACAAAACCATCTGTAAAACGCAGACGTGAAGTGCAGAAAGCTGCATATATCCAAAACTTAAGAGATCAGGAAGACGTTTAGACTTCTTCTACACTTATAGAATAAAAAAAGACCCATTTTATGATGGGTCTTTTTTTATTCTATAAGGTTTTTGATTTTACTTCAATATCTCAAAGACTTTATCCGCTAGTTATTTTACAATTAAATCGTGGATCATCACACGATTATTATTGTCTCTAAGCCTAACGATATAACGACCAGCAGAAAGTTTTTCAATATTAAAACTATTGGATGCTATTTTGGTCTCTAGAACTATTTTTCCTAAAACATCGAAAATCTGGACTTGGGAAAATTCTCCACCAGATATATTAACAATGTTGTCGGCAATACTGGGATAAATTTTAGTGGAGCTAGGATTTATATCACTAACTCCAAGATTTTGACAACTGTCTAAAATAGCTGGTACAGATTCACATCCAATTGCATTATTATCAATTTCAAAATAAAAATTTGGATTAGAAATCTGCTCACAAATAGCTGCGATAGAGCATTCTGACAAATTCTGACAATCCTCTATAATTATACTGGGGAACTCTGAATCCGTAAGTGGATTATAATCTGGAATCTCAACATTCGCTATTGCATCAAGTGATGTTAACATTACATTCCTGAAAAATAACCCTTTAAGAATAGTCAGATTTTCCAAACCCTCTAAACTTGTTAAGCTTGGACTATTCATAATAAAAAGGTAACCCAAACTAGTTAGATTTTCCAATCCTTGAAAACCATTTAATATATTGTTTCCTAAAACCTCAAGTCTTCCAATGCTGGTTATGTTTGTTAAGGCATCTACATTTTCTAGACTATCATTTAAATAAATAGAAAGGTTCTCTAAATGGGCAGAGTTAAAGCTCCATCCTTCTAAAGTTGTGATGGCTTCATTTCCATATAATGTAAATGAATTAGCGGTACCTAAATTGGTCAACCCATTCAGATTCAATAAAACTGGATTGGCATTTATATACATAAAATTTACATATGATAGGTTCTCTAAACCTTCCAAATTAACCAAAAGATTATTACTGGAAATAAAGAATTGACCATCAACACTCATCAAATTTTCCAAGCCAGCGAGATTGGTCAATGATGTGCTAGACACCGATAAATTGCCACAGATAGATTCTATAACAGATAACCCATTCAAATTAGAAATGTCGCTTCCCGAGATATAAAGTGTGCCACTCCAATCGACAACATTAGGATAGTTCATTGCAAAATCATCTACAGCATCTTGACTATTAAGCGTGAGACTTTGATCAGAACACTGTGCACCACAAACTTGAATTGCCAATAAACAAAAGAGTATTAAAAGTAGATTTATTTTCATTTTAGGTGCATTTTCAAATAGGTAGGTAAAAATAAAATTATTTTTAATAAAGTTTAAAAAATTCTCGGAATGGTTTTAAGAGCAAAAAATTTATAGAATTCGAATTCAGTAAACAAATGTTCGTTTTTTATTTCACTGCAATCATCACCACATACCCTTCACTCCCACGCACATTAAAAACAGTCTGGTCTTCAAAAATCAAATACTGTCCTTTGATGCCTTTTAAAACCCCAGAATAGGTCGGTGTTTTGTCTAAATTGAGACTATTGGGTTTTTCAGGATATTGTAATACTGGAAATTCAATATTAGTTTCCTTATTGGATGCTATAAAATAATCTTTTGCTTCATCTGGAATGTATTGTTTCAACTTGTCTCGCCATTCTACTAAATTTTCATCAACAACGTCGTTCTTTAGCATGGTTCTCCAATTGGTTTTGTCGGCAACGTAGTCTTTTAGAGCGACTTCTGTGATTCCTGCCAAATATCGATTTGGCACCTCGATAATCTCTATAGCCTCATGTGCACCTTGGTCAATCCAACGTGTGGGTAACTGGGTTTTGCGTGTCACTCCAACCTTCACGTTGCTGGAATTGGCTAAATACACCACATGTGGCGTTAATTGTACTTTCTTTTCATAGACCAAATCTCGATCTTCCTGCTCCAAATGCGCAGTGCTCAATTCGGGCCGCAGAATCCAATCAGCAGCCTGGGGAATATCAAAAAAACAGCTTTTACAAAAACCTTGACGATAAATAGGCCTATCCAATTCGCAGTTCAAACATTGATACCCAACAAATTGAATTGAGATTGTTTTATCCAACAATTGGTTCATGTTGATAAAGTCGTTCTCAAATATGAGATAGTACTGAATGGGCTGTAAAAATTCGGTCGCCATTTTTGTTAAAACTCCTTGGTACTGCATTGAAAAAAGTATTATTTTTAGAATTCTAAAGATACTTTAAAAATGCCAATTCCCATAGTCAATTCAATCGCTGCTTGGTTCCTAAAAAAACGGTTCCATCAAATTGAATTGTTCTTAAAATATCCAAATGAAGTACAGAATGAATTGCTCCTCCACTTGATTTCAATGGCAAAAGACACAGAAATAGGAAGGCAATATGATTTTTCAACCATCAAAAATTATAGAACGTTTGCCGATCGTTTGCCGATTTCCAATTATGAAGATCATCACGCAAATATTGAACGTTCTCGAAGTGGAGAGAGCAATATTTTTTGGCCAACTCCTATTAAGTGGTTTGCAAAATCTAGCGGAACGACCAATGCAAAAAGTAAATTCATTCCGGTAAGTTATGAGTCGTTAGAAGATTGTCATTATGCGGCCAGTAAAGACTTGCTGTGTATGTACCTCAACAACAATGAAAATTCGTCCTTGTTCACAGGAAAAAGTCTGCGACTTGGAGGCAGTAAGGAATTGTATTCTGAAAATGGAACAGTTTTCGGTGATTTGTCAGCAATTTTGATTGACAACATGCCTTTTTGGGCTGAATTTAGTAGCACACCAAGTAGTCGCGTCTCCTTAATGAGCGATTGGGAACATAAGATGCAAGCCATTGTCAACGAAACCATTAATGAGAATGTGACAAGTCTTGCAGGTGTGCCATCTTGGATGCTGGTGCTACTCAACAACGTTTTGGAAACTACCGGAAAAAAGAGTCTTTTTGAAGTCTGGCCACATCTAGAAGTATATTTCCATGGAGGCGTGAGTTTTCTCCCTTATGTCGATCAATATAAATCAATTTTACCTCGAAAAGACTTTAAGTATTATGAGATTTATAATGCTTCGGAAGGGTTTTTCGCCATTCAAGATCAAAATAACTCCAGTGAATTACTTTTGATGCTCGATTACGGTATTTTTTATGAATTCATTCCAATGGATACCTATGGCACTCGCGAACAAACCATCATCCCATTAAGCGACGTTAAAATGGATGTAAATTATGCCGTGGTCATTACCACGAATGCAGGTTTGTGGCGTTATAAAATTGGCGATACAATTCGATTTACCTCACTCAATCCGTATCGCATCAAGGTTTCTGGACGAACAAAACATCATATTAATGTTTTTGGTGAAGAACTCATCATTGAAAATGCGGAAGACGCCTTGAAGAAAGTCTGTAAAAAAACGAATGCAGAAATAGTGGAGTACACGGTTGCTCCTGTATTTATGCAAGGCAAAGAGAAAGGCGCCCATGAATGGTTGATTGAATTTAAAAGACAACCTGACAGTCTGGATTATTTCAATGAGCTTTTGGACAACGCCTTGAAATCGCTGAATTCTGATTATGAAGCGAAACGATTCAACAATATCACGCTTAATAAGCCAACAATTCACATCGCACGTCATCAACTATTTTATGATTGGCTTAAACATCACAATAAACTTGGTGGGCAACATAAAGTGCCTAGACTTTCCAATACGCGCAATTATCTTGATGAGCTTTTGGAAATGAACGGAGAGAGTTGAGGTGTTGTTTTTTATCGGACGAAAAAACAATATCCGTTCATATAACGATTTTAATTCGTTGTTTAACTAAAAAAACTTATTGTCGCTTTTAACTTACAAATAAGCCATTATATTTACATCATAGTAATCAAATTAACAGCTGCCAACGGTACAATTTGATCCTAGAAATTTAAACATTTTCCCTCTTTTATTATAATTAAAATATTGCGTTTGCAATATTAGTTTCTTAATCCAAAACAAATAAAAACCACTCTTTGGGGAGTGGTTTTATTTTTTATAAATAATTCTGATTTTTTTAAGAAACTGCCTTCAGACGCTTCACAGTCGTTTTGGTTATTTTGTCCTCTGCATAACTTTTTGTGACATTAAGCTTATTTTCTTTATTGCTCGGCATTTCATACATCGCATCAGTTAAGATCTCTTCACACAAGGATCGTAAACCTCTTGCGCCCAATTTGTACTCGATTGCTTTTTCCACGATAAAATCCAAAGCGCCATCTGTAATTGTGAATTCAATTTCATCCATTTCAAACAACTTTTTATACTGTTTGATGATGGCATTTTTTGGTTCTGTTAATATGGCACGCAATGTCTTGGCATCCAATGGATCCATATAGGTCAAGACGGGGAGACGGCCAATAATTTCAGGAATCAAACCAAAATCCTTCAAATCTTTCGGAATGATATACTGCAGCAAATTATCGCTATCAATTGCCTCATCGTGCGGTGCTTTATAACCAATTGAAGCCATATTTAGACGTTTTGAAATTCGTTTTTCAATGCCATCAAAAGCGCCTCCTGCAATAAAGAGAATGTGTTCTGTATTTACTTCTATGAATTTTTGATCTGGATGTTTTCTGCCTCCTTTCGGTGGAACGTTCACAACGGTTCCTTCCAATAGTTTCAATAAGGCTTGCTGTACACCTTCGCCAGAAACATCTCTCGTAATGGAGGGATTATCACTTTTTCGAGCGATTTTATCTATTTCATCAATGAAAACGATCCCTTTTTCTGCTTTTTCAAGATTGTAATCCGCTGCTTGTAATAAACGTGTCAAAATACTCTCAACGTCTTCACCTACATAACCAGCTTCCGTTAAAACAGTGGCATCAACAATTGCCAATGGCACGTTCAACATTTTAGCAATAGTTCTTGCCATTAAGGTCTTTCCAGTACCTGTCTGTCCGACCATGATGATATTACTTTTTTGGATTTCAATATCATCTTTAGAAGCAGGTTGCAACAAACGTTTATAATGATTGTAAACAGCCACAGACATTACTTTTTTGGTATATTCTTGACCAATAATATATTCATCCAAAAATTCTTTGATCTGCTTTGGTTTTTTTAGCATCAATTCTGAAGATAATTCAGAATTTCCACTCTGTTTGGATTCTTCCAGCACAATGCCATGCGCTTGCTCAATACAACGATCGCATATATGCGCATCGAGTCCTGCTATCAATAAACTCGTTTCTGGCTTTTTCCGACCACAAAACGAACATTCTAATTCTTCCTTTGCCATAAATCTTTTCTATATTCCAATTGTATCCCGACGATTCGAGACCAAATTTCAACCATCTGAAATGATGATTTTGAAACCGAATTTAATTTTTTTTTTACTTATCTTTAGGTCTAGACAATACTTCATCGATCATCCCATATTCCATGGCTCTGTCGGCTTTCATCCAATAATCACGATCGCTATCGTCATAGACTTTTTCATATGGCTGCCCTGTATGCTTACTGATGATTTTGTATAACTCTTCCTTGAGGGTAATTATTTCTCTTGCTGTAATTTCAATATCACTCGCTTGACCTTGCGCACCTCCCAACGGCTGGTGTATCATCACACGCGAATGTGTTAGACCGCTACGTTTTCCTTTTTCACCAGCGCAAAGCAAAACGGCTCCCATTGACGCTGCCATACCAGTACAAATCGTCGCGACATCCGGTTTGATCAGTTGCATGGTGTCATAAATACCTAGTCCTGCATATACACTTCCTCCTGGAGAGTTGATGTAGATCTGAATGTCCTTTGAAGCATCTGTACTTTCTAGAAACAACAATTGTGCCTGAACGATATTTGCCACTTGGTCGTTGATGCCCGTTCCCAAGAAGATAATTCGGTCCATCATCAAACGTGAAAACACGTCCATTGCCACAGCATTCATTTGGCGTTCTTCGATAATATTTGGAGTCAAACCAACTGGATACATATTACTCATGATTTTGTCGTAATACGTACTGCTAATACCCTGATCTTTTATTGCGAATTTTTCGAATTCTTTTCCGTAATTCATAAATTTTTTTAATTATTAATTGATAGAATTCCCGACTAATTTCGGGCTGAAATGCTCAATCTGCTATGCGCATTGATCAATTCAAAAAAAGCGTAAAACCTCACAGTTTTACGCTCTAAATATAAGGATTTATTTAAAACTATTAACTGTAGAATTCCTTTACGAAATCATCGTAAGTCATCTCCTTAACTTTGACGTTAATTTCCTTTTTATAAAGCTCCAATAATTTTTGACTCATCAATTGTTCAGACAAACGTTTTATTTCTTCTTTGTTTGATAAGATTCGCGCTGCGATATCATCCAATTCTTTTTCAGAAGGATCCATCTGACCAAACTGCGCCATTTGTACTTTTATCATTTCCTTTGAAAAATCTTTCAAATCATCGAATGTCACTTGAAGATTGTGTCCTTCAATCAATTTACCCTCTATCAATTGGTAACGCATACTTTTTTCTGACTTTTCGTATTCTTCTTTTGCTTGGTCAGCATCCATGTGCTCTTCGCCCGCTGTTTGCATCCAACGTTGTAAAAAAGAAGCTGGCAAATCGAATTTTGTGTTCTCTACCAAATATTCAGTAACGTCATTCAAGAATTTCTGATCGCCTTGCTGCGCGAATTGCTTTTCTGAATCTCCTTTGATTTTGTCTTTTAATTCGGTAACCGTAGTTACGACGCCTTTACCAAACAATTTATCAAACAAGTCTTGGTCTAAATCTGCTAATTCTCTAGCATTAACTTCATTGATTGTGAAATTTACGTCAACGTCCAAACCATGAGATTCATCATGAGGCACTTTTAAGAAGTGCATCAAATCATGATCATCTTCAAAAAGATCTTTTGTATTCAAGGTTATAACATCACCCACTTTAGCGCCAACGAATTGCGTTTCTGTCGCTTTTCCTTTGAATTTATCCAAAGTGAACGTCGCTTTGTTATTGATATTTTTCTCTTTGTTTTCAAAAACGCCAGTAATTTCAGAATCTTTAGCGACCGTATCTTGAGATATCAATTTGCCATATTGCTTACGGATATGCTCCACTTGATTGTCGATCATCTTTTGGTCAGCAACGATATTGTATTGCGTTATTGGTTTTTGGGTTTTCAATTCGACATCGAATTCTGGAGCCAAGCCTAATTCAAATTCGAATGAAAATGAATCAGAATCCCAATCTAAATTATCTTGTGCTTTTGGAAGTGGATTGCCAAGAACGTCCAATTTTTCTTCAGTCATGTATTTGTTCAAGGCTTCTTGCAACAGTTTGTTGACCTCATCCACCAAGACTGCCTTACCGTATTGTTTTTTGACCATATTCATTGGCACATGTCCTTTTCTAAATCCAGGAATGTTGGCTGATTTACGGTAATCTGTTAGGATTTTTTCAACTTTATCGCTGTAATCTTCTTTAGCGATATCTACTTTTACGACCGCGTTAAGCGCATCGATGTTCTCTCTTGTAATATTCATATAATGATTAATAAAGCCACAAAAGGCAATTTATTGAAATGACAATTTTACTGTATTTAAGCCTCACTAATAAATGAGATTCGTTCAGTTTCAATTTTTTAGGGACTGAAAAATGGATTTAAAAAAATCTGCTTTCACGAAAAAATTGGGAGGCAAAAGTACAAATTCTATCACATCCCAACAAATCTTTTAACAAGATGTGCTAAGGTTAGTTTTAATCCTTATTTAGGATTGAAAACAAAATTGATTGCAAAAAAGACAATAGCAAACTAAATAATAAAGCAATCCAAAAACCACTGACCGCAAATCCATCGAGAAACTTGTCTGCCAACAGGATGATCAACGCATTGATTACCAATAAGAACAACCCTAATGTTAAGACCGTGATTGGCAGCGTAAGAATGACGATAATGGGTTTTAAAATTGCATTCAACAAAGCCAAAACAATGGCAACGATAATGGCTCCCGTAAAACCTGCAACCTCAACACCAGGCAGGAACTTTGCTAATACAATAACCGCAACAGCTGTGAGTAATATTCTGATAATTAAATTCATGATTAAGATTTTGGACTTATAAATTCAAATTTATTAGTGTCTATCGACACTGTGATTGTGTCATTTTTCACCTTACTGATTATGTCGGATTTAGCTTTAAGCAAAAAACCTTTTGAGAACGAAACGCTGTTATACTTTAATTGCCGTTCAGTTTGTTCCTGCCTTTTCAGCTCGCCATTTTTGCTGGAGTTTACATTTATTTCTAAATCTTTAAGCGATAGGTCATCACTTGAAACCGACAATGACAAGATAGTATTGTTATAAGCGCATACCATTCTCAAATTTATAGTATCATTAAGTCTAATTTTCATATAATCGCCATCATAACCTATAAAATTTTGCTGTACATTATGATAGGAATAGGGGATAAAGTCTAAATTATCACTTGAATAAGTACCGTAGGTCACTATCGTTCTATTGCCACCGCATGACGTTAAAAGCATTAAAATGGCAAAATAAAATAAGAATGGTTTCAATACTTTAAAAAAATTTAGACTTAATTTTCTTTACAATTATACAATAAATCCATGGACGGCCTCAAAAAACTCTGTAGGATTCTCGGCATGCAACCAATGCCCAGCATTCGAAATGGTTTCAATTTTGCCCATTGGAAAGTGAACTTTTATATTGCTTTCATCTTGCATCGAAATATATTCGGATCGATCGCCTCTTAAAAACAAAGTGTCTTTTTCAAATTTTGAATGGATCGGCAAGGCTTCTCCTACTTCATTCACATTCTCCTGTAATGCTTGAAGATTAAGTCGAAGCGCTAGTCTTTCTTTAGTTTCCCAATACAGATTTTTCAATAAAAATTGTCGTGTGCCTACATCTGAAACATAGCCTTTTAGTTGATTATCAGCTTCTCCTCTACTTTCAAGAATATTAAAATCCAATGAGGAGAGTCCTTTTAAAATGGCATCGTGGTGCGTAGGATAATAACGTGGTGCGATGTCGGCAATGATAAGTTTTTCGACAAGTTCAGGAAATTTCACCGCAAATAACATCGCCGTTTTTCCACCCATGGAATGCCCTAAAAGAATTATGTCTTTTAATTGATGTTCATCAATGTATCGTTTTAAATCATCAACCATAAGATCATAATTGAAATCATCGCTATGAAAACTTCGTCCATGATTCCGCTGGTCTATTAAATGTGTTTCAAAGCCAAGTTCGCTGAATTTTGTTCCCAACGTTTTCCAATTATCACTCATCCCCAAAAAACCATGGAGAAAAATGAAAGGCTTACCTTGTCCTAAAATGTTTGAATGAAGAAGCATTATTGAATTTTTGATTTATGATTTATGATTTTTCTGACACAGATTACACGGATTGTAACAGAATACTGCGACTGTAACTGGTGACTGAAAACTACTTCAACCGATGCAAATACATATTGATCACATTCTCTATTCCCAAATATAAACTTTCAGAAATTAAGGCGTGACCAATAGAAACCTCCAACAAATCTGGAATATTTTTTTTAAAAAATTGAATGTTATCCAATGACAAATCATGTCCTGCATTGATTCCCAACCCAAGAGAAGTTGCCAGCACAGCGCAATCGGCATAGGGTTTGATAGCCATAACATTACCCAAACTATAATGATGGGCAAACGATTCAGTATACAATTCAATACGATCGGTTCCAGTGGCTTTGGCACCTTCTATTTGACCCACCTTTGGATCCACAAAAATAGAGGTTCGAATGCCATTGGATTTGAACTCCTTAATCACATCCTTTAAAAAATCCTTATGTTTAATGGTGTCCCAACCTGCATTCGAGGTAATGGCGTCATCTGCATCTGGCACCAACGTAACTTGTGTGGGCTTAACTTCCAACACCATATCTATAAATTGCCGATTAGGATTGCCTTCAATGTTATATTCGGTTGTCACAATGGGTTTTAAGTCGTAAACATCTTGATAACGTATATGACGTCCGTCAGGCCTTGGATGAATGGTAATTCCTTGGGCGCCAAAAGTCTGGGCATCTTTAGCAAATTGAACCAAATTAGGCACATCGCCTCCACGAGCATTTCTCAAGGTAGCAATCTTATTTATATTCACACTTAATTTTGTCATCATCATTAACTTTGAGCTAACAAAAATACAAAGTAGAACAAGCATTTTGTGGTTATTTTTAATTAATTTGCAACAGATATATTTAGCATGACATTACAGGAATTCATCATAAATGACATTAAACCTCTTAACATCAATGAAAAGGTGAGCGACCTTAAAATGATGTTCAATGAACTCACCTATTCCCATATTCCCATTGAAAATGATGGTGTGTACCTTGGTTGCATTTCAGAAAATGACGCCTACTGTTTTGAAGGTGATAAGACTATTGTTGATTGTAATTATGCGCTTGAAGGTTTTTTTGTAAGGTTAACCACAACATGGTTGGATATTTTAGAAGAATTCGCTCAAAACTCTTGTAACATCATGCCTGTTTTGGGTGAGATGAATGAGTATTTAGGCTATTATGAGCTCAATGATATCATCGGGCTTTTTAACGAAACGCCATTTTTTGCTGAACCTGGAGGCGTGCTGATTGTTGAGAAAGGAGCATCAGATTATTCTTTTAGTGAAATCAGTCAAATTGTAGAAACAAATGATGCCAAACTGCTTGGTGCTTTTATTTCGAAAATGGATGGTGGCGTTGCGCAGATAACATTAAAAATAGGGGATTCGGGTTTAAACGATGTCATTCAAACTTTTAGACGCTATAGTTACAATATTATTTCTGGCCATGAAGAAGACACGTATGTTGAAAATCTTAAAGAGCGCTCTGACTACCTGAAAAAATATCTTGATATCTAATGATGAAAATCGCTATTTACGGACAACATTATCAAGGAAATACACATCCAAGTATTAGTGTTTTATTGGATTTTCTTATTGAAAAGAATTTGGAAGTATATATCGAAAAAGATTTTTTTGATTTAATTGATCAGGAAGTTAAAGATTCCAATAAATATGATGCTTTTGATAGGTTTGAGCAGCTTGATGCATCTTATAATTTGCTCATCAGCATAGGAGGAGATGGAACTATTTTACGCGCTATATCTTATGTTCGAGATTTAGGAATTCCAATCGTAGGGATTAACACGGGACGACTAGGGTTTTTGGCAACCATTCAAACGAACCAAATAGAGAAAGCGATGACCAGTATTTTAGAAAATCGCTTTAAAATTTCAGAGCGTGCCCTTCTGAGTATTGAGACCTATCCGGAAAACAAGTCGATTCTTCATACCAATTTTGCTTTAAACGAAATTGCTGTCAGTAGAAAAAACACGACTTCCATGATCACAGTGGCAACCCATCTTAATGAAGAGTATTTAACATCTTATTGGGCAGATGGCTTGATCGTATCAACTCCTACAGGTTCCACCGGTTACTCTTTGAGCTGTGGTGGACCCGTCATCTCTCCTGATGCACATAATTTTGTTTTGACTCCCATTGCACCACATAATTTGAGCGCCAGGCCTTTAGTCATTCCGGATGATACTACAATAAATTTAAAAGTTGATGGTAGAGAGGATGACTATCTCATTTCATTAGACTCTCGCATTGCAACTTTGTCAAATTCCACTGTCGTCACTATCAAGAAAGCAGATTTTACCATTAAAATGGTAGAACTGTTAGGTGAAAGTTTCATTGACACACTTCGTAAAAAACTGCTTTGGGGAGAAGACAAGCGCAATTAAACAATAAAAACTCGCGAATCTTGTTTAACTGTAATACTATTCCATTCAAATTGTTATAGGCTAATCATATTTATTATATTTGCAAACTTTTAAAATTTTATGAGGTATTTAATCTTGGTTTTATTTAGTGTCTGTTTCGCACAAACTTCTCAATCTCAAATTTATGAAGTTGGTTTTTTTCTGGGAAGCAGTAATTTTGTTGGCGATGTGGGTTCTACAACCTATATCGCACCAAACAGTCCTACATTTGGAGGCGTTTTTAAATGGAATCGTAGTCCAAGACATTCCTACCGGATTACAGCTATTTATTCTCAATTAAAAGGTAACGACGCAGATTCAAATGATCCTCGCCGTATTGAACGCGGTTATGAATTTGATAATAATATTTTAGAGCTTTCTGCAGGAATGGAGTTTACATTTTTTGATTGGAATCTACATATGGAAACTCACAAAGCAACTCCTTATTTATTCACGGGAATTAGTGTCGCCAATTATGACAACTATTATTTTACTGCGGATGGAGTTAGAACATCAGAAAACACTAGTAGCTGGGCGTATGGTATACCTATGGTTTTAGGTTTTAAAACAACTACGGCAGACAATTTGATATTGGCAGTAGAAATTGGCGCTAGATATACCTTTACTGATGAATTAGATGGTAGTGTTCCGGACGGAAAATTTAGACAGAATTTAAGTTTTGGAAATACGAATAGTAATGATTGGTATATGTTCACAGGAATCACACTAACCTACACTTTCGGACAAAAACCTTGTTATTGTAATTATTAAGTGGGAGATACAAGTAATATAAATAGAGACAAATTGCCAAAACACTTGGCCATTATTATGGATGGCAATGGTCGCTGGGCTAAACAACAAGGGTTGCTCCGTGTGATTGGACATGAAAATGGTACAAAATCGGTTCGTGAAGTGGTGGAAGCAAGTGCAGAATTGGGCATTCAGAATCTAACGCTTTATGCATTCTCTACGGAAAACTGGAACAGACCAAAAATTGAAGTTCGCACTTTGATGAAACTATTGGTGAAATCCCTGAAGAAGGAGATTAAAACACTTCAAGATAATAACATAAAACTTTCGGCGATTGGAAATCTAAATGATTTGCCAAAAAAAGCGCACAACGAACTTCTCGAGGTGATTGAAAAAACGAAAGAAAATAACGCAATGACACTCACTTTAGCCTTGAGCTATGGTTCTCGGGAAGAGCTTATAAGCGTTGTGAAAGATTTAAGTAATAAAGTTAAAAATAATATAATTTCTATCGATTCTATTGACGAATCCATTATTAATAAGCATCTTTACACGCAAAATTTACCAGACGTAGATTTGCTAATCAGAACCAGTGGCGAACAACGAATCAGCAATTTTTTATTATGGCAAATAGCGTATGCGGAACTTTATTTCACGCCTATCTTGTGGCCCGACTTTAAAAAGGCAGATTTATACGACGCTTTGATTGAATATCAAAATAGAGAACGACGATTTGGAAAAACGAGTGAACAACTTAGCTAACAAACTACTTTTGAAAACATTTCTTAACACATTTTTTATTGCATTACTATTCATAGTTTCCAATACCATAACTGCACAAGACATTAAGTATAATAATGGTCAAAAGTATATTTTAGGTGAAATTTCTGTCACAGGTAATACCAATTTCAGTGAGCAAACGGTCATTACCTATTCTGGTTTAAGAAAAGGGGATGAAATTGCCATTCCTGGTGAAGAAATAAGTGCCGCATTAAAAAAATTATGGAATTCCAAACTTTTTGGTGCCATTGACATCTATTTAGCTAGAACTGAAGGCAATGTTGCTTATTTAGAAATTAACCTTGTCGATCTTCCCGAAATTAATGAAGTCACAATCGAGGGAGTCAAAAAATCCAAAAAGGAAGGCATCATTAAAGAAAACAAGCTAGTAAAAGGAGCCAAAGCCACTGAAAATCTCATCACTACGACGCGGAATTATCTTATTAGTAAGTATAAGAAAGATGGTTTCTATAATACGCAAGTCAATATTACGACTACAGAAGTAATCGATTCCATTGAAAAGAGTCGTGTCAATTTAAAGGTAGATATTGATAAGGGTGAGAAGATTAAAGTAAAGAAAATAACCTTTAATGGCAACGAGCAAGTTGCTGACAAGCAACTTCGTAAAGCTATGAAGAATACGAAGCAAAAAAATCCAATTCGTGTCTTAAAGCGTTCCAAATACGTTAAGGACGATTATAAAGAAGATCTTGCTTCGGTCATAGATAAATTTAAAGAAAACGGTTATAGAGACGCACGTATCATTTCCGACTCTATCATTAAAAACAACGACAGGACTATTTCCATAAACATCAATGTTGAAGAAGGAGAAAAATACACATTCGGTGAAATCACATTTGTTGGAAATAGTGTTTATACCGATAGACAGCTTCATAGTTTATTGAGAATCAATGAAGGTGATACCTACAATGGTGTTGAATTGAAAAAGCGAATAGCTGATGACTCTAGACCGGACGCACAAGACATTACAAATCTCTACCAAAATAGTGGCTATCTTTTCTCTACGATCAATCCAGTTGAAGTAAGTGCTGATGGCAACGTCATTGATATGGAGATTCGTATTTCTGAAGGAAAGCCAGCTTATTTTAACAATGTGACTGTTGTTGGTAACGTCAAGACCAACGATCACGTTGTTTATAGAGAGATCCGTACACGTCCAGGACAATTATACAGCAAAGAGAATGTGGTAAGAACTATTAGAGAACTTGGTCAATTAGGATTCTTTGATGCTCAAAAGATTTCACCAAATTTCAAAAACGTCAACCCAACCGATGGAACTGTTGATATGGAATATTCAGTAGAAGAATCAGGCGCTAGTCAAATTGAGCTACAAGGTGGCTATGGTGGTGGTGGATTTATCGGTACTTTAGGTTTATCCTTTAACAACTTTGCGATTAAAGATATTTTTAAAGGGGAAGCATACAAACCAGTACCATCAGGTGATGGTCAGAGTTTAGCTTTAAGATTACAAGCAAGCAGATTTTATCAAACTTATAGTTTTTCGTTTTCTGAACCTTGGTTAGGCGGAAAAAGACCAGTACAATTTTCAACATCCCTGTCTCATACAAAGCAATTTTTGTACGATCCAGTAACTGGTAATGCAGATAAAGACAAGCGTTTTAACATCACAGGTATTACAGTTGGTTTAGCACGTCGATTATCTGTTCCTGATGATTATTTTACTTTATCTCAAGCGGTCAGTTTTCAACATTATAACTTGAAAAATTACAATACGGGGTTATTCACCTTTGGTGATGGGTATTCAAATAATTTGGCTTACACTGTTGGGTTGAGTAGAAATAACACATTCAATGACCCTATTTATCCTGAGGGTGGTTCCAATTTCTCTATCACTGCGAAAATGTCCCTCCCCTATTCATTGTTTAATAGCACAGATTATGAGGCCTTAAAGAATGAACGTGATGCGTTAGATCAAACAGATGCGGATGACTATGCAAGAGTCGCAGAAATTGACCAAGAACGCTATAAGTGGTTAGAATTCTACAAGATCAAATCGAAATTTGATTGGTACCAAAGCATAGTAAAAAAATTAGTTATAAAGTCCAGTTTAGAGTTTGGATATTTAGGTGCCTATAATCAAGATAGAGGTGTGATTCCATTTGAACGTTTCTTCGTGGGTGGTGACGGTCTTGGAAACTATTCTTTAGATGGTAGAGAATCCATTGCTTTGCGAGGCTATCCAAATCAATCTTTATCATCACAAGATGGTGGCTCTATCTATAACAAGTTCTCTATGGAACTTCGTTATCCAATCACGCTTGAAGGCCAAGCAAAAATCTTCGTGTTAGGATTTTTGGAGGGTGGTGCTTCATTTGATAACTTTAGAGACTACAATCCGTTCGACATCAATCGTTCCGCCGGACTTGGTTTAAGAATCTTTATGCCAGCGTTTGGATTGTTAGGAATTGACTTCGGACACGGATTTGATCCTCTTCCTGGTCAAACAACTAAAAACGGTTGGGAAACTCACTTTATCATTGGACAGCAATTTTAAGTTTGGCACGATATTTTCTAATGATACTTTGACTATTTAGTTGTAGTGTTAAAATTTTTTGGAATATATTTCGTTAATTTGAAAAATATTAACTCAAAATGGCTACGTCGCAGTTCAGAAATTGTCATTTTAGAAATTTATAGTTAGAATAAATCATAAAATCACAAACAGATGAGACATCTTGACCAAAATTTGAAAATAACAGAGGAATCACGATTAAAGATGTGCTATCTGACCCTTAAAAAACAATTATTTGGACAGATAAAATTTAAAGTTCTTTTTTTAATGACGATGCTAGGTCTGTCGAGTTTTGTGTCTAATGCACAACGTGGCGTTAGAATTGGTTACATCGATACCGAGTATATTTTGCAAAACGTTCCAGAATATCAAGAAGCCACCATGCAGTTGGATGGAAAAGTGCAACAGTGGAAAGCCGAGATTGAACAACGTTTGAGCGCTATTGATACCAAGAAAAAGCAATTAAACAGCGAACGTGTACTTCTAACCAAAGAATTATACGATGAACGTTTGGAAGACATCACCTTTGATGAAGCAGAAATATTAGATTATCAGCAAAAGCGATTTGGACCGAATGGCGATTTAATGATTCAGAAAAAACAATTAATTCAGCCAATCCAAGATCAAATATTTTCAGCCGTTCAAGAAATTGCAGGTAACAAACAATACGATTTCATATTTGATAAATCGGCAGATGTTGTAATGCTATATTCTGCAGAGCGATTCGACATTAGTGAATTGGTTTTAAGAAGTATTACGCGTTCATCAAAACGCACACAAGCAACATCAAAAGCAGAACGTAGAGCAGCAGAACAAGAAGATGTGGTTCCTGTAATAAATGAAGAATTAGATGCTCGTGAAAAAGCATTGGAAGAGAAAAAAACAGAGCGTGCTACAGCAATGGAAGAACGCAGGGCAGCACAACAAAAAACTCGTGATTCGTTAAGAGATGCAGCTGAAGCGAGACGTCAGAAAATATTGGATGAAAGGGCGGCAGCGAAAGCGGAAAGAGACAGTGTTAGCGACAGGTCTGTGGCCACGGATAGTTCAGCAGTTAAACAAGTGAACAACAAAGGGGCTATGTCGCCTCCAGCTGAAAAAACTGCTCAACAGATAGCAGAAGAGAAAAAACAGAAAGAGTTGTCCGACCGCGAGCAACGAAAGAAAGAACTGGAAGAACGAAAAGCCAAAATTATAGCAGATCGTAAGAAAGCAAAAGAAGAACGCGAAGCACAGAATAAACAGAATGATTCAATACCCGAAAACAATTAAAAATAAATAATAACAAGTAATTCAAATTTTAAAAATGAAACAATTTAAAACCCTTTTATTTGCAGCAATCCTTTTAGTTGGGGCAGTTAGCTTTACACAAGCTCAAAGCAAAATCGCACATATCAATACAAACGAATTGATTGAAGCCATGCCGCAAATGAAAACAGCAAGAACAGATCTAGAAAAACTTGGTAAAACGTACGAAGCCGAAATTCAAAAAATGGCTACTGAATACCAAAGTAAAATCAAATTATACCAATCGGAAGTTGAATCAAAAACTCCAGAAGAAAATGGTAAGAGAGCTGAAGAAGTTCAAACTATCGAGCAAAGTATTCGTCAATACCAAACGCAAGCTCAAGATGACATTCAAAAAAAGGAGACAGAATTAATGAAACCTATTTTTGAAAAAGCGAAAGCTGCGATCCAAAAAGTTGCGAAAGCACAAGGATTCCAATATGTCTTGGATTCTACACAAGGAAGTGGAGTTTTATTGGCTGATGGTAAAGACTTGATGGCAGACGTAAAGAAAGAATTAGGATTCTAATTCCTTTTCAATAAAATATGAAATCAAAGCCACTTTTAACAAGTGGCTTTTTTATTTTTGTATACATGAGTACGCAAGCAATTGGCATATTTGATTCAGGTATTGGAGGCACGTCTATTTTTCAGGAAATACATGCGTTACTTCCTTGTGAAAACACCATCTACTTGGCAGATAGTTTCAATGCGCCTTATGGCAATAAAAACCAAACGGAAATTATTAATTTGAGCATTAAGAATACGGAATTGCTCATCAAAAAAAATTGCAAACTCATTGTTGTAGCTTGCAATACGGCCACCACGAACGCCATCAAAACTTTGAGAGCCACTTACGATATCCCATTTATCGGTATAGAACCAGCAATTAAACCTGCGGCGTTGCAGACGAAAACGAAATCCATTGGTATTTTGGCCACTAAAGGCACTTTGTCTAGTGAATTGTTCCATACCACCACAAATCTTTATAGCGATGGCATTCACGTCATAGAACAAGTGGGTGAAGGCATTGTACAATTGATCGAAGAAGGCAAAACCTATGGCGATCAAATGCAGATTTTATTGAAAGGTTATTTAGAACCCATGATTACGGCCGACATAGATTATTTAGTGTTAGGCTGTACTCACTATCCATACTTAATGCCTTTATTGCTAGAGATGCTTCCAAAACATGTCAAAATAATAGACTCTGGCGAAGCTGTTGCAAGACAGACAAAGGCTGTTCTTGAAAAACACCAACTTCTAAATTCGGAAAGGATAAAATCGAACAATCAGTTTTTTACCAATGGTAATATAGAAGTTTTAAAAGCCATATTACAAGAACAATATGATGTGAAGAAATTAAAATTTTAAGATTTATTAAACCAAGAGGAATATTTTACATAATTATCAGCTATCCTATTTATCTCTCCAGTGATCAACGCTTCACTGACATCCTTAACTTTTTTGGCAGGAACACCAGCATAGATGCTTCCAGATTCTACTCGTGTATTTTGAAGAACGACTGCTCCAGCAGCAATAATGCTATTGCTTTCCACAATGCAATCGTCCATTACAATACTTCCCATTCCAATCAAGACATTGTCATGAATGGTGCAACCATGTACGATGGCATTGTGACCAATAGAAACATTATTTCCAATAGTCGTGGGTGATTTTTGATATGTTGCATGAATGACCGCACCATCTTGTACGTTAACTTTGTCTCCGATTTTGATGAAATGAACATCACCTCTGATGACCGCATTAAACCATACACTACATTTGTCACCCATAACGACATCACCAACGATGGTTGCGTTTTCGGCTACGTAGCAATTCTCTGGTATGACTGGATGTTTTCCATTAACTGGTTTTATTAGTGACATATTTGTATTCCTTAGAGTTATTTATAATTTTAGATGGTTCTGCATTTAGATTAATCAAGGATGACTCCAAATCTTAGGGGCGGCTTTTTCCGGAATTTTTGTTACTTAAAAAAAGCTAACAAATCTGACTTTCTAGACGCTGAAACCGAAATTTCCTTTCCATTGCTCAACACCACGCTTCCTCCTTTTCCTTTCACATATTTGACAATTTCGTTGACATTCACCAAATACGATTTATGTACTCTCGCAAAACTGGAATCATTCAAGGCATCTTCAAAATACTTTAACGTTTTACTTACCAATTTCTTTTTGTTTGTATTCAGATAGATTTCGGTGTAATTGTCCTCCGCCTTGCAAAATAAAATATCTGCGGTATTGATAACTTCAAAACCGTCTTGCTGTGGTATGGTTATTTTTCCGTTAACAGAATTTGTTTTTGGCACCAAAACCTGGTCTTGCAAAGCATCTTCTTTAGTTCGAATTTCTGTGACATAATCGACGGCTTTTATCAATTCATCTATGGAAATGGGTTTCATTAAATAATAAGATGCGTGTGCATTTAAAGCTTCAACCGCATAATGATTGTAAGCTGTCACGAAAACCGTTTCAAAATCGATATCGCCAACCTTGTCCAACAGGTCAAATGCGTTGCCATAAGGCATTTCTACATCGAGAAAGACCAAATCCAATTCGTGGTTACGAATGAGCACCAAAGCTTCTTCAACATTTGCGGCTTCTCCCAAAATCTCTACATTCGGGCAGTATTTCTTGAGATAATTACGTAAAATCTCTCTGCTAGTTGCTTCGTCCTCGACGATGATTGAGTTTAGTTTCATATAAATAAGTTAGAAGCTTGAAGCACGAAGTTAGAATTAAATTATTCGAAACAATACATGCATCAATTCAAATTAAATAGTTTTACTTTAATCTTTCTTAAGCGTCACAACAACTTGAGTTCCTATATCTTCCAAATCTTGAAAATCACTCACATATACATCCACTTTATCCTTATACATTTCATTCAAGATAGCGACTCTTTTTTTGATGTTGCCCATGCCCTTTGAATTTTGTTTCTTTTGATGGTCTGTTTTTAACTCTTTGGATTTTTGCCTACCAATTCCATCATCGGCAATTGTAATGGTGATTTCATCTTCAGTCTTTGCCGAAATGCGAATATCCAAGCGTCCTTTTTCCGTCTTATAACGCAAGCCGTGCCACACCGCATTTTCTATATACGGTTGTAATAACATCGGTGGAATCTGAAATTCTTCCACATTGACGTTTTCGTCTACTATAATTGTGTAATCAAATTTATCCTTAAAACGGAAATGTTCCAATTTCGTGTATAATTCTAAAAGTTCGATTTCCTTTTTCAATGGAATAAAATCTTCATCACTGTTTTCCAACACGGAACGCATCAATTGTGAAAAATCAGACAGATATTTATTGGCAGTTCGTTCATCATTGGAGGCGATAAAACTATTCACAGAATTGAGTGCATTAAAGATAAAATGAGGATTCATTTGGCTTCGCAATGATTTTAAGGCTAACAAATTATTGGCCAACTTTTGCTGCTTGATGAATTTGTACATAAAATACGCTGTAATCAACAGTAAAATCAAACCGCCAAGCAAGGAATAGATGATGAGCTGCTGACTTTTATTACGTTCTGTCGTGAGTTGATAGTTGCTTTGCGTTAATTCACGATCTGTTTCGAGACTTGTGATACGATTCTGCTTGGTGGCAATGTCACGACTGAATCGTGCAGCCTGCGAAATTTCCTGTTCTTTTTTAATGTACAATTCGTCGACGATTTCTGTGTATTCCCTGTAGGTTAAAAGTGCCATTTCATAGTCACCAGAATCCTCATAGAGATCGGAAAGTTTACGGGTCGCATCTTTTTTGACAATTAAATCTTCCTTTTTGTCCGCCTCGGCAATGCTTTTTTCCAAATACGGAATCGCATTGGTATAATCACCTTTTAGGAAATAGGCATTCCCGATTTTGTAATTCTGTTTTTGAGATGTTAATGGACTTTCGTTGGTAATTGTGGAATCTCGCTCAATATCTTCCACATCCTTTAAAACTTCCTTTCGCAATTGTATTTCAGCCTCATATCCTCTATTACTATTTTGGAAATCGGCCACAGCCACTTTTTCTTCAACGGCTCGTTTTTTATTTTCTTTTGAGGCTAAATTGAGTGAGTTTTCAAAATAGTTTTGAGCCTTTGCCGTTTTTCCAGATGCGCTATAAGCCTGTGCAATTTTGGAATTTAAATCCGTTACTTTGGGCGCTATCAAATGTTTTTGGGCAATTTCAAGACCTTTTTGATACCAATTGATAGCCACATCATATTTTTTGATGGCGCTATTGGTATCACCTAAACCTTCATATAAAGTGGTCAGTTGATAATTGGAAAGTTCTGTCTTATTAATCGAATTGTAAGTGTCAATACTCTCCTGATAATTCTTATTGTATTCGTATGCTTTCGCCAACTTTAAACGAACATCATTCGAAGGTCGATTTTGAAGACTGATGCGATAATTGGAAACCGCCAAATCATATTGTTTCCATTGCATATAAACGTCGGAAAGTAATTCATAAGCTTCTGCATTCTCACTTGTAGTACTACTTTGTGAAATGGCTTCCGTCATAAATTGAATACTTTTTTGTGCATCTTTCTTTAAATAAAATGATGCTGAATCGATCATTTCATTAAATCGTTTCACATCTTTTTTATTGCTGGTGCTCGATGGACTCTTTTGTATGGCAGGTTTTACTTCGACAGTGATTCGCTGATCATCTTTGACTGTATAATAAACTGTTTCAAAGTCTTTGTGACGAATGATTAATTCGTCGCCTCGTCTCACCTTAATATAAAAGGACCCATCCATTCCGCTCATTGTGTAAGCGCCACCATTTACCTCAATATTCACTTTAGAAATGGGCTTGTAGGTATCACTTTCCCGCACCGAACCTTTGACGTTGAGCATTGGCTCTAAAACACGTTTTGAGTCTTGCTGCGCCATCAGAGATTGTTGGATGGGCAAACAAAGCAGGAGGACAAAAATGTATTTAAATAATAATCTCATGGTCTTGTTTCGATGGAATCAAACTTACACGTTTTAATCGAGTAATTAAAATGCATAATCGCACAAAATGTACTTCTAGGAAGTGAAAAATAGGGTATCGCTCATTTTGTCATAGACTTCCCTCATTCAAAGGCAGCAATGACTCATTGCTGATTTTTATTGAAAAGAGTTGGTTTTAGATTTACCACCAGAAACATTAAAAAAAATTTTTATGAGAAATACCGCTTTCACAAAACAAAACATTTTAGTTATCGTCTTTCAAGTTTTCGTCATGACAACAGTTGCTCAACATTTAGGTAATTACAACAACGAAGACTTCAAATTATCTAGACAGAATATTGCCTTGAGCGGCAACGCCAATATTTATAACCCTACCGTTCAGCAACAAATCAACAAGGTATTAAACCCTTCGAATGTACTCACTATTGATGTCAAAGCGCTACAAAATGTGAAAGCTGTGACTTATACAGCTGTTTTTAATCTATCACAAATAGGTACAACGGCTGAAGAAACCAATAACCTCATCAATCAAAGAATTGAAGGTGTGCGACAAAAACTGAAATCTCAAGGCATACTGGACAAAGACATTGTGATTGATGTGATATCGTTTGTTCCCAATTACGAAATTGAAGTACAAAAAAAATTGTTCAGTAAAACCTATACAGAAGTTCCAAGTGGATTTGAATTACAACAAAACATCCATATTCAATTTAAAAACACCAATCAGTTTGAAGATATTCTAACCGCTTGCGCAGAAAACGAAATATATAACCTCGTAAAAGTGGATTACTTTGTTGAAAACATCGCACAAGTCTACAAAAACCTTCAGACAGAGCTTTTAAAGTTGATTGAAGAGAAAAAAGCCTATTACAAAGTATTAGGTTTCGATCTAGATGATTATGATGTGTATGTTGCAGACGACAAATATTGCTATTTCCCAAAGGATTTTTACAGAAGCTACCAAGCGTTCAACAGCACTTCTTTTGAATCGCTTAAGACAAATAAAGGCGTGACCTCTGCCAAAAAACAAACATCGTATTATTACGAGCCACTCTCCTATCAAAATTATGATTTGGTTATCAATCCCGCCATTTTGGAACCAGTCATCCAAATTGGGATGAACATCAAACTGCAATACAATCCAAAACCAAAAGAAGCAGTTGCCAAACCAGTTGAAAAAAAAGAATTGGTTCATAAATATTATGTGGTTTCTCCCAACGGAACTATCGACGTCAAAGAATTAAACACAAATAAATAAGCAATATGAAAACACTCGTAAAAATCACAGTCTTCAGTATGTGCGTCTTCGGATTAGTTTCCTGCAACGCAAAAAACAAAAAGAATCCAGAAACGACTATGGCAATCGTTGAGACGGTTAAAAATGAACCCAGCAAACAGTTTATCAAAGTGGCACTTCTACTCGACACTAGTAACAGCATGGATGGTTTGATTGACCAAGCCAAGGCACAACTTTGGGAAATTGTCAATGAATTGTCCTACGCCAAATGTGACGACAAAAAACCAAACCTACAAATCGCACTCTATGAATACGGCAATGACAGATTGCACAGTGAGGAAGGCTTCATACGCCAAGTCTTGGCTTTCAGCAATGATCTTGATGAAATCTCAAAACAATTGTTTTCATTGACGACAAATGGCGGTGAGGAATACTGTGGACAGGTTATAACAACTGCCTTAAATCAACTAAATTGGGGAAATAATGCAGATGATTTAAAACTCATATTCATCGCTGGAAATGAGCCGTTCTCACAGGGAAAAATCAGCTATAAAGAGGCTTCTAAAATGGCTCACACTAAAGATGTAACGGTCAATACCATTTTCTGCGGTGATTATGATCAAGGCATTTCCAGTTATTGGAAAGAAGGCGCAGATTTGGCTCATGGCACCTATATGGCAATCAACCATAATCATGCTACAACCTATGTGGCATCTCCATATGATGACCAAATTTTAATTTTAAATCAAAAATTGAACAAAACATATGTTGCCTACGGAAGCTCTGGAGTTAAGAAAATGGCTATGCAAGCAGAACAAGATATCAACGCACAAGGCTATAGTGAAGCGAATGCAGTTAGTAGAGCTGTGAGTAAAAGTTCACATTTGTACAAAAATGATTCCTGGGATTTGGTTGATGCTGAAAAAGAAAAAACCTTTAAATATGAAGATTTAAAAGATAAAGATTTACCATCTGAATTAAAAGGCAAATCGAAAGATGAAATCAAAACTTATATTGCCCAAAAGAGCAAAGAGCGATCAGAAATTCAAGAAGAAATCCAGCAACTAAATGAAAAGAGACGACTCTATATCGCCAATCAACATAAAGAAGACACCAAGAGTTTAGAAAGCGTCATGGTGAACGCTATCAAAACACAAGCTCGCAATAAAAATTATAAATGGGAATAGAATTATAGTACAAGAAACAAAAAAGCCTCGAAATTTCGAGGCTTTTTGTATTAGTTAACTGCAGGACAGTTACACTCGTATTTCTCTTTTCTACAATTGAAATTATAACCAATGGTCAACTGGTGAAAACCACCATTGTTGAAAACCACAGAATTCGCTTGATATGAATAGGTATATGCAAACACAAATTGCTTATAATCCACACCAACAAACGGTGTAATATATTGAAGCTTTTGGCTACTGATACCTGTGCCATCCAAAAATTCCGCACCATCAAGGCTTCTTCTATATGATAATCCGCCCCAAAGCTTTCCAAAATCCATTTCTCTATAGACTTTAGCATTGATATCTATAGACGATTCTTTTGTTCCATCTTTGTATAAAAACATTACTGATGGTTCATAACTCCAATCACTTCCAAATTTGCTAAAGGTATTTCCAGCAGAAAACAAAAACGTTCTTAAGTTGTCAAATCGGTATAATCCAAGTTCATTGGAGTTAATACCATCATTGTTCAATACGTTTTTAACAGTTGCATGTGCATAGAAGTTGATCAAGTGATATGAAAATCCAAAATCGATATTGAAGTTAGTAGAACTTTGCTCAATTCCAGCGATAATGGGATCTGGTCCATCAGCCAGAAATGTAGATTCATCCAGTTTATATTGAATTATTCCAGCACTTAAACCAAACGATAACATATTCAAATCAATCTCATTTCTTGAGAACATTAAATGATGTGCATAGGTTAAAGAAGCGCCTGTTTGAGAATGATAACCATTTTTATCATTATATACAATGGCTCCCACGGCGGAAGGTCCCTCTCCAATTCTACTATTGATACTCAAAGTCTGAAGTGTAGGCGCGTCATCCTGTCCAAACCATTGCTTACGAGCGGTCAGTCTAACTTTCGCACAGTTGGCGACTCCAGCCATGGATGGATGGATGAGGTAATAATTATCCGTTAAATAATCTGAATAAATAGGTAAGCCTTCTTGTGCCAGTCCGATTTGGGTAATCAATCCTGTAAATGCTATTAAACAAAACTTTTTTAAATTCATGTTGATTCTTTTATCTTTTCAATATAAAATATCCCTATCGTATGATCGTATACTTAAGGTTTGGTTAGTCGATAGGCATCAATCTTTTCTCAAACTTGTCAAAGATATAAATTTTAATCACATCTATGTAAACTACAAATTTGACTTAATGTTTTATGAAAGCGCTAAAATAATTTTATTCATTTACAAAAAGAACAAATTAATAAGTTTAGCAAACAAGCGTGAAATTTAAGAAAATTAAACCGAATTTTTTGTTGAATAATAAATAAAACGATCAGTTTAACACATCTTCTATTTCAAATTTCAGACATTTTGAAATAGAAACTTCCTTGTTAAATTAAAATCAATAGGACTTGCTTACATTTTATAATTCGTAATTTTGCCGAAAATCAGTATTTTAAAGATGAAAATTACCGTAAAAGAAACTAGCAATCCAACAATTATAAAATTTGAAGCCGATTCTTTTTTGACCAATCATGAAAGTTTTGAATTCAACAATATAGATGAAGCAGGCGCTTCTCCCTTGGCACAACAACTGTTCTATCTACCATTTGTTAAGAAAATATATATTTCAGGAAATTTTATTGCAATAGAGCGCTATAATATTGTCGAATGGAAAGATGTACAAGATGATGTCTCAGAACAAATTGAAAATTATTTAAAAGGCGATGGCGTAGTGATAAATCAAAATACGGTAGGCACAAAAGTTCCGATAACAGTTTATGCAGAAAGCACACCGAATCCATCGACAATGAAATTTGTTGCCAACAAAAAACTCGTGACTTCTAGCCATGATTTCACATCTATTGATGAAGCCAAATATGCTCCGCTGGCAATTGAGCTGTTCCATTTACCATTTGTCAAAGGTGTATTTATGGATGAAAATTACATTTCAATTACCAAATACGATGTAGCAGAATGGAATGATATTACCATGGAATTGCGTGAATTCATAAGAAGCTATATTGAAAAGGGAAAGGAAATCGTGAGTGCGAATGCGCCAGAAGTATTAGAAAAATCATCTGAACACTTAGATAAGACGTATGAAAACCTTGATGACATCTCAAAAGAAATTATAAATATTCTTGAGGAGTACGTAAAACCAGCTGTGGCGAGTGACGGAGGCAACATACAATTTAAATCTTATAATCCCGAAACCAAAACGGTTAAGGTTATTTTACAAGGTGCCTGTAGCGGTTGTCCTTCCTCAACATATACTTTAAAAAGTGGCATTGAAAACATGCTACGAGAAATGATGAAAGGCAAAGTAGAGCTTGTAGAGGCTATAAATGGATAAAAATTTTGTATATTTAAGATTCAAGCTAATTATTAACTAAAATCATAAATATGGCAGTAATGAAAGTTGTAGAAATTATGTCTAACTCTGAAAAAAGTTGGGAAGAAGCTACAAGAAAGGCAGTTAAACACGCGGGAAAAAGTGTTAAAAATATAAGATCTGTATACGTTAGAGAGCAAAGCGCGATTGTGAAGGATAATGAAGTAACAGAATTTAGAGTAAACCTAAAAATCACCTTTGAAGTTGATTGACTTTAACTTGTATATATGAAAGCACTCCTGTAGAGTGCTTTTTTTGTTCCACATTTTGAAAAACGCATATACCGCAGGAAACTGAAAATCATGGAAACAATTCAAATTATTTTAGTGGTCTTGGTTGCGATCGAACATCTCTATTTTTTGGTATTGGAAATGTTTTTGTGGACCACACCAAAATGCATCAGAGCTTTTGGATTGAAATCGAAAGAGTTTGCAGAAGAAACAAAGGTGTTGGCAGCAAATCAAGGGTTGTATAATGGTTTTTTAGCGGCTGGTTTATTGTATTCGTTATATATGGAGCATACGGATTTTACCATTTTCTTTTTAGTATGCGTTATCATTGCAGGAATTTATGGTGCATATTCTACGAAAAAGTTAAAGTTGTTTTATATTCAATCCGTTCCTGCGATAATTTCATTAATTTTAACAATGATACTTATCGCTTAATTCCCATTAAGTGGAGACATTGTTTTTGCTTTTTATTTAAAAAAATCATATCATGAAAACAAACATCACATTATTTACTTGTATTGCCTTCTTGATTTCAGGAATGGTTAAGGCGCAAGATCTTACCACCTCTCATTTGGTTGTAACTTCGAAGACTGGTTCAGTTACTTCGTTTGATAAAAGCGATAAAACCATACAAGGTTCCCCGTATATTCAAGATAATTATTATCCTGCAAGAATTACGGCAGACAGCGAACAAATATTCAATGTCAGATACAACGCTATTACCGACGAAATGGAAATTAACACAGAGGAAAGCACTGTTCAGGCTATCAATAAAAATCTGCCAGGTATAACTGTTACTTTTCTTGTCGATAGTAAAATTTACAAAAGCATGTCCTACCTCAACGAAGAAGGGATATCCGTCATAGGTTATTTAATTCCTATTATAAATGCCGATTCAAAAGTAAAACTATTTATCAAAGAAAGTAAAAAATTCACGGACAGTAAACCTGCCAAGAGTAGTTACCAAGCTGCTGTTCCAGCAAAGTTTATAAGTATTGATGATGTTTATTATTTCAACATTAATGATGAAATGGCGAAACCACTATCGAACAATAAAAAAGAAATCGCTTCACTTTTTCCGAAACATGAAAAAAACATTTTGAATTATATCAAATCAGAAAAGTTAAACGTGAAGAAAAAGGACGATTTGATAAAACTATTTACTCATATTAATCAATTGGAAAAGTAAAAAAATTAAAATTTCCAATCTACAAATTATTAAAATTAAACTATGGATGTACAAAAATGGATTGACACAGGTTATGACTTGCTAATTATTTATGGACCAAAGCTAGTATTGGCTATCCTGATATGGATTGTGGGAGCTTGGGTTATTAAATTACTTGTTAAAGGCATAAGAAAGGCTTTAGAAAAAGGCGATTATGACATAAGCCTAAAACAGTTTTTAGTTAATCTTGTCAGTTGGATTTTAAAAATAGTATTGATTATTGTTGTTCTTGGGACTGTTGGTGTTGAAACCACATCGTTCGCTGCTATCTTGGCAGCTGCAGGTTTAGCTATAGGTTTAGCCTTACAAGGATCGTTGGCTAACTTCGCTGGCGGTGTGCTTATTATGTTGTTCAAACCAATCAAGGTAGGAGATTTCATAGAAGCTCAAGGTGAGGCTGGTACCGTGAAAATGATAGAAATTTTTACCACTAAACTTACATCTCCTGATAATAAAGAAATAATAATTCCAAATGGTAAATTGTCCAATGATAATATTGTTAATTATTCAGCTTTAGACATGCGTCGTGTTGACATGGTTTTTGGTGTAGGGTATGATTCAGACATTAGACAAACGAAGGATATTTTAATGGCACAGCTATCAAATCACCCTCTCGTATTGCAAGAACCAGCTCCTTTAGTAAGACTCAAGGAGCTTGCGGATAGTTCCCTGAATTTTAATGTCAGACCTTGGGTAAAAACTCCAGATTATTGGAGCGTTTATTACGATATTATGGAAAATACGAAAATCGCATTGGATGAAGCTGGAATCGACATTCCTTATCCTCACCATGTTCAAATCAATAAAGAGAGCTAGTTGGATTTTAATCCTATAAATTCCTTTAAATAAAAAGGCTCGAAATAAGCGACATCTTCTGTGTCGCTTTTTTTGTACTTATCATACGCCAAAGTTGCCATTTGGAGTGCTGAAGGTAATTTATCCGTAATGAAAAATGCATTTGGATGTGTAATGATGGTTTGTGCCTTTTCAGTACCACTACCTATAAAATAAACTTTTTCCTTTTCTAAATAAGAAGAAAATGAGGAGTCATCTAAAATTTGGGCTTCAGTATTTCTTATTTGAAGATAACGAGAATTGTATATGGCCGAATAGACTTCCATTCGCCTGGCATCTAACATGGGGACTAAAAGCCCTTTTTCCACTTCAACTTGATGTGCTAATGACTGTAGTGTATTGACAGAAATCAAGGGAATATTGAGCGCATAGCAAAGCCCTTTTGCGGCGGAAACACCAATTCGTAATCCTGTGTAGGAACCGGGCCCTTTACTTACAGCTATTGCGTCTAACTGTGATGGTTTGATTTTAGCAGATTTTAAGACCCCATCAATAAAAACATGTAAAGATTCCGCATGAGAATAGTTGAGGCTGTTATCTTCCTGTAAAACCAAACATTTTCCATCCTTTGAAAGAGCGACAGAACAATTGGTGGTTGCAGTTTCTATGTTGAGAATATAAGCCATTCGTGGATTATTTATACTTGGTGATAAGGTCCTGAATGACTTCAGATGTAAGTTCATGACCTTTCAGAAACGGAAAACCTTCCCATCGCACTATTCCTTTTGGATCGATCAAAACCACGTGCGGAATGCCTTGTATTTCGAATGCATTATTGAGCGCTCCGTTTACATCAATTCCATTGGCATATTGTATATTAGCTTTTTTGAAGGCTTTTACTTTAGCAAAAGATTCCTTACTAATTCCTATCACCACCAATTGATTTATAAATTCTTTTTGGTAGGCGTTCATATCAGGGATTCCTTTTATGCAAGGTCCACACCAAGTTCCCCAAAAATCAATTAGAATAAATTTACCTTCCGTGTTTGGCTGTTCATTTACCCATTGTGTGATGTTGAGTTCTGGAGCCTTTTGATCTAAATATGACTTCGCCCATAACTGCTTGCTTTGGGCAAAAGAAACTGAACAATAACTAATACATATCAGAAATAATAAGTTTTTTCCTATCATCTTATTCTGCACTGGTTGCATCCTTTTTCTGTTCTACTTTATCTCCAGATTTTAAGGTTTTAGAAACTACGTTGTATGGACCAGTGATGATTTGATCACCTTCCTTCAAACCTGAAACTATTTCAATTTTAGAATCATCCTGGATTCCGGTTTTGACAACACGTAGCTTTGCCTCGCCATTATTAACGACAAACACACATTCAAACTTTTGCTCTTCGCTAATTTTTGGTTTACTCGGAGCGTCTTTGGATTTTGTATATGAAGTTTTTACCGAAGAGGTGTCTGTTTTGATAACAATGGCACTGATAGGTACAGCCACAGCATTTTTTCGTTGGTTGGTAAGAATATCCACCGTAGCAGTCATTCCTGGTCTAAAAGGAGAATAACTTTCTGGTTTGTCTTTCATCAAATCGGCATAAGACTCTTCAATAATTCTTACTTTAACCTTAAAGTTAGTTACTTGATCTGCAGTCAACGTTGAGGCCGCAGAATTCGCTATTTCCGTTACAACACCTTTAAATTCCTTTTTTAAATAAGCATCAACCTCAACAATTGTTGAATCGCCAATTCGGACTTTTACAATATCGTTTTCATTGACATCAATTTCAACTTCCATATTGTTTAGATTCGCAACTCTCAAAATCTCTGTTCCTGCCATTTGTTGTGTTCCGACAACTCTTTCTCCCAATTCGACATCCAATTTTGATATGGTGCCACTCATTGGTGCATAGATAGTAGTACGGTTCAGATTATCCATAGCTTCATTGACCGAGGCTCCTGCACTTTGCACATTATAGTACGCTGACTGTTTACTGGCTTGTGCAATTTCGTAAGTAGAAACTGCCTTATCCCAATCTGCTTTGGAAATAATCCCCTTTTCAAACAGTTGCTTGTTTCTGTCATAGCTCAATTTCGCTTCACGCAAAGACGCCTCTGCTTGTTCCAAACCAGCCTTTACATTTTGGTATCCAGCTTGAGAGCGACTCACGGCAGATTGTATTAAATCTGGATTCACACGTACCAAAAGTTCACCTTTTTTTACTTGTTGTCCTTCTCTAAATGGCAATTCGATGATTTCTCCAGACACTTCGCTCGAAATCTTAACCTCCACTTCAGGTTGAATTTTCCCCGTGGCAGACACTTTTTCAACTATGGTTGCCAAATCTACTTTTTCTATTTCAACTTCTTTGAAATCTCCTTTTTTTCCAAACCAACCCAGACTCGATCCAGCCAATAATAAAAGGATTATTACAACTACCGATATCAATAGGATTTTTACTGTTTTACTCATGATGGTTAATTTAGTTTTAAACGTTTATGTTTAAAATACTATCTTTTAAAATTACTAAAATTTAAGGTCTTGCGCAGAAATACCAAAATATAATTCAAGAACTTTTAATTTAAATATATAATCATATTTAGCTCTGTTCAATTCTATTTTACTGTTATCAAATCGTGTTTTCGATTGGCTAAAATCAAAGGCATTTGTCAAACCTACATCATAGCGCTCCTTGGCATAATCGTATGCCAGTTCTTGAGATTCGACTGCCGACTGTGCCGCCTCAAAAGATTTAAGGGCACCATTGGCATCAACATAAGCCTGATAAACGGTTGATTCCAGATCGAGTTGTGCCTGCTCCAATTGATATTGTGTACGCTCCAAATTGATTTTACTACGTTGCACATTTGCTCTTGCGGAAAAACCATTGAATATTGGAATACTCAATTGTAACCCATAAGCAATTCCATCATTCAGATATAATTGGTCCACAAATGGATCTGCGCCTACAATACGTGATACAGAATTTGGAAATTGACCTACAACCGATTGCCCTGTCTCCTCCACAATTCCAATTTCCTCGGTCACAAACGGATTATCAGGATTTATATCTTGTATAAATGACGTAGCATTCGTATACCGTGTGTCATATCCAAAAAAAGCAGAGAGTGTCGGTAAATATACTCCCTTTGCAATTTCCACATCCTTTTCTGCCAATTCCACAGTGGTTTCGGCTATTTTAATTTCAGCTCTATTCTCTTTGGCTTTTTCTATAATTTCATAAACATTTTTGTCGGATATACCTTCATCGACAATGTCATATCCTTCGTCTTCCACGTCAAAGTTTTTGTAATCTTTTATCAATAACAATTGCGCTAAACTAATGAGGGTTACTTGAATTGTGTTTTCTGCAGCGACAATAGACTGTCTCTCACTTGCATCGTTCGCCTTGATCTCTAATAAATCTCCTCTTGGCAAAACGCCAGCATCAACCAGATCTTGTGTTCTTTGCAATTGCTCTGAAGTCACTAAATTTTGAGATTTCAAAACTTCGAGATTTGCTTTATTCAGAATTACCTGTAAATAGTTATTAGCCACAAATAAGGAGATATCATCCTTCATTTTAGTCAGTCGATATTGTGCTGACAGTTTAGATATTTTTGCTCGTTGTAGTTCCTTAAAGTTTCTTAAGCCATTAAAAAGAGTATATCCGACAGAGATTCCTCCCGTAGCAGATAAGACAGTAGTTGATTGTGCTTGATTAGTAACTGGGTTGAAACTCAATCCTGTACTTTCAGAAACACGGCTGCTCAAATTTACATCCGGAATAAAAGCTCCGATAGCCGTAAGATTTTCCACATCAGTCAATTCTACATCAAGTTCGGATTGTTTCACAGAAATATTGTTTTCCAATGCGTGCTGGATACACTCTTTGAGTGTCCATTTTTTTACTTGCGCCTGTGAAGCAATTCCTATTAAAATAAAAAATATAATGATTGATTTTTTCATAATTACGATATAAGTCTATACAAAGATAAAAGTGTTACAATTATATTGAAATTTAATTCTGGGCATAGTCTGGAACTCCCTGTATTTGGTTCCAAACCTTTATTTTATCGCCTTTTTTGATTCCATTCTTAACTTCCACATTAATCCCATCGCTGATGCCTAATTGAACATCTCTTCGCTCGAATTTTTGGTCTCCTACCTCAATTTCCACAAAGGGTTTTTGAGTTTTTGGATCGTATTGTACCAATGCTTCCTTAATAGCAAGCACCTTTTCAGCTTTGTCTAGAATTATAGATGCATTCGCACTCAATCCTGCTCTTATAAATGTAGAATCGATGGCTTTCAGAGTGCCTTTGATGGCGAATTGAATTGCGCCATTCTCTGCCACACCTTTAGGGGCAATATAATCCAAAACGGCATCAAATGATTTATCTTCAATCGCTCCAATTGTAATTTCCAACGGCAAGCCTTCTTTTATCTTACCGACTTCACTTTCATCCACTTTACCTTCAAAAATCATTTTTTTGACATCCGCTAATGAGGCAATTGACGTGCCTTCATTAAAGTTATTAGCTTCAATGACCTGATTACCAGCTTTCACAGGAACATCCAAGACCATTCCCGAAACAGTTGCACGAATTTGAGTTTGTGCAATATTCCCCATGCCACTCGTCGTACCCGTTTTCACAATGTCGAAATTTTGACGTGAAGAAGTCACATTGATTTGAGCTTGTTCGACAGCTTGTTTAGTTTGTAGGTAAGTGTTTTTAATTCCCTCAAATTCGTTAGCGGAAATCACACCTTTATCAAATAAGGCTTTTTGGCGATCATAATTTGCTTGTTGTGTCTGCAAGTTGATTTTAGCCGTTTGTAAAGCCGTTTGGTTGGAAGCGATAGTGTTTTTTGCACTTGTCAAAGATGATATATTCGGAATGACTCTGATGGTTGCAATTAAATCTCCAGACTGCACGTTATCTCCTGCTTCGATAAAGACTTCTTCCACAATACCGGAAATATTTGGTTTGATCAAAACTTCTTCTTTAGGCACGATACTGCCTGTTGCCACCGTTTTTACAATGATAGTTTCTTCAGTTGGCGATTCGGTAACATAAGTTATAGGATCCTCTTGATTTTTTTTCCAAAGATAAAACAAGGCTGTTGCAAATACAGCAACTATTAAAAGTAGGATGATGACGGTTCTTGTTCTTTTCATTATGATTTATTGTTATAATTGATGATTAGTTAATCTGTTCTTAAAGCGTCTACAGGTTTCATTTTTGTTGCACTATTTGCGGGAATCAATCCTGCTAAAACACCTGAAACTACCAATATGATTAGTGCGGTAAAAACAACTTGCATGCTTACACTAGGGTTTACAAAATTATCTACAGGACCACTTATGTCTAAAATGTAATTCATGATCCAAATGACTAATGCGGCAATGGATATTCCTACCATTCCAGAAAGTATAGTTAACATAAGACTTTCCTGCAAAATCTGTGATTTGATCATCCATGGCGACGCACCAAGTGCTCTTCGGACACCAATTTCTTTCGTTCTTTCTTTGACCACAATCAGCATAATGTTACTAATACCAATAATACCAGACATCAGCACCAATGCGCCAACAAAATATCCTACAAGCGTAAGGATTGTGAACAAACCGCTAACCCGTTCAAATTGTTCAGACAAGTCAAAATGCCCAATAGCTCTATCATCGGCCGGATTAATTTTATGTCTTGATTTCATCAAATCAAAAACTTGTTGTTTGATAGATGTTATTGGAATGTCATCTACAGCAGTGATGGCCATCCACCCGACATTCTCACCTCTGTTGAAGGCTTGTCCAAATGTGGTAAATGGTATATAAATTGTATTGGCATCTTGTTCATTATCACCTTGATTATTGCTCATTTTAAAGGTACCGACAACTAGAAAGTTAACTCCATTGATTTTGATATAAGTTCCCATAGCCTCTTCTCCTTTGTCATATAGACCTTTGACTACGTCTGTGCCAATAACGCATATTTTTCGATTAGAATTGATATCGGAATAACTGATGAATCGACCTTCAATAATATCCAATGGTTGTTGATTTATATATTCTGGATAGTCACCATAAATTTCGAAAGCACCAGTTTTGGTCCCTCTTATGACATTGTTATTCCCTCTAAATCCTCCTAATTGATTTCTTGGTGAGACATATTTTAAATTTGGAACAGCATTTCTAATGGCTTCAACATCGCTTATTTTATAATTAAAATTTCGTCCTTTTGGCAAACCTTTATACGGCATGGATGTTCCCTGTGTCCACATAAACATTGAGTTGGTTGCAAAGTCCCCAAAATCTGAAGTCACACCGTTTTTCAATCCATTGGTCAAAGCTAAAAGCAACACCAAAATTGTGATACCCCAAAAGACACCAAATGCCGTCAAAAATGTCCTGAACTTATTTGCGTTCAAGGCTTCCAATATTTCGTCCCAACGATCTTTACTAAACATATTACTCGTCTCTTAATGCCACAATTGGCTTAATTTTGGCTGCTCTATATGCGGGGATAAACCCAGCCAATGCACCAGCAAAAACTAGTACAAACACTGTAGTGATGGCGATATTGAAATCGACTTGAGGATATTTTAAAAAATCGTTTTCTATCATTGGACCTACAAGCTCTAACACGCCCAAACCTCCTATCAGCCCTATTAGGCCAGCAAGCATCGTTACAAAAACTGCCTCTTGAAGAATCATTCCAACGATAGACATTGGAAGCGCTCCCAAGGCTTTTCTTATTCCGATTTCTTTGGTTCGTTCTTTGACAATGACAAGCATGATGTTTCCTACGCCGACAATCCCGGCTATGATAGTACCTATTCCCACAAACCAAAAAACACCTTTGATGGTATCTATTAGAGAATATATTTTTTGTGATTGTTCAAGTGTGTTGTAGATTCTTAAAGCACTTAAATCGTCTGGAGCAATGGTATGAATCTCTTTCAATTTGTGTTCAATATTTGAAGCCATTAATTCAGAATTCTTTACCGCTTGTTCATAATTATCATCCATTTTTATGGTGAACATCATATATTGAATATTCTCACCACCATTAAATACTTTCTGTGAAGTGGACACAGGGATGTATGCTTGATTCTCTTCACGCTCACCTCCAGCATCATAAAAGACTCCAACGACCTTAAAATTTATACCATTAACAAGAATATTTTTATCGATAGGGTCTTCATCATTCTTAAATAAATCATTTCGTAATTTGTTACCAATAACCGCGACTTTCTTGGATGCGTCAAAATCCGCTTGGTTGATGAATCGGCCCTCACTTATATCCGCATTTTCGATAAACTGATGTCCAGACATGACTCCTCTTACAGGATAGTTGCCAGTTTCCATCTTATATGTGATAGTCGCTTGCCACATAGCGTACATACTCGTTTCGTATTCGATTTGATCGCTATACTCTTCAGAGATCTTTTTGAAATTATCGTTTTTCATTTGAATAAATCGTCCCGGATTTAGGCCTTTGTATTCTTTAGTCGTCACACCAGAACCGACTGTAATAAGATTTGCTGCATCACTTTGAAATTGGGACGTGACACCATTTTCAATTCCCTTCCCGAAGCCTAATAAAATGACTAAAATAAATATACCAGACGCCACAGAAAGTCCAGTCAAAAACGTACGAAGCTTGTTTTTGCTTAAGGTTTCAAAGATCTCTTGCCAACGTTCTATATCAAACATGTTGTGAAGCTCTTACTTGTTGTACCTGGCTGTCATCTATGATTAGTCCATCCTTGAGATTCACGATACGTTTAGTCATTTGAGCAATGTCATGTTCATGTGTAACGACCAAAATAGTTTTACCTTCATCGTTGATTCCTTGAATCAATTCCATAACTTCATAAGACGTTGCTGTATCTAAAGCACCCGTAGGTTCATCAGCCAATAAAACTTTGGGTTCACTTGCCAGCGCTCTTGCAATTGCAACACGTTGTTTTTGACCACCAGACATTTCACTAGGTAAATGTTGAGACCAAGGTGAAAGGCCTACTTTGTTTAAATAATATTCGGCTTTTTCAATGCGTTCTTTTCGCTTCATGCCTTGGTAGTAAAGTGGCAATGCAACGTTTTCAACGGCACTTTTATAGTTGATTAAATTGAAAGACTGAAACACAAAACCAAGAAATTTATTCCGGTAATTGGCCGCAACTTTTTCGTTCAAATTTTTTATTGGAAAACCATCGAGTGTGTACGAACCTGAATCGGCTTCATCCAACATTCCAAGGATATTGAGAAGTGTTGATTTTCCGGAGCCGGAGGAACCCATAATGGAAACAAGTTCACCTTCTTTGACCTCAAAATCGATTCCTTTGAGTACATGCAGCGAGTTATTGCCCATGTGATAGGATTTGTGCAAATCTTTGATTTGTATCATATGATTGGTGATTAGACTACAATATTAGATAAATCGTTAGGTGATAAGTCCTAAAGAAGTGTTAAGTCTTTCAGTCAAGGTGTTATCTTATAGACTGCTCAATCAAAATTTTGTTACAGAAAGAAGAAATTAGTTTAGACTTTCTTTGTTCTAAAGTATTTCCAATAAATCAAAAACCCTAAACCTCCGACTAAAATATAGGGTATAGACATCAGGTACACAATACCATTATTAACACCTTCAGCGGTAGCTTGTCCTTCTTCGCTCTCTAGAACTGCTCGACACATTGCGCATTGAGCATTACTCTCCAAAAAAGAGAAGATAGAGAAGAGAAAAAGGAAAATTATTTTTTTCATTTTAAGCGTAATAAGGTGAAATCATTAGGTATACAAGCACTCCTGTTACTGCAACATACAGCCACAATGGGAAGGTAATGCGCGCAATTTTTTTGTGTCGTTCAAAATTTTTCGTGATGGCTCTGACATACGTAATAAGAACAAAAGGGATAATAATTATAGATAGGAGAATATGTGTAATAAGTATAAAATAATAGATATATTTTATCGCACCTTCACCTCCAAATTTGGTTGAATCACTTGTCATGTGGTAAGCGACGTACATCACTAAAAAAATAGCTGAACAGCCAACTGCCGTCGTCATCAAATTCTCGTGCAATACAATATTTTTATTCTTGATAGCCCAAAAAGCGATGACCAAAAGCACAGCTGTCAAACCATTGATCGTTGCATAAATTGGTGGTAAAAATGTTAACGGCTTGACGTCAAAACCTAATTCTCTTAAATTGACACCAAACAAAACCGCGACAACCAAAGGGATCACAATGGACAAAATAACTATCCATTTATCGTATTTCTTTTCAGCTTGTAAATTTACGTTTTCCATTATTCGTTCAATAATTTGGCAATATCTTCTTTTAGAATTGTTATTTCTTCCGATTGACCTTCATCATCTACCTTTTCTTCTTCTGAAATCATGCCATTATAATAAATCATCGGATTTCCAGATGCATCTTTCCGGGAGCGGATAAACCCGTTTTTATCAATCAGGGCAAAATTACCTGAATGCTCGAAACCGCCTTCTGCTTCCGCTTCTTTAGCCGTATACAGATTGAATCCTTCATTAGCAAGTTTATAGATTGCTTCCTCATTCCCTGTCATCAAGTGCCAATTTGGATTGGTCATGCCATAATGTTCGGCATAAGCTTTCAATACTTCGGATGTATCAAATTCTGGATTGATGGTAAATGAAGCAACTCCAAAGTTGTCAATGCCTTCGAATTTATTCTGAATTTGAACCAAATTAGAGCTCATTCTAGGGCAAATGGTTGGACACGTTGTGAAAAAAAATTCTACAATATACACTTTCCCGTCGTAATCTTTATTGGTAATTGTAACGCCATTTTGGTCTTTAAAACTAAATGCAGGTACTTTTTTGGGTTCACCGTTAATCTCAAGGTAAACCAAATCGCTCGCTGATTTAGATTCGTTATCAGAAGAAATATTTAAACGATCATTTTCAACGACAGAATTGTTTGTCATTCGATCCACAATGCGTGGCACAAAAATTATCCCAAATACCAAAATGATAAGTGCAACGCCTACGTATGAATAACTAATTTTTTTTTTCATTTTCAAAAATTTTAACCTTATCGCGTATAATAGAATCGATCAGTTTTAATTGTCAGCTGGTTCTTTTAGATCGTTTGCTCGTCGTTCTGTTGAATCAAACTTACCTTTGCGTTTTTGTCTGTATTCGGTAAACAGAATACGCATATCATCATTGAGTTTATTTTTTATTTCTGCAACTTCTATGCTGTTATATCCCAACATTGGATATATTGGATCGTCCCTTTCAATTTGCGGATCCGTTCGATCATCGATTCGTCCTCTTTGGTTTAGATCCTTGTCAATAATAAACACATCGCTAGTTGCTAAATTGGCGTCAAGTTGTTCTTCGGAATTGATGGAGGCATACAAATTTTTTATTGAAGCATCATCTGCAAATACAAAATGCCAATATTTTAATTGTTCGTAGGTGTGAATTTCTTTTCGGAGCATTTCCGTTTCTGCTTCAGTACCTTTTGGCATTACCATAACCACCTGAAACTTTTTAAAACCCATGAACTTGTCATATACCAATTCCTTTAAGTTTGAAGCTGCAATTACCTGTTCCATAGGACGTTTTCCTAAAAACCCGATAACCGTAATATGATCCTTAAGTAAAACAGTTTCGTCAGAATCAGATGAAAAAGTATTCAGTTCCAAAACACTTTCTTCAACGGTTTCCAGTACATTATAGTTGTGCTGCGCTGGATATAAAAACAAAAGAAAAACAACTGGTAGGAAGAATAGAATTCCCAAAATTAGGTTACGTTTGACCAGCTTTTTATTCATGATGCAAAAATAAAAAAGACGGTTTAAATAACCGCCTTTTATATTGTTTTTAACTATATGAATTTGCTCTAGAAATTAGTTTTGACAAAACCATTTCGATAGACACTTTCTATATATCCTCCCTCTTGCAACAGGATAAATACCAAGTAACAAATCAAGAAAATTGCGGTCCATACAACCATTCGTCTCAAAGCCGCTGTTTCATCTCTCATGTGCATAAAATCCCAAGTGATATAATAAGCTTTGACAATTGTTAAAATAATGAATATCCAGTTAAGAACTTTCATTCCCACAAAATGATTTCTGAAGAAATCAGGCAATGAGGCTTTATAGATACCCAATACTACCTCAACTGCAGTAATTATGGTCAAAAGTATCAATACACCCCAAATTTTTTGGGTTATATTCTTGAATTTTACTTTGCCTCTAAATATTGTTAAGTTATGTACGTGTGCCATTTATATTTTGAATTTTTTCGATTAAACCAAATAGAAGAATGTGAATACGAATACCCATACCAAATCGACAAAATGCCAATATAACCCCACTTTTTCAACCATTTCATAACTTCCTCTCCTTTCATATGTTCCTAGAATGACATTGAAAAAGATAATGATGTTGATAATCACACCAGAAAGTACGTGAAATCCGTGGAATCCGGTAATAAAGAAGAAAAAGTCTGCAAACAATGGTGGACCATATTCATTCACGTGAAGATTTGCGCCTTCAACAACGTTTCTTCCATTTGTTTTTAATTGATTCAATGATTCTTCTCTCGATAAAACCGTTTTATGTCCGTTGGCGTCAATAATTTGATTTCTTACCAATAAATTTGGATTGGATTCAAACCCTGCAACTACTTCTTCCATGGTATAGGTTGGTAAAGTTCCTTCACCTACAAACCATAGTCCATTTTTATTTTCATGGATTGTTCTTTCGTGAGTTCCTGCAGATACGAAGTCCGCCAATTTTACACGATCACCATCTGCGTTTACAAACTGAAGGATGTTTCCACCTTTTGTTTGAATCGCACCATAATCACCTTTAATAAAAGTCGCCCATTCCCATGCTTGAGAGCCAACGAAGATCGCCCCTCCAATGATGGTTAAAAACATGTACAACGTCACTTTCGCTTTGTTCATATGATGCCCTGCATCCACGGCAAGTACCATTGTTACCGAGGACATAATCAAAACAAAAGTCATAAATGCCACATAAATCATCGGGTGCTCTTGTCCGTGAAGAAACGGAACATGCGTAAATACCTCATCGGCAATTGGCCAAGATTCGATGAACTTAAATCTTGAAAATCCGTAAGCTGCTAAAAATCCAGAAAACGTTAAGGCATCAGAAACGATGAAAAACCACATCATCATTTTACCATAGCTCGCGTTCAGAGGCTCATTACCTCCACCCCAAACTTTTTCTTTCGCATCAGTATTTACAACTGTAGTATCCATATATAGCGATTAGTGTTAAGAAAGTATTAAAAGTTGCACAAAAATAATCAATTTATTTATCTCACGAAATATAAAAACAAAAAGAGATAAATCCATAGCACATCCACAAAATGCCAGAATGTCGCTGCAAGTTCAAAACCAAGCATATTCGATGGATTGTACTTTTGTTTAAAATGATTATAAATTACGACCAAAAGGCAAATAAGACCAGCAACCACGTGCAAAATATGCACCATCGCTATCAAATAAATGTAAGACATAGTGATGTTACTCGTTGGTCCTGTAAAATTATAGCCCAAATTTATGATTTCTTGAAACCCCATAAATTGGTTGTAAATAAAAAGAAGGCCAAGAACCAGCGTGACCATCAACCATATTGTGGTCATTTGTCTATTGTTTGATTTCAGAGCTTTTTTTGCAAGAACAAATGTAACACTGCTTAAAATGATAAAAACTGTGCTTAAAACAAAAGCCGTTGGCAACTTAAAGTCAGATAACCAGTCTTCTCGACTACTGCTCACAATAAATGCACTCGTCCAACCCATAAATGACATAATTAGGGAAGCAATGCCAAACCAGAGCATCATTTTTTTTGCTCTCTCATTCTTTTCTTCAAAAGTACCTTCTGTTAAATCCATAATCTTATAAATTTATCTGCAACATAAATGATTTGCAATAACGTTATGTAGAATACACTCGCAAGCATCAATTGTTTCGCTGCTTTTGATGTTCTCGTTTTAAATAATTGCATGGCATAATAAACCATGACCAGTCCTATCGCGAAAACAATGATTGCCGCTACAATGGACAGTTTTAAATCTCCGGTGAATCCAAAAACTGGGATAATGGAAGCAATCAAGGTCCAGATGGAATATAGAATAACTTGAACTGCCGTACCTTTATCTCGCTTCCCTGTAGGCAACATGAAAAACCCACCTTTTTGATAATCTTCAAATAAAAACCATCCGATTGCCCAAAAATGCGGAAACTGCCAAAAGAACTGTATGGCAAACAATGTTCCTGGCTCTATCCCAAAATCATTTCTAGCAGCAACCCAACCTAACATAAATGGAATGGCTCCAGGAATAGCACCCACAAAAACTGATAGTGGTGTTTTAGTCTTTAAAGGTGTGTAAACACAAGTATATAGAAAAATTGAAATTGCCGCATACATTGCAGTTCGAGGATTGATAATGTATAAAGTTGCCACTCCGAGAATTGTAAAAGCAACTGCAATTGCAAATGCCGTATTGACTGACATTCGACCTGCAGGGATCGGTCTATTTTTGGTACGATCCATCAAGGCGTCTAAATCGCGCTCTATAATTTGATTGTACGCATTAGATGCACCTACCATAAAGTAGCCTCCAAAACACAACAAGATAAGAGTCAGAAAATTAACAGTATCAGCCCCCAAAAGATAGCCAGCAATCGACGAAAAAACGACACTTAAAGACAGTCCCATTTTCGTAATTTCCTTAAAATCGGTGAAGATCGAGGCGGTGTTGAATGATGTTTTAGATGTGCTCAAATGGGAACCAATTTTCTGCTTTTCTTATGCGAGTGCAAAGATACTTTGAAAATTGGTTTTGGGCAATGCAAAAGGCGATTAATTATCTATGTACCAATTAAACAAATCGGTACGTACTCCTAGACTGAACCAAACTGTATTGCTTTTAAAAGTCGTCGCAGTTTCAGCCTCTGGATTGAAATTTCTGAAACTAATATTGGTAAACAATTTTAAATGACTCACAGGGTTAATTACATAACCTCCTTGGAGTTCAGCATTGAATGTAGTGACTTTATTACCTTGTCCTATCTGCACACCGTTATTAAAAGGTCTTTCGTTATAATTTCGATAGATGTCGCCTCCATAACTAAAATCATCCTCAGTAGTATTGAAATCGAATCCTCTGGTACCAAAAATGAATTTAGCGTCCGCAAACCAACGACCAAGGTCATAACGACCGATAAAAATGACTTCCCTGAAATTGGCTCCCCAAAGATGCGCCATTGGTTGATTGTTGTGGCCGTAATTAAGAACAACGGTATTATGAGAATAGGTATAAGGTCGCACTTGGTTATATTCAAATTGAAGTAGCAAATTATCGATCTTGAAGGCATCGTAATATTTTAAGCCCAATTGATAGCCAAACTTATTTCTCCAACTCTTATTTCCAGCGGTGACATCGTCAAGGGCAAATTCGTCGAGAATAAACTGGCCATATAAATTAATTTTATTGTTCCATTTGTATTTGGCTGAAGCTCCCAAAATTGCATTACCAGCGTCTTGACCTGTTTCAAACTCAATTGCACGATAAAAAATCACTGGGTTTAAATAGTTTAAGTCGAAACCTCTATCATTATCATTCGCCCACATAACAGACTCGAATAAGCCAATATTTAATCTTTTGGAAACATTCCAACTTAAATAGTGATTCGCTATATATTTTGTCTTAAACGCGCCATCTTCTGTCACTTCAGCCCGAACGTCTCGCAAAGAGGTCCAAGTGTTGGTGTATTTAAGTTTCCAGAATGTTGTATTCAGTTTGATATATGGATATGGACTGGCGACATCACTCTGTAATAAAGAACGATAGCCATCACCAATAAAATTTTTACCATGACCGAACTGAATATTAATAAAACTGGCTGGCGCATAAGACAAGTAACCTTCTGCTACAGGATAATCAAAACCATTATCCTTAAAATTCTTTGAAACACCACGACCAGGAACGATGGCTGGGTCGCTATCCGTTCTTAAACTGTAGGCATACTGATTATAATATTGAGCAAAACGACCTTGACTTTCGAAAACAGATGCTGAAAAATTGAATTTTCTACCCAAACCTCCTTGAATGTAGAACCCTCGTGTGTTGTTGTATGTTGTACTAAAATCGGCCTCTGTGTCCTTTCCGATTTGCAAATCAAAGACAGGGTCTATGGTAAACCAAAAATCTTTTCCTTGAATTTGCACCAAATGTTCATCCCAAAGTTTACGAGACCACCAAGATTCGCTTCCTTTGACCAATGCTTCTTTTTCGGCTTTAAAATCGTAATATTTTGCAACATCTTCATAAACAAATGGCTTTACAGCAGTATGACTGTTGGTTCCTAAACCATTCATCTCTCCATCAAAGCGAGCATAGTAATGATGCGTAAATGGAATATTTAGTTGACTGCTATATTCTAAATCTTCATATTTGACAATAGTTTTATTGATACTATCATATTCTTGTGAAACGGTCTCATTCAAATCCTGAACCTGCTTCATAGCAGCTTTTTCTTCTAAAGCTGCCTGAATTTCCACAGGATTAATTAATGGGATTTTAATGCCTAAAGAATATTGAACATAGGTCGGTTTTCCGTTGTAGGTACCTGGTTCTACTTTTGGTAATGAATCAAACACACGTTTAGTCTCATTCTTTAATTCATCATAGGTAGCATCAACATACACAAGTCCCACTTTACCCTCTTTATCAACTTCAAAAAGCACTTTGACATCACCTTTGTAGTTTTCGTCCGCAACAATTTGAGGCACCTTGAAATTCTCAAAAATGAATTGATTGATTTTAGTATTGAAACAGGATTTTAAATTTTCAAAGGGTTCAGATTCACATTCTGGAAACACTGGAGGTTTTTCATATGTGGTCGCATTCTGGGAAAACCCATTGAGTTGAAAGCATATAAAAACGAATAGGAAGAATTTCTTCATAAGATGGTAGCAACCTTTTTAGTGGTCGAAAGATACTATTTTTTTCAAAATGACTAAATTAAAAAACCGTTATCCAAGAAAGATAACGGTTTAAGAATCTGTTTTGTCTGTATATTTATTCCACTTGAAATGCGATAGGCAAATTATAAACGACGGCAACTGGTGTGTCACGTTGCATTCCTGGTTTCATTACAGGGATTTTCCCCACCACACGTTCGGCTTCTTTTTCCAATTGCGAATAAGGCGAACGTGTCTTGATATCGGTCACTTGACCAGTTGCATCAATCTTGAATTGCACCTGTATTTTTTGAACACCTTTTAAGCCCAAATCTTGAGCTACGTCAGTATTAAACCTTCTTTGAATGAGTTTTGCCATCTGTTCAGACATACAGTCCATGCGTTCTTTATTGTTTTTAGCAGATTCACAACCTGGGAACACTGGCACAATCTCCACGTTGTCCATATTATAATCTTTTGGTATGTCAATGATAGGTGGATTTTTATTAGGAGTTGGCACAACCGGGAGATCCGGAATTACCACGTCAACAACAACATCAGGTGCATCAATAACTGCATCATTGTCTTTGATTACAGGATCAACAACAGATAGAACGGCTACTTTCCGTTCAGGTTGTCTTTCCTTTTGTGGTTCTTCTTGTACCGGTGGTGCCTCACGTACGAAATACACATTCGTATCGTCGATTGATGGTCCATACGCAAAATAAGGAGTTGATTTCTCAAATTCCATCTGGAACAAACCATAAGAGGCCAGCAAACATAATATCAAACCAATCTGAAAATAGAGTGATGAATTATTCTTTAAGTTGACGTCATGCTTTTTAGAAGATTCACGGACTTCAGTTCCCAAATCTACCATTTCATCGGTGTTGTGTAATTTTTTCATAATAGTTATCATTTTGAATGTTAATACCATGAAAGAATCTCAATAAACGTACCAAAAGCAAAAATCCCACCTAATAAAAATTAGATGGGATTAAAAAATATAGATTTTGTTTCATTTAATCTTGAACTTGGAACAAAATTGGTAAGGAATAAGGAACCGTCACCGCTTTACCTCTTTGTTTTCCTGGTTGCATTTTTGGCAACAATCCAATCACTCGTTTTGCCTCTTTTTCTAAACCTGGATGCGGCGCTCTCGCCATGACACCAACAACATCACCACTTTTGTCAATTTTGAACATCACACTGATACGTTGTTTTCCAGAAAGTCCCAATTCACCTGCTAAATCAGTATTGAATTTTTTATTGACAAAGTCACTGATTCTATCAGCCATACATTGTCTTTTGGCATCATTATTTTTTTCTTTCTCACATCCTGGGAATACTGGTACATTTTCAATGACCGAAAATGGTACTTCAATATCTTCTTCAACTTCTACAACTTTCACTTGCTCAACCTTAACAATTTTTTCTTCTTGATTGGTCTCTGTAGATTTAATTACAGTCTCTTCAACTTCCTTTTCGTCTTCGACAATCTCAATTACCTCTGGAATTGCTGGTGGTGGTGGTGGTGGTGGCGGTGGCGTTAATAATTGTTCCGTAATTGGAATTTCCTCTTCCATCTCATCATCCATACTTACAACACCCAAATCAAGGTCAGCTTTATCGTATGTTTTATAGTTGATCGCTATATTGGTAAGCAACAGCATCAATGCAAGACCAACAGCAAAGTAAATGGAGCTGTTTCTGCTAACATCGGATTTTGGATTTTTTTTCGGTTCCATATCGTTTGTGGTTTTAAGGAATGCTAAATTAACCAATAAATTGTTAAAAAAGCAAATGAATATTTATTTTAACTTTATCTTTCTGTAAATAAGTATGCACACTACAGCAAATATTACTCCAGCACTATTTGCATACACATCTCCAATATCTTCTGTTCTGTAGGTTGTAAATGTCCCTTGTAACACTTCAACAATTATGCCATAAGTTAAGGCTATTCCCGCAGAAAATAAAATTTTATATTTCGATTGTGTCTTTTCAAAGAAATGATACCACACAAAAGCAAATAAGGCATATGCTCCGAAGTGATATAATTTGTCATCAAAAGAGGACCCTAATTTTGGTACGCCCTTTAAACTAATAAGGCTCAATATGGTTATAAAGAGTGTATAGCCGATTGCTATAACTAGTGCCAATTGTTTATGCACCCACCAATTCTTTGTAAGCGTCGACTGAAAGTAAGCCATCCACTTGCGAGAGATCAGAACATTTAATTTTGATCATCCAGCCATCACCATAAGGATCTGTATTTACTTTTTCTGGTTTGTCTTCCAATGCACTATTAAACTCAATGATTTCTCCTGAAAGTGGCAAAAATAAATCTGAAACCGTCTTGACCGCTTCAACAGTGCCAAAAATCTCTTCAGCTTCCATGGTTTCATCTACAGTCTCCACTTCTACATATACGATATCTCCTAATTCGCCCTGTGCGAAATCTGTAATTCCTACTGTCGCGATATCACCATCCATCTTGATCCATTCGTGGTCTTTGGTGTATTTTAAATTAGTTGGTATATTCATTTTATAATTAATTTTATGTGCAACAAATGTACTTGTTAATAGTTTTTAATTCAAAATTAATTTCCGAAATTATATCGTAAAGTGATTCCAGATCGAATAGTCGTTTGTGGAAATGCAGTTGAAATAGCATACTCCGAAAACGTATAATCAAAGTAAAAAATACCCGTCAAATTTTTACTAAATGCGTAATCAGCCTTGTATTTGATTCCGTAAATAGTTTGCCCAGACGTAATTTGATTATTGTCTAAATCTAAATATCGAATAATCGTTTTATTGTCTCTCAAGGAGCCATCCAATGACATATTCAGGTCACTCTTAATTATCTGTCCAGGACCGGCTAATTTCGCTTTAATTTTCACATCCTTAAAACGATATCCTAACCCCACAACATACTCCATACCTTGAATTTCAGTCAAAAGAGTATTATCAAAACTTAATGACAAAATTCTATCTTTTCTGACTTCTGTTAATATCTTAACTGAATTTTTCATCTCGAAATCAATTCTTACCAATGGGCTAAATTGTTCCTCAAGATTGATATTGCTGAATAAGGTTTCATTTTTGAAATTTCCACCCTGATCCAAAACTTCAGGATTATCCGAATCATAATCCAAATTGGTTCTGAATTGATTGATCGTATAGCTTGATCGATAACCATGCGTCAAAGAAAAACGTTTGAAGTTCTTTTTGAACCAAGCCATTCTCATAAAACCTGTATACTTCAATTGCCAATTAGGAATTGGGACATCTCTAAAGGCACCAAGTTTCACATTGTCCGGATTAGACCCTTGATAGGCTGCAATAAATGAAGGCAACAGTACTCGTTGGCTATTCTTTCCAAATCCAACAGGATATCCTTCGGCATCGGTTGAATAGTTATTGTTGCCGTAATATTCCGCCGCTAAACGTCTTGCAACTATCAATCGATTGTTTCTAAAATCATTAAACGCAGCAGACTGATTCTCATCGCTCGCACCAAACGCCGTTTTAATCAATGCTGTGGAAATATTGAAGTTTCCAAATGTGTTGGTTAACTGATGGTTATAAGCATCACTTATACCATCAAGATCTTCATCAATCCCTGTGAAATTTTCAGTCAAACTTTCTGAATACGTACGTGAGCCATTTAAATCGATTTTTAAATCTTTAATCAATTCTATATTCGCTGACACTTCCAAAATACGGGTTGTATTTTCGAGATATTGCTCATTAAAGTCTGGATAAACTGTTAGCCAACCATTACGTGCCACCATATCGCGAATATCGCTTTGACTACCAAAAGTATACCCTAAAGTAGGTTTTAGCGTTCCAACAAAACCAGGAGTTCTCAAATAACCAGGCAAATAAGTACCATTGTTTTCGGTGTAGTTAATTTGAATACGCTTAACCATTGTCAATATATCAACGGCCGTATTAAACATTTTAGCTCCCGTGTTTTTAGGCGCCTTCTCGTCTTGTGCCGCCCCTCCTCTCAAATTAGATGCTATGGCAGAGCTAGCAACTTTGCCTTGAGGGCTTTTTTCTTCTAAATTCTCCCCGTCCTTTCCGCCATCTTTACCATCCCCTCTATTACCAGCTCCTGCAGGAACGGCGGAACGTTTAACCTGTCCAGCTGCAGAACGAGTACCTCTAGTTGTTTTTTTAGTAAGCCCAATATATTTATAGAGCGTTTCCATGTTCAATGATGAATTGATATTATGGGTATTGGAATTTTGAATGGCATTTCCAAGATTATAGAAATTGGTTGTGGTGTCATCCGGATCAGGCGTCTCTAGATTAAAATCGGTAATAGCCAAATTGTTATTTAAATCTGAGCCTTTTTGCCATTGGAAATCACCCGTGTATGAATAGGTCGCTCTTATAAAGTTGAAGGTAGGAATTTTGTATAATGGAATTTCATAATTGATTTGTACCTGCTGATTCTGAATATTTGGGTCTCCAAAATCAAAAAATCCGTCCCAAACGCCTAAAGTAGGATCCTGCCTTCCATTGATCACATCGTCAACAAAATAATTTCTGACGATATTACTATTGGAAGCTGTAAAGCTCAAACTTAAGGCATTGGTAATATTATAATTGAGGGCATATTGAAAATCGAATCGGTAATTTCTTCGGAATAATTCTTCCAAACCAATATTGTCTCCTGCAAGATCAACTTCTCTAAATTTTTGTTTATTAAATTGTCTTAAGACATCTGAATTTACTGAAAAACTAGTAGGAATTGGATTGAAGTTAAAATCCTTCAAGATTTTCCAGTATTTATTTCTAAAAATAGAATCATTTTCCTTAAATGGCTCAATAGGCATTGGTTTAAAGCTGTAGTTGTAATTGACGCCCGCCCTTACCTTTTGATCCAATGAATTCTCAATCTCAAAATCGCGATGCTCGATCTTATTGTATGAATAATTAAAGGTCAAATTCTCAACATCATAGAAGCGAGGTTCTGCCTCGCCTGTTCTAGTTTTACGAACACCGATGAAATTTATGCTTTGACGTTTGGTGTAATTCTCATTTACTTTTAGAATAGAATCTCTATTATTGGTATTGTCTAATTGTGTCTCTAGCTTAATATCTCTGTAAAATTCGTCATATTCCGGTGTGATGATCTCTTCACCTTGCCCATAATTGAAAGGCAACTGAATCCCCCATTTTTTAGGTAATAATTGACCAAGATTCAAATTGGTGACAACGTCATATTGTTTCACATCTTCACGACTGCGCTCATTTGGTCGTTGATCCACAGAACCAAAACCGATCGTGCTTCGTCTTCCCGTCGCACTTACATTTGCAAAATCGGCAAGATTCGTATCCATGCTCAACACAGCTGCCCAACCGCCTTCATTTTCCAAATCCGCTAAACGAAGTTCGTTATACCACACTTGTCCGCACACATTATTGCCACTATTATTTCTAACACCGACCATTAAAACCCTGATTTCTCCAAAATTTGGATTTCCCTTTATGGACACTCGGGTCTCTCCAATATTGAATGGATCTAGGGCACCTATTTGTTGCGGCTCGCCAGAGGTGACATCATATACAGTTGGATTGATATCTGCTAGGGTTCCATTGTTGATCCCTAAAGATTTGATTTGTTGAAGGATACTTAATTCTATATTGATCTCATTGGTTTCAGGCCAAACTATTGAAGGTTCATTTCCAGATGTTGAAGATAACGGAACCGCAATTTCATAGAAATTTTGAGTAAAGTCATTACCCATTCTAATGAAACCAACCAAATCCCCGTCTTGAAGCGTGCTGTTTTCAAGGGGTTCTGCGTGCATAAACATTCGGAGCTTTTTATACTGACGCATGTCGACACTGATATTTTTATACACCCCTCTTGAGTCCGTAGGTTCTAGATCGCACACTTCAACTACCAAGGATTGCTCGTTTTGTCTTTGAATGTTATTATTGTTATTCAATTGCTCTAATTCCACACCTGGAGGCAACACATAATTGCCATCATTTTCTTGCAAACCAATGACTCCGACCGTAAAGTCTGCATTCGCGCTATTATTGGTTGCATCAGTATCCAGATCCAAGGTATAGCGTCTCCAATCACTTCGTACCAAATCCAACGTTGCAAAACGAAGTACAGTTGGTTGGGTAAATTCTTTTAAATACATCCTTGCAAAACGAACTGAACGTATGTCAGAAATACCACCAATGGCTCTTGTAGGCTCTGAAATTGGAATTCTAAATTGATACCAAGTAACCTGCTCTGTCTGACCATTTGGAAGCACCACGTTTCGGTTCTTAATATCATTGATCATTGGATTGTTTACGTTCAAAGTCGATTGATTGATTTCGATTTCGTATTCATAATAGCTATCGATGGTGTTCATCGTATTGTCTCTGTTGATATCTTCAACATCTGGCTGGGTTGTAGAACCTCTATTTGTTTCAGAAAACACATCAGGAGAGTTGCCTTCGAGTCCGTTATACCTTTTGTAACGTTCGAATATACTTCCATCTGTATTCAAGAAATAGGTGTAGTTATCATTTGACGGATCTGGTCCAAACGCACTTGCACCTGGAATGATTGACGCTTCTTCCGCATCGTTGTAACCATCATACCCAACATCTTGATTGGCGCGTTCATCTCCCGTTGTTGAAAAGGCATAAATCAACGATTGATTTTGGGGTACCACATAAGTAAAAGCAGAATTTTGTAGTGGCTGGATATTTCCATCTTCTGGCAGTCCGTTCTCGTATTGCTTTCTACCATCCTTCAAAACATCTTCAGAAATATTCCCCAAATTGAATACCAGTTTACCTCCTATAGCAGGATTTGCTTCCGAACCCGGCAAGAATGGATCTTGTACCCAAAAGTCAATATACTCCACATTTGCCTGTTCAAAATCTGTGGATGTAATTTGTCTTGTGATTCCTGCCCAGCTTTCTTCAGGATTTGGAATTGTTCCGCTTGCAGTAGCAGGGTCGAAGTTATAAGGTCCACGCTCATTTGGATAATAGGATAAGTCTAACGTTTGAATGACCGTACTTTGACCTTGTACGACATCTATATTCGGAAATATCTCCTCAATAAATACACGTCTTGTGTAAAGATTAGAAATATCTTCATCCGTAATTCCTCCAGGACGTTGATTGCTATAAAATATGGGATCAATCGTGTACCAGTTCAACAAGGCTCTGTTATAGCCATTTTGAATTCCATTATCATCTTCCGTTGCACCTCCAATATTCAATTCCCTCGGTCTACTTGATATGAACCAAGCTAATGGTGATAATAAATCGATTGCACCTTGAGACCCTTCAAAATCATCAACATAAGCTGTTGCTTCTCCTTCAAAATCTGTCCCCTTTGGCGCTCCTGGTGCTAAATAAGCAAACTCACCTCTTACAGATAAATTAGATGGCACATCTGTATCGATATTCGGAAGTTTATTGACCAATCGCGTTAAAAATGGTACTTCTGTGGAATAGTTACCGTTCAATCCAAAAATGGTATTATTGATGGATTCTGAATTATAATTTGCTTTTTGAGTAATAGGACGTTCACTCAAATTCAAAAGTGTTGCACCTAAAAGAAAGTTCTCATTGAATTGATGCTCAACATTTACTCCCGTAAAACGACGTGTCTGTTGTCCAAATACCGCATTGTTTTCAACCGATACATTAATAGGTGTATTCGATGCTTTTAAAGCTTCGTCCAATATTTGAACTCGTCCCAATTGATAATTGACCGTATAGTCGATTCCTTCCACTAAAACACGTCCTCCCGCTGTAACCACTACAGATCCTCTTGGCACATTGAAAGCTCCAATAGGAATTCCATCACCACTTGAAGATTTATAACGACCTTTTAATTGAAACTTATTTTTGTCACTTGCTTCAAGCGCTGCCGTTTTTGTGTTCTTATAAAGAACGTCATATACATATTTTTCCTGATTCGGGTTGAAAACACCGTCCTCATAATCAGTTTCATTATTGCCAGACATACCATCATTATCAAGCACATCAAATAAGTAACGACCAAACGGCTCTACCTTGGTAAAGATTATTTTACCATTTTGAGTTAAAACCGTAAGGCCAGGAACGAAATCAAAAAAACCATCTCCATTCTGTTGCGGATCGTTATTGAAATTTAAACGGTCTAAATGAAATAGCCGGATCAGCGGCGTATCTAAGATTTCTCCATCATCTGTATTGTCAAATGGTGTATTATTATCAAAGGTTGGAAAGGGAACAATAACGCCTCCCACTTCCACCGGTTTAATATAGTTTAAAGGTGATGCTTCCGTATAAAATATATTCAATTTAAAATCTTCTTCACTCAATTGAAATGCGCCGGTATCATAGATATTCTTCATCATCAAATCCCAAACAGGTTGACCCACATTTGTGATAGGACTCTTCAACATTTTTACAATCAAATTCTGATTGTTGACTGTCTGATTTCCAGTTCCCGGATCGATATCCACATCTGTAGCGTTGATACCATCATTGGCAAATTCCCCCACTTGAAATACTTGATCACCAACGGTATATTGGAAAGCGACACCAAGCACCTCGTCATTCTGTAAACGTTGGTTTAAGGAAATATAACCCAATTGCGTATTCAGAATAAAATCGGATCCTTCGTTCAATTTTTTCGCATTTTCGAGTTTTGCAAAATCAAAGCCTTCATTTGCAGGTGGAATTATTCCTTGTTCAACTGTAGTAATATCTCTTACTGCATCTGTCAATTGTGAATTAGCACCACCAATAATAGTTGGGTCAAATCCATTATTACCATTTTGTGGACGTACAGTTGCTCCCGCAAGAATGAAATTGGCAGGTATTGGATCCAGTCCAATTACATTACGTTCACCTAAATCCTGAAATGCAGCGATGTTACGTATATTTTCTGTTTGATTGGTTCTATTGGTCACCCACACTTCAATACGTGTAATCTGCACATTGGTCTGCAAATAAGGATACTGCAGCATTGTTTTATCGTAGGTGTCTCTAAAATATTGTGCCAAGAAAAAGTGACGATTTTCATCATAATCCCTTCCAAAGAATTCAAACTCCTCTAAAGTACCACCTCCTTGTGCAACTACTGAACTCGACTGCGATTTCTGTTCAGAAAATACAGCCGTCACTCTTGTTTTTCCGAATTGCAATTCAGTTTTAACACCAAATAAACTTTGCGCTCCAGTAATCAAGGAACTATTTAATGGCATACTGACATTACCAACTTCAATTTTTCGAACAATATCGTCTTCTGTTGGTGTGTATTCTAATTTAATAAGATTCTGGAAATCGAAGGTCGATTCTGTGTCATAATTTGCGGTTACCTGCAAACGTGTTCCAACCTTCCCGAGTAAACTCAAACTAATGCGCTGATCAAAATCAAAGGTGAAATTACTCTGATTTCTTGGTGAAAATGCTGGGTTTTCTTGCTTCGTGTATAGAATGCCCAAATCCATTTCTACGGAACCTTGTGGAATTACTTCAATGGTATTGCTTCCAAAGATCGTTTCAAAAAAACCTGAATTGACATAAAATTCTGGTAACAGATTACGTTGTTCATCTTCTGTACCTTCTTTTTTTCCTTCGGCAGCATCAATTTTTTGCTTGTAGTAATTCCGTTGTTGTTCCAAAAGCACCAAACGTTGGTATTCAGCAGGCGTTAAAATAATAGGATAATTGATGTTAAAATTTCCAACGGTTTCTGTATAGATATAGCGATCGGAAATAGGGTCATACTTGTATTTGGATACGATGCTAGTTGGGTTTGGCATATTTAAATTGCCAAGCGAGTAGCCCGTACTTGTAGAATCTGGAACAGTTGGCTCTTGCGAAAAAACCACATTACCTATAAGAAAAAGACTTATTAGTACTACATAATATATAGATTTTTGATAAGTATGGCTAGTTGTACTCAAATCGTTATAAGTTTTTTAATGCTTCTTTGATGATGGTTTCCACATTGGCGTCAGGTTGCTTGGCTACTATCTTATCAACCACACGTTCGGCTTGCTTTTTGACAAATCCAAGAACCTCTAAAGCTGATAACGCTTCATCTTTACTTGTATTGTTTCTCACACTTGAAAGTTCATCGATATCATAGACTTTTAATATTTTATCCTTTAAATCTAAAATAACTCTAGCAGCCGTTTTGGCACCAATTCCTTTAATAGATTGAATTAACGCCACATCACCATGGGCAATTCCTTCCCTCACCTGTTTAGGGTCTAACGAAGATAACATGGTACGAGCTGTACTTGCTCCAACGCCACTTACAGAAATAAGCAACTTGAAAATTTCACGTTCAGCCAAAGAAGAAAAGCCAAATAAAGTATGAGAATCTTCTTTTACAATTAAGTGTGAATATAATTTCAAATTCTCTTGGTCGGGAATTTGAGAATAAGTATGCAGAGAAATATTGAGCAAATAGCCTACGCCATTACAGTCAATAACTACATCAGTCGGATTTTTTTCAACAAGTTTTCCTTGAATGTGAGTAATCATCTACTGCCTTTAGTTAAAGTCCCAAATGTAATAAAATTATTTACATTACAAAGCCGAATCCTGTTCTAAAGACGCTTTCTGCTCCTGCTCTTTCTTCTCCTTTTGTTGTGCATCGATGACTGCAATGGCAGTCATGTTTACAATTTCATCCACACTTGCCTCCAACTGTAAAATATGAACTGGTTTACGCATCCCCATCATAATAGGTCCAATGGATTCGGCTTTATTGAGTTCTTTCAACAATTTGTAGGTGATATTTGCGGCCTCCAGGTTAGGAAAAATAAGGGTATTAACTTTCTTGCCAACCAATTTTGAAAAAGGAAACACCTCTCGCAGCATATCGCCATTCAGTGCAAAATCGGTCTGCAATTCACCATCTACGATCAAATCGGGATGTGATTCATGAAGCATCGCTACAGCCTGACGAACTTTAGTAGCACGTGGACTTGGTGAGGAACCAAAATTAGCATACGAAATCATAGCGATGACAGGTTCCATTCCAAACATACGCACAGTTCTCGCAGTCATCAGAGCAATTTTGGCCAAATCTTCTGCGGTTGGGTCAATATTAATGGAAGTATCGCTCAAAAACATTGGACCTCTCTGCGTCATCATCAGGTTGGTCGCTGCGGCTCTGGTGGCACCTTTAGCTAAACCGACAAGTTCTAACATCGGCTTAAATACGGTGGGATAACTTCGAGAGTAACCCGAAATTAAGGCATCAGCATCACCTTCATTAACCATCATGGCAGCAAAATAATTCCGTTCTCTCAACACTTTTTGTGCAGAATACAACGTCACTCCTTTACGTTTGCGCTGTGACCAATAAACCTCTGCATAGCGACTACGACGATCTTCTTCCTCATCTGTTTTTGGATCTATGATTTCAATGTCGGCATCAAATTCAATCTCTGCCATCAATGATTCAATCAATTCTTTACGTCCCAATAAAATCGGAATGGCAATCCCTTCATCATAGGCTATTTGTGCCGCTTTTAGTACATCCAGCTGGTCGGCTTCTGCATAAACCACACGTTTAGGGTTCATTTTTGCTCTATTTGTGAGCAATCGCACTATTTTATTATCAGAGCCCAAACGCTCCATCAGGGTTTCTCGATATTTTTCCCAATCTTCAATCGGCTCTTTCGCCACGCCACTTTCCATGGCCGCTTTAGCCACTGCTGGTGGCACTTCGGCAATCAATCTAGGGTCAAAAGGTTTTGGAATGATATATTCCTTTCCGAAGGTCAATCGCGTTTCTCCGTAAGCAATATTAACTTGTTCTGGCACGGCTTCTTTGGCCAAATTTGCCAAGGCTTTAACTGCAGCCATTTTCATGGCCTCATTAATCTTTGTAGCTCTAACGTCCAAAGCCCCTCTAAATATAAATGGAAAACCTAGTACATTATTCACTTGGTTGGGATGATCACTACGACCAGTAGCCATGATGATATCATCTCGCGTATCGATTGCTAATTGATATTCAATTTCTGGATTTGGATTAGCCATCGCAAAGACAATAGGGTTTTTTGCCATTGATTTCAGCATTGCGGGAGTCACAATATCAGCCATTGATAGTCCAATAAATACATCCGCATCTATCATAGCCTCATCTAAAGTGTCGATTTTACGATGGGTTGCAAATTCAGCTTTTTCCGTGGATAATTCCTCTCTATCCTGACGAATCACACCCTTACTGTCGGTCATAACAATATGTTTGCGCCTTGCCCCAAAAGCTTGATACAAACGGGTACAAGAAATAGCCGCTGCTCCTGCACCACTGATGACAATTTTGACATTGTGGATTTCTTTATTCGCTATTTCGAGCGCATTTAGTAAGGCTGCCGCAGAAATAATTGCGGTTCCATGTTGGTCGTCATGCATCACAGGAATATCCAATTCCGCTTTTAAACGTCGCTCAATTTCGAATGCTTCAGGTGCCTTAATATCTTCAAGGTTGATGCCTCCGAAAGTTGGCGCTATCATTTTAACAGTTTGAATAAATGTTTCTATATCTTCCGTATCCACTTCTATGTCAAATACGTCAATATCTGCGAAAATTTTAAAAAGCAAACCTTTACCTTCCATGACTGGTTTTGAAGCTTCTGGACCTATATTCCCTAGACCTAAAACAGCCGTCCCATTTGAAATAACAGCTACAAGATTTCCTTTTGTGGTGTATTTATACACATTGTTAATGTCTTTCGCAATTTCAAGACATGGCTCTGCTACACCTGGTGAATACGCCAACGACAAGTCGCGTTGGGTCGCATACTTTTTGGTAGGAACCACTTTTATTTTTCCAGGAGTCGGTTTGGCGTGATATACCAACGCTTCTCTTCGTCTGCTTTGTTTGCTCATAAGAATAGGGATTTTTCCGAATTGGCAAAGGTACGGGATTTGTCAGAAAAGAAATTGGAAAATATTAAATTGATAAATAATTTTGTAGGCGTTTTATAGTTTCCATTTGTAACACATTAATGACCTATCTTTGATGTGTTTTATTTGAAAATTTGAGATCCCTTTTTAATGACATGTGGTATAAAAACATAACATATATCCTACTTTTTATGAGTTGCCAAAACACTGTGGCGCAAGTAAAAAAAATTGAGAAGGATAGTTCTAATGTTTATGAAAAACTAGAAGTCTTTTCGAAAAAGAGTAAAACCACAAAATTCTTGCATCGACTTGTTTTCAAGTCTGTCAAAAAGGTCAACTCAAAGGGTGAAAAACCAAAAGATGTACAAACTCAAAGTTTAGATTCCTTTGAAGGAAAGATAATCCGTCGTGTCTATATTCAATCGCATGATCCTTTTGGGTTCTCTTTTACGGATTCAACCGAAACCGCAAATAGTTGGTTAGAGAAAACGGGGAATTTCATACATTCGAAATCCAAAAAATTCGCTGTACGGAATTTTTTGCTCATCAAGGAACATGAGCCTTTAGATGTGTTAGCCTTAAGTGAATCACAACGTTTGCTCCGTTCACAAAACTTCATAAGGAGTGTAGAAACCAAACTGAAAACAGTTGGACTTTCTAAAGATTCCGTGGACGTCTACATTGATGTATTGGACTCTTGGAGTTTGATTCCGACTGGCAGTGTGTCGACCTCCAAATACTCAACACGATTGAAAGAGAGGAATTTTTTAGGTTTCGGCCATCAATTTGAAGTGGGAATCACAGATCGATTAGATGATGGCAGAAATGCTTATAATTTGCGATATGCGGTTTCTAACTTTAAAAATACCTTCATTGGCACTTCTGTGGGTTACACTATTGATTTGGACGGAAACTATAACAAATATTTTGTCCTAGACAGACCGTTTTATTCACCGTTAACCAGTTGGGCTGGAGGAATAAACATGAATGAACAATTTAGAAGAGAATATTTTTTAGCTACAGATTTAGAACCCACTGTACAAAATTTCAAATTTCAATCTCAAGATATTTGGGCGGGACATTCATTCAAAATTTTTGAAGGAACCACAACAAAGGAGCGAACCACCAACCTCATAAGTTCTATTCGACTATTAAATGTGAATTTTAAAGAAGCCCCAAGTGTCGCGATTGACAGCATTAATTATTTTTCTGATGAAACATCTTATATGGGAAGCGTGGGTATTTCTTCTCGTCAATTTATTCAAGACTCTTACATTTTTAGAGATGGCATAACGGAAGATGTTCCTGTTGGAACAATATATGCCATTACAGGTGGAGTTCAGCATAAAAATCAGAAGCATAGACCATATTTAGGTGGTAAAATATCGCATGGTAATTATTTTAGTTGGGGGTATTTAAGTACTAATTTTGAATATGGAACATTTATAAATAAAGGAAAAACAGAACAAACTGCCTATTCCTTTCAAGCAAATTATTTTACAAATCTGATATCTTTAGGTGATAAATGGAAGATGCGTCAATTTGTAAAACCCCAATTTTTGATTGGCACAAATCGTCAAAACTCAATAGGTGATCGAGTGACCATAGATGAAAACAATCGATTTCCAGGTCTTTACGGAACTGATGATCAACGCCAAAATAGCGGTAGAATTCAAGGGTTCAATAGTGGACTTGAAGGCACCAAAAAATACGTGTTATCGTTACAAACCCAATTTTACTCTCCTTGGGAAGTTTTGGGTTTCCGTTTAAACCCATTCACTAATATTACATCTGCCGTCATAGGCAATGAAGGGGCCAGTATCACTAAAAGCAAATTATATTCTTCATTTGGTGTTGGATTGATTGTTCGAAATGATTTCTTGGTGTTTAGTTCTTTTCAGCTGTCTTTTTCCTATTATCCATCAATTCCTAATCAAGGAGAGAATATATTTGACACCAATTCATTTTCAACCGATGATTTCGGCTTTCAAAACTTTAATTTGGGAAAACCCACACCTGTATGGTATAACTAGAATTAAGACTATTCTTGAATGAACCCAATATTTCGTTTTAAACCTTCAAACTTTGTTCTTTTTACAGCCGATTTTTTAAACAATTCCTTAAAAACATCTTCGGTGATTTCTTCCCAGTCTTTTTTGGTCATGGACAGTAAATCGGGATGTGGATTGAACAAGGGCTCGTTATGTGCTTTAGAAAATCGATTCCAGGGACAGACATCCTGACAAATGTCGCAACCAAAAATCCAATCCTCAAATTTTCCTTTAAATTCGGTTGGAATCTTTTCTTTCAACTCAATCGTAAAATAAGAAATACATTTGCTGCCATCGACGACGTAAGGTTCTGTAATGGCTTGTGTGGGGCAGGCGTCAATACATTTGGTACAGGTGCCACAATGGTCGGTTGTTGGCAAATCATATTCTAAATCTAAATCGATAATCAATTCGGCAATAAAATAGAATGAACCCACTTGTTGTGTCAAAAGATTACTGTGCTTACCAATCCATCCCAAGCCGCTTTTTGCAGCCCAAGCTTTGTCCAAAACTGGTGCAGAATCTACAAAAGCGCGTCCGTGCACCTCGCCTATTTCGTCTTGAATGTAATGTAAAAGGGATTTGAGTTTGTCTTTAATGACGAAATGATAATCCGTGCCGTAAGCATATTTAGACAGCTTGAAACTGTTGTCATTTTGAGTTTCTTGTGGATAATAATTCAACAATAAAGAAATGACGGATTTTGAACCGTCCACCAATTTAGTTGGATCAAGACGTTTGTCGAAATGGTTTTCCATATAATGCATTTCGCCATGACTGTTTTTATTAAGCCATTTCTCAAGTCTTGGAGCTTCTTCTTCGAGAAATTGTGCTTTACTTATGCCACAAGATATAAACCCGAGACGTTTAGCTTCGCCTTTTATAAGTTGACTGTATTTGGTTCTATTATCAATCAATTGTCTCGATTTTCGAATCTTAAAATCGCATTTTTTGGTTTTAATGTTATCAACGGCGTAATTCCGATTTCATCAAATTCTGGATAGACTTTATAACTTCTGACCAATTCAGTAACTGCAATAATCATTTCAAACATAGCAAAATTGTTGCCGATACATTTTCTTGGACCTGCACCAAAGGGAAAATATTGTGATGAAAATTGTCTTCCACCACTATCAAACCGTTCTGGTAAAAACTCCTCTGGACATTCCCATAAATCAGGATGACGGTGAATTTCATAAATAGAAAACAAAAGATTTGACCCTTTTTCATATAATTTCCCTCCAAAATAATCCTCCTCTAAATTCACTCGGTCTATAAAATATGCAGGTGGATACAATCGCATCGCTTCTTCCAATACTTGTTGACAGACTTTAGATTTCATAATAAACGCCATCAAATCCTCGCTTTCCTCATCGTTTCGCTTGAGTTCCTCATAGATACGGTCTTGCCATTCCGGATGTTTAGCCAATAATTGAAACGTAAATGTCAGTGCGTTTGAAGTAGTTTCATGCCCGGCTGTAAAAAGAATCAGGATTTCATCAATCAATTGTTCCTCATCCATAAAATTACCATCATCATATCTAGCTTCCAATAACATGTTGAGAAGATCATCATAAGTCTCATTAGAATTGCGTCTTGTTTTAACTAGGTTCTTCAAAATTTGTCTGGCCTCTAAAGTCAAATCGAGATGTGTTTTTAAAATTCCGCTAGTCTTAAACCACCATCCTAAATACGGTTGTCGTAATTCTTTAACGAGCATGCGCTGACCATCTTCAGTGATGAACTGAAGGCGATTAATGTCTGAAGGATCAGCCACAGTGGTGAATAAGGATTTGACGACCGTTTGAAATGCCAAATCATTAAAAATCGGAAATACATCAATAGGTTGCGAAGTAGTAATTCGCTTATACTCAAATTGTATTGCTTTTTGCACAGTTCCCATCAAATTGGACAGATACTTTTTATGAAAAGCTGGCTGAATTAGTTGGCGTTGTTTTTTCCATAAGTCGCCTTCCGAAGTCAACAAACCTTTCCCTACGTATTTGACCAAATCTTCAGTCTGAATTTTTGATTTGACGTAATTTTTCTGGTTTTTTTGAAGGACATATTCAGCAAACGCAGCGTCTCTTGAAAAAATCACATGGTTCTTAAGTCCGATATTCAGCTTAAAAGTATCGCCTTTATCTTGAAAATTTTTTAGATGAAACGGTAATGGATTTTTAAGGATATCGAGCGAATGTCTGATAAATCGAAATATTGAAACTTCAGGTATGTTTTGCTCTTCGGACATCTCAAATTATATTTTAAGGAGTTTTAAAATAATCCGCCTTGAATATTGTTTTTGATTTTACCCAAATGTTTATAGGCCAATTCGGTGACTTCACGACCCCGAGGCGTCCGCATAATAAACCCTTGCTGGATCAAGAACGGTTCGTAAACTTCTTCAATGGTTTCGGCGCTTTCACTGACCGCTGTTGCCAATGTCGTAATTCCCACTGGCCCACCTTTGAATTTATCGATGATGGTCGTCAGAATCTTATTATCCATTTCATCCAAACCATGAGCATCCACATTTAAGGCTTTTAGTGCAAATTTTGCAATGGAAATGTCGATGCTTCCATTCCCTTTGATTTGTGCAAAATCGCGAACACGACGCAACAGTGCATTGGCGATACGAGGTGTGCCTCTACTTCTTCCTGCTATTTCGACAGCAGCTTCCATTGAAATGGGTACGTTCAAAATGGACGCACTTCGTTGCGTTATAGTAGTCAACAATTCGGTATTGTAATATTGTAAACGGCTTTGGATACCAAAACGCGCACGCATTGGAGATGTCAGTAAACCTGAACGTGTGGTTGCGCCGATCAGGGTGAAAGGATTTAAATTGATCTGAACCGTTCTTGCATTTGGTCCAGATTCAATCATGATATCAATTTTATAATCTTCCATGGCCGAATACAGGTATTCTTCCACAATTGGACTCAAGCGATGAATTTCGTCTATAAATAAAACATCGCGTTCATCCAAATTGGTTAATAAACCCGCAAGGTCACCTGGCTTGTCTAAAACGGGACCTGAAGTAACTTTAATACCAACATTCAGTTCACTTGCTAATATATGAGCCAATGTAGTTTTTCCTAGTCCTGGAGGTCCATGAAATAAGGTGTGATCTAGAGCTTCACCTCGTTGATTAGCTGCCTGAACGAATATTTGAAGATTTTCCAATACCTGATCTTGACCCGTAAAATCATCAAATGATAAGGGTCTCAATTTTCTTTCTACATCGAGTTCTTCGGGAGAAAAATTATCATTGGATGGGTTTAGGTTGTCGTTCATCTTCATTCCAGCAAAGGCAGGAACCTCATTTTAGTGGTTAATTTCATGAATGTGACGATTGAAATCGTTCGAAAACAAATATACGCAAAAAGCCTTTCGCAAATGGAAAGGCTTTCTATATAAGATTTTAATATTTAGTCTATTTCAAGAGATTCCAGCTTTCGCAGAAATTTGTTTAATGCTGCAATTCTTCTTCACCTTCCAACAATGGTTCATTCTGCATCACAAAATCAACATCGTGTCCTGGCTTACTGTAATCATAAGACCAACGGTAAACATGAGGGATTTCACCTGGCCAGTTTCCATGTATATGCTTTACCGGTGTAGTCCACTCCAAAGTAGTCGATCTCCAAGGATTTTGCGGTGCTCGTTTTCCGAAGAAAATACTTCCAAAGAAATTGTATAAATAAACTAATTGAAATGCGCCACCTATTAATGCAAAGACTGTAATAATCACATTCACATTCGCTAAATCATCAAATAATGGGAAATTCGTGTTTGTATAATAACGCCTTGGTAGACCCGCCATTCCAATGAAGTGCATCGGGAAAAACACACCATAAGCACAAATTGCGGTGACCCAAAAGTGGATATAACCTAAATTCTTATTCATCATACGACCGAACATTTTTGGATACCAGTGATAGATACCCGCAAACATTCCATACAATGCAGAAATACCCATTACCAAGTGGAAGTGAGCAATAACGAAATAGGTATCATGCACATTAATGTCCAATGCACTGTCACCAAGAATAATTCCTGTCAATCCACCTGTGATAAATGTTGATACAAATCCGATGGAAAATAGCATTGCGGGATTCATCTGCAGATTCCCTTTCCATAATGTGGTTATCCAGTTGAAGGCCTTAACTGCCGATGGGATCGCAATCAATAAGGTTGTAAATGTAAATACAGACCCAAGGAATGGATTCATTCCAGAGATAAACATGTGATGGCCCCAAACGATGGTTGATAAAAACGCAATCGCTAATATGGACGCAATCATCGCTCGATAACCGAAAATTGGCTTTCTCGAATTGGTGGCCATAATTTCCGAGACCAGTCCCATTGCCGGAAGTATAACAATATATACTTCAGGGTGACCTAAAAACCAGAATAAATGCTCAAATAGCACCGGAGAACCGCCTTGATAATGCAAGACTTCACCTTGAATGAAAATATCAGACAAGAAGAAAGACGTGCCAAAACTTCTATCCATGATCAATAACAATGCAGCTGACAATAAAACTGGGAACGAAATTACACCGATCACGGCAGTGATAAAGAAGGCCCAAATAGTCAAAGGCAAACGAGTCATCGTCATTCCTTTCGTACGCATGTTGATAACAGTAACGATATAGTTCAAAGAACCAAGTAATGATTGTGCGATGAATATTGCCATCGACACAAGCCAGAGAGTCATACCAAGCCCTGAACCACCTTGCGCCATAGGCAACGCACTTAAAGGTGGATAGATGGTCCATCCTGCAGCAGCTGGACCTGCTTCAAGAAACAAAGAAATAATCATGATCACACATGATGCAAAAAATATCCAAAATGATAACATATTTAGGAAACCAGAAGCCATATCGCGCGCTCCAATTTGCAAAGGAATCAATAAGTTACTGAAAGTTCCACTCAAACCGGCGGTCAATACAAAGAAGACCATGATAGTACCATGTATAGTAACCAAGGCCAAATAAATATCTGCATCCATAACTCCTCCTGGAGCCCATTTCCCTAACAAAGCCTCAAAAAGCACGTTGGGTTCTTCTGGCCAAGCAATCTGCATACGGAACATCATTGACATCATGACACCGATAACTCCCATAATAGTACCAGTAATTAGGTACTGTTTAGCAATCATTTTATGATCTTGACTAAAGATGTACTTCGTTATAAAGGTTTCTTTATGATGATGTCCGTGATCGTCGTCGTGTGCGTGAGTATCTACTGCGTGTGTTGACATAATCTATATATACTTTTTTAAAGAATTTTATTCAATTGTTATTGCGCCTTATCTTCAGCCATTACATCCGTTTCTACGTCTGAAAGTTTTTGAGCATCCATTTCCGGAATCATTTCGGCCGCTCCCGGTAAATCTTTTTCCATGGAGGCTTTGAATGTTTGCTGCTCTTTTATCCAAGCATCATATTCCTCTTGTGTTTCCACGATAATTTTCATCTGCATATTGTAATGTGATTTTCCACAAATCTTATTACATAGTAACAAATAATCAAAATCATAAGGGTCTAAACCTGGTTTTCCTTCTGCAACCAATTGCTTTGACTTCTCTCTTCTGATTTCATTGATATTTTGGACTTTATCAATCATGTCTGGATTTTCACGCATTTCTTTAGTCGTAACTGTTGGCGTAAATCCAAATTGAGTAATCATGCCTGGGACGCAGTTCATTTGTGCTCTAAAGTGAGGCATATATGCTGAATGGAGAACATCTTGCGAACGCATTTTAAATAAAACGGGGCGACCCACAGGTAAATGAAGTTCTTTAGCTACAACGTCATCTTGAGCATTTGGATCTGTCTCATCAACCCCAAGTATATTGGCCTTGTCAATATCAATTAGTCGAACGCTTGCCATCCCAAGTACATTGTCTTCTCCAGAGTATCGCGCGGTCCAGTTGAACTGTTGAGCGTATAACTCCACAATCATAGGATCATCATCTTCACTAACATTCATGATGCTTGTCCAAGTAAATAATCCGTAAATGATTAAACCTGCAAGTACGATAACAGGAATGATAGTCCAAATGGCTTCTAGCGTATTGTTATCAGCATAGAATAAGGCTTTTTTTCCTTTTTCTCCTCGATATTTAAATGAGAACCAATGTAAAATGAATTGGGTTACTGTTTGCACGAAAAAGATAATGACCATGGAAATAATCATCAAATTATCAATTTCCGGTCCATGCTCAGAGGCTGAATTGGACATCAAAGGTAAATCCCCCCAATACACGAAACATATAATTGTGATGATATAGATGAACGCTAAAAAGCCCATCATCAAATATCCGTTGATTTTATTGTCATGGTCCGTGGCGACTCCAGCGGTATCATCCAAATTTGGGTTCACTTGCGCTAGATCAAATATTTTGACCATTTGCCAAATTGCAACCGCCACAAAAAGTACTATTATAATCGTTAAAAAAGCCGTCATTGTCGTTTCTCTTCTTTATATAATGTTATTAATAATGGAAATGCTCACTCTCGTGAATAAATGGATTACGTTTTGCAACCAACGGTGCCTTGGACAAGGAGGTAAATACAATGAACAAGAATAAACCACCAAATAATAAAACAGAACTTATCTCCGGAATTCCGATAAACCATCGATCCCCAACTGTTGCAGGCATGATCATATTGAAAATATCAATATAATGTCCAAATAAAATCACAATTCCTGCCATGACAACAAACCAGTTGACACGTTTGAAATCGCTGTTCATCAATATTAATAGTGGAAATATAAAGTTAAGCACTAACATTCCGAAAAATGGTAATTTGTAATCTTCAATTCGTGTCACAAAGTAGGTAACTTCTTCAGGTATATTAGAATACCATATCAACATAAATTGTGAGAACCATAAGTAGGTCCAGAAAATACTAAATCCAAACATGAATTTTGCTAAATCATGAATATGGCTATTGTTCACTTGTGGCAATAAACCTTTACCTTTAAGAAACATGGTAACCAATGCTATCACCGTCACTGCACTTACAATCATACTTGCAAATACGTACCATCCAAATAATGTACTGAACCAGTGCGGATCAACACTCATAATCCAGTCCCATGACATGATAGATTCTGTGTATATATAGAACACTAAAAATGCAGCTGCAATACGGAATGATTTTTTGAAATATCTGTTATCACCTTCTTCAGCATTGTCTTGAGCAATTGAAAACTTACGTGCGAAATGACGATATAATGACCATCCCGTAATAAAGATAACCGCTCTCACAATAAACCATGGAATATTTAAATATGAACTTTTATTTTGGATCAGCTTATCTTTAGCCACAACCTCATCATTCATCCAAATGAATATTTCATTGTGATGGCCGATATAGTGAGAGCCCAAAGCGATGCAAACTACTATAATGGCACCAGGCAATAAATAGGCTGTGATCCCTTCCATCACTCTAAACAATAATGGTGACCAACCTGCCTGTGCAGCAAATTGTATAGCATAAAAAGCCAATGCTCCAAGTGCAATCATCATAAAGAAAAATGCAGCAACATATAATGCTGACCATGGTCGTTTAGCAATTTGTTCTTGCACGTGAGTCGCATGTTCATCATGATTATCTTCGGCATGTTCTCCTACCATTACGTGTTCACCTTCAGAATCAGCGTGTTCTACATCAGCCAGAGCATCATGAGCGTTTTCTTTATGAGCATTATCACTATGGTCCGTATCACCGGCTACCACATGAGCTTCTGTAGTAGTTGCATGACCTCCTCCATGTGCCGAATGTTCTTCAGCAAGCATTGTTTTGACTTCGTCCAAAGATTTGTGAGACGACATAAAACCAATAGCCACTCCTATAACACCCAAAACCATCAGGATAATCGAAAATGTCTTTAATCTATTTGAAATTGTGTACATATCTATATTGAATCTTTAACAGTCTGACTTCCTCCTAATTCTGATTTTAATTTCATCACGTAGTTTGTTACTTGCCAACGTTCTTCTTCATCCAATTGATTGGCGTAAGAACCCATGACATTTTTACCATAGTAAATGGTGTGGTAAACACTCCCTTCAGTCAAAGCTCTTCCCGCGTCATTAAAAGCAGGAACACCTAGTATTTTTTCACGTTTTACTAGATTACCTTGACCATCACCTTTATTTCCATGACAAATGGCACAGTAGATTCCAAATAATTGTCCACCTCTAGCTTCATCAATTTGAGTAGAATCTAAAGGCATTTTTAAGCTTGATTTTGCCAAGGCGTAACCTTCGTTTGTGTTGTCAATGTCAAAAGGAACATGACCTCTCGCCACAGATCCTTCAGCAGGTAATTGGGCTTCTACACCATTTTTGAAAGCAGATGACTCACTGTAAGTTTCGTATCCAACAGGCTCATACATATTAGGCATAAATTGATAATTAGGTCTTGAATCATTTTTGCACGATGCAAATGATAGCAATACAATCATCAAAAGTGTTATTTTAAATAGGCTTTTCATATCTATTTTAATGTGCTTTATCAATTAAAGTGACTTCAACAGCTCCAGTGTCTCTTAATACATTAAACTGTTCATCTACATTATGTCCTGCAGCAATTTCCATCAAAAAGTGATCATCCGTTGTTCTCACATCAGGATTTTCAGCTTTTTTAAAAGGCCACATTCTACTTCTTAAATAAAAGGTGATCACCATTAAGTGCGCCGCAAAAAACACTGTCAACTCAAACATGATTGGAACAAACGCTGGCATGTTCTCGATATAACTAAAACTAGGTTTTCCACCAATGTTTTGTGGCCAATCCTCAATCATAATAAAATCCATCATCACAATTGCCACGGTCAATCCTATACATCCATAGATAAAAGATGCAATGGCAATACGTGTAGGAGCCAATCCCATCGCTTTATCTAGTCCGTGAACCGGAAATGGTGTATATATCTCTTCGATATGATAACGTTCGGCGCGTACCTTCTTAACGGCTGCCATCAACACGTCATCATCGGTATAAATAGCGTGAATAACTTTAGAAGATTCTTCCATACTATTATTGATTGTTGTTTATTAATAATTTCGCTTGTCCCGCCCAATCATCTCGTTCAGCTCTTCCTGGGAAAGAAGCTGTGATTTCGTCCAACAAGTCATATTCATATTTCGTCATTTTGCTCACCTGTAAATAAGAATAGATTCCAATTCCGTTAAGGACTTCTTCCATTTTTGGTCCGATACCATTGATTTGCTGTAAATCATCTTTTGTTTGGGTCATTGGGTCAAAACTTCCGACACCGTCCAACAGTTTATTGATGGATTGTGGGTCATGTGGTTGCACCGAGGATTTCTCTTCAACAATAGGAACACCTGAATGTGGAATAACTCTATGTGTACGTTCATCAGAACCCGTACCAACCAAACTATCGCCTCGTTCTCTAATATTTTTATAACGTTCGCCAGAAGATTTCAAGATTGTTTTTACCTCGGCTTGAGCGATTACTGGGAATGTTCTTGCATATAAAAGGAACAACACAAAGAAGAATCCAATGGTTCCAATGAAAATTCCAATATCCACAAATGTTGGAGAGAACATGGTCCAAGATGATGGCAAGTAATCTCTGTGCAATGATGTAACGATAATCACGAAACGCTCAAACCACATTCCAACGTTTACCACGATCGAGATAAAGAATGAGAACATGATACTTGTACGCAATCTTTTGAACCACATAAACTGTGGTGAGAACACGTTACAGCTCATCATCAATAAGTATGACCACCAGTAAGGACCGGTTGCTCTGTTCAAAAACGCATATTGTTCGTACTCAACCCCAGAATACCAAGCGATGAATAACTCCGTAATATACGCCACACCAACAATAGAACCCGTAATCATGATGACAATATTCATCAATTCGATATGTTGTACAGTAATATAATCTTCAAGACTACATACTTTACGCATGATAATCAATAAAGTGTTTACCATCGCAAAACCAGAGAAAATCGCACCAGCAACGAAGTATGGTGGGAAAATCGTTGTATGCCAACCTGGAATCACAGATGTAGCAAAGTCAAATGATACAATCGTGTGTACAGAAAGTACAAGTGGTGTTGCCAAACCAGCAAGAACCAAGGATACTTCCTCAAAACGTTGCCAATCCTTTGCGCGACCGGACCATCCAAAACTTAATAAGGAATATATTTTCTTTTGGAAAGGTTTCACAGCTCTATCACGAATCATCGCAAAATCAGGAAGAAGTCCTGTCCACCAGAACACCAATGAAACCGACAAATAAGTTGAAATTGCAAATACGTCCCAAAGTAAAGGCGAGTTAAAATTCACCCAAAGCGAACCAAACTGATTCGGAATCGGCAATACCCAATAGCCCAACCATGGACGACCCATGTGGATGACTGGGAACAATCCTGCCTGAATAACCGAGAAAATGGTCATCGCCTCCGCAGAACGGTTAATCGCCATACGCCACTTCTGACGGAAGAGTAAAAGTACTGCAGAAATCAATGTTCCTGCGTGACCAATACCTACCCACCACACGAAGTTGGTAATATCCCAAGCCCATCCAACGGTTTTGTTTAGACCCCAAACACCAATTCCAGTAGAAATGGTATAAATGATACATCCAACTCCCCAAAGAAAGGCAGCAAGTGAAATAGAAAATACTATCCACCATGATTTATTGGCTTTTCCTTCAACAGGTCGTGCAATATCCACACTCACATCGTGATAGGATTTTTCGCCTGTAACTAAAGGTCTTCTAATAGGTGCTTCGTAATGAGACGCCATAATTCGTTTATAGTTTCTAAATTAATTTAAGCTTCGGTTGTATTTCTCACTATGGTGTGATACTGAACGTTTGGTTTCGTTCCAACATATTCCAGCAAGTGATACATACGGTTATCTTCTTTAAGTTTTGCAACTTTACTTTCCTTGTCATTGATGTCTCCAAAAACCATTGCTCCATTGCCACAAGCAGCAGAACAAGCCGTCTGGAATTCACCATCCTTAATTTCACGTCCATCACGTTTCGCATCCAAAATGGTTTTTTGTGTTTTTTGAATACACATAGAACATTTTTCCATCACACCACGAGAACGAACCACAACATCAGGATTCAACACCATACGCCCTAAATCATCGTTCATATAGTAATCGAACTCATCATTTTTGTTGTATAAGAACCAGTTGAAACGACGTACTTTATAAGGACAGTTGTTTGCACAATAACGAGTTCCAACACAACGGTTATAAGCCATGTGGTTTTGACCTTGACGACCATGTGAAGTCGCTGCAACAGGGCAAACAGTCTCGCAAGGTGCATGGTTACAATGTTGACACATCACTGGTTGAAAAGCCACTTGAGGATTGTCGGAAGGATTTTCCATATCACCAAGCACATGTTTCACACCATTGTCACCAAGTAAACCTTTGGCGTTTTCTTTTCTTTCTATATCTCCCGTGAAGGTGTCTTCAGAAGAATAATATCTATCGATACGCAACCAGTGCATATCTCTACTTTTTCTAATTTCTTGTTTACCAACAACAGGAACGTTATTTTCAGAATGACATGCTATCACACAGGCACCACAACCTGTACAGGCGTTCAAATCAATCGATAAGTTAAAATGATGTCCGATAGAACGGTCAAATTCATCCCATAAATCAACTCTTGAATCGGTCACCGCTGTCTCCTTATGATTTAAGGATACCATCGGCATTGCGTTCCAATATGATTTATCTTTTGTATTGAATATATTGAGGGTGGTTTCTTTGATAATATCACCACGCCCCATCAATGTGTTTTGCAATTGTACACAAGCAAATTCATGTTCACCTGCAACAACCTTAACAGACACATTTGATTGAACGTTGTTGAAATCTTGATAGAATTTATAGGCGTTCTTACCAGTCTGCATTTCTTCTTTCAAACCTTTTTCACGTCCATAACCAAATGATAATCCAACTGAACCAACGGCTTGACCAGGTTGGATAATTACCGGAAGTGTTGACTTCACACCGTTGACAGACAATTCTACCAAACTACTGTTCAATCCCCCATTGGCCACATGCCAATTCTTGATATCCAATTTTTCAGCATCTGCTTGAGATACAGTCAAATAGTTATCCCATGATACTCTTGTGATTGGATCTGGAAATTCTTGTAACCATGGGTTATTAGCCTGTTGGCCATCTCCCATTCCAATTTTTGTATATAATGTCAATTCCAACCCACCTTTCGCGTTGGAAGAAGTTGCTAATGTTCTTGCAGCTTCGCCTCCGGAAATCGAAGCAATAGCTCCAGTATTTGAGGTTGAAGTTGAACCAGATGTTGTAGTTGTTGAAGAAGTCGTTGTTACAATTTCATCTTGATCTTCTTTCTTGATGCCCACTCCTACAGCTGCACCATGAAGAAGACCTCCAACAAAGGTTCTATCTTTTTTATCTTTTAATTCTGTTGTACTTGTTTCAACCGTATTTGATGATAAACCATTAGCAGCTGTTGCATTAGAACGACCTGCAACAAAAATACCATCATGTAATGCTTGATTGAATGAACCACCACCTAAAACGCTTCCATTCCAAGTTTCCTTGATAAAATCGTGATACGTCATGTCACTTCCTGTCCACTTTAATAATGCAGTTTGAAACTGTCTAGTATCGAATAATGGACGAATAGTTGGTTGCGTTAAGGCAAACTGGCCTTTTTTAAGCTCTACATCCCCCCAAGATTCTAGATAGTGAGGTGTTGCAGCAATATATTGTACAGCAGATGCCGTTTCATCAGCTTTCAAAGAAAAAGCGATGGATAATTCTGTTTTTTTCAATCCTTCAGCAAATTCCTTTGCATTTGGAAGTGTATACAACGGATTAACACCACTCATGATGATGGCACCAACTGTTCCAGCATTCATATCAGCAACCAAAGCAGAAACCGCTTTATCGTTACCTTGTCTTGTAGTGATTGGTGATTTTGTATCAAAAGCTTTACTACCCAAAGATGCATTGATTGCCAAAGCAACTGTTTGCGCATTGACATCATTGATACCGGTAACCAAAACACCGTTGCTACCAGCTCTTTTTAATTCAGAGGCTGCTTTTTGCACCGCCTCATCAATATGTGCAGGCAAATCTACAGAAGCAGACTGTCCAGTAATTGCACTATACAATTTGGCCAAAGCCATTTTTTGTTGTGATGGTGTGGCAGGAATACGTTTATCAGCATTGGCGCCTGTCAAAGACATATTCGCTTCAATCTGAATGTGACGTGACATTTTTCCATCTTTTGGAATTCTGCCTTGAGCATAACCTGCATCAAATCCGCCACCTTGCCAATCTCCCAGAAAGTCAGCACCAACGGCCACAATTGTTGACGCCTTTGAAAAGTCGTAGTTTGCTAGAGCACGTTCACCGTAGGTTGCTTGAAATGCATCCAATGCAGCCGATTCTGAAACAGCATCATACACTACATGACGAACATTACCATATTTTTCTTTAAAAGTAGATATTAATTTGGCAGTCGAAGGACTTGCAAAAGTTTGAGTCAGCAGGACAATTTCCTTTCCAGCATTCTTTAAATCAGTTAATTTCTGATTCACTTCAGCATCAAAAGTATCCCATGATATTTTTGAATCACCCTTCATAGGTGATTTTACTCTTGTATTATCATATAATCCTAAAACTGATGCATTCACACGTGCATTTGCATGTGAGGAGCCCATTTCATTGTTTTCTATTTTGATAGGACGGCCTTCGCGAGTTTTCACAAGAACACTTGCAAAATCAAATCCATCAGCAATCGTGGTTGCATAATAATTTGCTACACCAGGAATAATACTTTCTGGCTGAACCACATAAGGAATCGATTTGATGACTGGTCCTTCACAGGCAGCCAAAGATGCTGCAGCGGTGCTAAAACCAACATATTTTAAGAAATCACGACGTGTAGTGGAAGACCCTTCCAAAGCAGATTTGTTGCCCAAAAATTCATCTGTAGGAATTTCGGTTACAAACTCGTTCTGTTTAAGCGTCTCAACAATAGAGCTATTTTCGTTTAGCTCTTCAACACTTTTCCAGTATTTCTTGTTTGATGACATATTCTTTAATAGTTATTAATTGTTAGTTATTAGTTATTGGTGTTCCCACGTGAACTAAAACTTTAGCTTTAAATTTATTAGTAATGACATTTACCACATTCTAAACCTCCCATTTGTGCAACGGTCAATTTATCAACACCATACTTTTTGGATAACTGTTCGTGTATTTTAGTGTAGTATGCGTTATCTTCTACCTTAACATTGGTTTCTCTATGGCAATTGATACACCATCCCATGGTTAATGGAGAGAATTGGTACATAACTTCCATTGTTTCAACTGGTCCGTGACAAGTTTGACATTCTATACCACCAACGCTTACGTGTTGTGAATGGTTGAAATATGCAAAATCAGGCAAGTTATGAATACGCACCCATTTTACTGGTTGAGAATCGCCAGTGTACTTTTGTTCTGCTGGATTCCATCCTGCCGCTGCATAAAGCTTTTGAATTTCGCCGTCGTAAAATTCTTTAGTATAATCCGCTGTTGCAGTTTCCGGCGCCACTTCAGAGATTGATTTGTGACAGTTCATACACACGTTCAACGAAGGGATACCAGACGTTTTACTTACTCGTGCGGAAGAGTGACAATATTTGCAATCGATACCGTTATCACCTGCGTGAATCTTGTGTGAATAATGGATCGGTTGTACAGGCTCATATCCTTGATCAATACCTACTTGCATAAAATAACCAAACACAAAATAACCACTGGCAAGCAATAAGAAAATACAAGTCACCAACACTAAAAATTGGTTTTGAACAAAGGCCTTCCAAATTGAAATACCTTTTTCCTCTTGAGCAACAGGAATGCCTTTAGCTTCAGCAAATCGGTTTAAAGTACGTCTTACCAATATTAAAGCTATTGCCAATAATGCAAATAATAATGCAAGAGCTCCCAAAATCAACTGGTTTGACGTACCTCCTCCTTGAGAAACCTTATCATCTGTTGGAGGTGGTGGCGGAATGTCTTTAGGAATTTCAGCAGTATACGCCAAAATATCACTGATATCCTGATCCGATAATTGCGGAAAAGGAGTCATTATTGAGTTATTGTATTCCTTAAAGATTTTATTAGCGTATGCATCGCCAGATTTGATAACACCCGAACTGTTGTGTATCCAATCCGTCAACCAGGATCTATCCAATCCTTGCTCATCTGCTAAACGCTGTTCAACGTTTCTCAATGCTGGGCCGGTCATCGGGCCATCTAATTTATGGCACGCGGCACAATTGGAATTGAACAAAGACTTTCCTTTTACAGGATCGCCTTCCTGGGCGTTGAGTGAAGTTGAAAACGTGAGTAAAACGATAAACCCGAAATACAAGAATGTCGAGCTTAATTTACGGAGTATCACCTGTTGCATATTGTTAGTTGAATTATCTTCCAAACTTTGGTACGATTTTTTCATTAAAAAGAAAAAAATACGGTTATAAAAATCTCTCGCAAAAATAGTACTTAAAGTCGATTTGCGAAATGTTAGCGAACTGTTAATTGCTAATTTATAGAGATTCTAAATAATATTTTAGTCCTAAAATAAGTTTAATAAATCTACATTTGTATCAAATAACATTCAATATGAAAAAACCATCTTTAAAAGCACTTTTTATTTCCTTGATTATCACAACAATTGGAATGGGAGTTCAGGCCCAAACAGGGCAAGTGACTATTGATGCCAATAAAGACATCGATAAATTATTGGAATTTAAGAAGGATATAAAAACGATTGACTTATATAAAATAAGGGTTTATTCTGGTGATAGAAATGGTGCAGAAAGCACGAAAAGTCAAACAAATAGTCTCTATAGCGATTGGCCATCTGTCATGGAATATGAAACACCCAACTATAAAATCTATGTAGGAAATTTTTTGAGTAGACTCGAAGCAGATAGAGCATTATTGAAAGTGAAGAAAAACTATCCGAGCGCTTTAATTTTATTCTTCAAGAAAGAAAAGAATAAATCGTAATTTATATGTGATAATGCAAATACATAAAGACCATCCAATTTCATTAGGATGGTCTTTTATTTATAAGACAACTTCTTCAAAACTTTAATTAAAGTTCTAATCTTCCAGATTTCGTCGCTTTGTAATGTAGTTATGTTTTTAGAAATAACCTTTATTGACTATATTTCTTTCTTCATTTTCTTTACTAACACAACTATCGCGTACACTACGACTAAGGCGAGCATTGCCATTTGCAAATAAAAATACTTATCGTCCTTATCAAAAATTTGAATAACAGCTATTATTATCCATGGTATATATATAAGATACTTTTTCATATAATTTTATTGACCTCCATTTGCAATACAATCTTCATAATCACTTTGAGCATCTTCTAAACACCAAATGAACATACCAGAAGCCGCTCCCCAACCAACAAGCCATCCAAACCCTGCTGTTGCAGCGCCTACCACAACGGCAACACCTGATTGAATCGAATAATTCCGTAGGCATCTATTCTCTGCTCTGCCTCTGTTACCTGCACAAGTCAAACGAGAGCTTGTTGATTCTTCCTGAAATTCTAATTGCCTATCAATTTCCTGAATGAACAAAGAATTTCTTTCAGTTTCACTTAGTTTATAAAAAGCAGGATTTGAACTTACAAAAACCTGTATATTTGCTCGTATTTGTTCTGCAAGATTGAACAGGTCAGCCTGTTGAGTGAAATTTGCGTCAATAAAAATTTGCTTTAATTCATTTTCGTTGGTTGCTCTTTCAATATTAGTTTCAGTTAAAAGAGATAAGTTCATATTCTGCTCATTTTTTATTAAAGCAAAAATATTTTGATTAATAGCTAAATGGTTCGTAACAAATTGTTGGAGTGTAAGTTTGTTTCCTTTCTCCGCATTTTCAATAAGATTTTCTTTGGTTTCTGAAATATCGCCATCAAAATCACTATGACATGACTGGATTATAAAAATTGAGAATACTAAAATTAGTTTGATAAAGAAACCATTTATCATTCCTTTGGCTACTTTGGTAGTGATGTCACTTTTTTCTTAATTGTTTTCATTTTTGATTTGTTTTAGGGTTAAATTCAAATTGTTGGTAAATTGAAATTATCTTAAAAAAGGCCTTTGATAAGATGATTGAAATGTAGAAAATGTTTTCAAATTAAATTTACGGTTTTTCCGTAAAACGATGAAAAACATAAAAAATTAACAGTTAAATTTTAATGTATTGATTATCTATATTTTACAAACAAGAAAAAGTCTCCGAAACCTGACCAAAGCTGCTCTAAAATAATAAACTCTCAAAAAAGTCTTTAAGGTTTTAAGACACTTTACTATTAAAAAAAAATCTTAATTCATAACAAATAAAAAAGCGAACATCATAATTTTGATGCTCGCTTTCTTTATATAGAATACTTGAATACTATTTCAATTTCTTCTTAACTTCTACTTCATGGAATGCCTCAATCACATCATTCTCTTGAATGTCGTTGTAGTTCTTAATCTGCATACCACAGTCAAATCCTTTGGTAACTTCTTTCGCATCATCCTTAAATCGTTTTAGGGAAGCCAATTCACCTGTGTAAATGACCACGCCATCACGTATCAAACGAATCTGTGAGTTTCTGAATATTTTTCCGTTGGTGACCATACAACCTGCAATACTACCAATTTTAGTGACTTTAAAGATTTCACGTATTTCGGCCGTTCCTGTAATTTCCTCTTTCAACTCTGGAGACAACATGCCTTCCATCGCGTCTTTCAAGTCATTGATGGCATCATAGATAATCGAGTACATTCTGATGTCGATTTCTTCCTTGTCGGCAATTTGACGTGCATTGCCCATCGGTCGAACGTTAAATCCGATAATGATGGCATCAGAAGCTGTTGCCAATAGGACATCACTTTCTGTAATGGCACCAACACCTTTATGAATAATATTAACTTGAATTTCTTCAGTTGATAATTTTTGGAATGAATCAGTCAATGCTTCCACGGAACCGTCCACATCACCTTTAAGAATGATGTTCAACTCTTGGAAATCACCAAGTGCAATACGTCTTCCAATCTCATCAAGTGTAATATGGCGTTGCGTTCTAACGGATTGCTCACGTTGTAATTGTGTACGTTTTGCAGCGATTTGTTTTGCTTCACGTTCATCTTCGAATACCGTAAACTTATCACCCGCTTGAGGAGCGCCATCCAAACCTAAAATAGACACCGGAGTTGATGGGCCAGCTGATTTTACATTATTTCCGCGTTCATCATGCATGGCACGAACTTTTCCGCTATTCTTTCCAGCAAGTACATAATCCCCAACTTTAAGAGTTCCCGCCTGTACTAAAATTGTAGAGACATATCCGCGACCTTTGTCAAGGAATGCTTCCACAACAGTACCATTAGCCGCTTTGTTTGGATTTGCTTGCAATTCTAAAATTTCTGCCTCCAATAATACTTTTTCCAGTAATTCCTTGATACCTTCTCCTGTTTTTGCAGAAATATCATGTGATTGAATTTTTCCACCCCAATCTTCTACTAGCAAATTCATTTGTGCCAAGCCTTCTTTCACTTTTTCAGGATTTGCTCCTGGCTTGTCAATTTTGTTAATAGCAAACACAATCGGAACACTTGCTGCTTGCGCATGAGCGATTGCTTCTTTCGTTTGTGGCATAATGGCATCATCCGCCGCAATTACGATAATTGCTAAATCCGTTACTTGAGCACCACGTGCACGCATCGCCGTAAAGGCTTCGTGACCAGGGGTATCCAAGAACGCTATTTTTTGACCACCTTCCAATTGGACACCGTAAGCACCAATATGCTGTGTGATACCTCCAGATTCTCCGGCAATAACGTTTTCTTGACGTATATAATCAAGTAACGACGTTTTACCGTGATCGACGTGACCCATCACGGTGACGATTGGCGCACGAGGTTTTAAATCTTCTGCTTTATCCTCTACCTCTACGATGTTATCTTCCAAGTCGGAAGTGACAAATTCGACTTCATATCCGAATTCGTCAGCAACGACCGATAAGGTTTCTGCGTCCAAACGTTGGTTCATAGTCACCATCATACCCAATGACATACATGCAGAAATAATTTGAGTCACGGGAACATCCATCATAGTCGCAACTTCACTTGCCGTAACAAATTCAGTCACTTTCAAGATTTTTCCGTCTGCTTCTTGCTGTTCAATATCCTTTTCAGTCTGTTGACGGTGTTGATCTCTCTTATCTCTTCTATATTTAGCACCTTTTCCTTTGGAAGATTTCCCTTGAAGTTTTTCAAGAGTTTCTCTTACTTGTTTTTGTACGTCGGCTTCACTAGGCTCTTCTTTTACTGTACTTGTACGTCCTCCTCCCGGTTTTCCTTTATAATTGCTTTTTCTAGTATCGCCAAAATTTGGTTTTCCTGTGGCGCCTCCAGTTGGTCCTTTACTAATACGACGTCTTTTCTTTTTATTGGCATCAGCTCCAGCAGCGGCCGGTTTTTTCTCTTCTTTCTTCTTTTTAGTTCGATTGAATTGAGACAAATCTATTTTCTCACCGGCGATTGTTGGTCCTGAAAGTTTTTGATATTTTGTTTTAAGAGTCTCGTCATCTTCTGACGCTGCAACTGTTTCCTCTTCTTTAGGTTTAGTGTCTTTTTCGGTAGCTTTAGGCGTTTCGACTTTTTCTTCTTTGGCTTCAGTTTTGGGCTTCTCAGCTTTTACTTCTGGAGCTTTTTCTTCTACTGGTGCTTCAGGTTTTTCCTCCTTTGGCTCCTCTTTTTTGACTTCTACTTTTGGTTCTGCTTTAGCCTCACTTTTCGTAGGATTCAAGTCGATTTTGCCAACTTGTTTAGGGCCAGATAATTCTGCTTTGGCCTTTACAACTTGTCTGCTGGCTTCCTCTCGTCTTTGCTTTTCTTCAATTTCACGCTCACGTTGTTCACGCAGTTCTTCCTTCTCCTTGTTTTTCGCTTCGCTGACTTCTTGGGATTCAGCCTTTTTATTGGCATCCGTTTGAAATTCGCTAGAAAGAATACTGTGAACTTCCTCTGATATTTTCGTATTCGGACTTTTTTCCACGCTCACGCCCTTTGATTCTAAAAAATCAACAGCACGATCAATGGAAATATTGAGTTCGCGTAATACTTTATTTAATCTAATTGTATCAGCCATAAATTGCTTGTAATATACTTTAAATATGTGTTACTCCTCAAATTCTTCTTTAAGAATTCGGAGTACGTCAATAATTGTTTCTTCTTCGAGGTCGGTTCGTTTTACCAAATCTTCGACATCTTGTTCTAAAATGCTTTTTGCAGTGTCCAATCCTGCCTTGCTAAATTCTGCAATAACCCATGCTTCGATTTCATCAGAGAACTCGGATAATTCCACATCTTCTTCTGCTCCTTCTCTGAATACGTCAATCTCGTAACCTGTCAATTGACCAGCCAGACGAATATTGTGTCCGCCTCTACCTATCGCTTTAGAAACTTCTTCAGGTTTCAGTAAAACTTCGGCACGTTTAGTTTCTTCATTTAATTTTACAGAAGTCACTCTCGCTGGACTTAACGCTCTAGTGATAAACAACTGCAAATTACTTGTGTAGTTTATAACGTCAATGTTTTCATTGCCCAATTCGCGAACAATTCCGTGAATTCTTGAACCTTTCATTCCAACACATGCGCCAACAGGATCTATTCTATCATCATAAGAATCAACAGCTACTTTTGCTTTTTCACCTGGGATTCTAACTACTTTTTTAACGGTGATCAAACCGTCAAAAACCTCTGGGATTTCTTGCTCGAACAATTTCTCCAAAAATACAGGAGCTGTTCTAGACATGATAATGGTTGGTTTGTTTCCTTTTAATTCCACACTTTCAATAATTCCTCTTACGTTTTCTCCTTTTCTAAAGAAATCTGAAGGGATTTGTTTTTCTTTAGGCATGATGATTTCGTTTCCATCATCATCCAAAAGTATAATTGCTCTATGACGAATGTGATGAACTTCTGCTGTATAAATTTCGCCTATTAAGTCTTTGAACTGTTTGTATATGTTGGTGTTATCGTGTTCATGTATTTTTGAAATCAGATTTTGACGCAATGCCAAGATAGAACGTCTTCCCAAGTTAATCAATTTTACAGCTTCTGCAACATCCTCACCAACTTCAAAATCTGGTTCTATTTTACGCGCTTCAGATAATTCTATTTCTTGATTCGGTTCTTCTACTTCACCATCAGCAACAACAATACGATTTCTCCATATCTCTAGATCACCTTTATCTGGATTGATAATAATATCGAAATTGTCATCATCACCATATTTCTTTTTTAGAGCATTTCTTAAAACATCCTCCAAAATCGCCATCAGCGTTACACGATCGATTAATTTATCATCCTTAAATTCTGAAAAAGAATCAATTAGCGCAATATTTTCCATAACTACTATGAATTAAAATTTTATAATCACTTTTGCCTCTAAAATGTCGTCATACGCAATTTTAGCCTGCTTGTCTACTGTTATTTTGCCTTTACCTACTGGCTTTGGCTCTCTTGCCGTCCATTCTAAAGTAATGTGTTCATCATCAACTTCAATAAGGATCGCTTCAATTTTTTTCTGTTCTTTTGGTTTCACCTGGAGTGTTCTTCCAATATTTTTTTCATATTGACGCTTTTGTGTCAATGGCGAAGTAGCTCCTGCCGAAGTTACTTCCAAAGAAAAATCCTCTTCCTCACGATCCAAGTTGTGCTCAATGGCTCTGCTAATAAAAATACAATCTTCAACAGTCACGCCCTTATCACCATCAATAATCACAGAGATTTTATTGTCTGGAGCAATTTTCAAATCGATTAAAAAAAGATCTTTCCTTTCTTCTAATCCGTTGTCTATAAGCGTTTGAACCGTTGATTCTTTCAGCATTTTTTTGTTATAAAAAGAGGGGACTTCCCGTCCCCTCAAATGTGTTTTTCGCCATACTGCGGTGCAAATATACAACATTTATATTGATTTATGCAAACGTAATTAAGTCGATTTTTATTATTAAATTTAGGACTTAAACATCAACCTCGACATTATGAAAAAAATATTAGTTCCGACCGATTTTTCCAAAGCAGCAGAAAACGCCCTCAAAGTTGCCGCTCAAATGGCCAAACGTTATGACTGCGAAATTTATTTATTACATATGCTAGACATCCCTTTTCAGGAAGTTGATGCGATGAGCTCTAGCAGTCCGTTGCCAGAGGCAATGTTCTTCATGAAATTGGCTCATCAACGATTTGAAGCGATTCTCGAGAGTGATTATTTGGAAGGTTTAACGGTTCATGAAACGGTAAAAGCTGATAGTAATTTTGGTAATGTGATTGAAACTTGCCATGAGCACGATGTTGATATAATCGTCATGGGATCGCATGGGGCTAGTGGATTTAAGGAAATGTTCGTAGGCTCAAATGCTGAAAAAGTTGTTCGAACTTCAGATATCCCTGTTTTGGTTATCAAAAATGAACATGCGAATTTTACAGTAGATAATTTTGTCTTTGCATCCGATTTTAAAAATGACAATAAAGAAACGTATAAGCAAGCCGCTGATTTTGCTGAAGCTTTTAATGCTAAAATTCATTTGTTGATGGTTAATACCCCAAATAATTTCAGCATTACTTCTGACGCGAAAAACCGTATTAAGGATTTCATTAAAGATTATTCGTTCGCGAATTACACATTGAATGTTTACAACGATGAAAGTGTAGAAAAAGGCATTTTAAATTTTTCCCGTGAAATTGATGCCGACTTAATTGGCATTAGCACCCATGGAAGACAGGGAATTGCTCATTTCTTTAATGGCAGTATCAGTGAAGATTTGGTGAACCACGCAAAACGACCTGTGATTACGTTTAAGATATAATAAATACAGATATAAATGAAAAAGTCTTCCCGAAAAGGAAGACTTTTTTTGTTGGCCTACTAGGGCTCGAACCTAGACTCTCCTGGACCAAAACCAGGCGTGTTGCCAGTTACACCATAGGCCAATCTCTAAATGAGGATGCAAATTTATAACAAAGTTTGATTTGCGCAAACATTTTTTGAATAAAATAATCCCATTTCCTTAACGTTTACTTAAAAATCGACTGACCTTGTTTTTTTATTCTTAAATTCGCGACATCTTACAAACATCTGACTTTTATGACCAATTTCAACTTTAAAAAGTGGAATACCATCACAGGATGGATCGTTTTTGCCATCTCTCTTCTTGTTTATGGATTGACCATCGAACCCACGGTAAGCTTTTGGGATGCTGGAGAATACATACTAACTTCCGCCAAATTACAAGTAGGACATCCACCTGGAGCACCCCTGTTTCAAATGTTGGGCGCGTTCTTTTCGATGTTTGCTTTAGAACCATCACAAATTGGTGCCATGCTCAACATGATGAGCGCCGTTGCGAGTGCATTCACGATTCTTTTTATGTTCTGGACGATTACGATGTTATTGGTAAAATTGGCGAGTATTGTTACTCCTAGTGAAGAAGAAACATCTGAAAACGCAAATATATCTTTATCAAAAAATCAATATGTTGCTATTTTAGGAAGTGGATTGGTAGGAAGTTTGGCCTTTACATTTACCGATTCTTTTTGGTTTAATGCGGTTGAAACGGAAGTATATGCAATGGCTACTTTGATTATGGCTGTGTTATTTTATCTCTCCTTGCGATGGGAACAAGACATGGACGAGCCACGTGGCAATCGTTGGTTGATTTTAATTGCGTTTGTCATTGGGCTTTCTTTCGGTGTGCACTTTATGGGATTGTTGACCATTCCCGCCATCGGATTGATCTATTATTTCAAAAATTATAAAACGATTACTGTTAAGAATTTCATTATTGCCAACGTGGTTTCCGCTGCTATTTTGTTGTTTATTTTCAAACTTTTATTGCCGAATGCACTGAAGATTTTTAGTATCTCTGAAATTTTCTTCGTGAACACATTTGGGTTGCCATTTAACTCTGGAACGGTTATCGCTGGTCTTATAGTGATTGGTCTATTTTATTACGGTTTGACCTACACTCGAAAAAAAGGTCATACGAATGCAAACACTTTGATCCTTTGCTTGATATTTATATTCGTTGGGTTTTCTTCATGGGTAATGTTACCTATCAGAGCGAATGCAAATGTAGTGATCAACGAAAACAATCCTTCGAGTGCGCGCGAACTCTTGGCTTATTATAATCTTGAACAATATCCTAAAACGCACTTGTTTTATGGGCCATTATTTACGGAAGTTTACACAGGTTTGGATGAAGATGAGCCCTACGTGGATGCAAAGCCTAAATACGAAAAAGACGAAAAAACAGGCAAATACATCATTGTAAACGATTACATAAAAGCAGATCAAAACTATAATTCAAGTCACGCGCAAGTGTTGCCGAGAATGTGGAGTTCAGAGAATGCCGAAAACTACATGATGTTTACTGGACTTTTGGATTTTTCGTTGAAAGCGGACTATCAGATGCAAAACGAATTACGTGCTATCGTAGCTGAATTCCGTCAAAATGTGGCTGCTGGCAAAGTAGATTATGAAGATTACAATACATTTTTGAAGCAATTTGGTCAATATCTAGACATTGAAAAACCATCATTGGTTCAAAACATTGGTTACATGTTTGAATATCAGTTTGGTTATATGTATTGGCGTTATTTTATGTGGAATTTCACAGGACGACAAGATGATCTTCAAGGAAAATATGATGATTTGCATGGTAACTGGATCAGTGGCATCAATTTAATAGATGAATGGCATTTGGGCATGTCCCAAGACAATCTTCCTAGTGATGTAAAAAACAACAAAGGACGCAACACTTATTATTTCCTACCATTGATTTTAGGATTGATTGGACTGTTTTTCCTGTTTCACCAAGACAAAAAAAGATTTTGGGTGTTGTTGGTGTTTTTCCTTATGACAGGTCTTGCCATACAATTTTATACTAATGTAAGGCCTTTTGAACCTCGAGAACGTGACTATTCAGTTGTAGGCTCCTTCTATGTTTTTGCCATCTGGATCGGCTTTGGAGTTTACGCCATTTTTGATGCTTTGAGAAAGTCTGTAAAATCATCCATTCTAGCACCAGCCATCACTTTGGCATGCTTGGTTTTAGTCCCTGGTATTCTTGCTGCCAACAACTGGGATGATCATGATAGATCTAATAAAGAAACAGCACATTCCATGGCGCTAGCCTATTTAGAATCGTGTGCGCCCAATGCCATTTTATTCACAATTGGTGATAATGATACATTCCCATTATGGTATGCACAAGAAATTGAAGGCATTCGCCGTGATGTGAGAGTAGTAAATACGAGTTTGTTTCAAACGGATTGGTATATTGACCAAATGAAGCGTAAGGCTTACGATAGTGATCCTATTCCGTCGCAAATGACGCATGATCAATATAAATATGGAACACGTGATTATATTCCGAAACGAGAAATAACGCAAGACACATTAAATATTAAAGATTTCATGGATTTTATATTAAGTGAAAATCCACGTACGAAGTTTAAATATATCTTGGAACAGGAAGGTGAAGACACGAGCAGAATGCCAAGCCAAATGGTAAATGGCAACTACTTTCCTACTAAATTTGTGAGAATTCCTGTTAATAAGGAAGAAGTTCTCAAAAATGGAATTGTTCAACAAAAAGATGCGGACAAAATTGTAGATGATATCGTTATTGAAATTAAAGGCAGTGCCATTTATAAAAACCGATTGTTGATGTTGGATATCGTTGCCAATAACGACTGGAAGCGACCAATCTATTTCACAGGTGGAAGCTTTGGTGATGATGATTATATTTGGATGAAAGATTATCTACAACTAGACGGATTATGTTACAAGTTAGTGCCAATTAAGACCAAGGTTGATAGGGCAAATCCCTTTGACATGGGTCGTGTGGACACCGATTTGATGTATGAAAAAGTAATGGCATGGGATTGGGGCAATAGTGGTACAGACATTTATTATGATGTTGAGACTCGAAAGAACGGTATCACTTATAGAGGAAATCTAGCGCGCTTGATTGAACAATTAATCAATGAAGACAAATTGGACAAAGCAGAAAAAATTGCTGATTTGGCAATGGCAAAAATGCCAGTGGATGATTATGGTTATTACACGCTGTTGGAGCCTTATATTAGTGCCTATTATGAAATTGGCACTAAAGAAAAGGCCAGAAGACTTTACATGGACGTGTCTAACAAGTATCAGGAAAGCTTAACTTATTACAGTAGTTTGACCATCGAAAATCAAACACGATTACTAGAAGAAATTGTGACTGATATTGAACGCTATCGTGGATTGGTAGATGTTTTAGTCGCCTATGGTGATGAAGAGTTTGCGATGCAAGAGACTCAAAAGTTCAACAAGTATTTGGAGAAATTCAGTCATTTTATGGGAGAGGATCCTAGAGAAACGGAACGACCGAGAGAAGATCGAGATATGCCGATTGATACCATTGAAAGTATTTTAAAATCAGAATAAGAGAATTTGAATTTAGTTCCGGTAAAAACGCCAGCCTTTGTCAAAAGACTCTTTTCGAGTTACGTTTGGGATTTTAAAACCACGGAAAAAATCCTCTATTTAACGTTTGATGACGGCCCAACGCAAGAAATAACTGATTGGACACTAGATGTGTTATCTAAACACAACGCAAAAGCCACTTTTTTTTGTATCGGAAATAATATTATAAAACATCCTGATGTTTTTCGAAGGATAGAAGAGGAAGGCCATACTATAGGAAACCACACGTACAATCATCCATATGGTTGGCGTACTAAAGTCGACGACTATGTTTTAGAAGTTCAAAAAACTCAAAATAGTATCGATTCGGAAATGAAAAATTACAATTCAAAAACCATAAATTATTTCAGACCTCCTTATGGTCAAATAACTCCTAGGCAAGGCAGAACATTGCAAAGTCTCGGTTATAGGATTGTCATGTGGGATGTTTTGGCTTTCGATTGGATGGATACAGTATCACCAGAAGAATGCTATCATAACATTATAAGGAAAGCTACCAGTGGAAGTATTATCGTTTTTCACGATAGCGTTAAAGCTTCAGTAAATATGCAATATGCACTTCCAAAAGTATTAGACTATTTTTCTGAAAAAGGTTTTGAATTTAGACGTATTCCTGTATAATACCAATAAGTGTATTGGCATCTTGCTCGCCACTATGTCGCCATTTCATTTCGCCACTCTTGTAAATAATTAAGGTCGGCAAATTCTTGACACGAAGTGCTTCGGCCAGTTCCTTATTTTTATCAACGTCAATTTTTATGACCTTCGCTTTATCACCAAGCGCTGCAGCCACATCTCTCAAAACAGGATGCATTGCTGTAGATTGTTCATTCCATTCGGTAAAAAAATCCAATAAAACCGGAATGTCGACATCTATTAATTCCCCAAATTTTGACATATAATCGTTGTTTAAGTCAAATGTGTTATTACAAACCTACATATTTTTTTTGATATTCAACTAAAGCAGATACAAATAGCTTGTTTTTGCTAAATTAAAGCTTCACGAATTCAAGCTTTCAGAACCTTTTTTGAGTTCAATAACTGTAATTTCTGGCCAAATTCCAACACGTCCTGGATACCCTAAATATCCAAATCCTCTATTCACATTTATATATTGACCCAATTCCTTATAAATACCAGCCCAATGTTTATAACGCCATTGAATTGGACTAAATCGAATCCATCCAGGGATTTCAATTCCAAATTGCATCCCATGTGTATGACCACTCAAGGTCAAATGATAATGATAATCGTCCTTGATCACCACCTCATCCCAATGACTTGGATCGTGACTCATTAAAATCTTAAAATCATTCTTATCGATATTTTGCGCTGCCTTTTTTAGATCACCAGATTTCTTAAAACCACCTTTTCCCCAATTTTCGACACCTACAATCGCTATTCTTTGTCCATCTCGTTCAATGAATCTACTTTCATTCAACAATAAATCATATCCCATCTCTCTCTGAAGATTTTTCAAATCTTCAAGATTTTGCGCTTTTTCTGCAGAGCTATTCCAGTCGACATAATCACCATAATCATGATTTCCTAATACGGAATAAACGCCATCCTTTGGTTTCAATTGACTAAATAAATCCTTCCAAGGTAACATCTCCGTTGTTTTATTATTTACCATATCTCCAGTAAATAAAATGGCATCACTATTTTGCTCTTTTATTAAATTCACTGCGTATGCTATCTTTTCGCGGTTGTCAAAACTCCCTGAATGAATATCGCTGATTTGTGTGATTTGATATCCATCAAAGGCTTCTGGCAGATCTTCAAAATGAAGCACATGTTTTAAGACCCTAAAATTATACCGACCTTGATACATACCATATAGCAAAGATGCGAATGGGATTGCTGCAATTCCGATCGCTATGCTACTGACAAACTTTCTTCTTGAAGATAGATTGAATTCCTGTTTTTGGCCAAATAATTTGTCATACGTCGCAATCGCGAAGCGAATTATATCTTCACCAAATAGAAAAGGAATCAACACCAAATTAAAAGCCATGAAGGCCAAAAGAAAACCAAACGCATAACTTTTAGCAGGAGATAAGACACGCCCTTCTGACGCCATGACAAATTGAATGAGAAAATTACCTACAATCAACATACCCATACCAATAAACAAATAATGAATCCAAGAACTTTTTGAGACCGTTTTTATCGCTTGAAATCCATAAAAAGTAATGAGAATAAAAATAATGGTAAAGATGAGCCAACGCAACATACAAGCAGTTTTCTTCAAAGATAATTGAATTAAACTGTTATTAAAATCTTGCGATTAAAATTTAACCATCCCTTAAGAATCACTATATTTCGGAAGCTTTTGAACAACCTAATTAATGAAATCAGTTTTTTATTTATTTTTTGCCTTTTTTTTTATTATTGGATGTAATAACAAGCCAAAAACGGTATCCGCCAAAAAAGACAAATCACTTATTTCCTATGTGAATCCTTTCATTGGTACTGGTGGACATGGACACACCTATCCTGGTGCGACGATGCCTTTTGCAATGATGCAATTAAGTCCCGACACACGATTGAATGGATGGGATGGGTGCTCTGGATATCACTATTCTGATAAGCACATTTATGGGTTTTCACACACTCATTTGAGTGGAACAGGCGTCAGTGATTATGGTGACATTTTGTTGATGCCAACAACCAGTATTCAGTTCAACAATGGAAGTGACGGAACAAGAGGGTACCGATCCAAATTCTCTCATGATAACGAGGTTGCCGAACCCGGTTTTTATAAGGTAAAATTAGACGATACAGGAATTGATGTGGAATTAACAGTGTCCACAAGAAGTGGCATCCATAAATACCAATATCCAACCGCTCAAAACCAAATGCTAATGCTTGATTTGTTGCATCGCGATGAACTATTGAGTGGCAGCATCAAACGAATTTCCGATACCGAATTGTCCGGACATCGCCATTCGGCAGCTTGGGCAAAACAACAGAAACTGTATTATTATATCAAATTTTCCCACCCTATTAGCGTGGATCTGGGCGCTTCAAAAAGTCAGTATAAAAACAAAAAAGCAGCTTTTCAATTTGATAATCCTAAAAATGAACCTGTTTATATAAAAATCGGTATCAGTCCTGTCGATGAAGATGGCGCCAAGAATAATTTGGAATCTGAAATTGGCAATAAAAGTTTTGACCAAATCAAAGAAGAAGCACAGGCAGTTTGGGAAAAACAACTCGAAAAAATTGTCGTTGAAGGAAAGAACAAGGATTACAAGACTAATTTTTACACTGCATTATATCATACGATGATAGCTCCAAACATCTACCAAGATGTTGATGGACGCTATCGAGGGATGGATTTAAAAGTCCACGAAACCAAGAAATTTGATTATTACACCGTCTTTTCACTTTGGGATACGTATCGAGCAGCACATCCTTTATACACCATTCTCGAACAAGAACGCACCAATGATTTCATCAACACCTTTGTTTCAAAATATGAGGAAGGCGGTATTTTGCCAATTTGGGATTTAAGTGGAAATTATACAGGTTGTATGATTGGTTATCACGCTGTTCCTGTGATTGCTGACGCTTATTTGAAAGGCATTCGTGGTTATGATGCCGAAAAAGCATTTGAAGCCATGAAATTTTCTGCCACAAGGAATTGGTTAGGATTGAAATCATACAAAGAATTCGGTTTTATTCCAGTGGAAGAAGAAAGTGAATCCGTTTCAAAAACTTTGGAATATGCTTATGATGATTGGACCATCGCAAAAATGGCAAGAGAAATGGGGAAAGATGATGATGAGGAAGCATTCATGAGACGAGCTCAATATTATAAAAACGTTTATGACCCAGAAACAAAATTTATGAGAGGCCGCTTTAGAAATACGTGGTTTGCACCTTTCGATCCATATGAAGTCAATTTCAATTATACCGAAGCGAATGCATGGCAATACAGTTTTTATGTACCACAGGATATTTCTGGTTTTATGGAGTTATTAGGCGGAAAGGATTCGTTGGATTTGCAATTGGACACTTTATTTTCGGCAAAATCAAAAACTTCAGGGCGTGACCAAGCAGATATTACAGGTTTGATTGGCCAATATGCTCATGGCAATGAGCCAAGCCATCATATGGCGTATCTCTATAATTTCGTAAATAAACCATATAAAACGCAGGAAAAAGTCCATGAAATTTTGACCAAACTTTATAAAAATGCACCTGATGGGATTTCTGGTAATGAAGATTGTGGTCAGATGAGCGCTTGGTATGTGTTCAGTGCCATGGGATTTTATCCCGTGACTCCAGGTTCTAATCAATATATTATCGGGACTCCTTTGTTTGATAAAGCGACCATTAATTTAGAAAACAAGGAAAAATTCCACATTAAAGCGTATAATCTTTCCGATCAAAACAAATACATCGAGCGTGCGAAATTGAACGGCAGAACTTTAGATGAATCCTATATCGAACATGAAGATATCGTTGAAGGCGGGACGCTCGAATTATGGATGACCAACCAACCAAGCGAATGGGGAACAACCGAAGGTGATGAACCGATCACAGAAATTGACGAATACAAAATCGTTGCTGCACCATTCATTAAAAAAGGCGATGTGGCTTTTAAGGGCGAAACTGAAGTTAGTTTGGCTAACGTCGATTCTACAGCAACCATTTTTTATACCTTAAATGACTCTACATTCTTGATATATGACAAACCTTTCAAATTGACAGAACCAGCAGCATTAAAAGTTTATTCAGAAAAAGACAAAGAAAAAAGCGCTACTGTTTCAACAGCCTTTTATAAAATCGACCCAAATGTATCGTTGGTCTTAAAAACGGAGTATGCCAATCAATATAATGGTGGTGGACAAAACGCCTTGATTGACGGCATTAAAGGCACCAAGGATTTTAGAACAGGCTCATGGCAAGGATATCAGGATAAGGATGTTGTGGCAATCGTAAATTTAGGAACTGAAAAAATTGCTTCAAGTGTAAATGTCAATTTTTTACAAGATCAACGTTCTTGGATATTTTATCCGACAGAAGTATTGTGTTATACCTCAACTGACAATCAGAATTACCAATTGGTTGCGAACCACAAAATTGAAGCCTCAAAACCATCCGAGGAAACTATAATAAAATCTATACAGTTCGATTTAAAAAGCAAAAATGTGCAATATGTAAAAATTGTTGCAAAGAAACTGGGCAAATTACCAAAGTGGCATTTGGGTTATCCGCACGATGGAAGAAGTTGGATATTTGTGGATGAAATTAGCGTTGAGTCGCAGTCGCAGTCGCAGTCGCAGTCGCAGTCGCAGTAAAACATAAAAAATTCGTGTATTCATGGTAAAACTTTTAACATTTAATATTTAACCTCTAACCTCTTACAATGACCCAACAAAAATCCTATCGCTCCTCCTTTATTTTATTGACCACCTTATTTTTCCTCTGGGGATTTATAACGGTTTTAGTCGATTCTTTAATTCCAAGACTTCGCGAATTATTTACACTCTCGTACTTTCAAGCCGGACTGGTGCAATTTGCATTTTTCGGAGCTTACTTCGCATTCTCGATACCTGCGAGTTATATACTTTCAAAAATTGGCTACAAAAAAGGAATTATCCTTGGATTGGGTACGATGGCATTGGGTTGTTTGCTGTTCTATCCGGCGGCTTCCTATCGTGTGTTTGGTGTTTTTATGTTGGCCTATTTCATCTTGGCTGGAGGTATGACTATTTTGCAAGTGGCCGCAAATCCTTATGTGGCCGTTTTGGGACCTGAAGAAAGCGCGTCAAGTCGATTGAATTTATCACAAGCCTTTAATTCTCTTGGAACCGCCATTGCTCCAGCTGTTGGGGCTTTATTCATTTTAAGTGATAAGATTAAAACAGAAATTGAAATTAATACACTCGTTGGAGTTGCCAAAGAAAATTATTTAGCCTCTGAAGCTGCAGCCGTTCAAAAACCATTTATAGGCTTGGCACTATTCATCTTTATCATTGCCGGCATATTCTTCTTTGCAAAACTTCCTAAAATCATCAATGAACAAACCGTCGGAACTTATAGTGACGCCTTTAAAAATAAAAATTTGATGCTGGGTGTTTTGGGCATCTTTGTCTATGTTGGCGCTGAAGTCGCAATCGGAAGTTTTTTGGTGAATTATTTTATGGATATGAATTTGGTACCCTTGATACGCGAAAGTCCAACCATGATGAGTATCGCCAACACGGTTGCTAAAGCCTTCAATAAATCTTTAGATGGGGCTGATGATAAGGCCTTATTAGGAATCTTTGTCATCTTCTATTGGTCAGGAGCCATGATAGGACGTTTTGTAGGATCCTATCTCACCAGAATTATCAAACCAGGGAAAGTTCTGGCGCTGTTTTCATCCTTTGCAGTGGTTCTTATCCTGATTTCAATGAATACAGATGGTTATGTTGCGATGTGGAGCATTTTAGCAGTTGGTTTATTCAACTCGATAATGTTCCCGACTATTTTCACTTTGGCGCTTGATGGGTTGGGCGAATTGAAACCAAAAGCATCTGGCTTATTGTGTACTGCTATTTTTGGTGGAGCCATTATTTCTCCGATCTACGGATTACTGACTGACAACATTGGATTTAAATTGGCATTCATCTTTATTATTTTATGCTATGCTTATATTTTGTGGTTCGGTTATCGAAATTCTAAAAAAGCTGTAATCTTATGAAACGGAGAAATTTTCTCAAAAGCACTTCACTCACAGGTATTGGGGTTGTTGTAGGAAGCACACTTCTAAATTGTGATGAAAAAAATTCAAAAATATCTTCTAAAGATACTCCAATCGTTTCATCTCAAGTCGGCACGCTTCCATTAGTCATTGCCACTTGGGATGTGAAAGCTTCTACCGAAAAAGCCTGGGAAATTCTACAATCTGGAGGCAATGCATTAGATGCGGTAGAACAAGGTTGCCGTGTTGAAGAAGCCAATGAAAAAGGCCAGTCCGTAGGAAAAGGCGGTTTGCCAGATAGAGATGGAAATGTGACGCTCGATGCCTGCATTATGGATAAAAACGGAAATTGTGGCTCTGTGGTGTATCTTCAAAATATCACGCATGCCGTTTCTGTTGCCAGAAAAGTGATGGAGGATACCCCTCACGTGATGCTTGCTGGCGAAGGTGCCAAACAATTTGCAATTTCTAAAGGATTTGAACCTGAAGATTTATTAACCGATGCTTCAAAAAAAGCTTGGGAGGAATGGAAAGTAACTTCACAATACAAACCTATCATCAATATTGAAAATCACGATACTATCGGCATGTTAGCGATTGATAAAAATGGCGATCTTTCCGGAGCCTGCACGACAAGTGGACTGGCATACAAAATGGGAGGACGCGTTGGTGATTCGCCAATTATTGGTTCCGGATTATTTGTTGACAATGAAATTGGCGCTTGCGTCGCCACAGGATTGGGCGAAGAAGTTGTTAAAACCGTCGGCAGCTTTTTAGTAGTGGAATTGATGCGTCAAGGAAAAACGCCTCAAGAAGCTTGTGAAGCGGCCATTAGCAGAATTGTAAACAAACCAAACAGCGATTTTAAAAACTTTCAAGTAGGTTACATCGCAGTAAATAAGCAAGGAGAAACTGGCAGCTATGCCATTCATCAAGGATTTAGCATGACGAAGTTTAAAGATGGGAAGAATGAGCAGTATCAGTCTGATTTTTTTAATAAAGGGTAATATACTAGAAACTGAACTTTAGTTTTAGAACCACTTCAAAGTCAAATCAATCAACTTTTGTTTAAAACCAGTATAAGGTGGGGTCAATAAGTCCGTAGCTCCTATGGTATGCTGTTTCACAAGTGAACGTCTATTGGAAAATTCTTCAAGCCCAAAAAATCCGTGTGATTTTCCGATACCACTATTATTGCTACCTCCAAAAGGCAGATTGGGATTCAAAAATTGAAGCAGATTGTGATTGATGCACCCTGTTCCTGCTCTGGTATTGTTCATGATAAAATCGATGTTCTTTTTACTCTTACTATATATATAGAGTGCCAATGGCTTTTCTTTTGAATTGATATAGTCCACAGCTTCTTCAATTTTCGAGTAGGTTTTCACTGGAAGAATGGGTCCAAAGATTTCATTTTGCATTAATTTTGAATCCTCTGGGACATCAAAAACCAAAGTTGGCTCGATATAGTTATCATGAGAATTAGAGTTTCCTCCAACAGCAATCATTGTCTCATTTGTTTTGGCTTCTTCCAAATATGATGTCAAGCGTTCAAAATGTTTTTTGTTGACAATACGACAATAGGATTTAGAGTCTTCTGCACTTTCAGTGTAAAACGCATTTAAGTTCTCTTTAAACAATTTCGTAAATTCCTCTTTCAAATTATCTTTTAAAAACACATAATCTGGTGCGATACATGTCTGTCCTGAATTGGTAAACTTTCCAAAGATGATTTTCTTGACCGCTTTTTCAAGATTTGCAGAGTCGTCGATAATGGTTGGGGATTTTCCTCCGAGTTCCAGTGTAACAGATGTCAAATGTTTGCTCGCTGCTTTCATCACAATTTTCCCAACTTGTGGCGAACCTGTAAAAAAGATATGGTTGAAAGGTAGTTTCAATAATTCTTCCGAAACCTCAACTTCACCTTCAACCAATGCGATTTCGTCTTCACTAAACAAATCTTTCACAATCTTTGACATCAGCTTTGAAGCATTTGGTGTCATTTCCGACGGTTTTATAATCACAGTGTTTCCTGCCGCGATGGCTGAAACCAATGGCACAAATGTAAGATTGAATGGGAAGTTCCAAGGTGAGATGATTAAGCACACACCTTTTGGCTCATACTTTATATAAGAGGATGCTCCTAATAATGCCAAAGGTGTATCAACTTTCTGAAGTTTCATCCAAGATTTTAATCTCCTTCGAGTGTATTTAATTTCGCTCAAGACGGGATAGATTTCAGTTAAATCAGTTTCTAAATATGGTTTTTTAAATTCGTCAAACATCGCTTTTCGGATGTCTTCCTTATATGTAACCTCTAAAGCCTTATTTAACGCGTCTAGTTTTTTAATGCGCTCTTTATAAGTAGTATTACCGATTTTATACTGGTTTGCATTTTGTCGATTGAACAGGTTATTGAACTTGTTATCCTCATATCTTGTCATTGGTCGCGAACGTGTTTACTGGGCTTCAAGCCGTGTTTGTGTATTTCGTCGATGTTTTTTGTGCCGGAATTCATCTTAACCGTTTATCGATGTTATATATCTAAAATATTCTCTAACGCCTTAAATCTGTTGTTTCTTTGACATGTAATAAAAATCAAAACCCCAAGTTATCATGAAAAAAGTTTTAATCCTTATCGCCCTGATCACTTTACCAGTATTAACTTTTGGTCAAGCTACTTCTAACGATACCGTAAAACAAAATGATACAATTACTGTTGAAAATGTTTCTACTCACACCGATTCAGTAAACTTAACGGCTTTAAGCACTTCAGCAAAAGCTCAAGTGAATGATTTAAATTACAAAAAAAGCATTGAACTTATCAGCATCAAAGCTTACAGAAAAAGTCTTCAAATAAAAGTTAAGGAGATTAAAACCTGTTAATCAAACATGAATTAAGACGCTATTAATCAATATTTTACTTGAGGGCGATTTTCAAAAATATGAGAATCGCCTTTTTTATTTACTTATTTGGAATATCATCAGTTGTAAATTCATATAACATATTTGCTTCCTCTTCTTTTAGCTTTTGAACCAATTCTAAAGCATCCGGAACTACATCACTACAGATAACAATCAATGAGCCTTTCTTTGCATTTTTTATGGCGAAGGTCGCAGCCTCACTCTCATTTGGGATGATCGTCGTTTTCTTGTTAGGGTCTTTCATCTTGATGCCATCGTCGAGCATCTGGATCAATTCTGTTTCTGTTTTCCCTCTCAAATTTTTATCCTGACGGATAATGATTTCGTCAAACATTTCCGCTGAAATGCTTCCTATTTCATTGGTATCTTCCTCACGTCTATCTCCTACACCTGCAATGATTCCAATTTTCTCAGTGGCATCAATGTTTTCAATGAATTTTTGCAGAGCTCTCATACCTGCTGGATTGTGAGCATAATCCAATAGGACCTGGAAGTCCTTAAATTGAAATAAATTTAATCGCCCTGGTGTTTGTGCTGGTGAAGGAATAAAGGTTTCCAAACCGATTTTGATTTCGTCAATCGTAAAACCTTTCACATAGGATGCAATGACTGCAGGTAAAACATTCTGAATCATGAAGGTCGCTCTACCTCCATATGTCAACGGCACATTGACCGCTTTGATGACTCGTAATTTCCACTCACCACGACAAATCGTAATATATCCATTTTCGTATACAGCGGAAATTCCTCCCAGTTTTTGCATTGCTTTGATGCGTGGATTGTTTTCATCCATTGAAAACAGAGCAACATTACAATTGACACTACGTCGCATTTCATATACCAAATCATCATCAGCGTTTAAAATCGCGTAACCATCAGGCGCGACCGTTTCTGGAATAACACCTTTTACTTTTGCTAATTGTTCTATTGTATGGATTCCTTTTAATCCTAAATGATCAGCGGCAACATTCGTCACAATTCCAATATCGCATTTGTGGAATCCAAGTCCAGCACGCAACAATCCACCACGAGCGCATTCTAAAACTGCGAAGTCGACAGTTGGGTCTTTTAAAACAAATTCAGCACTGGTCGGACCAGTACAATCTCCTTTCATCAAAAGTCTATTTTGAATATAAACACCATCACTCGTTGTGTAGCCGACCTTATAACCTTTCAGTTTTGCTAAATGTGCAATTAACCGAGTTGTAGTCGTTTTTCCATTCGTACCCGTAACAGCGATAATCGGAATCTTACTAGTTGCTCCGTGCGGAAATAATTTATCAATAACATGTGCGGCAACATTACGTGGCAATCCACCTGTTGGCGCTAAGTGCATTCTAAAACCTGGGCCAGCATTGACTTCAAGGACTGCGCCTCCTGTTTCTTCAAGTGGTTTACTAATATCTGTTGTCATTACATCAATCCCACAAATATCCAAATCGATGATTTTTGAGATACGCTCTGCCATAAATACATTTGCTGGATGCACAATATCTGTAACATCCTCAGCTGTTCCACCTGTGCTTAAGTTTGCAGTATCTTTTAAAAGTAATCGTTTGTCTTTTTCAAGTACGGAATCTAAAGAATAACCATTTGCTTTAATGATACTTTGAGTTAGATCGTTGGTGGTAATTTGTGTCAATACATTTTCATGACCATAACCTCTCCGCGGATCTTCATTGACCTTATCTATCAATTGTTGAATACTTGATTGACCATCGCCAATAACATGTGCTGGCGTGCGCACTGCCGCGGCGACCAATTTATTATTGATGACCAAAAGGCGATAATCGTCACCGGTTATATATTTTTCAACGATGATGGCACCACTTTTCGAGCTCTCCTTTGCGCTATTATAAGCAACTAAAGCATCATCATAATTTTTAATGTTAACAGTGATTCCTCGTCCATGATTGCCATCTACCGGTTTTACAACCAACGGAAAGCCAACATAGCGACAGGCTTCTTCAAGACTTTCTTCTTTTCGTATGATATCACCTCTTGGGGTTTGCACTTCTGCTTGCTCTAATAAAAATTTAGTATCCTCTTTATCGCAGGCTAATTCCACACCGATACTACTTGTTTCGCTCGTAACCGTTGCTTGGATTCGTTTCTGGTTGGCTCCATAACCCAATTGGCACAATGAATATTTATTTAAGCGTATCCAAGGAATTCCACGTGCTGCAGCTTCCTCAACAATAGAACCAGTACTTGGGCCTAATCGTTCTGCTTCGCGCAATTCACGCATTTTCTGAATGTCATCAGTTAAACCATAATCCTTACCATCAATCAAAGCTTTACAAATATCCACTGCAATCTTTGCTGCATAACGCCCAACAGATTCTTCCATATAGGCAAATACAACATTATAAACACCATCCTCACCATAACCACGAGTACGACCAAAGCCAACGTCCATTCCTGCTAGTGTCTGAACTTCCAAGGCGATGTGTTCAATAATATGTCCCATCCAAGTACCTTCTTCAACACGTTGAAAAAAACCACCAGCCTCACCTACAGAACAACGATGTTCATACATTGAAGGAAACATGGCTTCTAAACGGTCTTTAAATCCTTCAATTTTATCAGATGGTCGTTCTTCCATTTCTTCAAGGTCGAGTACCATGACTATCAGCTTATGTCTTCTTACGGACCAATAATTTGGACCTCTCATGGCATTAATCTCGCGTATTCTCATAAAATGAATGGATTATATTAATTTAATTATGTCTTCTCGTAAATATACTGAAATGTTTTTTATGGAAACAAATGTCTCTACGGATTTGTAGAAGATAAAAAAAACACTACCCTAAATGCCATTATCAACATTTAAGGCAGTGGTTTCCTATACAATCGATTTCAATTACTTCTCTTATTCTCTAATTTATTGAACAAATTGACTTCGTTTCATTCTACTAGATTATTCCTTGGTACTTAAAAAAGTTGGTATTCTAATTGCTCCTCAAAGAATCTATGGATTGCGTCCTCAAAGAGTCGAGATTCATTGTTTCAATTTTTTGTTGCATCTTATTGATTTGATCAACAGTCATGCCTTCTCGAATAGAATCCTTTAGCATACGCATGCGTTGCAACTCTTGTTCCGAATAGCCACTTTCATCAATTTCAAGTTCTTCAAGATTGGGTGATTTCTTACCGAGCTTAATATTCATAGCATCGCTTGTACCAGTGACCACCACAGGAATTCCTATAATTCCCAATGGCGGCAGTCCGACTCGAATTTTTAGATTAAGCTTACCATCAAGCGTTGTTTGACCTTCCGTACGGAGACGAAACGGACTGATTTTAAATTTAAAGCGTTCCAAGGTTAAAATGTTATTCTTTACTGAAGAATTGATAGTGATTTCAGAAAGGGCTGGGTCTTTTAATTTATCAAATCCAGATTCTTTGGCTATAGTACCAAAAAGTTTATAATCCTCAAATTGTACGTTGTATGCTTTTAAAGTACCTTTTCCTTCGAGTGAAGGCAACACGGGCATCATTTGATTGTCTATTGTTCCTGACAAGTTATAATCCAAAGAAACCTGTCCTGAAGCATGTTCTGCCGCTGGAACCAATTCCTTAAACAGTTCAATGCTTTCATATCCTTTTTCAATGTCCAGATGTTCGGCTTTTAAATCCATTGAAAAAAGTGCCTTTTGGGTATCTATCGGACGGTAAAAACCATCCAGTCGTGCAGAGCCCTCCACCATTTTCAAATTGCCATTTTTAAGTAAAAGTGTTTCTTCCCTGATACCTAAAGCACCTGACAGAGTCGTTATATATAGCGCATTGTATTTTAAGGTATCTATTTGAATCTGTAACGCCAAATCCAAATCCTTCGGCACCAACATGACACCTTTGAGACTTTCTTTAAGCTCGCCGTTATCTCCATCAGTTCTTGGCGCTTGTGTTGATGTGACGTTTAATAAATCTTCCTTCGGGAAAAATTCAGTGATGTCAATTTTTGAAGATTTCAAATTTACATCACCACGTAAAATCCCTTTCGAGAAAAACATATAATCCAGATAGTTTTGAAAAAAACCGTCCATTTCTAATTTAGAACTGCCGTGTTGGATATTCAACTTTGAAAATGCCATTTTACCATTTTGGAACAAAAATCTACCTTCAGAAATCAGCATTGGTTGTAGCAGTGCATCTGTTTCTATTTGAATATTTTTGATATCAAGCATACCAGTATGACTATTCGTGATGCTGTTTTGTAGGTCTGCACTATCAGGATTATTAAGATGACCTTGTAATTTCAAATTGGCAACCAAGGTACCGTCTGCTAGGACAAAAGGTAAATCCACAACTTTATGGAGGGAAGGAAAGTCAATGTTGGCCACACAATTAATTCGGTATTCAGGTTGGTCAAAATTCTTTATGAATGCATTCGCGGAAAAATGATTGTCAACACAATCAAAATTTAAATCATTGATTGTCAATGTAGACTCTGAAAATGTATTTCCATTATTTATAACTTCTGCATCTAGGGTAATATTTTTAATTGGTTCAGAACTTCTTGAAGTCTGTAAATAACCATCCATAAGTTTAAAACTTCCTTTGGTTTTGGGCAATTTAGAAGCTGAAGGTTGATATACGCCCTCTGCATTCCAGTTAGAGGCCAAAAGTCCGTTGAATTTAAGACCTGGCAATGGGAGGGTTTGATTGAGGGTAGTTAAGTCAATTTTAGAAGTCACATTGGATTTAATGTAAAGCGAATCCTTTCTTCCTTTCAAGACTAATTTTCCAGTTGTGAGCTCATCCTTCAATTTGAAATTTAGGCTATCCAGACGAATATCCATCCAGTCATTTTCAATAGACCCATTGAACTTTAGGAAGAGATTGTCCAAAACCTGGTCTATTCCCTTATGTGCGATTCTACCATTCTCAATATCCACGACAATGGCCATACGCTCTCTTTTTAAGGAATCAGGAACACTTCCGGTATAGCCAGCAAGATTTAATGTGGCATCCATTTTTCCTTTAAAGTCCATTTCTTTAGACCACTCTACATATTCTGGTGGAAGAGCACTCACCAATCCTTGAATGGTCCCGTCTTGGGTACTAAAATCAAAATTATAAGCCATGCCTTCATCAAACACATCCAATTTTCCTTTGAAATTGATATTGAGGTCATTTAAAGAGATATTATTATCATCTAATTTTATAGAAAGGGTGTTGGTATTGTAGACTGTAAAGGATTTTGCCCTTAACTTTTTGCCTTTCAGATACTCTACCTTATCAAAAACTACGTCAATACTATCAATTTCCAAGTTAGACCCTATCTCCAATATTCCTGCATCCATTCCTCCTTTACCTCTATAGTTGAGTCCATTTGAAATGATGCTGATACCGATGTCTTCGTCTTTGTAAAATACAGTAGTATTTTTAATGACCAATCTATCAAGGTTTAGATTTATTCCAACTGATGACGTGTCGTTTTCAATTGTGGTGGCATCAACTTCTCGGTAAACGTCATAGTTGTTTTCACCAAACTTGTTTTTAAGTAATCTAATGTTGCAATCGGTCAAATAGGTTTTGTCTATTTCCAATTCTTTTGAAAATACCAATTTTAGCACATTAATGCCAAAGCCTAATTCTTTTGCGGTAATTAATGGTTCGTCTGAAAATGGTTCTGATCCCGCTAAATGGACTTCTTCAAAAGAAAACGTAAGGGCTGGGAAATGTCTAAAAAAAGAAACATCAGACTCTTTAAACTGAAGCTCTGTTTTTAGATGTTCATTGAGTCCCTTTTTTATTTCACTGGAAATGTAATCATCAAATATGTTGGGAACGGCAAACATAAAAATGAGTAGGAAGCCTATCAACCCGCCTATCCATTTCAATATCAAAACGAGTTTACTCTTTTTTTTGTTTGCTTTCTCCATTCAGATAAAAAATTTCAACTTTTAGTTCAGGTTAATTCAACCACTCCATCTTTATTGACACAATTAAAACTTTACAAAAAACAACATTAAAGTAGAGAGCCAAAATGTTAATCATTGACATCCGTAATCAGCTCCTACCAATTTACAAATGACACTCCAAGCCCAATGGTATTTTGATAATGATTGTAATCTACTAACGTTTCTCCATATCCTGTAAACAATTGTGCCTGTAGATTTAAATCTCTATTGATAGGATACAGATAATTGAATTCAATATTACCGCGATTATCCTTAAAGGTAAACGTGTTCGAGGCGATGGCATAAAAGGTATGTTTTTTCAGTTTATAAATAGCGGTAATCCGACCATTGCCAATATAACTTGTAATCAATGGGTTTTCATCTTCCTCCGCATCTTCACTCAGTCTTATCCACGGACTAAGATAAAGTTGTAGATTTTCACTTTCAAAAGCAAAATTAAAAATAATTCTATTCCAGCTTCTCGACCTCGGTAAATCACGCCCATTTGACTGATGGTTAAACGTAATCCCAGCCATCTTTAACCTTAAACCTGCCATATTGATATTCAGAGGAAAATTAAGCATGAGTTCTGGTTCATAATTCAATTCCCTAAAGGCGCGTGATATCTCGGTATTATATATTTGCCAATGTGCTCTCTGTGTATATCCAATCCATAAATCGCCCTTACCAAAAAACATAGATTGGGCTACTTTTGTCTTAAAACTCAATTGAAATTTAGCTTCATAATTATTAAAATCTTTAGGGACTGTGGAAGAATAGTCAGGATTTTCACTTTGAGGTAATTTATTAGGACTACTCGACCATCGTCCTGCGGTTACATATACAGGTTTATAAGAAGTAAACTTAAAGTTACCTTTTCTCGTTTCCTTGTCCAAATCCCATACTGTTGATAGTGATTTAAGTGCCGTTTGGTCCTGTGTAAGCTGTTGAGCTTTCGCTATTAAAACAGACAAACCTAATAGCATAGATAAAAGCGTATTTCTTTTCATTGCAATTCTAATTTCTACTGTCCACCAAAAAGTGCTTTTCCGTTTTTCTGTAGCACATAGCCTTTCCAACTTATTAATGTGTAGGTTTTATTTGTCCAGTTTCCCTCATTCATTTTTGTCAAGACCGTTCCATTATCTTGGTTTGGCAAAAAAAGTTCGGCTTTGGTACGCTCATCATTAAACAAGATAAATGCAGGTTTGCCTTCGGTCATTGCGCCTTCTTTTAAGGGGTTCAGTTGAATGTTTAGGGTAGCTAGTTCTAAACAGGCTTGTTTTAATTCGGAATAGGATTTACCGTTTTCAAACAAACAACTTGCTCTTCATTGAGAACAATCTGTTTTGGTCAATGGCATAGTGGAAGAATAATTGACCGCATTCACATCTTTGAACATGGTGCCGTCTTCATTTAATTCGCCATAGCCTTCCACCAGTTGATTGTCCTTAAGCATAAATGCGACTTGACGTTTACTTTCAACACCTTCCGATTGAAAAGTATAAGTTCCAACGAGTTTGCCTTCGCTAAATTCTCCTTTAAATGTGCCTGTGTTTTTGTCTTTTTCGGAATAGGCATAGGTCAGATTCGCTTCAACCGGATTATCTGTTTTTGTAATATCCATATTGACCATGCTGCCATTTTCGTTATACGTGTAACAGCCTTTTTCAAGTGTTGGTGTCATGGTAATTTCCTCTTCCATAGTTTCCTCAACCATGATGTGTTCAGGTTTTTCTTCTTTGTTTTTACAATTGAAAAAGGTAAAAGCAACGAATGCCACTAGCATTAATTTTGACGAGTTTACATTTGAAATTTTCATAATTATTTGGTTTAATGGTTAATCTATTTTTTTAAATACAGTTAAAATCCCTGATGGATTGGAAAGTGTCAATCTGTTATTGTCTATGGAATAAGTCGTGCTGCCTTGCAATGCCTTTAAAAATTCAGCTTCTTTATTGGAAGGCTCGCACATCATTTTTGTGGTAAAAATATTGGTAAAGCGCAGCAATCCTTTTTCGAAGAACAGTTTGCCGCTCATTTGGTTACATCCAGCAAATCCCATAAAGGTATTCTCGGCCGCTTTTATTTCCAGTGATGGGAATTCTTTGCTGAAATCGTCTTTAATAATTGTTTTTCCATTTAAGCTTTCGAGCACCCAAATATCATGCAAGCGGTAATCGGTTTTATAATCGCCGCAGCCTTCAAGATTCTGAACTTCTGTTTCCATCACTTTTTTAAGGTTTACCGAAACTTTATACGGTGAGATTTTTCCTGACATTTCATTGATGCATTCCGCCTGAATTATTTGAAGGGTCATCTTGCTAGATACTGTCTCCACATCATATCGTTTGACATTGCTATCCTGTGCGAAAATGGGATTGGTATGTGGAAATAAAATAGAATCCATAGGTGTTTTAAAGGTTATCCCATCTTCAGAAATCTCCAAACTCCAAAACGGCTCGGTTCCAGTAGCCACAAAATAGGGTTGGAATTCGGTAGTTGTCGTAGCCGTGGCCACAATTTCTTCCTGAACGTCATTATTAGTTACTTCTTTTTGAGATATGTTTGATTTACAGCTCATACATAGAAGAAATATTAGCAATAATTGAATTGAAAACCTCATTGAATTGAAATTAGAGCTATTTAATTAGATACTTTCTTAAAACGCATCATCGGCACGTCGTCAATCATCAGATTCAATTTTCCATCAGCATCAAAACTGTAAGCGTTGATTTTACTCATCATGTTCAGAAATTGTTGTTCGCCTTCGCCACAGTACATCATGGTGGTGGGTCCTGGTTCCCCAAAGGAAATAGATTTTCCGTTCAACGTGTAGGATGCCGAATATCCATTGCAGCTGTTATTACCTGTCACTTTATTTGTGGTTTTGTTGAATGTGATTTCAGGTTTTTTATCAGGAAATAACCCGTCAAAGGCAATTCGTGGCCCTGACATGTATTCAAGTTGCCAAGTTGGTCCAAAAAGTTGGTCACTGTTGGTCATTTCTTTTTGTGAACCACAGGCCATCACAAGCGACAGGAATAGAACGAATACAATAGATTGAGTTTTCATAATTATAGTTTTATGGTTGTTGTTGTCTCTTAAAAAATCGTGCCAATATGTATAATAGTCCCATTAAAATCAACGCCACTAAACTCAACATTATAAAGTTAATGAAAACCTTCAAATATCCAAGACTCGAAACATCAATAAATGGATATGGATAAAAGCCTGAAAAACGCCCTCTAATTATAATGATTATGAAATACAGAATAGGGTACAAAAGCCATGCAAAAAGATTTCGAGGTTTTAGATTTGAAGCATTCACATAGAAAAACCAATATAACAACATATAGACTGGAATAACACTATGAAGAAGTTCGTCAACAACCATTTGAAAACCGGTTGGCTGCCATATCCAACGCAAGACCACTTGGTATACCAAACCAACAATTAAAATAAAAGTAGTAATGGCGGTGAGTGCCGAGTCGTTTTTTAGGAATTTGAAGCCTTTAAGGTTAAAAATTTGGTTGGTAAAGTAAAGTGCAACAAGGATATTTGTTAGAATGGTGAAATAGCTAAAAAACCTGACAATAGTTTCAAAAACTTCCTCCTCTCTATTCATGACAATTAAAATGAATTGACCAATGACGGCAAGCCACCCAAGAAAAAAACCAATGGTGTTTAATGCCTTTCGTGAAGCTTTGCGCTCCATTTTCATCGGATAAACATCTTCTTGTGTTATCATGACATGAAATTAAACTATTAGAGTAATATTTCAAAATTAACGTCAAAAGCCCTATCATAAGATAAGGCATTTGAAATTTTTAAATGATGCAAGTTTTTAATCACTAATACATATTAATTTTTAATGATTTGTTTTGTGATTGAATTGTTCTCTGTGTCTTTCATTCTCAACAGGTACATGCCGCTTGAAAGATTTGAAATATCAATTTTATTGGTATTAGAAAATTCCAATAGTTTTTGACCTGTTAAGCTGTAAATCGTTGCCTCGCTAATTTCAACGTTTGATGGAAGTTCGATATTTATTACATTAGTTGCAGGATTTGGGAATATGGAGATAGAAGTCAATACATTTTCAGGAACTCCGAGAGTTAAATTATTCATAGACGCCATTGTCAACTCTGCAGGTGTAGTGTCAAACAACGAAGTTCCAGCACCAGTTGTAACATCTATCGAATAAATTGCACTTGAGTTACTAGATATATAAGCAGCAGCATATAATATATTTGTTTCGTGATCTATGAAAGCTTCTTGAGTAAATTGTAGGTTAAAACCAAAAGGACCAACCAGAGTTGCAACACCGGTTTGTAGGTCAATTGTATAAAGATTATCATTTGTAATATCTATACTATAAGCAATACCATTATTATCAATTTCTAACCAAATACCTTGACTCATACCCGTATCAGCATTTATTAAGGTAACAGCACCAGTACTTATATTTACACTGTATAATTCTGAACGGTTAGTATTACCGTTGTTATGAATCATATACCAAGTTTCGTTAACAGGATTATAAGATAACCCAGAGGGTAAACCTGGAGGTATTGTTAATGGCGCAATTCCTGTAAATGAGCCATCGACTGTACTCACAGAAAGCAATTGCAATACACCGTTGAATCCTCCTATCGCATACCAATTTCCTTCAGCGTCAAAATCATCCGCAAGAAATAGATTTTCAGGAGAACTTAAGACATCTATACTATAAGGGCCTGCTAAAGGGAATGTTCCCAAATCAAAGGATTGAATATCAAATGCATATACAACACCTGGTAAACTTCGGGAAGGGAAAGACGGTCTATTTGCCACTTCATTCGCGAAATAATTTAATAAAATTGTCTGTTCGCTTTCGTTAAAATTTTGAGTAATTGCTTCTCTTACACTAACTGCTGTTGGTGGTAAGTTTCCTAATCGATCTAACAAATTTTGGGCCTCACTACTAGTTGCGGTTTGCGCTCCAGCTTGAAATACCATGGAACCTGCTATAATTGCTATTAAAATACATGTAATTTTTTTCATATTAAATTGTTTTAATTTTTAATGATTTGTTTTGTGATTGAATTGTTTTTAGTGTCTTTCATTTTCAAGAGGTAGATGCCGCTTGAAAGATTTGAAATATCAATTTTATTGGTATTAGAAACTTCCATAAGCTTTTGACCTGCCACGTTATAAACGTTCATATTTTGAACTATGCCACCATTTGAAAGTACTACATTTATGACTCCGTTTGTTGGATTTGGATAGATGCTTAAAGCATTAGGGTTACTTCCTACCTCTGGAGTACTCAATGTATTCAGATTTAGTGTGTCTTTCAATATTCCTAAAGAGAGTGTACCTAAAAAGACATCAGCTGAATTTTCTGTAAATGTTATAGCGCTTGAGGTAACAATAGCACTGTAGTAATTATCATAAGTTTTTGTGGTCCATGTTGCACCTCCATCTTCCGAATAGATGACTTTTGGAAGAATATCATATATTGAATATCCAACGCCAACCATATGTCCGTCTGTTTCAGTTGAATGTTTTACTTCGCTAATGAATTCATCATAAATTCTAGTCCAAGTTGTGCCTCCATCCATTGAGGTATAAATTCCATTGGAAGCGGACATTGTAAATTGATTGGCATTCAATGGATTCTGAACTAAACTTGTAGTGATATTAGGTAAAATCAAATCCTCTAAACCTGCTGTAATTGCATTCCAAATTGCGCCACCATCAGTAGTTCTGTACAATTGATTGCCTACCGTTACCATTACATTATTAGAATCGTCGGAATTAATGTGCAACCCATAGATGAAATCATCGTTCGCCGGAAGCATGATATACGTGGTTTGTGGGCTGTTTATATTTGTGAAATCGGTTTTTACCAAAGTGGCATTTGCGCCATTGAAGGTTGCGATCCATGCTATTCGATCATTTGAAGGATCAGTATCAACAGCGGTAAATTGAACATCAAATGAACTATAGATAAAGTTCTTTGTGGTGCCATAATCGTCGCTGACCTCCAAAGCGTTTCCGGAAAAACCACCACTATATGAATAGGTTCTACCAGGATAATCGCCATCAGCTCTCATTTGATAGATTTGACCACTAAAAGGAAAGGTGTCAATTGGCATGACATCAATAGGCGTCTCCACTTGTGTCGTCAAATTTCTATCCACATAGCCATATCTTGCCCCGAACAATAGATGTTGGTCTGTGCCGTCATTAAAAACAGTCATGTTTCCCATCACTTCATGAAACGGATTATCAACCTTTGTTAAGGAAATCCCGCTATTTACAGATTTATATCCATAATGAAGGTTGGATATAAAAACTTCATCTGTGTTCATAGGATTAAAAGCGACTCCGTTTCCTTGTATGTATTCTGGTCCAGAATATTGTGTTGTGGTCCAAGTAACTCCGGCGTCCATTGTAACAGCAATTTGGTCGTCTCCTAGTGCCAAAACATGGTTGGTGTTATAAGGATTAATGGCAATGGAAGTAACGTTGTCTAATCCACTATCGGTCCAAGTAATTTCAGTTTCTTCCTCCCAAGTTGCTCCACCGTCAACAGAATGGTAGAGTGCGTGGTTCTGTTCTGGGTATGTCCATATAACGCCTGTTCCGACATAAATTTCATCAGAGTCTAATGGATTCACAGTAACTGATTGCAAAATCAAACCCTCAAGCGTCAAAGACCACGTTTGACCAGCATCTTCAGACACCATCAAACTACCGTCCACATTACCAGGACCTCCATTTCTAGCAATGAATAGTTTTTGAGGATTATTTGGATCCATAGTGGCATCATTTAAAAGAACACTCTCATAATCTACAGCATCAAATACTTTAGTCCAGTTAACCCCTCCGTCTGTAGTGTAATAAGCTCTATCATTACTGTCATTGGTCGAAACAAAAACCGTATTGAAAGTACCATCATCGTAAATTGAGTAACTATTAAAATTCTGACCCAATTCCATTTCTGGCATAAAATATTGTTTTAAAAGCGTTAACGAATTCAAATCTAAAACCGCAATATTATTTAGGGAGCTTCCAGCTGCATAATACACTTCAAAACTTAATGCAGTTCCGCTGTTGGCTAATCTCATTTGTCTTACTTGAGGTGCGAAGTAAGGCGCAACAGAGGTATCGAACAGGATGTTCCAATTTGAGCCATTGTCATCAGATACCATAATGTGGTTCTCTGTAGTACTCGCATATACACGGTTAGAAACCGTTGCGTCATAAACGAAGTTGCCCAAAATTCCGTATTCATTTGAACCTTCAAAAGTCACTTGCGCAAAAGTTGTTTGAAATACAGATGCTAAAAGAAATAAAATAAATGTAATTTTTTTCATCGGTAAATTGTTTTGTGTTGTTTGTTTTGCAAATATGCTAGACGAGGAAAAAACTACAAAAAAATTAAAAGGAAATACTGGGACAATGGTCAGAAAAAGTGTGACATTTTTTTTAAATCGTTGAAATATAGTCGTATAGGTTGTCGCTATCGGTCAATTCCATTTTTTTTGCGATGCGTTCTTTTCGTTTGCGCGTGGCTTCCAAAGTGATGTTAAAAAGAGAAGAAATTTCCTTGGTTGTCAGGTTCATATAGACGTAACAGATGAAGCGGATATCATTTGAATTTAGTGAAGGGTGCCTTTCTTTTATCGTGGTCAAAAAATGGCTATTGAGTTCTTCAAAATGAATCAAAAACTCCTCCCAATCGTTGTCTTTTTTAATAAAACCTTTCAATTGGTTGATTTTGCTTTTCAAAAAAGAATGTTTCTTTAAATCCTGTTCTGTTTCAATCGCGTCGATAAACTCATAGATTTTTTCATTCCTATTGGCCAACTGAAGTGCTTTGGCTGTCAAGGTTCTGTTCTTTGATTCAATTTCATTTTTTAATTTCTCTTTTTCGAGCAAAGAAACCGTTTCTTTTTGTTTGATTTGTTTTTCCAATAATAGATTGGCATTCTGTTTATTGTTAAGCTCCAGTTCTGTTATTTTTTGACTTCGTTCGGCAAGTGTTTTCTTTTGTCTGTATTTCACAAGGTTGCTCCTTAAAAGCCAAAGCAACAAAATCACGATTAGGATGGAAAATCCAATTATATAGTATTTAGTCCGCTTTTCTTGAATCAATTGATTCTGACTGGCCAATAATACTTTTTGAAAATCTTGTAATTCAAGTTTTATCTTGCTGTTTTGATAGAGTGTTCTATCTTTCATTGCATTTAAGGAATCTTTTGTCTTGATGACTGAATCTTTATATTTAAGAGAGATTTCATAATCCTTTTTAGCAAAATAGATATCTGATAATCGATTAAAAATACTAATGTTGTTATTGTAGGTCAAGTTTTCATCTTGAGCCCTTTTTGTTATTTCTATAGCATCGTTGAGCTTCTCTTGATGTTCGTAGATTTTTGAATACATCAAAAAAACAGCGACCTTATGATCATTAAATTCTGGGATCTGAACTTTCTCTATTAATGGCTTAAGAACGTTCTCAGTACCGTTATAATTTTTTCTGGCCAACAGATTTTCAGCTTCAGCAATAGCAATTTGCATAAAGACCCTATTATCATTTGGGCTTATCCTCTTTGCAAGGTCAATATAATTGGTGGCCTTTTCCAAAGCATTAGTTTCATTATAAATGGCGGCTAAATTGCCTGCATACATGGCTGTTTTCAAACTATCATGCGCTGTAACTGCCAAATCATAGGCGCGTTTTTGATATTTTTCAGATTCATTGAACTTGCCCTCCTGCATGTAAACAAGAGCAATGTTGTTTTGTATGGTCATTTCACGTGACGGACTCAATTCTTTTATGGCAATTTTATAAGCTTCCAAATAATGGTCCAAAGCCTCTCCATAATCCAACATTTGATAATAATTGAGACCTATACAATTGATAGCCTTGAACTGTTGGTCGTACCAATCATTTTTTAGGGCAATCGTTTTTGCTTCGGTTAACAGCTCTAAAGACTTTGAGTGTTCTTTGTTATAAAGAGCATCAATACCTTTAGCAATCAAATCATCACAATATTCAACAGAATCGCTTGTTTGAAGTGTTATAAAAAAAGAGATGAATAAAAAAAAGAGATGTTTCATTTAATCAATTTGAACTAAATTTAAAAAATAGCAAGCCTAAAGATACTCAAAATATGTGCATGTTTTTATGAATAGAATTTGCGATTTAAAGATGGTTATGATACTGTTTTAAGAAATAAGTTTAATTTTGCAAATTGCTAATCAAAAGTGAATTGAATGACGATTAAAGGAACATTGATTCCCATTGGTGGAAATGAAGATAAGGGTATTGTAGCGAAACCGTCCTATAAAATGGATTATATATCTGAAGGAATATTATCACATGTAGTAAGGCAAAGTGGCGGAACCAAGGCAAATATTCTTATCATACCTGCGGCATCCAGTATTCCTGAAGAAGTTGGAGAAAATTATGTCACAGCTTTTAAAACCTTGGGATGTGAAAATCTTAAGGTCATTCACATCAAAAAGAAAAAAGATGCCGACAAGCCAGAATTTTTAGAGGCATTGCAACTGGCGGATTGCGTCATGTTTTCGGGCGGCGACCAACGTAAAATCACTGCAAAGATTTTTGGCACTGAATTTCACAGGATTTTACTGGACAAATATCAAAGCGAAGACTTCGTCATCGCTGGAACAAGTGCTGGTGCCATGGCCATGGCAAAAGAAATGATTTCCGGAGGCAGTAGCACAGAAGCCTTTATGAAAGGTGCTGTACAAATGACTCAAGGCTTGGAATTGATCCCAGAATTAATCATTGATACACATTTTATCCAACGCGGCCGTTTTGGACGCCAGAGTGAAGCAGTTGCTAAATTTCCCGATTTATTGGGCATTGGACTCGCTGAAGACACTGGACTGATAATCAAAAACGGAAATGAATTTGAAGTCATTGGCTCTGGGATGATTATTGTGTTTGACCCTAAAGACGTGACCCACAATAATGAAAAAGTACTCAAACAAGGTACTCCAATGACCATGACCAACTTGACCGTTCACATTTTAGCCAATGGCGACCGTTTTAATATTGAGACCAGAGAGGTGAAAGTGCTTCCGATTGAATCACCTTTTGTATAAGAATCCTTATTTCACAGAACGATTTTACTCCTTATAAATAGAAATTTTGCCGTCTCCTATAGAAGTTTTAAAAGCTCGATACATGCCTTCCGTATTGAAAGGCATCGCGATATTCCCTTTTGAATCAATGGCAATCAGTCCACCATCGCCTCCGATTTCTAAAATTCTCTGATGAATTACTTCATCGGCTGCATCGGCAAGGGATAGATTTTTAAATTCCATCAAACAAGAGACATCATACGCCACGACACCTCGGATGAAATATTCACCACTTCCGGTACAACTTACAGCACAGGTTTTATTATTGGCATAAGTCCCAGCGCCAATCATAGGACTATCGCCAACTCGTCCCCATTTTTTATTGGTCATTCCTCCTGTAGAGGTTGCGGCTGCAATGTTTCCTTCTTTATCGCAGGCTACGGCTCCAACAGTTCCAAATTTGGAATCTTTCTGTTTGGAATGGTCTAATTGAAAATGGTCAGTATCCTTAATTTCCAACCATTGTTTGTGTCGCAATTCATCATAAAAATAAGTGGCGTCTTCTAACTTATAGTTGAGTTGTTTTGCAAATTTCATAGCACCTTCGCCTGCCAAAAATACATGTTCACTTTTATCCATCACATCACGCGATAAGCTTACAGGGTTTTTAATCCCAGTTATCAAACTCACGGCACCAGCATTCAGAGTTTTACCATCCATAATGCTCGCATCCATTTCGTGGCTTTCTTCTGCGGTAAATACCGACCCTTTTCCGGCATTGAACAATGGCGAATCTTCAAGATGTTTTACAGCAATTTCAACAGCATCCAAAGCAGTACCTCCATCTTCCAAAATCTGATAACCTTCTGTTAAGGCATTTTGTAATGCAGCTTTATAGTTTGCCTCCAATTCTGACGTCATTATACCTTTTACCAATGTCCCTGCGCCACCATGAATGGCGATTCCAAATTTATTCATCAACATCTAAATTAAGTGTCGAAAATTACAAATTGCATTTCAATTAATTTCAAATCAACCTATAAGTTTTGTAGTTTTATGGTCTTCAATAAAAACAGACCAATGTCAGACCAAAAACGCCTTTTCCTTGTCGATGCTTACGCCATGATTTTCCGTGGTTATTATGCCTTAATCAAAAACCCGAGAGTCAATTCCAAAGGTCAGGACACTTCTGCTATTTTTGGATTTATGAATTCTTTATTGGATGTTATTAAACGGGAGCGACCAGACCATTTGGCAGTGTGTTTTGACAAAGGTGGAAGTGTAGATAGAGTTGAGATGTACGAGGAATATAAAGCGAATCGCGATGAAACTCCTGAAGGCATAACCTCCGCCATTCCACATATTTGTGACATTCTAAAAGCGATGCACGTTCCTATTATGGTTAAGGAAGGTTTTGAAGCGGATGATGTGATTGGAACCTTGTCAAGACAAGCAGAAAAAGCAGGCTATAAAACCTATATGGTCACACCAGATAAGGATTTTGCCCAGTTGGTGACTGACAATGTGTTTATGTATCGCCCGATGTTTGGAGGCGGATATGAAACGTGGGGAATTCCTGAAGTAAAGAAAAAATTCGAAGTTGAAAATCCGATGCAAGTCATTGACTTTTTGGGAATGATGGGCGATTCATCCGATAATATTCCAGGACTTCCAGGTGTGGGCGAGAAAACCGCAAAGAAATTCATCAAAGAATACGGTAGTATGGAAAACCTTTTGGCAAACACACACGAGCTAAAAGGCAAAATGAAAGAAAAGATTGAAGAGAACAAGGAATTGGGTATGCTTTCTAAAACCTTGGCCACCATCATGCTTGACGTGCCTGTGGAGTTTCATGAAGAAGATTTTGAAATGTCGGAACCTGATATGCCTGCCGTGGAAGCCATATTTCAAGATTTGGAATTCAGACAACTGCTCTCCAATTTCCAAAAAACATTCACTAAAGACGAGGCGACGAACCAAATGCCAAAAGGAACATCTGCCTCTAAAGCAACTACTATAACGGTTGCAGAACCATCTTTAGCCGGAAGTGGCCAATTTTCCTTATTTGGTGGCGAAGCTTCCACTGCAAAACAAAATGATAAAATATCTGATTTTGCCAGGCAAACGGCTGCAACCAACTCCCATTTCTACCAAAGTGTGGCATCTGGGATGGCGACCAGGCTGTTCATCCAAAATTTAATGAAGCAAACCAGTGTCTGTTTTGATACTGAAACCACAGGACTTGACCCAATAAAAGCAGAATTAGTTGGTATTGCATTTTCGTGGGTAGTTGGAAAGGGCTTTTACTTGCCATTTCCTGACGATAAAGATGAAGCTCAAGTATTGATTGAACAACTGCGCCCATTTTTTGAATCAGAAGCTATTGAAAAAGTTGGTCAGAATTTAAAATATGACATTAAAGTTCTTCATAAATACAACATTCATGTCAAGGGCAAATTATTTGACACCATGCTAGCACATTATCTCATCAATCCCGATATGCGCCATAACATGAATGTATTGGCAGAAACCTATTTGAACTACACCCCAATAGCCATTGAAGAATTAATTGGAAAGAAAGGAAAAAATCAGCTTAACATGAGAGATGTTCCTTTAGATAAGCAGACCGAATATGCTGTTGAGGATGCTGACATTACATTACAATTAAAAGAACATTTTGAAAAAGAATTGGGCGAAGCCAATACTCATAAACTTTTTAACGAGATTGAAGTTCCATTGTTGCGCGTATTGGCAGCTATGGAATTGGAAGGCATCAATCTCGATGAGGATTTTTTGAATTCACTTTCCAAACAGTTGGATTTTGATATCAAAACTCTGGAAGCCAACATTTTTCTGGAAGCAGGCGAAGAATTCAATATTGGTTCTCCAAAACAGCTGGGAGAAATCTTATTTGACAAAATGAAATTAGTCGATAAACCAAAGAAAACTAAAACAGGACAATACGCCACAGGCGAGGATATTTTGAGCTACTTGGCCAATGACCACGAGATTATTCAACATATTTTAGACTATCGCGGGTTGTCTAAATTAAAAAGTACCTATGTTGATGCCCTACCAACTCAAGTTGAAAAGTCAACAGGACGCGTACATACCGATTATATGCAAACTGTTGCAGCCACAGGTCGTTTGAGCAGTAACAATCCGAATTTGCAGAATATTCCAATTCGTACCGAACGTGGGAGGCAAGTTCGAAAAGCATTTATTCCAAGAGATGAAAATTACATTTTGTTGGCGGCTGATTATTCGCAGATAGAACTGCGAATTATTGCTGCTTTGAGCGAGGAAGACAATATGATTAATGCCTTTAAAAATGGTGAAGACATTCACAGTTCCACCGCATCCAAAGTGTTTAATGTGCCAATTGAGGAAGTGACGCGCGAACAGCGTAGCAACGCTAAAACCGTCAATTTTGGAATCATTTATGGTGTTTCCGCATTCGGGTTGAGCAACCAAACCAATTTGTCACGTGCCGAATCCAAAGAATTGATTGACACCTATTATGCCACCTATCCAAAACTGCGCAACTATATCAGCGAACAGGTCGATTTCGCACGCGAAAATGGCTATGTACAAACCGTATTAGGTCGTCGTCGCTATTTGAGCGATATCAACTCTCGAAATGCAGTCGTACGAGGTGCCGCCGAACGAAATGCCGTTAATGCTCCTATCCAAGGAAGTGCAGCCGACATCATCAAAATTGCGATGATTCATATTCATAATAAATTGAATGAAGGCAATTTTAAAACCAAGATGCTACTTCAAGTGCATGATGAGTTGGTTTTTGATGTCTATAAACCAGAATTGGAAGCCATCAAAAAATTGGTAAAAACCGAAATGGAATCTGCTTATACCCTGTCTGTGCCGTTGGATGTAGATTTGGGTGTTGGAGTGGATTGGCTGGAGGCACATTGATTTTTTCAACACAAAAATAATCTCATGAAAGACACTAGCCATCACGACGAGCGCATCGCAAACATGACATTTGCCTCGGTCTATCCGCATTACGTTACCAAAGTCCAAAAGAAAAATAGAACCAAAGAAGAATTGCACCAAGTCATAGAATGGCTAACTGGTTTTAGTGAAAAAAAATTAAACGAACTTATAGACACCAAAGTAACTTTCGAAGCATTTTTTGAGCAAGCTTCATTACATTCTAATGCACATCTGATTAAAGGAGTCATCTGTGGCTATCGTGTGGAAGAGATTGCAAATCCGTTAACACAACAAGTGAGATATCTTGATAAACTCGTGGATGAATTGGCAAAAGGACGAAAACTAGAGAAGATCTTACGCGATTCGTAATTCAATATAAGCTAAAAATTTCAAACTTTAATCTCAAAACTTCTTCCTTCAATTATAACAGGTCTATGACACCCCATTTCAAATTTTCTAATTCTAAAAAAAAGTATCATAATCGACGCATAAAATATCATTTGAAAATCGATCCCCCAAATGACAGTTCTGAAAAGTATACATCCACCTTGGATAAATTGTACCACTTTTTTTCCTTCCAGACTTATACTTTGGCTTTCTCATGAACGTCACTTTTTGACAATGTTCATGTTGGCTGTCATTCTCAGCTGCAAAAGATGAAGCTGTTCCTCTAATCATCAACATCATTTCCAGAATAGCTTCCAAATGTTATATTCAAAAACCTTGCATGTATTCCTCAACAAAATTAAACTTCCAACCCTTTCCTGTATGAACATCAGAGACGTCAAAAGTTCTGATATCTCCATAAATAGTACATAAACCTACCTAAAACGGACTATGCCTTTACAATTCATTCCGATTGCAATTGCACAATAATGGCAACAATACAGTCAAAACCTTTTACAGAATCTAAACACATAAGGGCATGGCATATTTCCCAAAGATAGGATTTCAAATGAAAGTAAGAATCGAAATTTTGCCTTGTTTTATTATAATATAGCATTGAAATATGAGCTATTGTTAGAAACACTTTTTTAAATACTCTCTTTGACAACGATCAAAGTCTTTCAGGGAAAACCCTTAAAATTAATTTCAATAGTTACCCCGATAGAGTCTGTATTTTTTATAATCAACTTTGCGTCATATAAATATAAAAACCAAATCATGAAAAAATTTTTTACAACCTTTTGTTTTGTTGCTTTCTCACTCTTTTCTCTAAATGCGCAAGAAAATAGCCGCATCGGTGGGTATCTAGCTTACGGATCTGAAATCAAGAATATTGGTTTTGGTCTTAATGCAGAATTTCCAGTGATGGAACGTCTCACGATTGCCCCCAGTTTTACATTTTTTCTACCTAAAGAAGAAAGTGACCTTATCAAAACGACCATTTTCGAGCTCAACGGAAATGCTAACTATTATTTTCTGCAAGATGACTCATTCGGATTTTATGGACTTGCAGGTCTAAACTACACAAGCGTTAAGGTGAAAGTGGAAGATCTGGGATTCGGTTTTGGAGAAACTTCGGCAAGTGAAGGCAAAATTGGTTTTAATATTGGAACCGGTGCCAACTTTAATCTTGGAAAAAACTGGACCCCTTTTGCCGAATTGAAATATGTGTTGAGCGATTTTGACCAGCTTGTATTTATGGCAGGAGTAAAGTTTAACATTTAATTGATTTATTATGAAAAAACACATAGCACAGTTATTTATGATGGTGATTGCTCTGTCCTTTGTATCGTGTTCAAGTGAGGACGACAGCAATCCAGAAGAGACTATACCAGACCAAAACCCAGCACATAGTTACACCTATACAGTTACTGGTAACGATATTGAAGGAGTGTCGTTTATCAAAGAAATTCCTTATGAAGACCATGGTGGTGGAATGGCATATTTTGAACCTGAAAACAATTATGTGATGGTTTCTGCTTTACATACCAATAACAATCCAGGAATACGCTCAAATTTTGTATATCTGAACGATGTTATACAGCCATTGGCCATTAATGAATCCACAAATCAAAATACGTCGGTCATATTTGTGAATTTTGAGCATCAAGGCCAAAATTACAACTTGGAAAGTGTATCGGGACAATGCACATCACATTTATTGGAAACGTTTCCTTTTGGGATTACCAATTCTGGAAAGTCGACTTTCAAAATCAGTTTTTCAGGAACTTTCAGAAACATGACCAATCACAGCCAAATCTTTGAGGTAACCGAAGGAAACATAGAAGTTTATAACAATTAAAAAAAACATATGAAACGTATAACAAACATCCTTACCCTATTTACGATAGCTTTATTTTCTGTCTCTTGTTCAAATGATGATAACTCGGAAGATACTCCTGCAGGAGGAGACCATACTTATGATGTGTCCATTACCAATGGTTTTTTGGCGGGAACAGACCTTACAGGCACCATTTCGAATGAAGATTTTTCAGGAATGTATTTTGATTATGATGGCACTAGAGTGTTAAGTCTCAGTTTGGGTGTGACTGCATCAAACACTAGTTTTGGAGGTGCTATTGTTCTCGACAATGGACAATCCTCTTCACTGTTAAATGATGAGTATGACACCGAATCTGGCGGCTCAACACTATCTGTTTCTCTCACAAACAACGGACAACCATTGACCTTTGTAAGTACATCAGGAAGTTGTAGCGTAAGTGATTTACAACCCTACGGCGTACAAGGCGTAGGTATAGGTGGAGCTACTTATAAACTGACTTTTACTGGCACCTTTAAACAGGCCAATTTTGACGGACTTGAAGAAGATGCACCGATAATTCAGATGAGTGGAACGCTTCATATAAAAAAGCTTATCACAGATTAAAAACCCAACAATTATGAAAAATTATAAGTTCAGCCTAGTGTTGCTTGTCTTTTCCCTTTTTTCAATTCCTAACTGTCAAGCACAATTTTTGGAAAAACTACAAAAGCGAGCAGAAAAGAGAGCGCAGCAACGGGTGGAAAATAAAATAGAAAAGCAGGTAGATAAAACAGTAGATAGAACAGTGGATGCTCCTGAAAACGCAGTCAAGGAAAACAAGAAGAACAAAAAAACTGATAAAGAAAGCGCCTCTGAAACCAAAAATCAACAACCACTAGATTTTAGTTCGTTGATGAATGGTTCACCAGATTTAGAACTGCCCGATTCTTATATGTTTAAGCAGAAAGTAACTTACATCATTGAAGGTCCTGATTCAAAACAAACCCACGAAATGACTTATTGGTTTGGCGATGACGAAGCCGTTTTTGGCATAGAACCTGGTTATGATTCCAACTCTATTATTGTTTATGATATGGCGCAGGATGCTATGTTGATGTTCAGTCAAAAGGAAAAAAACGTACAGGTCATCCCGTTCGGCATGTTTGGATCTATTTACGATAATTCTTCTGATGATGATACAGATTTTATATTTAAAGATACAGAAGAAACCAAGAAAATAAATGGTTATACCTGTCAAAAATATTTGATGACTTCTGCAAACATGGAAGGCGAATTCTGGTTCACAAAAAATATCGACCTTAAAATACCCAGTTTTTCAAAGGCTTTTTTATCAGTCTCAAAAACCTCCAACCAAAAAGTTCCTGACATTGACCAAAGCGCTCATGGTTTTATGATGGAAATGAAAACCAAAGACAAAACCAGCAAGACTTTGACGCAAATGACGGTAAAGGAAATCACCCCTTATACCTACAATATAAAAACGACAGACTATAAAAGGGCTGGAATGTAAGTCCTTTTGGTTAATGCTTTATAATATTAAAAACACACACCTATGAATGCATTTTTATCAATTTTATGTTTAGTTCTTGTTGCGTGCAATTCAAAGAATGATAAAAGTGAGGAACGCATAAGTACAAAATCTATTGAAAAATCAACTGAAGATACCATTTCCTATACTAAAAATACTACAGAACCGAAAACCCAAAAGACTAATATGGCAACCTTCAGTTATAACGACCAAGCCCTTCTGTCACTAACGGATTTTGAATGTAAGGTCTTTATTTATGAAGCAACCTTGGTGGTACAACTGTTAAATAGTATAGATGCCATCAATATCAGTTTGGGCGGCATCCATCTCTATGAACAAAAACCATATAGAGGAGATTTCACCATCCAACCAGATGCCAATATGAATACTGCAGTGGCCGCCATACATGCCAACAATCCAGAATCAGGGGAAAAAATAAAGGCGCCTATGTTTTTTGGCGGTAAAACGACTATAACCAAGTTTAATGCAGATGAAATCCAAATAGAAATAGATGCCCTTGGTGGTTTTTATAGCGATACGGAAAACCCTGCTAACTGGAAACCTATTAAAGGAAAAATTGTGGTTAAAACACCTCAATTTAATGAACTTGATGTAAAGCTTAAAAACTATTTTTATTAGAGTGAGCAAATCAACTTATGATAGTTTTAATGCGGTTTAACACACTAATAAAAATTAAACAATGCCAAAAATTGGTAACCTTAAAAAAACAATATTCTATGAAATCCAAAATACCTATTTTATTGACAATGTTTTTTGCTGTTTTTTCAGCTATGGCACAGGATTTTCAGACGATCAATATCAATCCTACGGGAAATTCTAACCCCCAGTTACTTACAGAATACAACCACAATTTATATTTCCAAGCATATGACAACACAAATTTAACCGAGGTTTGGATTACGGACGGCACGGAAGCGGGAACACAATTTCTGAAAGATATTAATCCTATAGGATCTTCCAATCCTTGGGGATTCACTGTATTTAATGACATGTTATATTTTTCAGCCACAGATGGAATCCATGGGACAGAACTTTGGGTAACTGATGGTACGGAAGCAGGCACCCAGATGCTCAAAGATATCCATCCTGGAGCGTATGGCTCTTATCCAACCAATTTTACAGTCTGTGGCCACAAGCTTTATTTTTCAGCAAGTGACGGAATGCACGGTGAAGAGCTTTGGACAACAGACGGAACGCAAGCAGGTACACAGATGATCAGAGATATCTATCCCGGCGTAGGGTATCCTTATCTGACTAATTTTATTGGATATAATGGCAATCTATATTTTTCAGCTGACGATGGTACTACTGGACCCGAGCTATGGGTTACCGATGGGACTGAATTAGGCACACAACTGCTCAAAGACATCCAGCCCGGCACAACAGGGTCTTCTCCTTCTAACTTTACTGTTTTTAATGGTAAACTGTTTTTTTCGGCTACTGAAAATACATTTGGGAATGAGCTCTGGGTTACGGATGGTTCAGAAGCAGGCACACAACTTCTAATTGACGCCAACCCTATGGGCAGTTCCGTGCCGACAACACTAACCATCTTTAACAACCATCTTTATTTCAATGTGTTTGGGATGAATGGTTTTGAGTTATGGATATCTGACGGCACAACCTTGGGCACACAAGTTCTTGTCACTATAAATCCATTTATTATCAACGGTATTTCTTATACCATTTACGTAGAGAGGCTTGTAGAATATGATGGTAAACTTTATTTTGGAGCAGGTCTGGGAAGAGCCTTGTATGTAACGGATGGTACGATGGCAGGCACACAGGAAGTAAAGCTTATTAATACGACACCAGGCACTCAAAATATACCAGGTTCGATGCAGCATCTTACGGTATATAGCGGGAAGCTCTATTTTAGAGCCAACGACGGCACTAATGGGCTTGAACTGTGGGAGAGCGATGGGACTGAGATTGGCACACGAAAAATAATGCCAGATGATGTAACAGCCACATCCCCATTGTTAGGTGAACCTTATTTTAAAGTTTTTCAGGACAAGTTGTATTTTAGAGCGAATTATGATGCTACTGGTTCAGAGCTTTGGAAGCTTACTGATGGTACTCTAAATATTGTAGACACAGCAAAAGACCGCCTTGGTTTTTATCCAAATCCTGTAAACGATATGCTCCATATCACTTCAAAGGACATCATTAATGATGTCACCATCATTGATGTATCGGGCAAAATTGTATATCAAAAAAGTTTTAATAGCACACACGTAAACATTAGCCTACAGCACCTGCCACAAGCGCTGTACTTAGTGAAAGTCACGAACGAAAGTCAAATCAAAACCATAAAAATAAGCAAGAGTTAGTCATTTATATTTATTAATTGAGGTACACGATAACTGCCAAAACTTTTATCGTGTATTTATTTCAAAAGTTTAACAAATAATTCATTAAAACTATGCAGCTTAAATTATTTAATATCAGTCTCGTTCTAATTACACTAATTTCATTTTTCTCTTGTGATAAGGACGATGATTCAAACAATGAGGATAAAACGGTCAACGAACTCATTCTGGGAAAATGGCAACAAGAAACCATTTATGACCTTCAAGGAAATGATGTCACCGATGAATGCACGCAACAGAATATTATGGAATTTTTTCCTGATAACACTATGGAATGGTTTTCTTACTCGGAACATGCCGGCAATTGCGCCGAATATTTTTACCATTTATACAATAACGTTACATACACTATCATAAACGATTCATTAGTTATTCATTTTGAAAATCTGGATGGAGGCGCTGAAAATGAATTGACTTATACCAATTTTGAAGTTTCTGAAACGCTAATGATTATTCGCTTGACGGTGGATCATGAAGGTGCAATTTACCGGCGTTTAGAATAAAAACTTTGAAAGTTTTATCTGGTAGCTTTTACCAAAAATCTAAAAACCAAAACTTAATACACTCCATAAAATGAAAAAAATAATTTCATCATTTCTAATTTTATTGCTTATGGCATCGTGTTCAAAAGATGACGATTCAGATATTATTGAGTATTCGGCAACTTCCCTCCGTTATCCTAAAACCATACAGATACTGGTTCCCAACAGCAGTGGAGATTTTGTCACCTTATTGAAGTTTGAGTATGGTTTCAACAGCAATAAAAAACTTACTTCTGTTGAAGCAGAAGGTCTATTTGGCTACGAAAACGTTTATTTCACGTATGCCGATAATGGTAAGCCTAGTGAAATTGAAGTACAAAACAGTCAGGGAAGCAAAACGTATATATTTCAATATACTGAAAACAGATTATCAGGTTTCAGTATTGACGGGCAGCATTCTGATATTTTGTATAACGCTTCAAATAATAGTTATGGATTTGAAAAAGATGGATTTACGAATAACTTTGTTTTAAATGAAATGAATGACATTAGAAGGTTTTACAGTTTAAATCCTAATGGGGGAGAAACGCTTATGGACATGACGTTTGACACCACAAAAAAAGGATGCTTTTTTAACGTTGATATCCCTTTGAATTTTTTCACTGCTATGGTGTCAGATGCGTCAACAGTCTTGTTTACGTCTCATGTCCCGTTGCTTCAGGTTACTAGTGGCAGTACCATTAATTACCAAAATGAATATGACTCTGATGGTTTCATTATAGAATCCTTGATAACATTAGGGCAAGACCCAACCACTACACGTTTTGAATATCAAAATCTATAAATATGAAATATCATAAAACAATCATTTTAATAGCATTTTTAATGGTTTTTGTCGCTTGCCAAAATAGCAAAAAGGAAACGCAAGAACCTAACAACAAAACCAATGCGAACAAATCGTGTTCATGTTTGGAAAACTATCAAGGTGATGCCACATTTTTTGACAGTGCTTTTGTGGCTGAATTTGCAGGAGATTCAAAAACAACCTTAAATAAAGGCGGCTCGGGAAAATATACGTACTATAATGCAGGATGGGAAGAAAACGGCGTAAATGTGTTTTTAAGTCTGGAAAGTTTCGAAACCCTCGTCGAAATCAAGGAAAGCTACCCGTACATTTTTAAAAACGAACAAGAAAAAACATTGGTAGATTATGTAAAACAGACGTACCGAAATCAAAGTGATGAAGAAATTGCCAAGAACTCCGAGCTTTTAAACGAGCAATACGAAAAGCAGAACAAAAATGCCCCATTGGACAAAGAAAGTGAATCAGCTAAAAGCACCCTTCAAAATACGTTATTAGATTCAGAACAAAATGCTTACGAATCCATAAAAAGTTTAGGAGATTATGCAGTCTTCAATAAAAAGTCAAATGATTTATATGTCGTTTGCGGAGAAGTACTACTTCAACTTAGAGGACAGGTTGGTCCTTGGGGCAAACATGATGAAGCGAAAGGACTAGAGCTAGCTATAAAAGCTGCTAACAAAATCATCAAACAATGTCCATAAAATTGTTTATTACCCTTATTGTAGTCTCTATTTCTGTGCTTTGCTTGTCGAAAAAAGAAAACGAATCCGTTTTTACTCATGCTTTGATATATAGGTACGAAACGCTAACCGAAAACGGCGAATTTTGGTTGTATCACAATCCAGATACGGGCAGCATCCTTTTTAAACCCGAAGATGAGATGATAGATGCGGTCATTGCAGATACTAACGGGACCTATTCCTTTTTTGGAGATGATGGACATGGTAACAAGACAATGACGACACAACTTCTGGATTGGGTTTCTGATAGTGTTTTTGCTACCAATGCCATTTTACCAATTTCCGATAGCCTTATAACATTTGAACCCATTGCTGAAAAGCGGTTTATCCACAACTCGGAAGTTCATCAAATGGACATTGAGTGCAGAGGTTTTAAAATGCAGTATCACAAGGCATCAGGTCAGCAAAATATTTATTTTACTGAAACATTTCCCATAAACGCTTATCAAATTTATGGATTTAACCGATTGGAAGGAGCTATAAAACTTCCTGTTGTACAACTTGATATGATTGGTATATTATCAGAAAAACAGCTTATCACACACATTGAAAATGACATTTTTAAATTGGAACTAGTGGCATATGAATACAATCCATATTGGTTTGATGAAAAAAAATACAGGCAATAATCTTTTTATTTATAGATCATTAGAACAAAAAAGCTAATTTTATAATTGGTATAATTAAAATTAGTTGAAATGAAAATTTTATTGGCAGACGACCACTTTTTGGTATTGGATGGCTTGGAGGTGCTTTTGTCCACTTTTGAATTCGTGGAAGACACCAAAAGAGCTCTGAACTACATGGAGTTAAAAAATATGATGACAAAGGAAAATTTTGACGTTTTATTGCTCGATATCCACTTTGGCAAACATGACGGTCGAGAAATCATTGAAGATATCAAGCAGCTTATGCCTAATATGAAAATTATTGCCCTTACCAGCCATTCGGACTCGGCGACCATTAAATCGTCTATTAATGCAGGTTTTGATGGCTACCTCTTGAAAATAGATGGTAGAGAAGATATTGAAAAGGCACTTAAAGCGGTCATCAATAACGAAAACTATTTTAGTCCAAAAACGCAACAGGTATTCTTTGAAACCCAAACCTCCAAGAGCAAAGCAGAACTGACCGAAAGAGAAAAAGAGATTTTACAGTTGATTGTACAAGAAAAAACAACGAAGGAAATCGCAGAGCACTTGTGCCTGTCTGACAAAACAATTGAAACCCACCGCGGCAACATTATGATGAAGCTGGAAGTGAAGAATCTTGCAGGAATGGTGAAAAAAGCAATAATACAAGGATTGGTAAATATTTAAAACAATACATATGCGAATTACATTTTTTTTTATTTCTCTTTTAGCAACATATAGCAATCTCAATGCACAGAATCGAGACAAAAATGTTGATGTCGGTCCAGAATTTAAAATTTTAGTCACAGAATTGGATAATTGTATCAAAACTAAAGACCAAGATTGTCTTGAAATTTCAGATAAATTAATTCAAAAAGGAAAAAAAGAAAACGTACCATTTTTAGATTACCTATATTTTAAGAAGGCTTTTTATTTTATTAATCGCAATGAATTCGATTCTACTATGGTATATAGCCAATTGGCCATAAAAAATCCTCATCCCGTTGAGAAACAGCGAAGTGATGTGGATGCCTATAATCTTTTGGCTAATTGCTATCATTATAAAGGTGATTTAAATACAGCTATAAATTATTACCTTAAAATCGCTGCGATTTTAGAAAATGGAGGAAATCAATTGCATTTAGGATATTTATATTCAAATATTGCCACTTTAATAGCTGAAACCGGCAATAATGACAAGCAATTTGAGTATCTATTAAAGTCTTATAAAATTCTGAAAGACAACAACGATGAGCGGTTTATCGCTACCATCGCCAGTAATTTAGGCCTTGCCTTCTATCATGCAAAAGACACTTTAAATGCTAATAAATGGTCTAAAGACGCATTAAAACTCGCTGACCTTTCAAATGATTTGGTAGCAAAAACACAATCAAACTTGACTTTATCTTTAATCCAGAAAGACCCAATTATATCCCGTGAATATGCTGAACAGTCTGTAGAAAATGCGAACGTATTGGGTCATAAAACCCATATGGCAAACGCTTATTACAGGTATGCTGACGTTTTGGATAATCTTGGACAAAGTAAAAAAGCCTTAACATATGCAGAAGAGGCTGTAAAATTAGCTGAAGAAATTGGTGATAATCTTACCTTAATAAATGCATCCGCTACCGCGGGAAAACTACACTTTAACCTTGGACAAAAAGAAAAAGCAGCCGACTTTTACTACATTTATAGCATTTTGAAAGACTCCATTTCTTCTGCCGAAAACGCAAGAGAAATTAATGACATCAATACCAAATACGAAACCGAAAAAAAAGAAAAACAAATTGCCGAACAAGAACTTGAAATCCAAAAACAGCAATCCAATTTATTATATGCCATTCTAGGAAGCGCTTTGTTGATTTCCATATTGGGTGGCATCTTTATTTACAATAGAAAAGCTCAAAAACTAAAGCTCAAACAAATGCAACAGGAAAAGGAAAATTCAATCTTAAATTCTTTTATTTTGGGCGAGGAAAGAGAGCGCAAACGTATTTCACACGAGCTACATGATGGCGTAGCTGCAATGATTGGCGCTGCCAAAATGAGTCTTGAGTCAGTGCCGCATCTTCCACAAGAAAAGCAGACAGAGTTGCTATCAAAAGTGAAAGGTATTTTAGAAAACACACATGCCGATGTACGCCATATTGCACATAATTTGCTTCCAGCAGTCTTAGAAAGGGAAGGATTGGTAAAAGCGACTTCACATTTTGCCTTTGAAATCAATGAAACAAAGTTGGTCAACATTTCGGTCAAGGACAGCAACAGTAATGCACATGAACTTTCCTCCCAACTCCAATTGATGCTTTTTCGGGTCATTCAAGAATTGGTCAATAATATCATTAAACATTCACAATCCAAGCAAGCTGAAATAATATTTACCAGCTCACCTAGTGGTTTACAAATTGAAATAACAGATGACGGCATAGGCTATGATAACACTACCAGTGCGGGTAATCAGGGTCTGTACAGTATAACTCAGCGATTAAAATCAATAGGTGGCGATTTTAAAATAACAAAAGGCAGCTCTGGAGGAACACACGCTAGAGTAGAAGTAAGCGTTTAATAAGAGTTATGAGTTAATAAAGTTTATGTGAAACTTGCCACAAAAATCATTCATAATTAGTTTAATGGTTACTATCTAAAATCAAGAAACATAAACGGGTTGTCAAATTCAACTCTCAAATATATCTTAACCAAACACATTATCATTCAAGAACAAATGTTTTTATCTGTAGGGATGTCGAATACGTACGTTTTTCGAAATAACTATGGAACTTAAGATTAATGATCTTGTATAAAGTTGATTCTTATTGGCTTCAAAGAGCTGTTGGGATTTAATCCAAATTGATTTCATTTTTATTTGAGTCCTAACAGACCACCAACTTCGATAAAAATGAATCATATTTAATACCATTTATGTATCAAGTCAACTATTCTTTCTATTAAGCAAACCTCTTTCATTATTCGTTGTTATATTGTATCGAACAATAAAATAAAACAATCATGGATAAGAATTCAAATAAAATAGACAAATCAGAAAAAAACGAATCGGCTATCAAAGAACAAGCCATCAACAAAAAAGAAACAGATGGACGTGACATCAATCATCAGGTAAAAGATAAGCGCGAAAAACACCAACCAAGAGATAACGCATAATTTATAAACAAAAAAAACTAACACAAATGATAGCAACAAAATTATTAGGATTAAGTTCCTTTTTGACTACCAGCAAAAAAGCAAAAATTGCAATTCTGGCCATCGAAATTGGAATTTTAGCTTTTGCAATAGCTAATCAAGGCAAAGAAAAGAAAAAACAAAAGCGCTTAAAAAATTAGAGCGTGCAAATCCCTAAAAATCATATTTTAAGAGCTGAAAATGAACATTTTTTTAGCTCTTTTTTTTTGTTCAATAGTTTGGTCAAAAATATTGTCCCCTACTATTTGGTAATCACATAACTTATCGTAAATTTGCAAACTCTTTTTAAGAGAGGAATGTTTAACCCGTCGCGCCAAAAGCGCGGCAATAATTTAATAAGTGTGGACACATTAAGCTACAAAACGATTTCAGCAAACAAAGCTACTGTTAATAAGGAGTGGGTTTTGGTTGATGCTGAAGGTCAAAGTCTAGGGCGTCTTGCTTCTAAAGTTGCAAAACTTTTGAGAGGTAAGCACAAGCCTAACTTCACACCACACGTTGATTGCGGAGATAACGTGATTGTTATCAACTCCGAAAAAGTCAACTTAACAGGAAACAAGTGGAATGACAAAACGTACATTCGTCACACTGGTTACCCAGGTGGTCAAAGAAGTTTAACTGCTACAGAAATGTTTGGAAAAGATCCAGCACGATTAGTAGAAAAATCAGTAAAAGGAATGCTCCCTAAAAACAAATTAGGTGCAGATTTATTCCGTAACCTAACTGCTGTGGTTGGAACAGAGCATGCGCATGCTGCTCAAAAACCTAAAGCAATTAACTTAAATGAATTCAAGTAAATGGAAGTAATTCACAAAATCGGCCGTAGAAAGACGGCTGTTGCTCGCGCGTATGTTGCCACAGGTAAAGGGAACATCACAATTAATAAAAAAGACATAGCGGCTTATTTTCCTACTGCAACATTGCAGTATAAAGTAAACCAACCCTTGGCTATGACTAACAATGAAGGCAACTTTGATATTACAGTAAATGTATATGGAGGTGGTATTACTGGTCAAGCAGAAGCAATCCGTTTAGCATTATCTCGCGCAATGTGTGAGCTAGATGCAGAAAACCGAGGCATCTTGAAACCAGAAGGATTGTTAACAAGAGATCCAAGAATGGTGGAACGTAAGAAATTCGGACAGAAGAAAGCTCGTAAGAAATTCCAGTTCTCTAAACGTTAATCTTATTACCAACTCGATTGGAAATATCATCAAACATATTTCCAATCAAGTTTTTTTATTGAAAAAAAACACAAATTTTAACCCAGTTATTGTTGTCTATCATGCCTTTGCATGAGGATTTAGTTAAGCATCTAAATGAAGCCAACAGCTAAAGGCCAAAAGCCAAAAGCCAAAATGGAACATTGCTAATCAACAGAACGTAAACTATTACAAAAATGAAAATTGAAATTAAAGAATTATTAGACGCAGGTGTACACTTCGGTCACTTAACGCGTAAATGGGACCCAAACATGGCTCCTTACATCTATATGGAACGTAATGGTATCCATATCATCAACCTTTACAAAACAGCAGCAAAAATTGAAGAAACGTCACAAGCGCTTCACAAAATTGCTGCTTCAGGAAAGAAAATCCTTTTCGTAGCTACTAAAAAACAAGCGAAAGATATCGTTGCTGAAAAAGCAGGTGCTGTGAACATGCCTTACATCACAGAAAGATGGCCGGGCGGAATGTTGACCAACTTCATCACTATCAGAAAAGCTGTCAAGAAAATGGCTATGATCGATAAAATGAAGAAAGACGGAACATTTTTGACATTGTCTAAAAAAGAACGTCTTCAAGTAGATCGTTTAAGAGCTAAATTAGAGAAGAATTTAGGTTCTATCTCTGAAATGACTCGTTTGCCAGGCGCATTATTTGTCGTAGATATCAAACGTGAGCACATTGCAATCAAAGAAGCCCAAAAATTAAACATTCCAATCTTCGCAATGGTTGACACGAATTCTGATCCACGTCAAGTAGATTATTTAATTCCTGCAAACGATGATGCTTCAAAGTCTATCGAAAAAATCATGACATTGGTTACAGATGCTGTCGCAGAAGGATTAACAGAACGTAAATCTGATAAATCTGACAAAGAAGAAGGTGATGATTCTAAACCAGCAAAAGCAAAAAAAGCTGAAAAGAAAGACGACGCTAAAGAAACAAATAAACCAGCAGCTAAAAAGAAAGTAGCAGCTGAAGAAGAAGAATAAAATAACAATTTCACAACATAATTAAGTCGTTTAGTTCTTTTCTTTGTTGAAAATTAATTGAACGACTTTTTTTTAATTTAAAAAAAATGGAATCCATGGTAAAAATAACAGCCGCAGAAGTAAACAAATTAAGACAAGCTACAGGAGCCGGAATGATGGACTGTAAGAAAGCATTGGTAGAAGCTGAAGGAGATTTTGACAAGGCAATTGACGTATTGCGCAAAAAAGGTCAAAAGGTTGCAGAAAAAAGAGCTGACAGAGATTCATCTGAAGGTGCTGCTGTTGCTAAAATAAATGATGACAAAACTGTAGGTATTGCTATCGTATTAGGTTGCGAAACTGATTTCGTAGGTAAAAATGAATCTTTCATTTCTTTGGCAAATGATGTTGCGGATATCGCAATCAACTTTAACTCAAAAGAAGAAGTATTGGCTGCTGATTTTGGAGGCATGACTGTTGCTGAAAAATTAGTTGAGCAAACTGGTGTGATCGGTGAAAAAATAGACTTAAATGCTTTTGAAAAATTGGAAGCACCTTATGTTGGTTCATACGTTCACATTAACAAAATTGCTGCAATTGTAGGTTTCTCTGCAAAAGTGGATAACGCTGAAGAATTGGCGAAAGATGTCGCCATGCAAATCGCATCTATGGGAGCATCAACATTATCTTACAAAGATTTTGATCCTGAATTTATCGCTTCAGAAACAGAAGCAAGAATCGCTGTGATTGAAAAAGATAACGAAGAATTGGGACGTTTGGGTAAAACACTTAAAAATGTTCCTCAATATATTTCTATGGCGCAGTTAACGCCAGAAGTAATGGAAAAAGCGGAGGCTGATGCAAAAGCTGAATTGAAAGCTGATGGAAAACCGGAACAGATCTGGGATAAAATCCTTCCGGGTAAAATGGACCGTTTCGTTTCTGACAACACAACTTTAGATCAGGAGAAATGTCTTTTGGACCAAACGTTCATCAAAGATGAAAAAATGAATGTTGCAAAATATGTTGCTTCTTATGGTGACGTTAAAGTAACTGACTTTAAACGTGTGTCTTTAGGATAATTCTTAAGAAAAATTACAAATACTTACCACTACTTCTAATTTGAAGTAGTGGTTTTTTTATGGATTGAGCTGTGCTTCATTGGATAACCAAATTTGCGTTTAAAAAAAAACTTCCCAAATCTTTAGGAAGCCTTCATTTTTAAATTTTGTACTATTATTTGACATACTTATCTGCCCAGTCACGGTAATTTGAAAATTGAGCCTCGTTCAAGACTGCCTTTAGCGCAGAGTTGTGCTCTGCTGTTTTTTTGATTTCATCCATAGCAATATTTGGATTTTCTTTCTCCCATTTGTGCATAACCGTTCTATAATCCGTCTCATAACGAAGCCTTTGCTCGTCTGTCATTCCCAAATCTTTATACATTTTTTGGGTTCTCTCATTGGAAAAATCCGACGTCTCATTCCTGGAAGATCTATGTTCATTTTTATCTTTGGAAGCGTCATTGGAATTGCCTCGATTTGGAACTTTTGAAGATTCATATTTTGACGAATCCATCATTTTTTTTGTTAAATAGGCGACGCCAGTTGCTGCACCCATTAACGCTAGAATTTTTGTTAATTTTTTCATCGTTTTAAAGATTTTAATATTTCAATTAAGATACAACTCTCAATAACGAACGTTGGATTTTATCGCATTCAATGTTAACTCAAAAAAAAATACGTTCTCAAATTGATAAATTTACTTTGAATAAAATTCTATCGCATCAAAAAAAGATATTGTTTATATTTGCCATGTCTTTTAAAAAACAACATTTTTAAATGGAATGTATTAAATTATGAAATACAAAAGAATCCTTCTCAAACTATCCGGTGAAGCGTTAATGGGCGAACGTCAATATGGTATTGACCCTCAACGCTTGGCCGAATATGCTGAAGACATTAAAATCATCATAGATAAAGGTGTAGAAATTGCAATTGTTATTGGTGGAGGAAATATTTTTAGAGGTGTTGCGGGAGCAAGTAACGGTATGGACCGCGTTCAAGGCGACCACATGGGAATGTTGGCAACCGTAATTAACGGTTTAGCATTGCAAAGTGCCCTTGAAGATGCTGGTGTGCCAACTCGTTTGCAATCTGCAGTTCATATCAATCAAGTTGCAGAACCTTTTATTAGGAGAAAAGCAATGCGTCACCTGGAGAAAGGTCGTGTTGTTATTTTCGGCGGCGGCACTGGAAACCCCTATTTCACGACCGATTCTGCAGCTGTTTTAAGAGCTATTGAAATTGAAGCGGATGTTATTTTGAAAGGAACTCGTGTTGACGGCATCTACAATACCGATCCAGAAAAAGATACGACCGCTATTAAGTTTGATCATATCACCTTTGATGATGTGATCCGAAAAGGGTTGAAAGTAATGGACACCACCGCTTTTACCTTAAGTCAAGAAAACGAATTGCCAATTATCGTGTTTGATATGAATAAAAGAGGAAATTTACTTAAGGTGGTTTCTGGCGAGAAAATAGGAACTAAAGTCAATTTATAACTCATTTTGGCTTATTTTTTGAAAGCCATTAGACGATTAAATTTTTATTACAATGAACGAAGACATTAAATTTATATTAGATTCCACTAAAGAATCTATGGATGCTGCCCTGAAGCATCTCGAAAAGCAGTTTGTAAATATTAGAGCTGGTAAAGCAAGCCCTGCTATGCTCGGTGGTGTGATGGTGAATTATTATGGTTCTCAAACACCTTTAAACCAAGTCGCCAACGTGAATACGCCTGATGGAAGAACAATTACTGTGCAACCATGGGAAAAGAACATGTTGCAAGAAATTGAAAAAGGGATTCAAGTTGCAAATTTAGGTTTTAATCCTATGAATAATGGTGACTTAATCATCATCAGCGTACCTCCTTTAACAGAAGAACGTCGTCGCGATTTGGCAAAACAAGCTAAAGCAGAAGCTGAAGACGCAAAAATAGGTGTCAGAAGCGCACGTAAAGATGCCATGAACGAAATTAAAAATTTAGAGGATGTCTCTGAAGATCTTCAAGGAAATGCTGAAATCGATGTACAACAATTGACCGATAAATACGTTACCAAAGTTGACCAAATTCTGGAAGTCAAAGAAAAAGAAATCATGACAGTATAATTGAAAAGCGACGATTGTGTCGCTTTTTTTAACTTCAATTTTTATAGCCTAATGTTTTTATGCAAAAGTACTGTGCGATTTTATTGTTTCTGATTTTGACTTGGTCAGCGCAGTCGCAAATCCCTCAAAAAGTCGGAGATACACTGACGGTTATAGAGCAAGATTCCATTAAGAAAAGTAAATTTTTCAAGCAAATAGGTAACGGCTACTTCCCTACCAAATACTTTGATATTGATCTGAAAACACTCATAAAATTTAATCAATATGAAGGTTTTAGAACAGGACCAGGTTTTAAAACCAATGAACAGTTATCAGAGACCTATCGATTAAACGGTTATGTGGTCTATGGCTTTAAGGATCATAATTTCAAGTACAGTATCGGTGGTGGCTTTAGAATTTCTGATGAGAATGAAACATGGATAAACTTGAGTTATACCGACGATTTACAAGAAACTGGTAGTTCTGATTTTTTAACAGACAAACGCTTTTTCTCATTTTTCGAACCTCGATTGCTCAACATTGACCTGTTTCATCATCACATCACCAAGGCAATCGCTCTTGAACATCAAATTACACCTTACCTTATATCCGAAACACAATTATCGCGAAGCAATATTACCTCAACTTACAATTATCTCTTTGAGGTGGATGATAAAGATTATCAAGAATATCGGTTGAGTAACGCTAAAGTGTCCTTGCAATGGAATCCGTTCAACACTTTTGAAACAGTGAATGATTTAATAGTAGAAAAAGAAGGTTTTCCTAATTTCACCTTACAACTTACTAAAAGCTTTAAGGACATTTTAGGTAGTGACTTTAACTATTTTAAAACCGATTTCAGGACTATTTACAAAGTCAATTTAATTGGAGCTACTGAAACAGAGGCAACTTTATTAGGAGGTATTTCCACAGGAAAAACGCCCTTGACTCATTTGTACCATGTGTATCCAAACAACATCAATAAAGAAACCATTCTCAATCGATTCTCGGTCGCTGGGACCAATAGCTTTGAAACCATGTTTTTCAACGAGTTCTTTTCAGATCGATTTGCAACTTTGCAACTGAAACACTTTTTTACACCTTTTAAGATTACTGAAAAATACCAACCGCAATTAGTCGTGATTTCTAGGATGGCAATAGGGTCTATGCATGACATAAATCGTCATCAAAATATTGAATTTGGCACCTTGAGAAAGGGCTATTCTGAAGCAGGATTCGAAATTAACAACATTCTATTCCCATTCGGATTGAGCTTCGCATATCGCTATGGAGGTTATCACTTACCTAAATTTGAAGATAATATCGCTTTAAAATTCACCTTTAACCTGACGCTTTAGGAACAATATTCTCATCGTATGAAGCCACAATTGATGGGCTTTTTCCTACCTTTGTGTACACTTTCATGATGTATGTCTAAATTATTTTCGAAAAGTTTTTGGGAAATTGTCGCAAGTCTCATTTTGCGCAATAGAATCGGCATACTGATCGGTATCATCTTGATGACTGTTTTTTTTGGTTTTCAATGGAAAAACATGCGCTTCACTTATACCGAAGCCAATCTTCTTCCTGATGATCATGAAGTCAACATTACTTACAACGAGTTTTTAAACATATTTGGGGAAGAAGGCAATCTTATTGTACTTGGCATCAAGGATTCGACTTTGTTTACGGTCGAAAAGTTAAACGCTTGGAACAAGCTTGCAGATAATTTTAAAAAATATCCAGAAGTTGAAACGGTTCTTTCCATTAAAGATTTACAAAAACTTGTAAAAAATACTGAAAAGGAAAAGTTTGAGCTGAAACCTTTCATCAAAGACTCCATACATTCGAAGGTTCAAATTGACACGCTAGAGCAAGAACTTTTTGAGCAATATCCTTTTTATGACAATTTCTTGTTCAATAAAAAGACCAAAACCATTCGTACCGCGATTTATCTCAAAAAAGAGATTGTCAATACGCCCCAGCGAAAAGACTTTGTTTTAAACGATTTGGAACCTACCATTTCAGCGTTTGAACAGAAGCAACATATGGATGTTCGCGTTTCTGGAATGCCTTACATCCGAACCTTGAATGCACAAGTCATAGTCGACGAGATTCCTTGGTTTATTGGTGCAGCGCTTTTTACCACCTCCTTTATTTTCTTCCTATTTTTTAGATCGTTTAGAGCGACTTTTATTTCACTCATTGTGGTTTGTTTGGGCGTCATGTGGACCTTTGGCATCCTCGGATTGCTCAATTATGAAATTACGGTCTTAACAGCCTTGATCCCTCCATTGATCATCGTTATTGGAATTCCTAACTGTATATTCCTTATCAACAAATATCAAAGCGAGGTTAAATCTCACGGCAATAAGGCGAAATCCTTACAACGTGTCATCACCAAAATCGGGAATGCAACACTCATGACCAATGTCACGACGGCTTCTGGTTTTGCAACTTTTATCCTTACTCAGAGTGATTTATTGAGGGAATTTGGAATTGTGGCATCCTTGAGTATATTAGGTATATTTTTGCTTTGTGTATTGGTAATTCCTATCATTTATAGCTTTTTGCCTTATCCAAAAGAGCGCCATCTAGAACATTTGAACAGACGTTGGATTGGTGGTTTTGTAAGTTGGATGGAGCGTATGGTAAAAGAAAAACGCATTGCTATTTATTTTACCTCAGTTGCAGTTTTAGCAATTAGCATTATTGGAATATTCCAAATAAAAATATCAGGCAGCCTAATTGAGGACATGCCTAAAAAAACAGAATTCTTTCAGGACATTCGATTTTTTGAACAAGAATTTAGCGGCATCATGCCTTTGGAATTTATGATCGATACCAAACGTAAAAAAGGCGTTATGAAATTGAGTACCCTCAAGCGCATGGAGCAACTTGAGGAAGCCATAGAAGAAACTCATGAATTATCACGCCCCATATCTGTAGTCAGTCTCGTCAAATATTCAAAACAGGCCTATTATAATGGTAATCCCAAGTATTATCAATTACCAACAAACCAGGAAAACAGCTTTATCTTATCGTATGCTAAAAACTCTTCTTCTGAAGCCAATTTGCTGCAAAATTTCGTCGATAGCACAGGTCAATATGCACGTATCACGACCTTTATGAAAGATATCGGGACGGATAAAATGGAACGTATTGAGGATGATTTACAGACCAAAATCAACAAGGTATTCCCAGAGGAAAATTACAGCGTCATTATGACTGGGAAAGCTTTGGTGTTTCAGAAAGGCACCACGTATTTGGTGAAGAATTTAGCTATCTCACTGTCCTTGGCAATTTTCTTGATTGCTTTATTTATGGCGTATATGTTCCGATCTTTTAAAATGATCTTGGTGTCCTTGATTCCGAATATTCTGCCATTGATCATTACTGCAGGCTTGATGGGTTATTTTGGAGTACCGATAAAACCTTCCACAATTTTAGTGTTTAGCATCGCTTTTGGAATTTCCGTGGATGATACCATTCACTTTTTGGCAAAATATCGTCAAGAACTGAAAGCCAATAACTGGAAAATTAAAAAATCAGTCTATGGCGCATTGCGTGAAACAGGCGTCAGTATGTTCTACACATCGATTGTTCTCTTCTTTGGGTTTTCGGTATTCACAATTTCGAGTTTTGGAGGTACGGTTGCATTAGGTGCTTTGGTGTCCATGACGCTTCTATTTGCGATGTTGTCGAATTTGTTATTATTGCCTTCCCTTCTATTATCCCTAGAACGCAGTATTGCAAATAAGGAAGTATTGAAAGAGCCTTCGATCAATATCATTCCGGAGGAAGATGAGGAGGATTCCAAATAAGTCAAATTCCAATTCAGTAGCTGTGGGATCAAGTTATAACTATTTCATTTAGGAACTTTCTACTCTAAAATATCGATGACCATTGGTTTTCGATATCACCTTAAATTAGGCGCTAAAAGTTTTTTTCAAGTCATCAAAAAAAAGTAAGAAAAATTTTGCAAACATGTTTTTATTTTTTATACATTGGCTATACCAACGATGAAGTTTCAATTAAGTCTATATTGAGATGACATTGAAGATAAATTGCAATTGTAGACAGGGCCCTGTTTTTTTAATTACTCTTTTGATTACTTTATTGATAGTGCAATATTACATGCTAAAGCTCATAGACTACGCTTTATCATAATAGACAAACCCATAGACATTTTTTTATAGACTGAAATTTATAGACAGCATAAACACTAAAGTTTGTGTTATTAGTTTGTAGGCTTTACGAAGCTCTTGACACATACGTGTAGTTAAAAAAACAGTGTACAATGTTGAGCAGGTAACGCATATAAAAAAATGAGCTTAAAAAATCAACGAACCGCTTTACTTTTTATAACAAAAAATTCAAATCAATAACACAATTAATTATGAACTCAAAAATAAAAACAATCACATTATTTTTCTTTATTGTATTTGCAGTAACCTTAACATCCTATGCGCAGATTACCAAGGGTAATTGGCTTGTGGGGGGCGATGGAAATTATTCTTCTATAAGGTATGAATCAGAAACTAACGGAACTACAATGGAGTCCGATGCATCTAGCATAAGAATAAATCCCAATTTAGGATATTTTTTTATTGATAAGTTTGCAGGCGGTATGCAAGTTCAGTTAACTTTCTTGGAGCCGGGAAGTAGTTCATCTTTTAATTCATATAGTTTTGGTCCTTTTGTAAGATATTATTTTTTGAATCAAGAAAATAGAATTAATATTTTCTCCCAAATAAATTACGACTTCGGCTTTGGTAAAAACGGTTTAGATGTAAAAAGCAATTCAAACGGTTATGGTATTAAAGCAGGTACCGTACTTTTTTTTAATAGGAGTGTTGGTATTGAATTGTCTTTAAATTACATCAATTCTACAACTAAACAAGATGGAGGTAGCGAAAACGCATCCAATGCATTTTTAGTAGGTTTAGGGTTTCAAATACATTTAGAAAAATAATGCTAACTAACATTATAGCATTATGAAAACAAAATATTTAATTATCGCATTTTTTGCGTTTACGACCTCTATATTTTATGGACAAGTGAACGTCACTATTGAAAACATGACATATTTAAGCGGTGCTTCTATACCTAGTTGTGGCACAATTGATTTTCAAGACAATTCTTCGGTTACAATTCAATTTGGCGTTAGGTTAGAAAAGCCATCCTCTTTGGTTATTGGTACTGTTAATTTAAACGTTTTAACAAGAAAAACGACAAATGATTCTCCAATCAATAGAAATACACAGTCAGTCCAAGAATCCTTTTGGTCTAGTGGCTCAAATCAAGTTTTTACTGCTTCATTGTCGGTAACACTGAACGCAAGCGAATTTAATCTAACTGGAGGAAAGTTATATGCTGAATTTGCAGGTTATGAATCATGCCAATTTGCAATAAAGAAGAACGCAATCCCAACCTTTACACTAACACCAGCAACTGTTAATATTCCTTGCGGCTCAACAAATCCTGTGGACTTTACCGTAAACAATGTTTACAGTTCACCAGGTACTCGTGAACACGTTTGGTCAATCGGTAGTCGATGGTTTTATAATGGTGGCCCAGCTCCATCAACACTAACAACCACAAGTTCAACACTGACGTTGATACCAACGAGTTATCCACCTGGCAATGTGAGTGTGATACCCAAACTAAACGGCGTCTCCTATCCTCAAAAGACATCAACAGTCCAATTGGGTCCGTTCAACCCTGGTTATACCATTGCCGGCAATAATGAATTGTGTACCTCTGCCTCCTATTCAATCTCAAACTTGCCTTCAAATATTACAGTTTTAAGCTGGACAAGTTCAAACACGAATATTGCTACGATTACTTACAACGGTAACCAAGCAACCTTAAATAAGGTGGGTAACGGGACCGTTTCTATCAGCACGCAAGTTAAGAATGCCTGTAACCAGCCGGGTACCATTACAAAAACAAATATTTTGGTAGGTTCTCCCTCTATTACCACTTCTGGTATCGCAGGTGGTCATGCTAATGTTTCGATAAATTCACAAAGTACATTTAGTGTGGATTGGGTTACTGGAAGCAATAGTCAGTATTATTGGACCACCTAGTGATCCTTGTAACCGAATAGCATCGACAAAAGATGTTAAAGAGGTCAAAATTTATGACATGATGGGCAATTTGAAATTCTCAAACACCTACTCTGGCATGGAATTCACCATTACAAATCTAAATTTAAAGTCAGGCAATTACATCATTAACGTCTTTAATTCTTCCAAGGCAAGTATGATACGTGAATTGCTGGTGGTAGAATAAAAGATTTAATCATAAAACAATGACAGGAAACATTTCTTTTGACGAATTGTTTCCTTTTTGTTTTGACATTAATTGAGTTAGAGAGAAGAAAATCAGAATTTGAAATTTCAGAATTTGTAGCTTGAAAGCCCAACGGCTTTTTTTATCTTTGCACACTTAAATTTATTCAAAATGACATCACAAACCATTGCTTCTTTATTAAAAACCGAAGCAAAATCTCAAGATATCGACATCAAAGGTTGGGTACGTACCTTTAGAGCAAATCGTTTTATCGCTTTAAACGACGGTTCTACGCTTCAAAACATTCAATGTGTCGTTGACTTTGAGACTATGGAGGAAACCACTCTCAAACGCATCACAACTGGTTCCGCATTGCACCTCAAAGGTCAATTGGTGGAAAGTCAAGGGAAAGGTCAAAATGTCGAAATCGTGGTGTCTTCTTTAGAAGTGCTTGGTGATTCTGATGCAGAAACATTTCCGATTCAACCCAAAAAACATACGTTCGAGTTTTTACGTAAAAATGCGCATTTACGCACAAGAACTACGACTTTCAGTGCTGTAATGCGTTTGCGTTCCACCTTGTCATTTGCCATACATAAATATTTCAACGACAACGGATTTTATTATGTGCATACACCAATCATCACAGGAAGTGACGCCGAAGGAGCTGGCGAAATGTTCCGAGTGAGTAATCTCGATGCTAAAAATCCACCTTTGAATGAGGATGGTTCTATAAACTACAAAGAAGATTTCTTTGGGAAGGAAACCAATTTAACGGTCTCTGGACAATTGGAAGCTGAAACGTTTGCGATGTCATTAGGCAAAGTCTATACCTTTGGCCCAACATTTAGGGCCGAAAACTCCAACACCTCTCGCCATTTGGCCGAATTTTGGATGATTGAACCAGAAGTTGCTTTTATGGATTTGGCCGGAAATATGGATTTGGCTGAAGATTTCCTAAAGTTCGTTTTAACATACGTTTTAGAGCACAATCGTGAAGATTTAGAGTTCTTGGAACAACGTCTATTGGAAGAAGAAAAAACAAAACCACAAGCAGAACGTTCCGACATGAGCTTGATCGAAAAACTCAAGTTTGTGGTCGATAACAACTTCAAGCGTGTCAGTTATACTGAAGCAATCGATATTCTTAAAAACTCAAAACCCAACAAAAAGAAACAATTCAAATACATCATTGAGGAATGGGGAGCGGATCTACAAAGTGAACACGAACGATTTTTAGTTGAGAAACACTTCAAATGTCCAGTGATTTTGTTTGATTATCCTGCAAATATTAAAGCATTTTACATGCGTTTGAATGAAGACGGAAAAACTGTTCGGGCGATGGATATTCTGTTTCCAGGCATTGGAGAAATGGTCGGTGGCGCACAACGTGAAGAACGTTTGGATGTTTTGAAAGAAAAAATGAAAGCACTCGATATTAGTGAAGAAGAACTATGGTGGTATTTGGATTTGCGTAAATACGGAACCGCAGTGCATTCTGGGTTCGGATTAGGTTTTGAACGACTTGTGATGTTTGCAACAGGAATGGGCAATATCCGCGATGTCATTCCTTTTCCAAGAACACCTCAAAATGCGGAATTTTAACATTCCTTCAAATCAATAATATTTTCACAAAACAATCTACATTTATAACCTATGTAGATTGTTTTTTTTATTTTTAATGTTAATCAAAAGTATTCGATGCTAAAACAGTATTTACAATTCAAATTATCACAGAAGTTGTCGCCACAACAGATTCAGTTAATGAAGCTGATTCAGTTACCGACACAAGCTTTTGAACAACGATTGCAGCAGGAGCTGGAGGAAAACCCGGCATTGGAAGGTGGCAAAGAAGAATTGGAAGACAAATACGACGAGTTTGACAATACCGATGATTCCTACGATGAAAGCGAAACCATCGGTGAAGACATCAACGTGGATGAATACTTAAGCGATGACGACGTTCCCGATTATCGTACACAGGCCAATAATTACAGTGCTGATGATGACGATAAGGACATTCCTTTTGCTGCAGGCACGTCTTTTACACAATATTTAACGAATCAACTAAACACTTTTCGACTATCTGATGATGAACGTGATATTGCAGAGTTTTTAGTCGGAAGCGTTGATGAAAGCGGATACATTCGTCGCGCATTGACAGACATAGCCGACGATCTAGCGTTCACGCAGAATGTTTACACAGATGCGAAAAGCGTCGAGAAAGTGTTAAATATTGTCCATCAATTGGATCCTGCTGGTGTTGGTGCTCGTAATCTTCAAGAATGTTTAAGCATACAATTACACAGGCGTGAAAAAAATCCGGATGTGGAGTTGGCAATTGATATCATTGACAATGCTTTTGAGCAATTCACAAAGAAGCATTATAAAAAATTGTTGCAGAAATTCGACATTACCGAAATGCAACTCAAAGATGCTATTGACGAAATAGAACATTTAAACCCAAAACCAGGCGGTTCTTATTCAGGAAATAATCGCATAGTGGAACATATCGTTCCAGATTTTGCAATCAAAATTGTGGATGGCGAATTGGAATTAACCTTAAATGGGAGAAATGCTCCCGAATTGCATGTGTCTCGTGAATATACAAACATGATGAAAGGCTATAAGGAAGCCAAAGACAAGTCCAAATCACAAAAAGATGCTGTCCTATTTATCAAGCAAAAGTTGGATGCTGCCAAATGGTTTATTGAAGCCATCAAACAGCGCCAACAGACCTTGTTTGTGACTATGAGTACCATCATGCATTATCAAAAAGAATACTTTTTAACAGGTGATGAAACCAAGTTGAAACCAATGATTTTGAAAGACATCGCTGACGAAATCGAAATGGATGTTTCCACAGTCTCAAGGGTGGCCAACAGTAAATATGTCGATACACCTTATGGCACCAAACTCATCAAGGAATTCTTCTCGGAATCCATGACTAATGACCAAGGTGAAGAAGTTTCCACTCGCGAAATCAAAAAGATCCTAGAATTGACTATTGCTGACGAAAACAAGCGCAAACCTTTAACTGATGATAAGTTAGCTGCCATTTTATTAGAAAAAGGCTATCCAATAGCGAGACGAACAGTTGCAAAATATAGAGAGCAGTTGGATATTCCTGTGGCGCGATTACGGAAGAAGATTTAATCAATCACAAAATACAACCCCTACCTCGTCGTGTAACTTCTGAATCTGATAAGAAAGTTCAATAACTTCGGCATAATTCATATTTGATCCAAAATTTGGTTTCAATTCTTGTAAAATAGTAATAGCGTTCAAATAATTTCCGTACGTTAAATCGGAATTATATTTTAAAAATAGAATATCATTTTTCAGTAATAGTTTTTTCAAATCAGATTTTGTAATAATCTTCTTTTCAGTGTTAATCAAACCAGCATTGCTTATTGTGAGACATTCAAAAATTTTATCGCGTAAGGTTCCTTCAATAATTTCCTTTTGAACACTATAAATTATACGTTCAACTGAAGTGTGAATTTTCCAGTTAGAATCAGAACTGCTAGGAATTTCCGGGAAATCAGAAATTAAATATTCTTGCTCTTTTATAATACTATCATTGGTTTTAATTTGCTTCTTGGTTTTTATATATTCCGGTGGATAAACAGAGAAATATGACAGTGGGGATTTATGTTTGATTCCATTAATTCCTCGACCATTATTTGAATTTGGACTTGACCGATAAATTATATACTTTGAACTGTTGGTACTCGAAATTTCTGTTTTAATATCATCTATTAACCTGTACTCTAAATCTCTATCAGCAAAAAGATGAATTTGTTTTTGCATATAAGCAACAGTGGCTACACCATAACCTTTTATAGATTGGTATAAGAGTTTATTTATCTCATTCAAATTAACTGTGTCCTTCTCAAATATTATATGCTTATTTTTTGTAACGTAGATATCATAATTTGGCTCTACAATCATTCCAACTTTCATATTTATATCAGGAAGATTAATAGAATTATCTTGTGCGCTTAGGGACAAACCTAAAATAAAACTCACGAATAGAACAATTGAAAATTTCATAGGATTGTTTTAAGTTGAATGGAATAGACTTACTTTTACAACGCCATAAAAATAACAAAATTTACTTTGGACCGTATTCTAAAAAGCATCTCTTTTATCTTTCATCCCATTATAATGCCTCTTTTGGGCGTTCTTTTTTATTTTTCAAAAACACCACGTTTTATTCCAGAGCCAATCATGAAGGCGAAGATTTTTTCCATCACCATATTAACGGTGATACTTCCAATTCTTGTCTATTTTTTGCTCAAAACCATCAAAAATGTAGATTCGTTTTATCTAGAAACTACACGTGAACGCATCGTCCCATTAATCATCAATGTTGTGATTGTGTCCCTAATATTGTATCGTGTATTGCCGCCAGCAGAAATTGAAGAGCTTTACTATTTTTTCTTGGGTATTCTATTTTCCACGGTTGCCTGTCTTATTTTGGCTATTTTAAGTTTCAAGGCAAGTATTCACATGATTGCATCTGCAGGGTTTTTTATGTTTGCCATTGCATTGAGTATTCATTTCAAAATCAACATTAACGGAACGATTGCTTTGATGAGCATCATCATTGGCGCTATAGCCACCTCCAGACTTCATGTAAAAGCACACACGCCTATTGAATTGGTGATTGGATTTTTTATCGGATTGATTCCGCAATTGATTGTGTTGAATTATTGGCTTTAAAAAGATTTAAGATCGCTGCACTGATAGATTTAAGACGATAGACAACACCAGACTGAAGACTGAAGACTGAAGACTGAAACTTATAAAATATAAAACATTAGTCCTATTTTGATACTTGTCAAATCTATGGACTGTCCATCAATCTTCGATGATTTATCAAATAGAGAATTCAATCCATAATAGATATGTGCATTCCAGGTAGAATAACCAGCGCTCAAAGTAAGTCCATAACGCAAGCCATTAATATCTGAAATATTCGAATTTTGTAGCTTACCAATACTACCATCAAATTTTGATGAATTATAAAACACATAGCCGACTTTAACACCAGTATAGATACGCCAAAACTTATAATCTTCGGCAGTTGACGTTCGCCACCGTAACTCAAATGGAACTTCTACAAGATAGGTGGTAAATTTATTTTTACTGAATGAGATGCTATCCTCTTGAATGATTGAATACTCATACGCGCCACTAGGTTGGTTGGTAATCAACATGTTTTGGTTATACGAGTTTGAAGACAACCCAACTCCCAAGCCTAATGCCCAATTGCGTTGTTCGTTGATAGGAAAATCGCGTATGAAGCCAATGTGGAAGCCTGCTGAAAAAGCTTGCTGGGATAATCCATCGGGTTTTGTTGCCAGAAGATTGTATGTTAGAGCCAAATAAAATTGATCTTCTCTATAATTATCGTCAACGACGATTATGGAATCATTCTGTGTTGTAATTAGGTCGCTTTCTATTTGCGAAAAGCAGTCTATACTAACATAAAGATATAAGAGAATGAAAAAGGCTTGCTTCATGTTACAAATATAATCGATAAAACCAAAAAACCCTCTCCACTAAAAGTGAAAAGGGTCTCAATTGATATTATTTAATTTCGTTACCATCTTTATCACAAAAATGGTATTCAAGATAAGTGTAAGCATCTCTGGGTTGTATTTTAACCCATTGTTTGTGTTCTAAAAACCATTTAGAACGTACCGATGGAAAACCTTTCGTCAGAAAGGCTGCTATAAAAGGATGTGTGTTTAAGGTCACCTTCTTATAGTCTTTTTTAAGAATCCGCTCCAGGTCTTGGTTGATACGATTGACCACCTTGATTGGTGCTTCAATATCTTCGCCATTTCCATTTGGGTTTTCTTCTTTAGTTTCAATATTTCGTTCCGGGCGAACTCTTTGTCTGGTAATCTGTACCAGTCCAAATTTGCTCGGAGGTAATATTTTGTGCTTCGCTTTGTCATCGCTCATTTCATTGCGCAGATGATCAAAAAGCTTCTTGCGGTTCGCAGCGTTAGACATATCTATAAAATCGATAACAATTATTCCTCCCATGTCACGCAAGCGCAACTGTCGGGCAATTTCTGTCGCCGATATCATATTGACTTCTAAAGCTGTGTCTTCTTGATTTTTTTCTTTGTTGGATCGGTTTCCACTGTTTACATCGATCACGTGAAGGGCTTCGGTGTGTTCTATCACAATATACGCTCCTTTTGCCATGGAGACCGTACGTCCGAATGAGGTCTTTATTTGACGCTCTATGCCAAATTTTTCAAAAACTGGCACACCATTATTGTGGTGTTTTACAATAGATTCCTTTTTTGGTGCAATTTGTTGCACATAATCTTTTACTTGTCCATAAAGTGTCTCATCATCCACGACAATATTGGAGAATGAATCATTAAAGATATCTCTCAAAATAGAGGATGCTTTGTTCATTTCACCTAATACTTTACTAGGATGGTGCGCTTTATTTATTTTTTTACACATTGCTGTCCATCGATTCAGCAACGTTTGTAAATCACTATCCAAATCCGCTACTAATTTGCCTTCAGCAACTGTGCGTACGATGACGCCAAAACCTTTTGGAGTTATGCTTTTAACCAATCGTTTCAAACGATCTTTCTCTTCTTTCGATTCAATCTTTTGAGAGATTGAGATACGGTCAGAAAAGGGTACTAAAACAATATACCTTCCAGCAATAGAAATCTCCGAACTTAATCGTGGACCTTTTGTGGAAATTGGTTCTTTTACAATCTGCACCAAGATGGATTGATTGGCTTTCACGGCATTTGCCATGCTACCATTTTTATCAATGTCCTTCTCGAACTGAAAGTCTTTTAATAGGAAATCGGTATGTTTCCCTGTGCTTACACGTTTAATGAATTTTAAAAGGGAAGGAACTTGCGGTCCTAAATCATGGTAATGCAAGAATGCATCTTTCTCATAACCCACATTTACAAATGCAGCGTTAAGACCCGGAACGACCTTGCGTATTTTGGCGATAAACACATCACCAACCGCAAAGTTGTTATCCTCTTCCTCTTTGTGTAATTCAATAAGTTTTCCATCTCTTAATAAGGCGAAATCAACAATATCGGAACTCGAACGAATAATCAATTCTTTATCCATAATGTGAATTTACTCCACTCCGACTCTCAATCGGAACAGATGGTTAATACTTTTTTTGACACAGGATTTATCAAAAATCCGGTGAACTCACTCGTTTGCAAAGGTATATGCAAGCTTTAAATGAATTCGATATCAAAGAACGATGTTGTGAAAAAATCGAAAAAGTAGTTTTTCAACTACTTTTTCTAATTTATTTCTTTTTGTGACGATTAGCGCGTCTACGTTTTTTACGCTTATGCGTCGCTACCTTGTGTCTTTTTCTCTTTTTACCACTTGGCATAGATCAAATTTTTTAGATTAATGTTTCGTTTAATGCTTATTGTACGTCAACATTGGTTTTTACACCTTCTACAAATACTTTTGCAGGTTTAAATGCTGGAATGTTGTGAGCAGGAATCTTGATAGTTGTATTTTTAGAAATATTTCTACCAGTTTTTTCAGCTCTTGTTTTGATGATAAAACTTCCAAAACCTCTTAGGTAGACATTGTCGCCACCTTCTAAAGACGTTTTTACTTCTTCCATAAATGTTTCAACCGTTGCTTGAACATCACCTTTTTCAATTCCTAATTTGTCAGAAATTTTTGCTACTATATCAGCTTTTGTCATTGTAAATTTTTTTAGGGTTACTATTAATTATAAGGGAGTGCAAATATAACTATTTTAATTTCAATATTTCAAACCTAATTAATTAAAATTTAACCTTCTAAACCTTTATTTTTGCCATTACTTATAATTTCTAATGAATTTTAGCAAAACTTTAACTAATTGGTATTCAATATATAAACGCGATTTTCCCTGGCGAAATACAAACGAACCTTATTTTATATGGTTGTCAGAAATCATTCTGCAACAAACACAGACTAAGCAAGGGTTACCTTATTATGATGCTTTTGTAACCCAATATCCCACTGTTTTCCACTTGGCGAAGGCCAACGAAAGCGAGGTTTTAAAACTTTGGCAAGGATTAGGTTATTATTCAAGAGCTCGAAACCTTCATTTTACGGCCAAAAAAATTGCAGAAGAAATGGATGGTGTTTTTCCAAATAACTATAAGGACTTGATAAAGCTCAAAGGTATTGGCGATTACACGGCAAGTGCCATTGCATCCATTTGCTTTGACGAACCAACTGCGGTTGTAGATGGCAATGTTTACCGAGTCTTATCACGTTACTTTGGAATCGACACTCCTATTAATACGACGGTAGGTGTCAAAGAATTTAAACGGTTGGCAACTACATTGATTGACGCAAAAAATCCTGGAGACTACAATCAGGCCATTATGGAGTTTGGCGCAAAGCAATGCAAACCTCAAAGTCCCGATTGTGATGTCTGTCCTTTTAAAGGAAGTTGTGTGGCACTTCAGAAAAATTTAATCGGCGCGCTTCCTGTTAAATTGAAAAAAACAAAGATCACGAACAAATATTTCAATTTTCTTGTCTTTATTTCTTCGGATAAGAAAACACTTTTTGAAAAACGCACTTCCCAAGGTATCTGGCAGAATTTGTATCAATTCCCGCTTATAGAAACAAACACTACTTTAGAGCATGATCAATTCCAATCGCATCCTCTAGTGATGGATTATATGAAAGAATTAGTATTTGAATTCAGTCTTTATAACGAGGCGGACACCGTACATAAATTATCTCATCAACATTTATATACAAAATTTTGGATTATTGAAGTGGATGAGCTCCCAAACAATGGTATTAGAATCGATCAATTGAAAACTTATCCTACATCGATACTAATCAGCAACTTTATTGATGAGTTTCATTTTACAATTTAAAGCTCCTGTTTTTTTATTACCTTTATTAAGTCGTTGCAAATGGCTACTTTTGCAATTATAATATATTGAATATGTCTGGAACCTTAAATAAAGTAATGCTAATTGGGCATCTTGGAGATGAAGTAAAGCTACACTATTTTGAAGGTGGAGATTGTGTTGGGCGTTTTCCGCTTGCAACTAATGAAACTTATACGAGTAAAAAAACCAACGAACGCGTCACCAATACGGAATGGCACAATGTTGTTGTGCGAAACAAAGGTGCTGAAATATGTGAGAAATATTTGAGTAAAGGTGATATGGTTTATGTGGAAGGTCGCATCAAAACACGCAAATGGATTGATGACAAAGGCAGCGAGCGCTATTCCACCGAAATACAATGTACAGATTTTAATTTTTTGACTACCAAAAAGGAAAAACAAGGTCAACCTTCATCGAATGATTCATCCATGCCATCAAATCAAAATGGTGCAGTTGAGGAAAAAGAGGATGATCTTCCGTTTTAATTTGTTTAACCAACTTCATGTCTATTGGACCCAGCGCCCACGAGTTTAGTTATTTTATTTTCATCAGATAGTATTTCTTTGATTTTGGGCATCATCTTGCTCTTTATTTTACTGATATGTTCCGGCTTAATATCGGGTGCAGAGGTTGCACTTTTTTCGCTGACCCGATCCGATCTCGAAACGGGTCGAGAAGAAGGATCCAAGAAATTTGAGATCATCTCCAAATTGATGGAGCGTCCAAAGAAATTATTGGCAACCATCCTCGTAGCAAATAATTTTATAAATATTGCCACCGTATTACTGTTCGCTTGGATAAGTAAAATGGCCTTTGAAGGCAAAGAAATGAAGATTGACTTGTTTGGTTTCAAACTCGATCTATTATTCATTTTTGACGTTGTAGTCGTGACGTTTCTAATCTTGCTTTTCGGTGAAATCATTCCGAAAGTATACGCGAATCGAAATCGTATCAAATTCTCAAGTTTTATGGCGTATCCTATCAAAGTGTTGGATGTGCTTTTTTCACCCATCAGTCTGCCGATGCGTCATTTGACCATTGCCATTCATAATAAACTTGGAAAACAAAAATCAAATATTAGTGTCGACCAATTATCCCAAGCTTTGGAACTCACGAAAGAAAGTGACACCACACATGAAGAACAAAAAATTCTTCAAGGCATTGTATCGTTTGGAAATACAGATACAAAACAGGTGATGAAACCACGCATCGACATTTTTGCATTGCATACAGATGAAAAATATTTAGAAATTATTCCTCAAATTGTGAGTAATGGTTATTCTCGAATTCCTGTATATAAAGAAAGTATTGATACCATCATTGGTATATTATATGTGAAAGATTTATTACCCTATTTAGACAGAAGACAATTCGATTGGACTTCACTACTCCGTGAACCATTTTTTGTACCAGAAAACAAGAAATTGGATGATTTGATGGTGGAATTCCAGACTAAAAAAGTTCATCTTGCCGTTGTAGTAGATGAGTATGGAGGGACTTCTGGTGTAGTATCGTTAGAAGACGTTATTGAGGAAATTGTAGGTGATATTAGCGATGAGTTTGATGACGATGATGTCAACTACACTAAAATTGATGCCAACAATTATTCTTTTGAAGGCAAAACACCTTTAAAGGATTTTTACAAAATCGTTGATCTTGAAGAAGAGTCCGATTTTGAAAACCACAAAGGAGAAGCAGAGACTCTGGCAGGTTTTGTACTTGAAATTTCTGGTGTTTTTCCTCGACGCGGAAGTAAAATAAATTTCAAAAATTACGTTTTCACTATAGAAGCCTTGGATAAAAAACGTATTAAGCAAGTGAAGTTTACCATGTTGAAATAAAGTAGACAGTAGGCGAAAAACACAATTTTAAATAGAAGATTTATTGTTAGAATGAAAATATCAAAATATATTTTATTACCAGTTTTAGCTAGTTTCTTTTTAGGTTGTGGCGAGGATACGATTCCAAAACCTAGTGCTTATTTACGACTTGAATATCCTGCACCAGACTACAAAGAAGTAGATGTGTCTTTACCTTTTACATTTGCGAAAAACAATCTTGCACAACGCATTAGAAGTATAAAGGCTGATTCTGCCAACAACATCTATGGTGTGGATATCGATTATCCAACTTTAAAAGGCACCATTTATTTGACTTATAAACCAGTGTCGTCTAAAGATCAACTTTTTACGTATCTGAGGGATGCTCAAAATTTGACTCAAAAGCATGTCATAAAAGCCGATGCCATCGTAGAGCAACCTTATTTCAATAAAGACCATACTGTTTTTGGAATGTTTTATGAAGTTGGTGGCAATGCTGCATCTCAATCACAATTTTATGTGACAGATAGCACAAAACATTTTTTAAGTGGCTCCCTTTATTTTTATGCAAAACCGAATTATGATTCTATTTATCCAGCTGCAGTTTATTTGAAGAATGATATACAGCATATTATGGAATCGTTGAGATGGAAAGAATAATTTTTTATTTATAAAGAAAAACCCCAACAATATTTTGATTGTTGGGGTTAATTTTAAATTTCAGGGGCTAATTTAATTGGCCACCCATTCACCATCTCGTTTGACAACCCTTACATCCAATGTTGAGTTACTTCCTACATAGACATTAACAGTTACAATGTATTTTTGACCTTCTGCTGCACTCGGATCGATATTGTCCAGGATAATTCCAACTGCTGTAACCATCATAGGATCACTCCAATTTGTGCTCCCACCTGTTCTATTGAAATTTCCAAAAGAGTTGAGATTTCCAGCTGCAGCTTCGAAACCTGGTTCATTTATGAGCGCAGCTCCCACGGTGGTATAATCTGAACCGGTGAAGGTATATCTAATGGTGTTGTCTGGTACCCAAACTCCATTTTCATAACCAAATTGTAATGATGAAGTATTTTGCATCCAAGTACCGTTGTTGAAGGTATACAAATTACCTTTAGTGACCGTTCCAACACTGCTACCTCCAAAATATCTGTATATGATAAAAATTTCATCATCTTGTTGCGCAAATGGATATTCCATACTCAAAAATTGAGGTATGTAATTTGATGGCAACACTGTACTGCTAAAATTATTAAACTGTCCTGGTTGACCTGAATTTTCACCCATAGAGTCATAATCTGCGGTACTTAAATAATATACATCGTTAACGGAGCTCCACGAACCTTCTGAATACTTATAATAAGCAGATTTAGCATCTCTATCACCGGAAAGCCCAGGCGTTTTAAATGCAAAAGATTGCACTCTCCAACGAGGAGAATCAGATGTAGTAGAGCTATATTTCAATCCCACATGTATAGCTTGTCCATCATAGGCAGAAAAATCGTAATCTTCTGAAGGAGTCATATCAGCAAATAATGTTTTATCAAAAGCAAAAGGAGTCCAAGTTGCAGCCATGACATCTCCACCAGTAGTATAATCTGAAGAGATTAATATATCAATTAAACTAGGATCTCCTAAAAAATCAATTTCTTGAGTTATTTGAAATAGTAAATTGGAAGCATCTGTTAAATCAATTTCAGGTGAGACCACCCATTCTTCTACATCATTTGCCATTGTTGTAAAGCCAGAACCTTGGATATTTGATGAACCCACAGTCCAGCCCAACGCTTCTGGTCCGGATACTGAAATGACCTCAAAATCATCGAAATCATCAGGAAACACAGCTTCAAAAATATTGGCAAACCCTGCTACAGGTTCTGCAGTGAAAACATTATAGCCTAATCTTACCACTTGACCCTCTGTTGGCGTTGGAAATTGATTATCCAAGATATTATCCAACTCACCATCTACGTCTTCGGACGGTAAAAACGCATTGCTCAAAGCTGTTACGTAATCATCTGGACCAAGATTATAAACTTCCGCATTTACAAAAGCACTAACATCTTCGGGATTGCCATCATATAAATTGAAATGAACAGTAACCGAGGATCCTTCTCCATAAAATGGATATCTATCGCTTAAAAATGCTGGTAAGGTGGCTCTTGCATCATCTAAATCCGCAAACGCTTCGTTGGTTTCATAATAATCTGGGTCTTCATCATCATCTTGATCTACCAATGCAGCATAATCATCAGATGTTAATGTAATTTCATCAATTCCCAGCACAGCATTACCTTGCGCGTCGATTTCGTTATTGATGTCTTCCAAAGGGTTACAACCTGTGATGGCCAGACCCATAATTACTAATAAATAAATTACTTTTTTCATTTTCTTATTTTTTTAAAATTTAAGTTTTGCACCTATGCTAAAGGTTCTTCCAAAACCATAATACACTAGAGACGTTTGAGCATTTGAGGCTGTGCCATCCAATGCTTCGGCAACATATTCAGTATCAAAAAGATTGTTCATTCTAGCAATAACTGTCGCATCAAAACTACCAAATTTAAATCCGTGAGTTAAAACTGCATCAAATACACCATAAGCAGGTATTTCCCAAGCATCTTCTCTGAAATCGGGATCGTTTCTATCGCTCGGATTGAAATCAGCATATAAGCGAGCGAAATAATTATAGTCGACCAATATATTTGTTCTAGCCATCAATTCGTAATTTAAGCCCAAAGCGGCAGTAGTCTGTGCAGCATCACCGACATGCACATCTTCGATAAAAAGATTTACCGTATCCACCACTTCTTGATCTTCATTCAGGATATCGACATCAGTAACATCCTCTTCCCATCTCCAGTCTCCCAGTGAAATCATACCTGTTAATTTCAATCTATCCGTTGCACGATATACAAAATCAAATTCAATTCCTTGGTGAATTGCATTTACTCCCAAAATATTAGCAAATCCTCTTTCATCCTCGCTCAATTGAAATCCTATAGTTTCGGTTCTATCTCTCCAAGATGTTCTATAGAGGTTCACATTTGCGGAAAACTTTTCTCCTCTGAAACCATAACCTAGTTCAAAACTCGTGATTTTTTCATTTTCTGCGTCGTCATTGATGTCCACATTATTAAATCTTGGGAAAACGGCGTCAAAATCCGGTGCTTTTTCAAAATATCCAATGTTAGCAAAAACATTATGATTTTCATCTATATTATAATTTGCTCCTCCTTTAAAGCTATAACCAGTATAGTTGTATCGGTCTGTTTCTTGCAGTGGATCAGAATCTAAATAACCAAAGTAGTCTTTACGAACATAAGATGTATTTGACCCTGCAACAGATAAAAAAGCAGATAATTTGTCCTTTGAATATTCCAACTGACCAAATAAACCGATCCATCCCACTAGCCCATCATTGTAATAGTTAATTTTATCTCCAACTTGTGCAGCTTGATTTGGATTATTTACGTTGTCATCCACTGGCAAATACTGCCCACCTAAAAGATCTGTAACTTCCTGAAAGTGTATTCCTTTATAATTTCTATAATCCAACCCTGTCAGCAAAACCAATTCATCAGTTAAATCCGTTTTAAATGTAGACAATACACCATACCAATTATGATCGTTACGCGATGCTCTTAAAGCAGCAGTCGAACCATTCGCTCCGTTGGCAATATTCTCATCGACAATCCTATCGATATCCACTGGGCCCAAATTTCCGATAGTATAATCAGAGCTGCTGAATTTACTTAATTCTTCACCTGTAGTTCCTCCACCACCGCCAGATCCAAAGGAAACATAAGCAGCAGTTGACAAACTAGATTTTTCACTGATGTTCCAATAATGGTTCAACGATATTTGTGGCTTATGATAAAAATTGTCTTCAATATGAGTGACCTGACCGTTTTTGAAACCCCAATCTGAATTGTATTTTATACCTCTTTCACTTTCTCTGTAATCGGAAATTAGATGTCTGTTTTGTCTTTGACCATGACGTTGTTTTGCTCCGAATGCCGTGAATGACAATCTATGATCATCATTGAACTCCTTCGTTAAGTTTACAAAGTAAGCAACTGCATTAAATTCCGTTCCATCAACATAGCCTTCGCCATCTGTTTTGGATGCTGAAACGGTTGCAGCGAAACCATTCTCCATCAATCCTGTAGAATACGTTGCTCCAAATTTAGTATAACCATCATTACCTACAGTCGTATAGACGTTTCCACCTTCTTCGACGTCAGTAGTTTTTGTGATGATATTTATAGTTCCACCCACTGAAGGTACAGCAACTTTAGACGCTCCTAAACCACGCTGCACTTGCATTGTACTTGTTACATCTCCAAGTCCTGCCCAGTTACTCCAATAAACTTGACCATTTTCCATGTCATTTACTGGAACACCATTAATCATTACAGCAACATTTTCGGAATTAAAACCACGAAGATTAATTCTACCATCACCATAACCACCACCAGATTTCGTGGCATATACACCAGGTGTGGATTTCAAAACTTCTGGAAATTCTTGAGTTCCTAATTTCAGTTCAATTTCAGCAGCTTTGATGGTTGAAACAGCAACCGGAGTTTTCCTGTCAACAGCCACAGAAGCGATAATTTGAACCTCTTCCAATCCAACTTCGCTGCTTTCCAAAGTAATAGTATCTAAAGACATGTCTCCAGAAAAGGCAATTGTTTGAGGCAAATAACCAACATAGCTAATAACGATTTCTCCAGATGAAGTCTTCGTAGTTAGACTAAAATTACCATCAAAATCAGTATTAGTCCCATTTGTTGTGCCTTTTTCAATAACATTTGCTCCTGGAAGCGGGCCGTTCAAATCAGACCCATTCACTTTACCAGTAATTGTACTTTGTGCCATTGCGACGGTCGCCAGCAAAACAGTACAAACTGTCAATAAAATTTTAGATGTTTTTCTCATTAGTGTATTTGTTAGTCATTAAATTTTTTTGCAAAAATCGTCATATATATACAACCCAATCTTAACTTAATGTTAAGAAATTTGCACTTGTCGAATTTACGGTTTTTGAACGCATAGACGTTCCCAATGAGATGTAATTTTTAATAAGTTTTTAACAATTACGCTGTTAAATTTTTGTAGTATTCTAAAATATTCACGGTAGAAGCATCATGATCAGTGGTTTCATTATTTTCACCAAATTCATTCAAAATTGTATTGGCAAGTTGCTTTCCTAATTCAACTCCAAATTGATCATAACTGAAAATATTCCATATGATACCTTCCACATAAATTTTATGTTCAAATAAAGCAATTAATTTACCTAAACTCTCCGGAGATAATTGTTTGATAAGTATGGTTGTTGTGGGTTTATTTCCCTCAAACACCTTAAATGGCGCTAATCGTTGGAGTTCTTCTTGAGTAATTTGTTGTTTTTGAAGCTCATCGACCACGTTCTTTTTGGATTTTCCGTTTAATAAAGCTTCTGTTTGGGCAATAAAGTTCGACATCAATTTATCCTGATGCTCTTGATTACCATGTAAAGATTTACCAAAACCTATAAAAGTAGCAGGAATCAGCTTGGTGCCTTGATGAATTAATTGAAAAAACGCATGTTGCGAATTCGTTCCAGGCTCTCCCCAAATCACATTTCCAGTTTGATAATTGACATTGTTGCCACTTCTATCCACACTTTTTCCATTACTCTCCATAATGGCTTGTTGCAAATAGGTAGTAAACTGGTTCAAATATTGTGAGTATGGAATGACTGCTTCACTTTCAACTTCAAAAAAGTTAGCATACCACACACTTATCAAAGCTAACATCACAGGGACATTATTGTCGAAATCTTCGTTTTTGAAGTGTTCGTCCATCTCATGAGCACCCAATAGCAATTCCTCAAAGTGTTCATAACCAATCGAAAGGCTGATTGAAATCCCGACTGCGCTCCACAGGGAAAATCGACCACCGACCCAGTCCCACATTGGGAAGATATTGTCTTCGGCAATGCCAAATTCTTGGACCTTACTTATGTTCGTAGAGACTGCGACAAAATGCTTCGAAACATCTCCTTGGGAACCGTGCTTTAGGAACCACTCCTTAATCGTTGTGGCATTTGAAAGCGTTTCCTGTGTTGTGAAAGTTTTGGAAACAATCACAAACAAGGTTGTTTCAGGGTCCAATTTTTTTAACACTTCATTGACATGATCACCATCAACGTTACTCACAAAATGGGTTGAGAGATGGTTTTTATAATATTGGAGCGCTTCTACAACCATTGCTGGCCCTAGATCCGATCCTCCTATTCCAATATTGACGATATCTGTAAATGGCTTCCCCGTAAAGCCCTTTTTGTCGCCACTTACCACACTGTCAGTGAACTCATGTATTTGATTTTTTACCTGAAGAATATGCGGCATGACATTCTCTCCTTCAACAAAAAAGTCAACATATTTCGGATCTCTTAAAGCGACATGTGCAACGGCTCGATTTTCCGTTTCATTAATCGCATCTCCAGAAAAGTATTTGGATATAGCGTCTTTCAAATCAACCTCGTTTGCCAATGCCAGCAATAAATGCTTGGTTTCTGGCGTGATTCGATTTTTGGAATAATCTACATAAAAGTCCTCCCACTTAATAGTCATTTGATTCGCTCGCTCTTTATCTTGAGCGAACCATTCCGTCATGTGTACATTCTTTACAGTCTCGAAATGGTCTTGCAGAGACTTCCAAGCGCTCGTTGAAGTTGGGTTGATTGATTTTAAAGACATTTAATCAGTTTGGCTAATGAGGTTTTTCTCGGATGAAAATAATTTTTTCTTTGCTTCTTTGTACGGAATTTTGTCCAATTGTTCTTTCAACGGCCGAATAAAGTTCTGATATTCCTCTTTCTTTGTATCAGGAATACTTTCCGCAGTTGGTAGCTTTTCTTTAAATGGATCCACTTGTTCTCCATTTTTCCAAAAACGATAGCAAACGTGAGGTCCACCAGTGTTTCCCGTCATTCCCACATAGCCAATGACGTCACCTTGTTTCACATATTGCCCTTTTTTAACAGCCTGCTTGCTCATGTGTAGATATTGCGTAGAATAAGTATCATTATGTTTGATCTTTACGTACTTTCCATTTCCTCCTTTTTGAGTGGATTCTATAACAGTTCCATTGGCTGTTGCAAGAATAGGCGTTCCAATACCTGCTGCGAAATCAGTTCCTTTATGCGGTCGCAAGGCATAACCATAATAAGCAATCCTGCGATTTAAATTATAACGTGAAGAAATTCGACTGAACTGAACAGGCGCTTTTAAAAAAGCACGTTTTAAACTTTTAGACTTTTCGTCAAAATAGGTTCTACCGGCTTCGAGACTATCCAATTTAAATCCAAAGGCATAAAAATCTTCACCTTTATGCTGAAAATAGGCCGCTTCAATACTTTCCAAACCTACTGAAATATCATCTTCAATAAAACGCTCTTTATATATGATTTTGAACTTGTCCCCTTTTTGAACTTTAAAAAAGTTAATGGTCCAAGCGTACACATCCGCCATGTCATTTATAAGTTGATACGGCAATCCTTGCCCTTCCATAGTCACTGAAAGATTATCCATAATAGTTCCGGATGCTTCTTTTGTGACAATGGTAACAGGTTTGCTTTCTTTATACGTAATGATTGAATCTGCGAACTTTACGACAACATAGTCGATATTGTTAGGTTGATATATAAAACATTCTGGTGTTTGCAGGGAATCTTTAGAACACAACAAGGTATATGGTTTCCCTAGTTGAAGCTTTCGGATGTCGTAGGAATCTTTCGCGCTTTCGGCAATGTTGTGAACCTGACTGATTCCAATATTGTTTCGCTGTAAAATGGCACCAAAACTATCACCACTTCTGATGGTGTCACGCTTCACGAAATAATCATTGAGATTAAATCCGAACTCAATCAGTTCTGGTTCAACGAAAGCTTGCAAGTCTTCTTCAATAACAATTTCTTTGTCTTCCTTACAAGAAAAAAGGCTGACAGTGATCAAAAATGCTATTAATAATTTTCTTTGCTTCATGTAGGTTTAATTAGCTTGTTAAATATTAGTTCCCCAATTTTCTAACTCTTCTGGAGTCCACAATTCCGGGAAAAAAATACGTCTTTGATATTTTGGGTGCATGTATTTTTTCCATTCACTTCCACCTGTTGCTTCCACTTTTTTGCTTCCACTCTCTATATAATGCTTTGCAGCATTATAGTGTGCCATTACCCAAGTGATATTAACAGTATAATCTAAATGCCTCATAGCTCTGACCAAATCTTCGTCTTTTTGGTCTTCTTTTGGCAATTCTTTAAAACGGGTCCACAGATTTTTGGTGTTGTACTGTTCCATAAATCGGAGAAACTCGTCCTTATATCGATTTTCAAAATTAAGCAAAAGTGTTGATTTTTTGCCTGTTTCATAATCTTTTCCTGCTGCCTGCCAATATAAATGTTCAAAGGCGTGCACAAAAGGTGTATTTCTATCAATTTTTGCCCGAAATCTGAAGTCAATCAAATTGATCAATTCGGTTGAAGCAAACTCAATCAATCGGTATTGTGCGCTCTGAAATCCGCTTGCAGGTGTCAAAGTGTTTCTGAACTTCATATATTGTTCCACTTCCATGCCTTCTCTCATAATATTGAATGAGGTGGTCAACATATCGAAATAACGACTGACACGCATAATTTTACTTTCAAAAAAAATAACGTCCAACGCCTCTTTTTCTGCTACTTGAGAAATTTCCCAGAGAATCATTTTGAAGAGTAATTCATTGATTTGATGATAGGCGATAAATACCATTTCATCTGGCAAAGTGGTGCGCTGGATCTGTAAATTCAGCAAGGCATCAGTCTGGATATAGTCCCAATACGTAATAGGTTTACTGTAAAGCAAACCTTCGAGATGCGTATGTGTATCTTGATTGATGGATTTGAACTTCGATTGAAGCTCTTTTAATATAGGGTCAAAAATATGTTGGTCGGACATGGTTTGTTAGTCAAATTCTACTTCAAATGTATGTTTTAATCCTTTAAAGGCTTCCAAATTTGCCTGTAAAGATCCAACAGCTAAATCAGCCTTTATTTTTAAAGGTATTTTGTTTTCGTCTGCACTGACCCAAAGTGTTAAGCTTTCTTCTTCTTTAAACACACGACCAGCCATCACATAGGGTCTAAATCTTAAAGTCTTTACTTTTCCGAAATTAGTATCGATCGTCTCTTTTCCTAAAAACTTAAGTCTGAAATTGTAATTCTCGTCGTCAAAAAACATGTTTAAGGAGACGACATCTCCCTCCTTTATCGTATTTGTATCGTAGTTGTTACGCAAATAATAGAATGCTGAAACCATGTCTTGCACATTCTGTTCTGTAGAAAATGTTTTTTCGGTCTTGTGCTTATTGTTTTTAACAACCGCTTTTTTGTTGTTCTGATCAAATTCAATTTCGATATCCTTCGTGTGCCCACCTTCATCAATTTGTCGAATGGATTTATAAGGCAAGCCTGAAAACTTATCAAAATAGCTTTCATAACGGTCTTTCACCTTAAAGAACCATTTTATGGCTCCTGTGGTCCAGCCTTTACCTACCACATGAAAAACAGGTTTTCCGTTATAGGTTGTTTCTTTTACTTCCATCGTGGCATTACCAGCTTTCAACCAGTTGCTATAGCTCATCTCGAATTTGAACCATTCGCCAGATTGAAACGCTTGATGCTTTTGGGCAAAGGACGTGTGAAAGCTCACTATCGCAATCACTATAAGTAGGGTCTTTTTCATAATTAGATGTCATTGTAAATGCAACTAAATTCTGCTACACTTTATTAATTAAAGGTAGATTTACAATTACTATTCCAAAAATATAAAAAAACTTGAAACCACCTATAAATAAGGGTTTTGATTGCTGTTAATAAAACTATAAAATTATGCGTCAATTGCCACTCAACGTTTAATCTTTAAAAGCTTTATTTATTTTCAAGAATCTTAGAAGCTATTTCATCAAGCGTTTCTTTATTTTTATTGACATACCAAAGACCTGCCTGTCGAAGGTTTTCAAGATTCACAGTAGTCGCTACGTCCATATCTGGCAAGGCTTCTCGCAAGGATGGTTCCAATCTGTAATAATCATTTTTGTGGTTTCGAGACAGCGTTTTATACATCTGTTTTAGTTGATAATCGACTGTTTCCGAATTGCCAGACATCAAAATATCGATAACAGGCTGAATCCATTCCAACTTACCCGCTGTTTTTAGCTCATTGAAGTAATATGGTTTTTTGATCGTACCTGTTCCGATGGAAATCGTTAGCATATCTTTTGCAGATGGAAAATCAGGCTTGTCTTCACGTTTTAAGAGTTCGGAAAACTTGAGTTTTCGAGCTTCTGCGTAGGCACATAAGGTTGGATTATTGGCAAACATACCACCATCGATAAAATAAAAGGTTTGTCCAGATTCAGAATGAATTTTAGCAGGCTCAAAATAAGTTGGAGCAGCAGAAGTAGACCTTGCAATATCTTTTACCTTAAAATCATAGATAGGATCGGATTTTGCATTCGCAGCATTGAAAAAATAAGCACTACGTGAAGTGATTTCATAGGCAGTAATAAGGCAAGGTTTTATAAAAGAACTTAATAGAGAGTCGCCAAATATTTCCTCTAAATTTTCATTGAGTGCGTCATCACCATATTTCTCGTCAAACAAACCAAATCCACTCCGTACTTTGTTGAGTACATCAGATCTAAAAATATCGCCTCCTTCTTTTAAATACAAATCTAAAGCTTCATTTGCCGAATGCTTTGCAACACCTGTATGTGAGGGAAGCAAATAAGTGCAGGCAAGGATTCCTCCCGTACTTGAACCTGCAATAAAATCAAAATAATCACCAATCTTTAGATTGCTATTGTCGAGTGTTTGAAGTTTTTTTTCTAAATAACTAAGTATGACTCCAGGAATGATGCCACGAATACCGCCACCATCAAGAGAAAGAATTCTAATTTTTTTCATGATTGAATTTTTGGTTCTGATAAATTTATCGGGCTATCACTTAGGGAAAACTCAAATTATGGAATGTTAGATACTATAAATATAATAGAAAAGATTGAAACCCAATAGTTAAATGTATGCTTACCATCTTTTATGTTGCTATTGGTTACTATCGCTGAATGAATGGTTTAAGATTGTGTGTTGTAGGATGATTTTTAAACTTAAAACAAAAAACTCCATCCAGTTTGGACAGAGTTTTTATATAAAATCAGTCAATATTTAAAGCGTACCTCGTTTTTCTTGTTCTCTCTCTATCGATTCGAAAAGTGCTTTGAAATTTCCTGCACCAAAGCCTCTTGCTCCCATCCGTTGAATGATTTCAAAAAACAAGGTTGGTCGATCTTCCACTGGTTTTGTAAATATTTGAAGTAAATAACCTTCCTCATCAGCGTCGATCATGATTCCAAGACCTTTAAGAGTTTCGATGTCTTCATTTAACTCATGTTTGTGATCTTGCAGTCGTTTTGGAACGGCTCTATAATATTCTTCTGGAGGCGTAGATAAAAACTCAACACCTCTCGATTTCAATTTTGCCACTGTGGTAATAATATCATCAGTCGCGACAGCGATATGCTGAACACCAGAATCTTCATAAAAATCCAGATATTCTTCGATTTGAGAACGTTTCGCCGCTTTTGCTGGCTCATTGATAGGGAATTTAATACGTCCATTGCCATTGCTCATGACCTTACTCATCAGAGCTGAATATTCTGTATGTATTTGTTTGTCGTCAAATGAAAGAAAATTAACAAAACCCATCACATCTATATACCATTTTACCCATTTGTTCATCTGTCCCCAGCCAACATTACCGACCATGTGATCTATATACTTCAAACCTACTGGTTCTGGATTATAATCTGATTCCCACTCCTTAAATCCTGGCATGAACTTACCTTTATAGTTTTTTCGCTCTACAAACATGTGTACGGTTTCGCCATACGTGTAAATCCCTGCTCTGATGACTTCACCGAATTCATCAGTCTCCACCTTTGGTTCCATATAGGATTTTGCACCACGTTTGATGGTTTCTTCATATGATTTTTGTGCATCATCTACCCACAGTGCCACCACTTTGACGCCATCACCATGTTTGACGATATGGTCGTTGATTTCTGATTTACTATTTAAAGGTGTTGTTAGAACTAAACGTATTTTGTCCTGTTTCAACACATAACTTACCTCATCGCGAGAGCCTGTTTCCAAACCTTTATATGCAAATGATTGAAAACCAAATGCCGTTTTGTAAAAGTGTGCCGCTTGTTTTGCATTTCCTACGTAGAATTCCACATAATCTGTTCCTAGAAGTGGAAGAAAATCCTGCGCACCTTGAAAGATTTTTTCGAGACCGTAATCTACTGATTTTATGTCTTTATCCATGATTAATTGTTATATTATTTATTTGTTTAATCAATGTCGAATTACTAATCTCAACCCTGACAAACTCAATGATTTATTTTGTTTTGTATTTCGTACAATGCGTCACATTGACCACATTATGATTACTATTTTTTACAAAAAAAACTAGCCGATAGCATGATAAACTCCCATAAATATTAATGGTCTAACCACGATTTATAATAATCTTCATCGGCAATTGTCAATGCGTCTTCTGTAATTTTTAATGGCTTGAAGGTATCAACCATGACAGCCAATTCATCAGTTCTTACTTTTCCAATACTACGTTCCACCGATCCTGGATGCGGTCCATGCGGAATGCCGGCAGGATGCAACGAAATATGTCCTGCATCCACATCATTCCTACTCATAAAATCGCCATCGACATAGTACAACACTTCATCACTATCAATATTACTATGGTTGTAAGGTGCTGGAATGCTTAACGGATGGTAGTCATACAAACGAGGCACAAAACTGCACACTACAAAAGCGTCTGTCTCAAAAGTTTGATGCACTGGAGGTGGTTGATGAATACGGCCTGTAATCGGTTCAAAATCATGAATGGAAAATGCGTATGGATAGTTATAACCATCGTATCCTACAACATCAAAAGGATGTGAGGCATAGATCATTTCGAACATGTCATCTTGTTTTTTGACCTTAATGAGAAATTCTCCTGATTCATTATAGGTTTCTAGTTCTTGAGGTTGACGAAAATCTCTTTCGCAGAATGGTGAATGTTCCAATAATTGACCGAACCAATTGCGATAGCGTTTTGGTGTATAAATTGGCCGTCGCGATTCGACAATGAACAACCGATTGTCTTCGGTATCAAAATCCATTTTGTAGATGATACCTCTTGGCACGACCAGATAATCTCCATATTTAAAATCTAAATTTCCGAGATGTGTACGCAGTTTCCCTGTGCCTTCATGGACAAAAATAAGTTCGTCAGCATCCGTGTTTTTATAGAAATAATCTTTGGTTGATTGTTTTGGGGCTGCTAAAATAATGCTACAGTCACTATTGGTTAAAATCGTTTTTCTGCTTTCCAAATAGTCGTTTTCTGGTTTTACTTGAAAACCTCTGAAACGATACGATTGAATACTATTTTCTTTCGCGATTTTTGGAGCAACGCAATATTGCTTCTTTATTGTTTTGACCTGCGTAGGTCGCTGTTCGTGATAACTATTTGTTGACATACCATCAAAACCTATCGTACCAAATAATTGCTCGGAATATAAACTTCCGTCAGGTTTTCGAAACTGGGTATGTCGTTTAGGAGGTATGTTCCCTAATTTGTGGTAAAATGGCATTTTTTCCTGTTATGAATTTGGCTTTTAAGTATTGAGAAATCGAACGTCAATTAATCAACTTAAAAATCAAAGATTAAATTATATTTAAATATACAAAAATTTGAAATTATTGCCTTCGCAGTAATTACAATTCTGCATGCTTATTCTGGACTTCTCTTAAGAAGAAAATGAAGATGTAATAATAAATTTGTCCAAAAACAGTTCATTGAATGACAAATATCGTGAAATTTTTTGAACATAAAAAAGGAGTGTTATCAAAGCTAATTTGCTTTGAAATTTACTAAAACCAAAACCCAAGATTAAAAAACCAAAGGCTTTTCTTCAGTTCAGGAGAATACGAATATTTTGCTTCCAATGGACCCAAAAAGGTTTCAATGGCATACCCAAGTGCAATACCGCTATAATCGATTTTTTTTATCCAACCACCTGTGTCAAATAGGTTGTCTTCGATGTTTGCAATATTGGTTGAGAAAGTGATATGGTTTTTTCTGAAGATTTCATAATCAAATGATAAGGATGACTTCACAAAACTATTCCCGGAGAGCCCCAAGTAATCATACCCATAAAATGTCATGTAATTATTGATAAAATTTTCACCATAACCGCCTAAAGCAAAGTTGAGCGATGATGGAGAGTTTTCACCAATTCTGAATCCACCTTGCGCTTCGATTTTGATTGCCAACTTATGTATAGGTGAAAAAACATAGCCTAAATCAGCTTTAGCAATTGAAAATTGTGAAAAATCAGGATTGAAATCTGATGCGTGCAGATACCAATGAAAATCACCATTAAAATAAAATCCGTCCTTTGGAAAAAATTTATTACTATAAGAATCGAGCCTCAAGGTGCCAAAGACGCTGAAATAATCTGTATTATCGAAAATGATCTTTCCCGAATTTTGTGCTGTGTTGACAGTTTCTGATTTAATATTCAGTCGTTTATGTTCAGCACCAAAACTCAACGAAAAATCTTTTCTAAACAAGGTTTGTAGATAAAATTGGTTAGTCTGATCTTGAACTTCAACTTCCAACTTGTTCAATCCAATAGCCACATTCGGATTTTGATCAATATAAAATTGAGCGCTGACATTTTTATGAAATTGATTGTATCTTGACCTTAATCCAATGCTCCAATAAAATCCTTTATCAATATAATATTCGAAATTATAGCGAACGTTATCTCCTAGAATGACATCGATAGAAGCCACATCATTATCTAACAACAATCTTTTTTTGGTGAGATTAACCAATGCTGCGCTTTTATACAAATCGTCATAATGAAGTCCCAATCTCAAAAAGGTAGTGATTTCATTTTCGGTCAAGGTTGCCATCATATCATAGCCATCCTCGCTCTCTGATTTGCTAAACTCGTATTGAAAAGCATCAAAGTTATTTGTGGCAACAATATTGTTAACACCTCTATTAAAATCGACATAGCTAACCGTTGAATGAGGTTTCAATTTCAATTTTCCCAAAAGATAAGACCGTGTATATCGTTTATTTCCTTGAAATTCTATCGAATTGATGCGAATGCTATCATTACCCACGGTTCTCATTGGACTTCTTTGGCCGCCTCGGTTTTTTGGCAAAAGGTTAATGTCATGAAACTTTTTTAGTGCCGCAGTTTCTCCTGCATTAATTATGTTTTCGCCCTCGCTGAATGAAATGACCGAATAATTCGTAATATCAGGTTTGAGGTAGATATCCGTTTTTTGGGCTTTCAACTTCATATCATTGATGGTACGATAATTATTGATTTGCAAAAGAATAGCTGGGGCTGAACTCAATTCCTTTCTGTCCGATAATCCATCCTGTACATCCACACCTATAATGACGTCCATTCCTTTTGCCCTTAGTTCATCGATTGGATAATTGTTGGTAACACCTCCATCAATCAAAATATTATCGTCGATAACTACGGGTTGAAATAATGAAGGTAAGGCTCCACTTGCAGCAACGGCTTGCGCCAGATTGCCTTTATCAAGGATGATCGATTCGCCCGTTTCAACATTTGTTGCCATGCAGAAAAAAGGAATCTCCAATTTATCAAATTCAGTAATATCTGAAACAGGAAGCATCATTTTAGAGAGCAGATTAAATACATTTTGACCTCTGGATAAGGCCGAAGGCAATTTTATTTTGAATTTTTCGAAAGGCAGTGTGACGCCATATTTTTCGGAATTGTCTCTTTCATAAAATGTTTTGGCCGCCCTTGGAATGTTATCATTGATGACGTCATCAAAGTTTAAACTCTTAAATATGGAATCCAATTGATTACCTGTATAGCCGGAGGCATAAAGCGAACCTATGATGGCTCCCATACTCGTACCAGCAACGTAATCGACCTTTATATTTAAACTATCCAATACTTTAAGCACCCCAATATGTGCAAAGCCCTTTGCACCGCCGCCACTTAATACCAAGCCTACTTTTGGTTCTTTTTTCTGCAACGTATCCTGTGCCACTGTAATGCACGTTACAAAGCATAAAATCAGAATGATATAAATAGTTTTTTTGGACAACGTGTAATTATTTTTTTTTATAAAATTCAATTATTTTCTTGGCTCTTGCTTCTCCAATGATTGGTTTCAACTCTTGCAAACTTGCTTTACTAACTCTCTTGACCGTTTTAAATTGTTTCATCAACTCAACAATGGTCTGTTCACCAATGCCTGCAATGGTTTCCAACTCTGTAGTCAAGGCACCTTTGCTTCTTCTATTTCTGTGATGTTCAATTCCAAAACGATGTGCTTCATTTCGTAATTGCTGAATAATTTTAAGCGTTTCGCTTTTCTTGTCTAAATATAAGGGAATTGGATCGTCTGGGTAGAATAATTCTTCCAAACGCTTGGCAATTCCGATGATTGCAATTTTTTTTCGCAGATTCAAGAGATCCAAACTTCTTAAAGCGGATGACAGCTGCCCTTTGCCTCCATCGATGATAATGAGTTGTGGTAACGGTTGGTCTTCATCCAACAATCGTTTGTAACGTCGATAAACTACTTCTTCCATCGATGCAAAATCATCTGGTCCGTCAACAGTTTTTATATTAAAATGTCTATAGTCTTTCTTGCTTGGTTTTCCATCCTTGAATACCACACATGCAGCAACCGGGTTGGTTCCTTGAATATTGGAATTGTCAAAACATTCGATATGGCGCGGTTCTTCTTTTAAGCGCAAATCAGTTTTCATCTGTGCCATGATACGCTTAACATGACGGTCTGGATCTGTGATTTTTACTTGCTTAAAACGCTCCATACGATAGTATTTTGCATTTCTTTCCGATAATTCCAAAATGCGCTTTTTATCACCCAATTTTGGAATTGTGATCTTTATGTTTTCACCTAAATCTACTTCAAAAGGCACATACACTTCCTTGGAATTGGAATTGAATCGTTGTCGGATTTCTGTGATTGCCAATTGTAATAATTCTTCATCAGTTTCATCCAATTTTTTCTTAATTTCCAAGGTATGGGAACGAATGATGGAGCCATAGGATAGTTGAAGAAAATTCACATAGCCAAATCCTTCATCTGAAATAATCGAAAACACATCGACATTGCTAATCTTGGGATTGACAATCGTTGACTTTGCTTGGTAGTTCTCAAGAACGTCTATTTTTTCCTTGATGCGCTGCGCTTGTTCAAACTCCATGACTTCTGCATGGTTTTTCATTTGCTTTTTAAAATGATGCAAAGAATCTTTAAAATTTCCTTTTAATATTTCTCGAATCGATGCAATATTATCGTGATATTCCTCTTGTGATTGCAAGTTTTCACATGGACCTTTACAGTTTCCCAAATGATATTCAAGACAGACTTTATACTTTCCTGATTCAATTTTATCTTCGGCCAAATCGTAATTGCAGGTTCGGAGTTGGTACAACCCTTTTATCAAATCCAAAAGTGTGTGCACCGTTTTCATACTGGTATAAGGTCCGAAATATTCGGAACCATCCTTGAACATGCGTCGAGTTGGAAATACTCTCGGGAAACGTTCGTTTTTGATGCATATCCATGGATAGGACTTGTCATCTTTTAGCAATACATTATAGCGTGGCTGATATTTTTTAATGAGGTTGTTCTCGAGAAGCAACGCATCGGTTTCGGTCTCAACGACAATATGCTTGATCGTCACGATTTTTTTTACAAGCACTTTGGTCTTGCCATAATTGTAGTTCTTGGTAAAGTATGAACTGACACGTTTTTTTAGGTCTTTTGCCTTTCCGACGTATAAAATTTTTCCATTTGCATCATAATATTGATACACACCAGGTTGATGGGGCAATGTCTGCAATTGGATTTCTAAAGTAGGCTGACTCATTACTCAAAGATACTATTTCTATAAAAACAATCGAACCAAAATACAGTGTTTAACGTTCGCGGATAAAAGAATTTCCATGTCAAAAAACGTTCCTCTATACCAAATGTTTTTTCATTAACTTGCACCTTCAACATGAAATTATAGAATGCCCAAAAAAGTAATTGGTCGTATAGACAAAGCTGATTTTCCTACGCTTGATTTATTTGACATTGACATTAAAATTGATACTGGAGCTTACACGTCCTCCATTCATTGCCATAAAGTGATAATTATTGAGAATGAATTGATTTGCATCTTTTATGATAAAGACCATCCGCATTATAATGGTAAGGAAATCAAATTTAAGGAATTTTCCACTGCTAAAGTTAAGAGCAGTAATGGAACGGTGCAAAAACGATACAAAGTAAAAACCACAATCATTCTATTTGAAAAAAAATACAGTATATCTCTCACATTGAGCACAAGAGATGATATGAAATATCCAATATTAATCGGCAGAAAATTTTTAACCAAAAAGTTTGTGGTAGATGTTACCCAAAAAAATGTATCTTATAATCAAAAGCATAAATGAACATAGTAATATTATCTAGAAACCCTCAATTATACTCAACACAGCGTCTAATAGAAGCGGCCACACAACGCAAGCACACGGTTCAAGTGATCGATCCTTTAAAGTGTGAAATCATTATTGAGAAAAAAAATCCGGCAGTCATATATAAAGGAAAACCGATTGAAAATGTGGATGCCATCATTCCTAGAATTGGTGCGTCAGTCACTTTTTATGGCACTGCAGTAGTACGACAGTTTGAAATGATGAAAGTGTTTTCAGTTGTCGAATCACAAGCTTTGGTGCGATCTAGAGACAAGTTAAGAAGTCTTCAAGTATTGTCAAGAGCTGGATTAGGAATGCCCAAAACGGTTTTTTCTAACTATACCAAAGATGTGGCTGATATCATTAAATACGTTGGTGGCGCACCATTGGTCATCAAATTACTGGAAGGTACTCAAGGACTCGGAGTGGTTTTGGCAGAAACAAACAATGCTGCAGAATCGGTGTTGGAAGCCTTTAACGGTTTGCAAGCACGTGTGATTGTGCAAGAATTTATAAAAGAAGCAAAAGGTGCAGACATTCGTGCATTTATTGTCGACGGAAACGTAGTTGGTGCGATGAAACGTCAGGGTAAGGAAGGTGAATTCCGTTCAAATCTACATCGTGGTGGCACTGCGGATATTATTCAACTTACAGACGAGGAAGAAAATGCAGCGCTGAAAGCGGCAAAATCGCTGGGGCTTGGTGTTTGTGGTGTTGATATGCTACAATCTACTCGAGGACCTTTGATTCTTGAGGTTAATTCATCTCCAGGTTTGGAAGGTATTGAAGCTGCGACCAAAAAGGATATTGCCAAAAGCATCATTCGATTTATTGAACGCAACGTTTAACGGATTATGACATCGGAATACAAAGATATTATTACAATTTTAGGTCAAGAGATTGCTTTAGGAGAAACTAAAGAAATCAATTTCAACATTGCCAAGCTGCATACTGCGACTAAAATCGAAGTTCCTGTGATTGTAGTCCGTTCCAAAAAACCAGGACCCACTGTTTTATTTTCCGCAGGCATTCATGGTGATGAAATTAACGGTGTGGATATCGTCAGGCAAATTATTGCACGCAAAATAAACAGACCAAAACGTGGTACAATTATCTGCATGCCAGTTATTAATGTATTTGGCTTTTTGAACAGCAAAAGAGCCTTTCCCGATGGTCGAGACCTCAACAGAATGTTTCCGGGTTTTCCCAACGGGTCTTTGGCAAGCAGAGTTGCTTACCGATTGACGAATGAAATTCTTCCAGATGTTGATTTAGTGATGGATTTTCACACTGGAGGTGCAAGCAGATTTAATGCCGCTCAAGTACGGATTGTCCGTGATCGGCCAGAACTGGAAAATCTTGCAAGGGTTTTCGGTTCTCCTTTTGTCCTTTATTCGAACCATATTTCTAAATCTTTTAGAAGTACCTGCTTTACTTTAGGAAAACCGATTTTATTATATGAAGGTGGTAAATCGTTTTATGTAGATAATAACATCTCAAAAGTTGGTGTGGAAGGTGCTAAACGGGTTTTAGCTCATTTTGATATGCTCAACTCTAAATTTAAAGCAAATCCACCTAAATCACCTACCGTTTTTGTTGAAGAAAGTAAATGGATCCGAGCCAAGCAATCTGGGATGTTCAAAGCTTTGGTGCCAATCAATACACATGTGAAATGTGATGATGTTTTAGGGCAAATAACAGACCCTTATGGAAAAGTGTATCACGAAGTAAAGTCGCCCATCAACGGGTATGTTATCAATTTGAATGAGGCATCCCTTGTCTATCAAGGTGATGCCTTGTTTCATGTGACGACACGAGTGAAGGAATAGTGTTCAGTGTTCAGTGTAATAAGAATTATAGTCTTCAAATTTTTAACTTTCAGAATGACCAAAGCAGAATTAAGAATACGCTACAAAAATCGGCGTTCCAAAATGTCGAATGAGGCTATTGATGATGAAAGTCTTGCTATTGCCAATCAATTATTGAAACTTGATATTTGGAATTATTCCTATTACCACCTTTTTTTGAGTATTGCGGAACAGAAAGAAATCAATACAGAATATATCCTCAATATTTTATCAGGAAAAGATAAAAATATCTTGATTTCAAAATCGGATTTCAAGTCGGTTTCCATGACGCATTATCTGTTGACAGATGCTACTGTCATCAAAAAAAATAAACATCACATCCCAGAACCTATTGAAGGCATAGAAATCACAACGGATAAAATTGAAGTCGTATTCGTTCCGCTTTTAGCTTTTGATCAACAAGGTCACAGAATTGGTTATGGAAAGGGATTTTATGATGCATTTTTGAGTGTATGCAAACCTAATGCGGTTAAAATTGGGCTCTCCTTTTTTGAAGCTGAACAGAAAATAGGAGGTATTTTTGAAAGTGATGTGGCTTTAGACTATTGTGTCACTCCGAAAACTATATATCGGTTTTAATTATTCACCAATATCTTCATTCCACAATTGATGATGGGCTTTTATAAAATCTTGCATCATGCGTTTGCAGGTGTCGTCATTTACGACCACGACCTCAACTCCTTTTGATTTCAACAACTCTTCTTCGCCCATAAAAGTTTGGTTTTCTCCTATAATCACTTTTGGAATTCCATATAAGAGAATGGCTCCTGTGCACATGGAACAAGGCGATAAGGTTGTGTAGATTTCACATTCACGATAAAAACTAGCTGGTTTTCGACCTGAATTTTCGAGTGCATCCATTTCGCCATGTAAGATGGCACTTCCTTTTTGGACGCGTCTGTTGTGACCTCGACCAACAATTTCTCCATTATGGACCAAGACGGAACCAATTGGGATTCCGCCTTCATCGAGTCCTTTTTTTGCTTCAAGGATAGCTTCTTGTAAAAATTCGTTGGTATCCATTCTATTTCACTTTTTATAATGTGTTCTTGCTGTAACGAATTAACTACTTTTGAGTTAGATTGGATCTTGATCTCCCATTTATTTTTTTCACTTCTATAATACTATCGGAAAAATAAATGTTGTTATCAATTTTTGATAATTTTATTTTTAAAATTGCTTTCTTGTTCTCCTTTACTAAATCTATATGTTTAATCCCTCTTACCTTTACATACTGTTTATCAGAAACATATACTGGTAAAACAGAATCATTATCAATTTTGAGAAAAATATATGGGCTCTTCAATAAGTCCTTTTCCTTTAATTTAGAAAAATGTTTATAGAGCTTTGTCGTTTCATTTTTGGTCGGATTCATCAAAACGCTATCCATATCATGATTAAGGGTGGCATATTCTTCTTCAGAAGCTCCATAAGCACTCATAAATGAAATAGAATTAAATGTCAAATCTGCTTCAACAACTAAATATTCTTTTTTATTGCATGACAAAAAAAGCAATATTGAAAAAAATAAGGTTATAAGTTGGGTACTCATCTTCAATCTTTTAATTTATATTTTTGCAAGGCTTCATTTGTCTACATCTTTTTCTGGCAGATACTCCAAATCCCATTTTGGATTCACTGCATAATCATACCAAAGCCAGAAGAATAGATAGTTTTTTTTGAAATTTCTGTATAATTTGTCATTCGCCTTTAGTTTTCCTTCCTTTTTGTATCGTTCAGATCCTTTTTCAATACCATTAAACGATATTTCTTTAAAGAGCAATTCACAATCCTTGTATTTGTAGTTAGAGTTACTATAGCAATAGTTATAAGTTCCAAGTAAATAATTTCCAACACCATTGTTATATGACATAATATTAAAACCTCCAATAATTAAGGCTATAATACTTATCTTATAAAGGATTTTTATTGTTTTTGAGAGAAAGATTTTTTTTGGTAAAAAAAATAACAGGAAATACGAGGTAACAATTAAAGTTACCCAAAAAACTATATTTATTATTGGTAGCATAATTAATTACAATTAGATGTTGATGTTCTAGGCTTCACATTAGCATTATTTATTTGAGCTGGGGAAAATGGCACATCGGCAGTATAATCTTCTTCCATTAAATCAACTCCATATTGTCCAGGACTTACTCCCCACACTAAAGAAGCGCCAACAACAAACCATCTATACATTGATGTATTGGGTTCTAACTTTTTTAGTTTTTCCATAATACTAGCATTTAATTGGAGCTGCTCCTTATTTAAATGTTTTAAGGTAAATCTAAAATTGGAATTTTGTTGTAAATCTGTTTGGATCACATCTTCTTTTTGACAGCTCAAAGAAATTGAAATCATTGCAAATAAAAGAAAAGTTCTCTTAAATAGGTTTTAAATTCTGTTGCCATGGGTTATATTGTTTATAAGTTTATAAAGGCAATATTAGCCATCGTTGAATGTATTCTTGTACTAAATTATTAGATAGTTAACTTTTTCGGACATCTTTCTTATATTGAATTGGAGTTTTACCAACGAGTTTTTTAAAAGCTGAATAAAAGCTAGACTTTGAATTGAATCCAGCTTCCAGACCAATAGCAGCAACTGTATAATTATCATAGCTGTCATCCGCTAACATGTTCTTTGCGTCGGTGATTCTTAAATTATTTATATAATCATTAAAATTGAGTTCGGAGTTTTTACTGATTAATTGTGAAACGTAGCCTTCACTAATATTTAATTCATTGGCTACATACGCTATGTTCAAATTAGAGTTTAGGTAGGATTTATTTCCTTTTATCAAAATTTCAATTTTGTCATAAGTTTGTAAATTTTCTTTAGGTTTTAGGTTATCAACTTTTATTGGACCACTTCTTTTTTGCCGCAACTCCATTCGTTCTAATAATAATTCCGATTTATGAAGCCCCACATGCCCAATCCAGTACACTAGAAACGAAATAACAAGCCACATAGGATAAAAAGCATAAGATTGATCATAATCATAAATCACAACAATTACGATTGCTATTAGCCAACAAACACATACTATTAAACCCGTGTAAATAAGTTTTTTTAACCAATTGGTTTCACTTTTAACCGAAACGGGGTCAAATGATATATTCTTTTCATAAGCCAAAATCATTTTGAAAGTCAGATACATTACAAGAACGTTAAACATGAAAGATAAAAATTCAAGATAAACAAATAATCCTCGCTTGAAATGTGAAGGAATTTCATAACTATTATCCAAAAATAAATGATAAACGACTTGTAAAAAGTGAATACTCAAAACAACGAAGAAAGGAAGTACTAAATACCAAATTAAGTTTTTATTTAGTAGCTTAAACCCAATAAACCTCTGAACATATAGATAAAACATGGGAAGTATTAACCAATGCCAAGGTATATAGATGTATTTAATGATGGTATATCTATATATTAGACCAGTGTCTACTAACCAATATTGCAGATTACTTAATGATAAAAAAAGAACGACCAATCCAAGATATATCGTATTGTTTGTCCTATATTTTTTTTGGTAAATTATTATGAAACTAAAAATTGTACCATAAATCACTCCTGATATAATAATTATATTAAAAATGTTAAAATTTAATGTATACATGTCACTAACCTGAGATTAATTCTCAAAAGCTTTCTTATTAAACACAATCATCATCCCAATCCCTGTGCTAATTGCCATATCAGCTACATTGAATACAGGTTCAAAGAAGGTAAAATAATCACCACCAATCCCAGGAATCCATTTTGGTAAAAAGCCACTCCACATGGGAAAATGTAACATATCGACTACTTTTCCGTGGAACAATGAATCGTATCCGCCATCTTTTGGAAGAAAGGTCGCGACTTGGCTATGACTGTCGTTAAACAGAACACCATAAAAAACAGAGTCTATGATATTTCCCAAAGCACCTGCAAAAATCAGCGAAATGGCAACGATCAATATGGTAGCACTTTTCTTTTTGATTGATGAAACCAACCAATAGCTTATAAATCCAACCGCCACGATTCGGAAAAGAGTTAAAATCAATTTGGCCTCCCTATCAGAAATAGATTTAATAAAGTCACTCATTTTGGTGCCCCAAGCCATGCCTGGATTTTCAACAAAAACGATTTGAAACCAATTGAATACAACTGTTTTGTCATTCAATGCAAAATGTGTTTTGATATAAAACTTGCTGATTTGGTCAATAAGCAGAATAATCAGAATGAGCAAGGTGGCTTTTTTTAGGGACATACCTTTATGTTAGGTTTTGGTAAAAATAGAATTTAATGTATGATTAACCATGTTTCTTAACAAACAAAAACGTCCTGCTAGTTGCAAGACGTTTTTGTTTGTTGATTATCAATATAAATTATTGTTGCATGTTTTTTGCCTCAATGCTTAATGTGGCATGTGGCACAAGGCGCAGACGCTCCTTGCCGATCAATTTTTGAGTGACTCTACAAATGCCATAGGTTTTATTCTCTATTCGAATCAAAGCATTCTTTAAATCTCGAATGAATTTCTCCTGACGGATGGCCAATTGTGAATTTGCTTCTTTGCTCATGGTTTCACTACCTTCTTCAAACGCTTTAAACGTAGGAGATGTATCATCTGTGCCATTGTTAAGATCGTTCATGTAAGCACTTTTTATCAGGTCTAAATCGTGAACTGCTTTGACGATTTTTTCTTGAATCAAGGTTTTGAATTCTGCTAAATCCTTATCAGAATATCTTATTGTATCTCCATTCATAATTTTAAATTTTTTGGATGAATAGTTTGGTATTTACGTCATCAAAAGTAATTTCTATACCATCTTTTAGAATGTCTAAAATTTCCAATTCATCAGTTAACGTTTCTGATTTAATATACTCTAAATTTTTATTTATTGCACTACTAATTTGTTCATCTTTTTTAATCTGCACTTTTATCCTATCCGTAAGCTCAAAACCAGAATCTTTTCTTAAATTTTGGATTCGGTTTACCAACTCTCTTGCAATGCCCTCTCTTCTCAAATCATCTGTGAGCGTGACGTCTAACGCGACTGTCAAGGCACCAGAACTAGCGACTAACCAACCTTCAATATCTTGAGATGTAATCTCTACGTCAGAGAGTTCCAAAGTAATACTTTTTCCATTAACTTCAACATCTAAAATACCGTTTTGCTCGATGTTTTTGATGTCATTTGCATTAAAACCGCCAATAAGTTGTGCAATGGCTTTCATGTCCTGACCAAAACGAGGTCCCAGCACTTTGAAGTTCGGTTTAATTTGCTTTATTAATATATCTGAAGCGTCTTCTAACACCTCGATACTTTTCACATTAACTTCATGTTTGATTAAGTCTGCAACCGCTAAAATCTCATTCTTTTGTGATTCACTTTCCATAGGAATCATGATTTTTTGCAATGGTTGGCGCACCTTAATTTTTTCTTTTGCTCGTAGAGACAAAACCAAAGATGAAATAGTTTGTGCGGCTTCCATCTTGCGTTCCAAGGATTTATCAATGGCAGAAACATCACAAATTGGAAAGTCCGCTAGATGGATACTTTCGAATGCTTCTTTTTTGGTGACCGAATTTAAATCGATATATAATTTATCCATAAAGAAAGGTGCAATTGGCGCTCCTAACTTCGCAATGGTAATCATACACTGATACAAGGTCTGATATGCAGAAATCTTGTCTTGCTGATAATCGCCTTTCCAGAAACGTCTTCTGCTCAAACGCACGTACCAGTTGCTCAAATAATCTTGAGTGAAATCGGAAATCGCACGAGCAGCTTTCGTTGGTTCATAATCGGCATAATAGTCATCTACTTTTTGAATCAATGTATTCAATTCAGACAGAATCCAGCGGTCAATTTCTGGCCGTTTTTCTAAAGCAACATCTGGTTCTGAATACTTGAAATTGTCCAGATTGGTATATAAAGTAAAGAATGAATAAGTGTTGTAAAGTGTTCCAAAAAACTTACGTTTCACTTCTTCGATGCCTTCGATATCAAATTTTAAATTGTCCCAAGGATTTGCGTTCGCAATCATATACCAACGAGTGGCATCTGCTCCATACGTGGAAAGTGTTATAAATGGGTCCGCTGCATTCCCTAGACGTTTGGACATTTTCTGTCCGTTTTTGTCCAGAACCAAACCGTTAGAAACCACATTTTTATACGCAACAGAATCAAAAACCATCGTAGCGATCGCATGAAGTGTGTAAAACCATCCACGAGTTTGGTCTACACCTTCTGCAATAAAATCGGCTGGATAAGCCTTATGATCATCAATTAATTCTTTGTTTTCAAACGGATAATGCCATTGTGCATACGGCATACTCCCTGAATCGAACCAAACGTCTATCAAATCACTTTCACGATGCATCGGTTTTCCAGATGGAGAAACCAACACAATCTCGTCAACGATATTTTTATGTAAGTCAATTTTTGCGTAGTTCTCTTCGGAATAATTGCCAATTTCAAACCCTTCAAAAATATCTTTATCTAAAACACCTGCTTCAACGGCTTTTGCCATTTCGGCTTTTAATTCTTTAACTGAACCAACACAGATTTCTTCCTTTCCATCTTCTGTTCTCCAGATTGGTAATGGAATTCCCCAATAACGTGAACGAGACAAATTCCAGTCGTTCGCGTTTGCTAACCAATTTCCAAAACGTCCAGTTCCTGTAGAAGCTGGTTTCCAGTTGATGGTGTTGTTTAGTTCCACCATCCGCTCTTTGACGTCAGTAACTTTGATAAACCATGAGTCTAACGGGTAATATAAAATTGGTTTGTCAGTTCGCCAACAGTTTGGGTAACTGTGTTTATATTTTTCGACTTTAAAAGCTTTATTATCTATTTTAAGTTGGATTGCCAAATCGACATCCACCGAAACTTCAGGCGCTTCATCTTCGTTGTAATACTCAAGTTTAACATATTTGCCAGCGTGTTCACCCATTTCTGGTCTAAAACGTCCTTGCAAATCTACTAAAGGTACCAAATTGCCATTGTCGTCCTTTACCAATAAAGGCGGGACTTCTGGTGTTGCCTGTTTTGCCACCAAAGCATCATCCGCACCAAAAGTTGGTGCTGTATGCACGATTCCGGTACCATCTACGGTTGTAACGAAATCGCCGGAGATGATTCTAAACGCATTTTCCGGATGTTCATAAGGTAATGCGTAAGGCAATAATTGTTCGTATTTGATATCTACCAAATCGTTTCCTTTGAATTCCTTGACTACAAAATATGGAATCTTCTTATCACCAGATTTGTATTCAATTAATTCTGGTTTGGTTTCAACTTGTTGAAATTTCCCAGCAAACTGTTCATTAACTAAAGCTTTAGCTAAAATCACATTCATGGGTTCGAATGTGTATTGATTGTACGTTTCTACCAATACATAATCGATTTTTGGCCCAACAGTCAATGCTGTGTTGCTCGGAAGCGTCCAAGGTGTGGTCGTCCAAGCCAAGAAATAAATGGTTCCTTCGTTTTGTAAGAAATCTGGAAGCGAACTTTCTATGGCTTTGAATTGTGCTACAACCGTTGTATCCGTCACATCTTGATACGTTCCTGGTTGATTTAATTCATGCGAACTTAAACCCGTTCCAGCTTTTGGAGAATAGGGTTGAATGGTATAGCCTTTATAAATCAGTTTCTTGTCGTAAATCTGTTTTAGCAACCACCAAACACTTTCCATATATTTTGGCTCGTAGGTAATATATGGATTATCCATATCTACCCAATAGCCCATTTTTTCTGTCAAATCGTTCCACACATCTGTGTAGCGCATGACGGCTTTTCGGCAAGCATCGTTATAATCTTCAACAGAAATTGTTTTTCCGATGTCTTCTTTGGTAATGCCGAGTTCTTTTTCAACACCGAGTTCAATTGGCAGTCCGTGTGTATCCCAACCTGCTTTTCGCTTGACCTGAAAGCCTTTCATGGTTTTGTATCGTGGAAAAATATCCTTGATGGCTCGTGCCAAAACATGATGCACGCCAGGAAGGCCATTTGCAGAAGGTGGACCTTCAAAAAACACGTATGGTTTGTTGCCTTCACGTGTTGTGACGCTCTTATCAAAAATGTCGTTTTCTTTCCAATAATTGCCAATTTCTTCTGCAACTTTTGGTAAGTCAAGACCTTTATATTCAGGGAATTTACTACTCATTGTCTCCGTAATTCTTTTCGAATTGCGAAATTAAGGATTTTTGGGAAAAAGTGAGAACTTTAATTGGTGAAAAAGTCCTGTAGCTATATTGTTGTCATTATTTTACAATCTTGAAGAAAAAAATGAATCATTAATGACTTTTTTTAAAGCCCTTCTGAAAACGTTCACCTTTTGCCAGAAGGATCTGTTGATCTTCTGACGTTGTGTTTGTTTCTGAAATTACCCTTCCTTTTTTTAAATAAATTGTTTTGATATTATTGCCTGAATTTGACTGGAGATAAATTAGGTCATTATCCTTGAAATAATAGGTTTCAGTGGTGGTGCTTTCCGTTTTTTCAACATTTTTTATTTTGAAAAGTTCATTGGTATTTATATCATAATAAATCGTGTATGTAAAAGATCCGATATCTTTAAAGCCTTCGGCATCTGTAAGCGCACCTTCCGTTACTTCTGTTTTGAGATTTTCATTACTATCCACTTGCGACATATAGTTTTTGGTTTCTGCGAGAATCGCGTTGGAATTCTTGCCTACTTTCGGTCCACATGAATAGACGACGGAGATAATGATCAATGCTATGATGGATTTGAATTTCATATATAATTTTTTAAACGATAAAACTCACTAAATCTTCGATTTTTGAAATGAGCTGAACTTTAATGGTTGTATTCTTTAATGCGATTTTATTATATTTCGATACAAAAATAGTTGAAAATCCCAGTTTTTCGGCTTCTAAAATACGTTGTTCCACTCGTTGAACAGGTCTAATTTCACCAGACAGTCCAACTTCTGCCGCAAAACAATAATCCTTTGGGATGGCAACATCTTCATTGGAAGATAAAATAGAGGCCACCACTGCTAAATCTATGGAAGGATCGTCAACGGTAATTCCGCCAGTAATATTCAAGAAAACATCTTTTGCACCCAAACGAAAACCTGCACGTTTTTCAAGAACTGCCAATAGCATATTCAAGCGTTTCGCATTAAAACCTGTGGCACTTCTTTGTGGCGTACCATAAACAGCAGTACTCACCAAGGCTTGCACTTCAATCAACAAAGGACGAACGCCTTCGAGCGTTGCTGCCACCGCATTTCCGCTTAACTCATCATCTTTTTTAGAAATTAATATTTCTGATGGATTACTGACTTCTCTTAAACCTGTGCCTTGCATTTCGTAAATGCCTAATTCGTGTGTGGAACCAAATCGGTTTTTATTGGCACGTAGAATTCTGAAAACATGATTTCGATCGCCTTCAAACTGCAAAACAGTATCCACCATATGCTCTAAAATTTTTGGCCCTGCAATGTTACCATCTTTTGTGATATGACCGATCAAAATTACAGGAGTTGCAGTTTCTTTTGCGAATTTTATCAATTCGGTCGTGCATTCCTTGATTTGGGAAATACTTCCAGAAGATGATTCGATATAATCGCTGTGCAATGTTTGGATGGAATCGATGACGACGATGTCTGGCTCCAACGCTTCAATTTGCTTAAAAATGTTTTGTGTTTTGGTTTCGGTAAGAATGTAGCAATTATCACTATTTGGATTGATGCGCTCTGCTCGCATCTTTATTTGCTTTTGGCTTTCCTCGCCGGACACATAAAGTGTCTTATATGGAAGTTTCAATGCGATTTGAAGCATCAAGGTGCTTTTTCCAATTCCTGGTTCGCCACCTAAAAGAATTAATGAACCTGGCACAATGCCTCCGCCAAGTACCCGATTGAATTCATCATCCAACGAGTTCATTCGCGCATCTTGGGACGAATCAATTTCGTTAATTCTTAAGGGTTTTGAAACGCGCTTTACAGTTGAAGTTGGTGTTTTCCAATCGCTCTTTTCAGCCTTTTGAATCACTTCCTCAACAATGGTATTCCATTCTTTGCAAGCCGTACATTGGCCTTGCCACTTGGAGTATTGCGTGCCACAATTTTGACAGAAAAAAGTTGTTTTTACTTTAGCCACTTAAAATTATTTGGGCTAAAATAACCATATTTTTGCATTTAGAATTAGTAATGAATTGTATTCTTTTGTTAAATACCTAACCTCAATCTTTTTCCTCTGTTTCTTCAGCAGCCAATTTTAATTTCTCCACTTGTGACATAAGAAACTCCTTGTTGAATTGTGGATTTTCTTCCATTGCCAAGGCTTCTTCGTATAATTTTGTGGCTTTTTTCATCTTTCCGATTTTTTCGGCATGTAGCGCCAAATAATAGGTGCCTAAAGAAGATTCAGGTAATTTTCTAGTCGCCAGTTTTCCTAACTTTTCTAAAGACTCAAGATCCTCTCTTTCATCAGCAAGTTTTACTACCTTTTCAAATTCAACTTCGGGAATTGGTTTATGTATTCCAAATAAATATTCAATTCGATCATATCGCTTTTCTAAATATTTATCGAGAGTTCCTTCGTAGGTTAGAACTTTTTCATTGAGCTCCTTTTCACGCAACGGTTTATAGATGTCGAAGATCTGTTCCAACGCTTTTGATAACGCTCCTGTGACCATTGAGTAATGTGAATCTCCTAACAATTCATCAAAATAATAGGTCAAAGCTTTATTATCTGTGGTTTTTAATTGATCATTCGTTGCCAAGATGGTCTTACGAAGTGAAGCACTTTCACCATCACTTGTCGCTAAATAATAGAAGACATCATCTTTAATATATTTAACGCGATTGACGACATTCTCATTCATATTGCCTTGAAAATCTGGACTCAAGTTAATATATGCTTGAAAGGCAGATTTTTCACTAAGTAGAAATGAATTGATAAAATTCCCCATGATATCATGACCAACGGCCACTCTAAACTTGCTCGTATTATATTTTGAATCGATGTATGGAAGCAATTCTTCACCAACAAACTGATAAAAACGCGCTCCAGATTCGATTGGCAATCCTGTTACTTCATCCGAATAACTGTCATAAAAACGCTCGTAACCTTGCACCACACCAACCACTATGGACTCTGGCATTCCGTCAAAATAGGTTTGATAACTGACTTGGCCTACGACTGGTTCAAACAAATAGTCGCCATCGAAAACGACGATTACAGGATGTTTTACTGTTGATGTTGGATCGTAATTTTTTGGAAGTTTAATTTTTAATTGTCTTGTTGTGTTCAACTTTCTAGATTCAAATTTTTCGTATTTGATCTGTGCAGAAACAGCAAAAGTCAACAAAAAGCAGGCGACAAAAGTTAGGGCTTTTTTCATCGGTATATTATTTTAGATTAGGGGTTGTAAATATACCTAAAAAATGTAAATATTGGATAATCTACCAATATTTTCGATGAAATGCACGTTATTGATTTTTTATTGGTCCTGAATGGCATAAATTTTATCGAGCAAAATGTCCTTGTCGATAAATTCAGACGGCTCTAATAGTAGTCCAGAATTATAATATTGTAGCGCCTTTTTTAGGTTGTTATCCTTTTCGTGATACATCCCTTGATAATAAGCACTAATCATAGATTCTGAATATTCTTTCTTTGCCAATTTTGAAAGTTCCTTGAGAGACTCCAAATCATCCTTCTTATTGGAAGCTGCAGCAATGGCCTTGAAATCATTTTCCACTACTTTTTTCTCAAAGCCGTAGAAAAATTCAATATCCTTATACTTCTTTTCCAAATACTCAAAAGGAGATCCTTCATAAGTCAGAACTTTTTCATTGTACTCCTTCATATTGATGGGTTTGTAAAGATCAAAAATTTGGTTGAGCGCTTTTGGAATGCCCAAACCCACCATAGAATAGTGGTCCGCATCTTTGAAATTATCAAACCTGTAGTGGATCTTTGGATTGTCAACTGTTTTTAATAATGCATCTGCTTCAACAATGGTTTTATTCAAACTTGCAATATCGTTATCTGCTGTCGCCAAATAGAAAAATGTATCAACATCTAATGTCCCTAAACGTTGTTGCAGTCTCGAACTCATTTCTGGTGCCAAATCTGGGCTGAAAGATACAAATGCTCGATACATCGGCTTATCTTTAAATAAATAATAGTTAAGGAAATTAGCGCTCATATCGTGTCCCATTACGATTCTAAATTCAGACACCCTATACTTGTTTTCAATATACGGGACCAACTCCATGCCTAAAAACTCAAAAAAATCAGCACCGTCTTGTGAGGGAAAAAATTGTGATGCGTCATAAAAGAAATCCTTTTGTCTTGTGGTACTTTGATTTACACCCACAACAATACATTTTGGCATTTCGCCCCAATAAGATTGATAATCAACATTTCCTGTAACGGGTTCAAATAGATAATCGCCATCCAAAACTATGATTAATGGATATTCAATGCTCTCTTCCGGATTATAATTTCTAGGAAGTTGGATTTTTATGTCTCTAGATTCTCCCAGCTTTGAGGACTGAAATGTTTCATAGATAGCTTGTGAATTCACTTGAAGGGAACACAATATAAAAAACAAAATTGTAATACGTTTGAACATAATAAGATGAATTATAAAGCGATGCAATTTAATTAATTATTTGATTCTATTGTAAATAGGCAGCAATAGAAACGACAAACTACCAAAAATAATGATCATCAATGTCTGAGACGACCACATAATCCAACCAAAAGCAACACTTGGATTTTCCGGAATTAAAAATAGTGAAAATGCTGCCGCGATAGCTAAAGGATACACAAAAATACCACCATTAGTCGCTGCAATGGTAAAGCTGCCTGCTATAAAAGCGATTAAAATGGCACCCACAGAAATACCATTTAAATCATCGACTGCAAAAGTGGTGATGTAAAACATTAGCAGATACATAGACCAAATAAAGAGGGTATGGAAAATAAAGGCCCACTTATGTTTCATTTTAAATATACTCATAATTCCTTCTAACAATCCCTTGAAAAAAGTTTTTACTTTAAGGGCGAATTTTGATGTACTTCTTTTTAAATAGATTGCCAAGAATCCAAATAGACCAAGAGCTAACAAACCAGCTATAACTAATAATTTAGGCTGAAACGATTTTTCAAGAATCGTATAAATAAAGTCAAATTGAAGGACGAGTGTGACAGCAACTATAAATAGTAAGATAATGAAATCGGCAACACGTTCAGCAACAATAGTTCCAAACGCTTTTTCAAATGGTACACCTTCATAATTTGTCAAAACCGCTGCTCGCAAAACCTCTCCTGATCTTGGGATGCCATAATTGGCAAGATATGTTATAAAAACAGCCATCACACTATTTGGAAATTTCACAGTGTAGTTTAATGGCTCCAATTGATATTTCCAACGATATGCTCTTGAAAGATGGCTTAACAAACCACATATCATTCCTAATGCAATCCAGCCATAATGAGCTTTTTTAAAGTACGGAAGGATCTCATCAATTGGTAGTTTTGAAAACGTGTACCACCCAAAAAAAACCGCTAACAGGAGCGGAACGGCAATTCGTAAAATCTTTCTAGTCTTGTTATCCAAATTGCTTCAATGAATTATTGGAATGGCAAAGATACTTAATTTAAAGCCAGGTTATCAATCAATCGAATATCATCGGCAAATACTGCAATAAATATTCTATAAGACTTATTTTCTGATTTTCGGCGTACAGTTTTCAAGGAAACCTCATCTGCAATGATTACATATTCAAGTTGTAATAAATTATGCTGGGCAAACTCCTCTTGGACCCATTCCGTAACAGTGTCAGGACTTTGTGTCTTAAATAATTCCTTCGCTTCTTTTAAAGTTTTAAATATGAAGGGTGCAGCTTTTCGATATTCGGGTTTTAGGCGTTCGTTGCGCGAACTCATTGCTAAACCATCTTTTTCACGAAATATATCACATCCGACGATTTTCACATCAAGCGCATAGTTTTCGACCAGTTTTTCGATAATTCGCAATTGCTGAAAATCTTTCTTACCAAAATACGCATGGTCAGGTTGTACAATTTCTAACAGACGCTTTACAATCGTTCCAACGCCATTAAAATGTCCTCGCCGAAATTTACCTTCCATTTCATGCTCCAATCCGTCAAATTGAAAGTTTTCAGAGCTCACATCCTTACCGTAAATGTCATCCACAGTAGGCGCATACACAATTATTTTTTCATCCAATGTTTTCATAAGGTTGACATCTCGCTCCAAAGTGCGTGGATATCTTTTAAGATCTTCCTGATTGTCAAATTGTGTAGGATTTACAAATATACTTACCACCGTTACATCGTTTTGGCCCATCGATTGTTCAATCAAGGATAGATGACCTTTATGCAAAGCGCCCATCGTAGGAACAAAACCAATTGCTTTATTTTGAGATTTTAGAGTCTCAATTATTGGATTGAATTCTTTGGTTTGATTATAAATTTTCATGTTCTAACAAAACATTAACAGCCTGCAAACATAATATTTTACAAACAATTTGCATAAAATTTCGTAATTTTGCGTGTTTTTGATTATAATTTTTCGGTTCATCATTTTACTTTGGAAGGATTTTTAATTGTAACACTTAAAAACAAACATATTTTTTTCTAATTGAAGATTAAAAACAATAAATAAAGCTATATGAAAGATAAGAGAATATTGTACGTGTCTTCCGAGGTTGTGCCCTATTTACCAGAAACAGAGATTTCATCCATGTCATTTGAAGCTCCGCGGATGGTTAACAAACAAGGTGGACAAATACGAATATTCATGCCGAGATACGGAAACATCAACGAACGTAGACATCAATTGCACGAAGTTATCCGTTTATCCGGTATAAATTTAGTCATCAACGATTTAGATATGCCTTTGATTATTAAGGTTGCATCCATTCCAAAAGAACGTATTCAGGTTTACTTTATCGATAATGAGGATTATTTTAAACGTAAAGCGACATTAACCGACGAAGAAGGTGTTATGTATCCTGACAATGATGAACGTGCTATCTTTTTTGCTAAAGGTGTTATCGAAACAGTTAAAAAATTAAATTGGTCTCCAGACATTATTCATGTCAATGGATGGTTAGCTTCCTTATTGCCATTGTATCTTAAAGAGTATTATAAAAATGAACCATTATTCAGTGACAGTAAAATTGTGACCTCTGTATACAATCAAAGCTTTGATGGTACGTTAGATACTAATATGATCAATAAAATAAAATTTGACAATATTGACGAAGAGCTTATCAAATCACTTGAAAAACCTACGTACAATAACATCATGAAAATCGCTATCGATCATTCTGATGCGTTGATAAAAGGTTCGGCTGACATTCCAAAAGAGCTCGAAGATTATTTAGATGCTTCTAAAAAACCAGTATTAGAGTATTATTCTTTAGAGGAATTTGCAGATCCCTATGCTGAATTCTACAAAACACAAGTATTAAATTAGACACTTTATAAATGAATAAAATAAAATTCGCACTAAAGAATGGTGCTATTTTGGCATTACTAATAGGCTCATTTGTAGCCTGTGATAAGGATTACGCAACCATAGGTTCGGACATCATTGGGGGAAACAATTTTGATGTAGAAAGCACTAAAGAATACTCTGTTGTGGCCTACACTAATCCTTTGACCCCGTTAAAGTCGGTGCAGACAAACGGTCTTCCTATTAATTATTTAGGAGCCTATAACGACGAGACTTATGGTTTAACAACCGCAAGTTTTGTGAGTCAAATGGGCATTTCATACGAACCTGATTTTGGAGATGATGTAAAAATGGATTCTGTAGTTCTTACTATCCCATATTTCAGCACAAGAACTAGCATTACTGACGAAGGAGAAACAATTTACAGTTTGGATTCTATTTTTGGTGATGGTCGAATTAATATAGAACTTTTCGAAAATAAATTTTTTCTTAATACGGTGGATCCTAATTCGGAGTTTGATATGCCTTTGGCCTATTATTCAAATATGTCGACGGCCAATAACACAATCAGCACAGCACTTTTGGAAGGTGAACCAATTCCCTTGGCAGCTTCAGATGTGAATTCATTGACTAATTTCAAGCCAAGTGCAGATGAAATTCAGCTGTGGGACACGGATGATGAAATAACAGAACGTTTAACACCCTCATTACGTGTTAAATTGGATACGACATATTTCAGGTCAAAAATCATTGACATGCAAGCAAATGATCCAACCGTTTTAAGTAATGCAAACAATTTTAATAATTATTTCAGAGGCATCTACTTTAAAACTACTGCTATAGACAATGATGGGTCTCTTGCGCTTCTTAATTTTAGTTCAACTGCTGCAAACATTACAATTTATTATACGAAAGAATCTACCACTTCTGGTGCAGATAGAGTTGAATCAACCTATGCCATGACCTTTTCAGGTAATAAGGTTAATTTTTTAACCAATCAATTCGATTTCACCATTCCCCAAGGCGATCCTATCACAGGTGATCCACGCTTATATTTAAAGGGTGGTGAAGGTTCTGTCGCAGTTATAGATTTGTTTAAGGGTGAGACTAATGAAGATGGCTTTTCACCGGAATTTATGGATTTTAAAAACGCTTTTGTAGATACGGATGCTGATGGTAAGTTTGTTAAAGCAAAACGACTTATCAACGAAGCGAATTTAGTGTTTTTCGTAGACCAAAACATGGTTGAAGGCAATGAGCCAGATCGTATTTTTCTATATGATTTAACTAACAACGAGCCATTGGTCGATTTTATTTATGATGTAGCAAATACAACAAGTCCTAATAGCTCTATAGTAAACCATCTCGGTGTTTTGGAACGTGAAGGAGACGTATCTACTGGAGATGGCATTAAATACAAAATAAGAATTACGGAACATATTAAAAATCTTTTACTTAGGGATTCAACCAACGTTAAATTAGGCCTTTCCGTTTCGGCAAATGTTAACCTTGAAAGCGGACTCAATCAATTAAAAGTTCGCACAGCTGATACGGACATCGTTAATAAAGTCCCCGTGAGTTCAATTTTATCACCACGAGGAACCATTCTTTATGGGAACAACACGGTAGATGAACAAAAAAAGTTATATTTAGAGATCTTTTACACCGAACCTAACAATTAAAAAATATGTGTGGAATCGTTGGCTATATTGGCCACAGGGAGGCATATCCCATCATTTTAAAAGGCTTAAAACGTCTAGAGTACAGAGGTTATGACAGTGCTGGTATTGCTTTATATGACGGATGTGATATTAAACTATCTAAAACCAAAGGTAAAGTAATAGATCTCGAAGAAAAGTTTGAAAGAGAGGTCTCAACGAAAGGCACATTGGGTATAGGTCATACAAGGTGGGCAACTCACGGCGTACCAAATGATGTTAATTCCCACCCTCATTTTTCGAATTCTGAAGATTTAGTGATCATACACAATGGGATCATTGAAAATTATGACAGCTTAAAAACGGAGCTCAAAAAGAGGGGTTATATATTCAAATCGGACACCGATACAGAAGTCTTAATCAATTTGATTGAAGACGTTATGAAAAGTGATAATTTAAAACTTGGAAAAGCCGTCCAAATCGCGCTTAATCAAGTCGTAGGAGCATATGCCATAGCTGTATTCGACAAGAACAAACCCAATGAAATTGTCGTTGCAAAATTGGGTAGCCCGTTAGCTATCGGAGTAGGTGATGATGAATTTTTCATTGCGAGTGATGCATCTCCCTTTATAGAATATACTAAAAATGCCATTTATCTAGAAGATGAAGAAATGGCGATCATCAGAAGAGGAAAGGATCTGAAGATCCGAAAAATAAAAGATGACTCACTTGTAGATCCATACATACAAGAACTTCAAATAAATCTTGAGCAAATTGAAAAAGGCGGTTACGATCACTTTATGCTTAAGGAAATTTATGAACAACCGAGCGCCATAAGAGACACGTATAGAGGTCGAATGTTGGTCAATGAAGGCATCATTAAGTTAGCTGGCATTGAAGATAACATGAAGAAATTCCTCAACGCCGATCGCATTATCATCGTGGCTTGTGGAACTTCATGGCATGCTGGATTGGTTGCAGAGTACATTTTTGAAGACCTTGCCAGAATTCCAGTTGAGGTAGAATATGCCTCTGAATTTCGGTATAGAAATCCCGTCATTACGGAAAAAGATGTCGTAATTTCCATTTCACAATCCGGAGAAACAGCAGATACGTTGGCCGCTATTAAGTTGGCAAAATCAAAAGGCGCTTTCGTATTTGGTGTTTGTAATGTGGTGGGATCGTCTATCGCTAGAGAAACCAATGCAGGAGCTTACACACATGCTGGCCCCGAAATTGGCGTCGCATCCACCAAAGCATTTACAACACAAATAACCATTTTAACCTTGATGGCTTTGCGTTTGGCTAGAGCAAAAGGCACAATATCTAGTTCAGATTTCCGCTTACATTTATTGGAATTGGAAATGATTCCAGAGAAAGTTAAAAAGGCACTAGAATCTGAAGAGCATATTAAGAAAATCGCCAGTATTTATAAAGATGCCCGCAACTTTTTGTATTTAGGTAGAGGCTATAATTTCCCAGTTGCTTTGGAAGGAGCTTTAAAGCTTAAAGAAATCTCCTATATCCACGCAGAAGGATATCCGGCTGCCGAAATGAAGCACGGACCAATTGCATTAATTGATGAAAATATGCCGATTGTGGTCATTGCGACGAAAAAAGGACATTATGAAAAAGTTGTCAGCAATATACAAGAAATCAAATCCCGTAAAGGTAAAATTATTGGTATAGTGACTGAAGGTGATGTAAGCGTAAGAGAATTGGCAGATCATGTTATCGAAGTTCCAGAAAGTATGGAGGCGTTATCACCATTACTCACAACGATACCTTTACAGCTGTTGTCCTATCACATTGCAGTGATGTTAGGAAAGAATGTGGATCAGCCGCGTAACTTGGCCAAATCAGTAACAGTCGAATAGTTCTCTATACAAGGACAAATCATAACTAACACACAAAAAGCTCTCCTAATATGAGAGCTTTTTTTTTAATAAATTACGAATTATGTAATATATCTTCATTTTATTATCAATATTTACTATGCACGCATAATTTTTTGCGATATTTTGTTAATAGTATCATAATATTATTTATATTGCCCTACTAAATTTAACTAATTCCCGAAGATGAAAACATTATTTAAGATTATGATGCTGTTTTGTTGCGCTACAACGTTTGCGCAGACAACAGTAAAAGGTACGGTCACCGACAACAGTGGACAGCCCTTACCAGGCGCTAATGTCATTATTGATGGCACCACAACTGGTACCATCTCTGATTTTGACGGTAACTACACGTTGACGTACAATCAATCTCCACCATTCGCAATCACCGTGAGTAGTGTTGGATTTGAGTCTCAAACCCAGGAAGTCACATCAAACCCTCAAACATTGGATTTTACACTTGTGGAAGGGACATCTTTGGATGAAGTTGTTATTTCTGCTTCCAGAACACCCGAGCGCGTTTTTGAATCGCCTGTGACTGTGGAGCGTTTTGGTATTAAAGAAATAAAAAACACCTCTGCACCGTCGTTTTTTGATGGTATAGAAAATTTAAAAGGTGTTGATTTAAACACCAACAGTTTAACCTTCAAATCTGTAAACACAAGAGGTTTTGCCACATTTGCAAATAACAGGTTTATGCAATTGGTTGATGGTATGGATAACTCGTCACCAGCCTTAAACTTTGCTTTAGGTAATCTATTGGGCATGTCTGAATTGGATGTTAATTCTGTGGAGTTATTACCTGGTGCATCTTCGGCACTATATGGAGCAAATGCTTTTAATGGTATTATGTTTATGACCAGTAAAAACCCATTCGATCATCGGGGAATTAGCGCTTATGCTAAAACAGGCATCACTTCTAGCGAGAATGCTGGAGACAACAATTTTTATGATGTCGGAATTAGAGTTGCAGAAGCATTTTCTGATAAATTTGCAGCAAAAGCTTCCGTATCTTTATTAAACGGAACGGAATGGTTTGCTACGGATTATACAGATTATAACAATCCTGGACTTACCAGAACTGATCCTAACTATGATGGTTTAAATATCTATGGCGATGAAGTGTCCACACGATTGGATTTTGATGCGCTTGCAGCAGGTGCTTTGCCTATTCCTGTTTTAACAAATTATGGTGCTTCAACTATCAGCAGAACAGGTTATGAAGAACGTGATTTGATGGATTATAGCGCAGAAAGCTTAAAAGCTGATTTTGCTCTTCATTTTAGACCTTGGGCAAATGATTTTGAGATTATATTAAATTCCAAATTTGGTAGAGGAAACACGATTTATCAAGGTGCCAATAGGTATTCCATCACTGACTTCTTTATGCAACAGCATAAATTAGAAATTAAGAACAAAAACTTTTTTGCAAGAGTCTATACCACTGCTGAAAAAGCTGGAAACTCTTATGATACTAGATTTACAGCCATAAATGTAAACCGTGCTTGGAAAGGCGATACACAATGGTTTACAGAGTATGCTCAAAACTTTATTGGTTTTCTTGCTGGGCAAGGAATATTTGACAATCCTACATCGACAGACCTGGCCGCTGCTCACGCTGCAGCAAGGTCAGCAGCGGACACTGGAAGACTTATTCCAGGGACAGAAGCATTTAATAATGCTTTAGAAACCATTACTGCTGACGGCGATTTACAAACAGGTTCCAAATTTACGGACAATTCTAAAATCTATCATGCTGACGCTAATTACAATCTAGCACATCTAATTGATTTTGCAGATATCATGGTAGGTGGATCTTTCAGACAATATTCACTAAACTCTGAAGGGACAATTTATACGGATAATGACGGCCCGATTCGATACAACGAGTATGGTGCCTATACGCAAATTCAAAAAAAATTGATCGATGACAGATTAAAACTTACAGGTTCAGTAAGATATGATAAATCTGAATTTTTTGATGGCTTTGTTTCACCAAGAGTAAGTTTTAACTATACGGCCGATCAAAACGATAATCATAATGTTCGTGGTTCATTCCAAACAGGATTTAGAAACCCAACAACTCAAGATTTATTTATCGGTTTAAATGCAGGACGTGCTATTTTAGTAGGGTCTGCTCCAGACAACCTAACCCGTTATACAGCGACAAGTTCTCAATTAAGTACCGCGGGTCAAGTGATTGCAGGTGGAACTACAGTTCAACTAGATGGTGGTGATGCTTACAATAATGCATTTAGTTTGGCATCCGTAAATGCAGGAGCACCAACAGCTGCTAACGTAGAATTGGTAAAGCCAGAAAAAGTCACAGCTTACGAAGTTGGATACAGGGGTAAAATTCAGAAGTTCATTGTTGATTTAAGTGGATATTACAATACTTATGAAGATTTTATTTCGAACAGAACAGTGTTGACACCACTTTATGGTACTGTAGGAGATAACGCCTTGTCACTTTTAGCACTTCAAAATGGGGATTTTCAAGCTTACCAAACGTATACTAATTCCAATGCTAAAATCAGCTCTTATGGCGCATCTATAGGTGTGGATACAAAAATATTTAATGGATTTGATATCGGATTAAGCTATACTTATGCAAAACTAGATTATGACGAAACGCAAGATCCTGATTTTGAAACTAACTTTAACACACCAGAACATAAGGTAAAAGCATCATTTGGTAAAACAGAATTGTTTAAAAATTTTGGATTTAATGTAAACTGGAGATGGAATGACACTTATTTATGGGAATCAACTTTTGCAGATGGAATCTTGCCTGCAAAAAACATCATAGATGCTCAAATAAACTATACTGTTAAATCTATAAAATCAACGTTCAAGATTGGAGGTGCTAATATATTAGCCCATGATTATGTTAGTGCGCCAGGTTCTGGAGCAGTGGGCGCTCAATACTTTGTATCTTGGACTATAAATCAATAAAAAATATAACTATGAAAATAAATAATATTTGGCTTTTAGCCATCCTTTTAATAGGGTTTACATCATGTGAAAGTGAGGATGACACGCTTGCAGATCCATTAGTGCAAGATCCAGTTACTGCTGGCCCATCTCCGGTTTATACTAGTGGAACAGCAGATTTTAGCACATTTGTGGCTATCGGAAACTCATTGACTGCAGGTTATTCTGATGGTAGTTTATTTGTGCGAGGGCAAGAAGCCTCTTTTCCAAACATACTATCACAGCGATTTGCCTTGGCTGGTGGCGGTGAATTTACACAACCATTAATGGATGATAATGTGGGTGGTTTTTTATTAAATGGAAATCCAGTAATCAACCCTACAACGGGAGCGAATTCATTTCCTCCGAGGTTGATTTTTAATACTTCAACTCAATCACCAGTACCTGTAACCGGTAGTTCAACTACAGAGATTACGAATATTAATCCAGGACCCTATAATAATATGGGAGTACCAGGTGCCAAAAGTTTTCATTTATTAGCTCCAGGATATGGAAATATCGCAAATTTCCCTAATGCAAATCCATATTTCATAAGAATGGCATCTACTCCCAATGCAACAGTTTTGGAGGATGCTTTGGCTTTAAATCCAACGTTCTTTTCTTTGTGGATTGGAAATAATGATGTGTTAGGTTATGCAACAACTGGTGGTGACGGAACGAACCCTATCACTGACACCGCCACTTTCAATGGTGCCATGGGTTCAATAGTAAGTCAATTGGCTGCTGGCAATAGAAAAGGTATCATAAGCAATATTCCTAACGTGACTGATGCACCCTATTTCACTACAGTGCCATTTGCTCCTTTGAGTCCAGCAAATCCTGATTTTGCACCGCAAATCCCAGTTTTGAATGCTACTTTTGCTCCATTAAATCAAGCGTTTGCTTTTTTAGGAATGCCTGAACGTCAGATTATCTTTTCCGAAACAGCGGCAAGTCCTGTAGTAATTTTTGATGAAACATTACCTAATATTTCGGTACAATTAAATGCAGTATTGCAAGGTGGAGGTGTGGATCCTCTGACTGCTGGTTTATTAGCAAATCAATTTGCGCAATCTAGACAAGCTACATCTGCCGACTTGTTGGTATTACCAGTATCTTCAGTAATTGCGACTGTAAATACAGAGTATTATACACAATTAGTAACGGCCGGTGTTCCTGCAGCTACTGCTGGTCAGTTGTCGGTTAACGGAGTCACCTATCCTTTAAGAGATAAATGGGTGGTTTTACCCTCGGAACAGACTGAAATAGCAAATGCAACAGCGACATTTAACCAAACAATAAGCAGTCTAGCTACACAATATGATTTGGCATTATTTGACGTGAACACTTTCTTTAATGGCGTTGCAACAAGTGGCTTTCAATCTGGAAGTGCTTTTTTAACAGCAGCTTATGTTACAGGCGGTACATTTTCTTTAGATGGTGTTCATCCATCACCTAGAGGTTACGCGGTAATTACAAATCAAATGATCGGAATTATCAATGCGAAATATGGTTCGAATTTACCTACAGTTGACGCTGTTGATTATACTGGACTCTATATAAATTAAAAATCGCAATAAATATTAAAATGCACCTTCATTCTGAACACCAGAATGAGGGTGTTTTTTTATGTCCAAAAAACAAAAAAATAGCCATTAATTTTAAATTAAAAAATATATCTTTGCAGCGCGAAAAACGGAGTACTCGATTAGATTGAGTAAGAGCGCTTTTCATATTAATATTCAATTCAACATTAAACAGATAAGTAATGTCAAAAGTTACAGGTAAAGTTGCACAAATCGTTGGTCCAGTGATCGACGTTGCGTTTGAAGCTGGTTCTACACTTCCAAAAATCTACGATTCATTAGAAATCAAGAAAGCTGATGGCTCTCTTTTAGTCCTAGAAGTTCAATCTCACATTGGTGAAGATACTGTTCGTACTATCGCGATGGATTCTTCCGATGGATTGAGCAGAGGCACAGAAGTGGTAGCAACAGGCGCTCCTATTCAAATGCCAGTTGGTGAAGATGTTTACGGTCGTTTGTTTAATGTCATTGGTGATGCTATTGATGGATTAGGTGATCTTCCTAAAGCTGGAGACGCTGGTTTACCTATTCACAGACAAGCACCAAAATTTGAAGATTTGTCAACTTCTACTGAAGTTTTATTCACAGGAATCAAAGTAATCGACTTGATTGAGCCTTATGCAAAAGGTGGTAAAATCGGTCTTTTTGGTGGTGCTGGTGTTGGTAAAACAGTATTGATTCAGGAGTTGATTAACAATATCGCCAAAGGTCACGGTGGATTATCAGTATTTGCTGGTGTAGGTGAAAGAACACGCGAAGGAAATGACCTTTTGAGAGAGATGTTGGAATCTGGAATTATCAAATATGGTGGCGACTTTATGCATTCTATGGAAGAAGGCGGATGGGATCTATCTAAAGTTGATAAAAACATCATGAAAGAATCAAAAGCGACGTTCGTTTTTGGTCAAATGAATGAGCCTCCTGGAGCGCGTGCTCGTGTGGCTTTATCAGGATTAACTATTGCAGAATATTTCCGTGATGGTGCTGGTGAAGGACAAGGTAAAGATGTACTTTTCTTCGTAGATAATATCTTCCGTTTTACACAAGCGGGTTCTGAAGTATCTGCATTGCTAGGTCGTATGCCTTCTGCTGTAGGTTACCAACCAACTTTGGCAACAGAGATGGGTGCGATGCAAGAGCGTATTACTTCAACAAAACGTGGATCAATTACATCTGTACAAGCGGTTTACGTACCTGCGGATGATTTAACGGATCCTGCTCCTGCAACAACGTTTGCCCACTTGGATGCAACAACCGTATTATCACGTAAAATTGCGGAATTAGGTATTTATCCTGCTGTGGATCCATTGGATTCTACATCACGTATCTTGACTGCCGATATTTTAGGAAAAGAACATTATGACTGTGCACAACGTGTAAAAGAGTTATTACAACGCTATAAAGAATTACAAGATATCATCGCCATCCTTGGTATGGAAGAACTTTCTGAAGAGGACAAAATGGCTGTAGGGCGTGCAAGACGTGTACAACGTTTCTTGTCCCAACCATTCCACGTTGCTGAACAGTTTACAGGTATTCCTGGTGTATTAGTTGATATTAAAGAAACCATCAAAGGATTCAATATGATTATGGAAGGAGAATTAGATCACTTACCTGAAGCTGCTTTCAACCTTAAAGGTACTATTGAAGAAGCCATTGAATCTGGAGAAAAAATGTTAGCGGAAGCGTAAATTAGATGTGAGATGTGAGACATGAGATATTAGACTTTTATCTCATGTCTCACATCTCATGTCTCAATACTAAAAAAGATGTATTTAGAGATCGTATCACCAGAAGCTTCATTGGTAAGCGGAGAAGTAGAAAGTGTAACTGTACCAGGTGTTGATGGAGAATTCCAGATGTTGAACAATCACGCCCCTATTGTATCGTTATTAACTCAAGGCAAAGTAAAATTTAAAGGCAATGCGACAATTGCTGATGGTCATGAGTCTAAATTCACACAGGAAGAGGGAAAATGGGTCTTAACAATCAACAGTGGTACTTTGGAAATGAAAGACAATAAAGTAATTGTATTGGTTGACTGATTCCTTCAACTTTAGAAATATAAAAAACGTCATGCCCAACAGCATGACGTTTTTACTTTTTCTATAATTTAGAATCCAACCAATCGGCACGATTCTTTTCCATTTGATCCGTTAATTCTTTCGAATCTGAACCCATCATATAAATTTCATAAGTTGCTTGTGTTTCAATTGGAAGCATGGTTTCCTTACGAACACCAAATCGTTCAAAAACAACTGGAATGGTATCTCCAACTTTAAAATTATTTAATATTGAACTGAAGTTTTCATTCCCTTCCAAAAAAATCAGACCAGCACGAATCAACTTATCTCCTTCTTGAAATCCTGCTTTGTACGATGCCGAACCAACTTTCGGATTGCTCATTATTTTCTGATTTCTTACGGAAGCTCCAAATGTGATTTCATCAGTCGTTTTTAAAATCACACCTACTTGATGAAACAAACGTTCGAAGTCTGGCATTTGACTTTTATGGATGTAATTATTAAAAAATGCATCGCCAAATTCCTTTCCTGCATATGCATTCAATGTGTTCTGCAAGTCTTCTATGCTGTAGAATTTTTGTTGTTTTCCAAACTCTTTCCACATCAATTTCATAAAATCATCGAGATTGAGGTCTTTTTCCCTTAACGACAAATCCAAAGCCAATCCCAACATTTCCCCATAACTGTAATAAGATATGAAGGTGTTTTCAAAGTTTGTTTCATCAATAGATTTGGCGGCATCATTAAATGGCGCCAGATAACTCATCTCAATTGGGTTAAAAAATTGCCGACCTGGAGCTGTCCAAACATAGTTGAAGCCTCTTGTCATGTCCTTAAAATAATAATCTTGACTCCAAATACCTGTTCGACATTGCGAAAGCGCATCATAATAATTGGTAAAACCTTCAGCAAACCAAAGTCCGCCGCTCATATTGGCACGTTGAAAATCGAAAGGTTCGATGTCTTTCGGACGGATGCGTTCGACATTCCAGCAATGGAAAAACTCGTGCGCCAATGTTCCGATATTTTGCTCGATGCCGCCAAAAGACAAACTCCTTGTACTTGGAATCATTGTCGAATTACGATGTTCCATCCCATCTCCTGTCGCATTTGGCATATAACAGGCCAAAAATGTATAATCACCATAATCGAAAGTCGGTAATTCTCCAAAGATTTTTTCCTGTTCCAAAACCACTTTTTTAGTGCTTTCAAAATAGCGGTCTAAAGCTTCATCAGATGCGGCATCGTCGTGCAGAACCAAATTGATGGTCTGGTCATTCACTTTAAAAGAACGCTTTCTAAAATTTGCAATTTCTACAGGACTGTCCATAAAGTATTGCAAGTCTTTGGCATAATAAGTATTTCCAGATTGATGTTTTAATTGGGTGGCGATCTTCCAGCTCAAATCTTCTCTTACATTGAACGTCACTTCCATTTCTTGGTCAGCCAATTCCGGAACGTACATAAATGTTGCTGGCATGTTGAGATGGGCATGGGTTTCATCAACTTGCGCATACGTTCCATCGCCATGATTTGCAAATAGAGAATAGGTAACGATGATCGTCCCATCATGCCCTTTGACGTTCCAAGCGTAAGGATTTTGTCGTGTTGTGTTTAATTTTTTCCCTTTGCCATCCGTTACTTTTACGCTGTAGACATTCTTCACAAACTCATGCAAGGCATAACGGCCAGGGGAAGATCGCGCCATCGTAAATTCAACTTCATCCGCTTTAAGATTGGAAAAGGTAGCGTGAATGTTTGCTTCGTGATGCACAGCATTTTCGAATGAAATTGTATATTTTGAAGATATTTGTGCTTGACTTACTGAAAGTGAAAACAAGATAAGTAAACTTATAAAACGACTCATGAATGGATATTTTTAATCTCAAATATACAATTTACCCCGTTTTTAATCTTTAATATATTCCAAAATATCTGCTGGTTGGCAATCTAATGCTTCGCAAATAGCCTCTAGAGTTGAAAACCGAATCGCCCGTGCTTTTCCCGTTTTAAGAATGGATAGATTTGCGGTCGTGATTCCGATGATATCAGCAAGTTCAATGCTTTTCATTCCTCGTTTTTCGAGCATTATATCAAGATTTATTGTAATGGACATCTTTAGATTGTTAATTCGCTATCCTCCTTAAAATTCTTTGCATTCAATATTACTTCACTTTGAATGATAAAAAACAGTCCTATCATGATCATAAATAGTGAAAGCGTAACATCAGAATCATATAGTGAAATACGGCTTATTGTAAGCTTCACAATCCACAATGCAATAAATACAACAAAACTAAAAATACCAGTTGCAACAAAATAACGACCGCATTTTTTTAAATGTTTCACAACTACTAAATCAAAATATTTATTGGATAATAAATGTCTCGCTACCTTTCTCAAGTGAAAAAGCCCCATTACAAAAATCACATAACCGATGACACCTATCAAGAGAATCACCCAAGAAATCCATGTCCATTCGGTTACTGGAATATCTACCATGTTTATTCGTGCAACTCCCAAGGGCATCACAAAAAAGAGACCGATGATTCCGATGGCCTGAAAAATAAATAAGATATCCACCAAGGTTTTAAAGAGTATGTTCCGTTTCATATAATTATCGTTTATCAATAACAAATATATAAAAATTATCGAAAAACAATAATATTTTGAAATTTTTTTGAATTGCTCATTTCATATAATTGTGAAATGTTTGAAGATGAATTGATTATTAGAGAACCGAAAATTTCGTTGTTGAAGCGAATGGTTTTTTCTATCTCATGTGGATTGTTCATCATTTTGATACTCTATTTCCATAGACAAAAAGTGAGCGGAGTTCTAGCTCCAATCGATATGCCGAGAATTTACATGTATTTGGGGCTGCTCTTTTTGATTTTGTTATTCACAATTTTACCAATCATAATCAGAGATTACATTTACTTGGATTTTAAGAATTTAAAAATTCGATATGCTTATGAAATCGGCTTATTCAGTTATAAGGAAAAATGGCAGGATTTGGAAGATCTCGAATATATTTCAGTATTTAAAAAAAATGAGTTATTCGAAGTGAATTTATGGTATAAAAAAAATAAGATAGTGAACCTATTTGCGACAGACAAGTTCAGTGACGCCATAGATAATGCCTATCAAATAGCGAATAAACTGCAAATCGATTTATTAGACGCTTCCGTAAAAGGTAATCATAGATGGGTTGATAAAAATGTTTATGCTCAAACTTCAAGGATTGAGCATCTGTAAGACACCCATCTGTTTTTTGGAAAGACAACATTTACAATTAACATATGTATGATCACCAATTAATGGTATTGCCAAACCATTTTATTATTCAGTTTTTTTAACGAAATAAATAATTATCGACGCTACTGTAACAAATTAAAAAAATCATCTACCTATAATATAAGCGCTCCTATTTTTGATTACTAGAATGAAAGCGTTTATCTTACAAGTCTAATTCAATACGTACCACCCATGATAGAATGGTTTTCAGCTTTAGATTTATTCTCTAAATTTTATTGGGTCATCGCTTTGATTGGCTCCGTAATTTTCGTCTTCATCATTATCACAACGCTTATGGGTATGGATGGTGCAGACGATTTCGGCGATGTAGATACTAGCATTGAAGCGGACACTGGAATTGAATTTCAATTTATATCGCTTAAGAATCTGATTGGCTTTTTCACCATTTTTGGCTGGAGTGGCATTGCCTGTATAGGCGAAGGCGTTTCGAAACCAATGACAGTGGTGGTTTCTGTAATTTCTGGTCTTATTATGATGTTCATTATGGCTGCAATGTTCCATTACATGAAAAAATTAGCTGATAGTGGCACGCTAAATTATAAAAATGCACTTGATGCCGTCGGCGAAGTCTATTTAACCATAGGAGAAAATCGTTCAAGAATGGGAAAAGTTAGCGTTAGAGTTCAAGGCACACTTCGCGAGCTGGATGCTCTCACTGATTCCTTTACCGAACTTAAATCTGGAACCATCATCAAGGTCGTCGATGTCACCAGTAATGGCATATTAATCGTTGATCAAACCATAAAACCAATTAACCCAACTAATTCTGATACTTATGAACTTCCTGCTAACACAAGAGACATTTAATTTAGGACTGCCAATCGCAGTCATCGTGGCAATACTTTTTGTATTTGTATTCCTCATTGTATTGATCAAACGCTATAAGCGTTGCCCTTCTGACCGTATTTTGGTTGTTTATGGTAAAGTGGGCGGTGGACAGTCGGCCAAATGTATCCATGGTGGCGCTGCCTTCATCTTTCCTGTCATTCAAGATTATGAATTTTTGAATTTGACACCAATGTCCATTGAGGTGAACTTGGTAAACGCACTTTCAAAACAAAATATTCGTGTGAACGTACCGTCTCGTTTTACCATTGGTATTTCTACCGAACCTGGTGTGATGCAAAATGCTGCGGAACGATTGTTAGGCTTAGCGATGCAAGACATTCAGGAATTGGCGAAAGAAATTATTTTTGGTCAACTGCGTTTGGTGGTCGCTTCTATGGATATTGAAGAAATTAACAATGACAGAGATAAATTTTTGACCAACATTTCACAAAGTGTGGAATCCGAGTTGAAGAAAGTTGGATTGAAATTGATCAACGTAAATATCACCGATATCGTAGATGAATCTGGATACATTGAGGCTTTGGGTAAAGAAGCTGCGGCCCATGCCATTAATGCGGCTCGTAAATCGGTTGCCGAAAAAGTAAGAGATGGCTCGATTGGTGAAGCGAATGCTGTACAAGATCAACGTTCACAAGTTGCTGCGGCCAATGCGCAGGCTGTAGAAGGTGAAAATACTGCAAAAATTGCTGTAGCCAATTCAGATTCCTTAAGACGTCAACGTGAAGCCGAGGCGGAACGCGTTGCAACGGCTTCAGAGAAAGTTCAAACAGCAAAAGGTTTGGAAGAATCATACGCTGCCGAAAAACAAGCGGAAATCGCGAGAGCCGAGCGTGAGCGTTCGTCTCAAATGGCAGATGTCATTGTACCTGCGGAAATCGATAAGCAAAAAGTGGAAATCGATGCAGAAGCAGAAGCAGAACGCATTAGACGTAGAGCTAAAGGGGAAGCCGATGCCATTTTATACAAAGCACAAGCGGAAGCACAAGGTCTTTTTGAAGTTTTGACGAAACAAGCTGCTGGTTTGGATCAAATCGTCAAAGCTGCTGGTAATAATTCCAAAGATGCTGTCTTACTTTTAATTGCAGATAAATTGCCAGATTTGGTAAGAATGCAATCGGAGGCCATCAAAAATATAAAAATTGATAAAGTAACCGTTTGGGAAAATGGGTCAGGAAAAGATGGAAAAACATCAACTGCCAATTTCCTTTCAGGAATGTACAAATCAGTACCACCATTGCAAGAGATGTTCAACATGGCTGGAATGGAATTGCCTGAATATTTAAAAGGAAAAGACATTGCTGATTCGGAAGCTAAAGAAATGAATGCAGAGCAAGCCAAGGAAATTAAAAAATAATGAGAAGCATTTTAGCTGTAGGAATATGTGTTCTATTGGTAGGTATTCCTACAGCAATTATCTATTATGTTGTTTCAATTGGTATCATAGGACTTTTTGATATGGAGACCTACGTAGGAATATTGCTCACATCCGCTTTTCTAATTTTAATCTGGAATGTCTATAAATACGTATCGAAATTCTTCAGATTCTAAATCTCATTTAGCATAAAGACTAAACCTCATAACCATGAAGAACATTCCTATTTTAACTATTCTAATAATGTTCTGTACCTTCACCTCACCAGCAGTTGCTCAAGACGAGCGTTTTATTGAGGACTACTTGGAACGTTTAGAAAATTCTCGAAAGTATTTAGTCCTTGTAGCAGAAATGATGCCTGAAGACGCCTATAATTTTAAAGCGTCACCAGAATCGCTTTCGTTTGCAGAAAATCTTTTGCATATTGGTTATGCAATGGATTGGCATAGTCAGTCGTTGTTGGGAGGACGTGAATCCAGGGATTGGAAAACGGATACCATTTTTAAGGTTGATAATAAATCGAAAGCAGAGATGATTGCCACGGTCAACAAAACATTTGATGAAACTATCCAATTGATCAAAGATTTCGACGTTAAGAAATTAAATGACGAAATGGATTATTTTGGATTAACCCGATCAAAACGGCAAATTTTCATGTTGCTTGCCGACCACATTACACATCACAGAGCGCAAATGTTAGTGTCTTTGAGATTGAATGGATTGGTGCCACCAAGATATGTTCTGTTTCAATAAAGGGGTTTTTAATGAGATTAAAAATTCTTAAAAACCCAAAACTGCGCATGAAAACAATTGATTCAAGTTGTTAATATTCAATAAGTTAATACTCATCATTAAGGGCCTCACGAATTGGTTTCACACCTAAATATTTAACATTCCTTTAGAAAATTTAAGTAACGTTTTCTTAACTTTACAAGCTAAAATCATTGAACCTTGGCATTAGACCTGCAAGACATTCCCCGAGTAAAAACTATAACCAAAGAGGAATTTTTAAAACATTATTTTAAACCACAGAAGCCAGTGGTTATTGAGCAATTTATTGAAGATTGGCCCGCATATAAAAAATGGTCTTTAGACTATATGAAAGAAACGGTCGGAGAGAAAATCGTACCGCTCTATGATGATAGACCTGTTGATTACAAGGACGGTTTTAACGAACCCCACGCTACAATGAAGATGAAGAATTATATCGATCTGTTAAAGCGAGAACCTACAAAATTTCGTATTTTTCTTTGGAATGCCTTAAAGGAAGTACCACAATTACAAAAAGATTATTCATATCCAGATTTTGGCTTGAAACTGATGAAAAGTTTACCGATGTTGTTTTTTGGTGGAACCAATTCACATACGTTTATGCATTACGATATTGACCTTGCCAATATTTTCCATTTTCATTTTGAGGGAAAGAAGCTCTGTATCCTTTTTGACCAAAGACAGAATAAATATATTTATAAGATTCCACATTCCTTGATCACTCGGGAAGATATCGATTTTTCAAATCCAGATTTTGAGAAGTGGCCAGCCCTCAAGCATGCAAAAGGACACGTGACCGAATTAAAACATGGTGAAGTACTGTATATGCCAGAAGGTTATTGGCATTATATGAAATATCTAACACCGGGCTTCTCAATGAGCTTGCGTGCCATCGCACGAAATCCAATGAATTTTGGACATGCCATCTACAATATATTCTTCCTACGTCATTTTGACAATGCGATGCGTCGTATTAAAGGCCAGAAATGGATTGATTGGAAAAACGAAGAAGCCGTAAAACGCACGAATATGAGTTTAAAATAAAAGACTTAACTTTTAAAAACTTATAATATATTTACCCGATTTTAATTTAAAAATTCTATCATGAAAAAATTACTAGTATTATTTACAATCTTAAGTGTATCATTTGTCAATGCACAAGCTTTTAAAGGTAGTATGGATAATAAATTCCAAGTAGGTGCCAATTTTCAAGACGCGGCTACTGGTATTAATGTCAGCTATGATTACGGACTTGGAGAAAACATTTCTGTCGGTATCTCATCAACTTATGCTTTAAGCGTAAACGATGCCATAGATGCTGATTTTGGAGATAGATTCGACATAAAGGGTCGCTTCAATGCACATTTGGGAAGTATTTTGAATATTGATGATAATTTTGATCTATATCCAGGATTGAACCTTGGTCTAAAGAATTTTGGTGGTCACGTTGGTGCTCGCTATTTCTTTTCTGAAGGGTTTGGAGTATTCACAGAAGCTGTATTTCCATTGGCAAGATATGATGCCAACGACAAAACACCGGCAGAATTTATTCATAATCAGTTTGTGGTGAACGTTGGAGCAGTTTTTAGTCTGTAAAACCCTTTTTTATACCTATAGATCAGCATTGTCTTAATTGGTGGTGCTGGTTTTTTTTTATCAAATTTGTACAAATGGATGTATAATCTCAGCTCATGATGGCACTATTTGGGTATGAAGATGTCTCAAGGTACTTTCAGTATAAAGTCAGTATGAAGTCAGCATAAAGTCAGCACATAGTCAGTATAAAGCCCGTATATAGGTTCTGTTTTTACTATAATTACATTGTGTTGACCCGGAATGATTTTAAGCGATCTGACGTTTTGAGAGGTCGTTCATTGGTGATTTATGAAACTAGTTCATTCACTTTATCATACACCAAATGGCTTTCCCACCCTCGATACAAAAGATAATCAGCGAGTTTTTTTCTCCTTTTTTGACTGTTAGTCTCCCTTATTGAATCGGCTTTCTTTTCAGCCAATTCGTGAAAAGTAGATAAATATTCTGCATTTGAAATCTGTTTTAGGGCAGAAGTGATCAATACTTTGCTAATCTCTCTCTGTTTCAACTCTCTTGTGATACGGTAATTGCCCCATTTTTTGATTTTAAATTTTCCTCTAACGAAAGCATTTGCAAAACGTTCTTCACTCAAGAAATTGTGATGAAGTAGATGCACCACAATTGTGTCAATGGCAATGGGCACCATATTCATCTTTTTTAATTTCTTCACAACATCCTGATGACAGCGTTCCTGATAACTGCAATAGTGTTCCAATTTGGATTGCGCCTCTTGGACTGTGTAGGTTTTGGAAGAGTTCATGATACAAATTAATAACAAAATGATAACACAAACAACCTATTATAAAAAGGTGTGCGTGTTTATCTTTGCAACGTTCGTTTTAAAAGATTTTAACAACTACTCAACACTTATGTAATCTATTGATTTTTAGACGTCCAATAGATATTTTTTTTCGTATATGAATTACATTTTAGGATGGGTTGTTAATAACACAGAATTAAAAACGAATAGTAAAAAAGTTAAATGCGCTATATTGCCATGTTTGGATTATCGCAAAAATAAAAATTCCCCTATGATTAAGAAATACTCCCTCGTATTAATAGCTGTGCTATGCTCTGTTTTTTCTGGATTTAGCCAATATTCTGGTACTGGTACGTTTACAAAAATCAACTCTGCTGCAGCACTTACCGACGGCTATTATATCATTGCCAATGAAACTGATGCGTTTTTGATGACAAATGGTAGGAACGGTACTGATGCGACTGGATATTTTTTGAGTGCTTCAGTAACTCCGTCCGCAAATGATATAATAAACCCTACTGCGGATAATGTTTGGTTAATAGAAACTAATGGATCTGGACGTACTATTTATAATGAAACTTTAGATAGATATGTAGGCCATAATGGAGGCACATCAAACTCTCTTTCGATTGAAACAACTCCAGCGAATAGCAATCGTTGGATCTTTTCTTACTCTAGTGGTACATTTTTCGCTAATAATGTTGGAACACCTGCAAGACAATTATCATATAACGCAGGAGCTCCAAGATTTGCTGCTTATGGCAATACCGGCCAACAGGAATTACAATTATATAAGTTAGCCGCACCATCAGGCCCGACAATTACTGTCACCCAAGCTACAGGAGGAACTATTTCTCCAGGGACCACAAGTGTAACCTCTGGGTCTAATCAAGCATTTACTGTTACTCCCGATGCTTGTCACACCTTTACAAATTGGGTTGTGGATGGCGCTAACGCAGGAAGCGCAACTACTTACACATTTAATAATATCACTGCTGATCATACTATTACTGCGATTTATAGTACTAGAACTTATAATATTACCGCATCTGCCGGTATTAACGGTACAATCAGTCCGAATGGAAGCACTTCTGTAAATTGTGGAAGTAACCAAACTTATAATTTTACTCCTGAAAGTGGGTATATTGTTGATGATGTTCTGGTTGATGGTGTATCAGTTGGTTCGCCTTCATCTTACACTTTTAATAGCATCAATGCACCACATACTGTTAGTGTAACTTTCGTTGTTTATGTTGGGCCTTGTTTGGAAGAAGATTTTGAATCTGGATTACCAACTAGCTATAGTACAGCTTCTTTTACTCTTAATTCAGGTTCGTGGGAATTGACAAATGTGATCAGAGGCAATGCTGGGGTTACTTCTGGTTCTTACTCCGCTCAATTGCGAAGTGCCACAAACTCAAATATTATTTCACCTATACTTACAGAAATTGTTGATTATATTACATTCAACATCACTGGCTCTACCAGCAGTGGTGCTTATCAAGTGAATGTTTCTTCAGATGGTGGAAATAATTGGACAGCAGCTCCTGGCTCACCTTTTAGCATAAATACTACTACACAATTGAGAACCATAGATCTTAATGACCCAAGCATTAATCGAATTCAGATCAGAAGAACTGCGGCCACAATATACGTGGATGATTTTAGTGTTTTTTGTGATACGACTTGTGTGCCTACACATAGCGTTACAGGCTTTGCTCCTACATCAGGACCAATTGGTTCTTATGTGACTATCACAGGGACAGGGTTCACGGCATCTTCTATTGTAGATTTTAATGGTACCTCTGTTGTGAATTATATTTCACAGACTGGGACAGAATTAGTAGTTGAAGTACCAGCTGGCAGTATTACAGGACCTATCAGTGTTCAAGAAACCGGATGTTCAGTTGTTACCTCTGATTTCACAATACTTGACAATAGTGGTTCTTGTGGTGGCGTTAACAATTTAATGATGACTGAAATATATGATAGTAATGGTGGTAGTTTGGGATATATTGAAGTGTTCAATGGTACCGGAAGCAGCAAAAACTTATCAAATTATTCTATTAGGCGCTATGGTGACACTGGCGATTTAGGTACAGGAAATTACACCTTATATACTTTTCCAAGTTCACAACCTACAATTGCCAATAACGCTGTTCTTGTTGGTGAAGTGTTTTCGCCTGGAAACACAGATTCGGACTATAGTGAGAATTTTACCTATGATATAGATTGTAGTTTTACTGGAGGTAATTACAATTGTGGTGGTTTTAATGGTGCTGATATTTTCCATCTTTATCAAGGAACCACTTTAATTGATGTTTACGTAGTACCTAGTTCAAGTTCTGAAGTAGGTTATGTGGCAAGAAGAAACACGACTACTTCTGGCCCAAACAACAATAGCAACCCTAGTGATTGGACTTATAATTCATCCGAAAGCACTAGTAATCTGGGGATATTTAATTACACTGGTGCTAGCAGTTATTTCCCGACAATCTCAAGTCCTTCAGATGTAACGGGATGCAGTGAGGAAGCTCAATTTACTTCCATAGCATCTGCAGGAAATGGCGGGGCATTAACCTACCAATGGTATTTCAATAACGGTACTAGCAGTGGGTGGACCCTTGTAAATGCAACAAATTTACCTTTAACCACAGTAGCCGGGCAAACTACGAATCAACTTACTTTGACTAACGGGTTTTACAACTATGATGGCTATCAGTTTTACTGCGAAGTAACCGAAAGTGGTGGTTGCTCTACGGTATCCAATGCAGCACAGTTAGAGATTTTAAAAACCACTTGGGATGGAACAGATTGGCTTCCCACATTTCCAGATAGTGGTACAATTGCATTTATTTCTGATGACTATGACACTAGTGCCGGAGGTCAACAAATCAGTTTTAGTGCCTGTCAATTGATTGTGGATGCCAATTATTTATTGCGTGTTGCCAACGGCACTTTTGTGGAAGTTGAAAATTATACAACCGTTGAGGGTGAAATTTTAGTGGAAACGCATGGCTCGTTTGTACAGAGAGCCGATTTATCGGATGGGTTTATTTTAAATTCGGGAGGTAGTGCGAGCGTTAATAAATCTACGGCTCCTGTGAACAATTGGTATGACTATACTTACTGGAGTTCACCGGTTTTTGGAGCTACAGTGGGTACCGCTATTGACATTGCACCGACCAATAGGCGTTTTTATTATGATGCTGCCAACTATCTTGATGTATTTGCCGAAACGGGCAATAACGACGCTGCAGTAGCAGGCCATGATGATGTAGATGACAATGGTGACGATTGGCAATTGGCACCCGCCGGAATGGTTATGGCGCCTGGACAAGGATTTGCTGCCACTGTTACGAACTTTGGTATGTTCCCAGGAACGCGGCAGGTCAACTTTTCAGGTCCTTTTAATACAGGAACTATCACAACTCCTATTTTTTACAATGGAAACAATGGCGATAATGACTGGAATTTAATTGGTAACCCCTACCCTTCTGCTGTTTCATTCAATATGCTTTATGACAGTAATACCTCCTTAATTGATGGTGCTGCCTATTTGTGGTCTCAAGCGAGCGCTCCAACGGATACCAATAACGGAAATGAGGCACAGAATTTCAACGTTGCTGATTATGCGATCATCAGTCGCTTTAGTGGTAACACCGCTGGGGGCGATGGTGTGATTCCTGCCGCGGGTAACTATATTCCTTCTGGGCAAAGCTTCTTTGTAAAAGGACTTGCGAATGGAGGTGCGTCCTTTACCAACGCGATGCGTATGGCAGATTTGACAAGTAACAATCAATTTTTTAGAACTGTGGTGGCTCCTGAACCAAATCGTTTATGGGTGAACTTAACTACAAATAATGGTATTTTTAATCAACTATTGGTTGCTTATGTAGATGGCGGAACTAATGGTGATGACGGGATGGCATTTGATGCCTCTAGAAATCTATCTTCAGGTGTTGCGTCCATCATATATACGTTGATTGATGGGTCTAAAAAATATGCCATCCAAGGTAAGGACCCAAACAGTTTGAATTTGGATGAAATAATCCCAATTGGTTTTTATACGAGCATCACTGAATCTACAACTTATACGTTATCAATTGCGGATTTAAAAGGTGAATTTATGAATTCCAATACCGTTTATCTGAAAGATAACACGCAAAATGTGCTTCACAATCTATCCGCATCCGCTTATGTTTTTAGTTCGAGTGTCGGAGAATTCAATGAGCGTTTTGAGATTGTTTTCAGAGACACTTCTCTTTCGGTTATAGAAAATGAAATTCCAACTAGTGGGTTGACGATTGTTGAACTTCCAAACGGAGAGGTAAAATTTGTCGTTGGTAATTCGCTAGAAATCAAATCTGTAGAAATCATTGATTTGCTTGGACGGACTTTATACAAGCTACAAGGCAATGGCAATACTGAAATTTATAATCTTTCTAATTTAAGTCAATCGGCATATATAGCGAAGGTGACTTTGTCGAATGGCCAAGTGATTACTAAACGTGCTGTGAAACGAAACTAATTAGTCCACTTACTGAAAGAAAAAAGCGAGAGCTCCGACTAAAAAAGTCGGAGTTTTTTCATTTTAATGTCGAATAAGCTTCTAGAAAATGGCCGTTGAACGTCTAATTTAGACACTTTAACCTGTTGATAAATTATTAGGTAATCAACTGAATGTTAGCCAATATGACGTATATTTGCATGTTTGCTTTATTGCAATTTAAATTAGTTTCCCTATGATTCAAAAATACTCACTCGTAGTACTAACATGGTTTTGCTTTATTTTGTCTGGGTTTGGGCAGGTCACCATTTATAATGAAACGATGTATAATGGTACAGGAGGAGCATCAGGTAACGCTATTGCAACTCATGAAACCAATGACCGTTTTAACGAGGATGTGTTAACCTATTCCGGTAGTGGCGATATGCGAACCACCTTGCCTTCAGACTACATTGGTGCTTCTGGAACTTGGAACGCTATGATAAATGCCAATACGGAAACTTTTATAATGGACGGCTTGAATGCCAGCACTTATTCCAGTGTTACCCTGTCATTTGGCCTTAAAAAAAGCGCCAGTGCAGAAACCGGATCTAGTTTAATAGTCGAATATAGTACTACTGGCCCTGCTGGCCCTTTTACAGGTTTATCATGGGGCTCTTTGCCTATTGGAAGTGGCACTTCCATTTGGTATCTGTTTTCTGGCATCGCTGTACCTAACACTATAACTACGTTAAGATTTAGAGATACAACTTCGGAGCAATTTAGAATAGATGATATTGTAATTCGCGGCAATGCATGTACAGACTTTGTAGAGTGGGCTAATGTACAGTTTCCAACTGCGTCACCTCAAAATATTCTGCATGGAGGTAATTTTGATGTGTATGCTCGTACCTATGAGCCTGGTGTAACACCTGTAGCAGGTGCAGACCCGAGTATATCAGCGTGGATAGGATATAATACAACCGATAATAATCCAAATTTGCCAGAATGGACGTGGATTCCAGCAACCAACTATACTGGTCAGTTTGGAAATGATGATGAATATATGGCAGAAATTGGATCTGGTTTGGCTCCAGGAACCTACTATTATGCCAGTCGTTTTAATTTGAATAGCTGCGGTTTTGTTTATGGTGGTACAGGAGGCATCTGGAACAACGATTCTGTTGAGCTTATTGTGACAGCTGATCAGGTTAATTTTTGCAATGTAGAGTTTCCTAAAACTGGTATTATTCCTGCAGGAAACCCATTCACAGTATATACCCAAGGTCATGAACCTGGTGTTACTGATGCCGTAGGACAAGGTGCAGGATTAAATGCATGGATTGGATATAACACGACTGGTGTAGATTATGAGCCTTGGAATCCAACCGGATGGACTTGGGTGCCTGCTGCTTACAACCCGACTTGTTTCGATTGTAACGGAATTCAAAATGATGAATATTCTGCAGAAATAGGTTCCACATTACCAGTCGGAACCTATTATTATGCCAGTCGCTGGCAACTCAATGGCAGTATCTATAGCTATGGAGGTATCGATGAAGATAATATGGGGAACTTTTGGGATCCAGTGACCTACAATAGTGGCATACTTACGGTGACGAATACACCTTGTTCTGACTTGATTATTTCAGAGTATGTTGAAGGTTCTGGAAACAACAAGTATCTCGAGATTTTTAATGGCACAGGTGTAAGCGTAAATCTCGCAAATTATAAAATTAGAACTTATAGTAATGGGAGCAATGGGTTCGCATCTGCAGATTTGAGTGGCACTCTAGCTAATGGTGCCACGAGAGTTTATAGGAATACTAATGCAACAATTTATGGCGGAGCATCTACCGTTCTATCGACAATTACTTTTAATGGCAATGATGCTGTTGCATTGGTTAACAACACAACAATAATCGATGTCATAGGACAAATTGGTTTTAATCCCGGTACCGCATGGACAGGAGGAAGCGCAAGTACGTTAGACCAAACGTTAATAAGAAAAAGTACTGTTCAAGTTGGTGATGCCAATGGGACTGATGTCTTTAGCCCTAATGTGGAATGGTTATCCTTCCCTATCAATAGCGTTTCTGAACTTGGGTATCATTTTAGTAGTTGTCATCCAGATCGGGAACTTCAATTAGAACTTCCAATCGGAACTATTGTATATTGTGGGCATACTTATGAATTTGGCAATCAAATCGTCAATACGAACACAGATGTTGTGTTGAGACTGCGAAATCTTGGCGACCTTCCGTTACAAATCAATTCACTTGCGTTTGCCACTGGTATTGAATACAGTTTGGTGGCTCCTCCAGCAACTCCTTTTTCAATTCCCGCTGCAAGTTTTCAAGATATCACCATTCGTTTTAATCCTACAGCTTTAGGGTTGTTTCTAGATACCTTAACAGTCAATAGTAATGATGCCAGTGAATCTAGCTGTACGATTGATTTTTCTGGGTTAAGTGTTTCAAATTGCGATACCACCACAGCAATTATTGCAGCACAGGATTTTGAATCGAGTGTGACTGATACTTGGGCATATACTGCTGTTCATGCGCCTTTAGCACCCTATTGGGATGTAACCAATTCTTTATCTAACATTGCTACGGCACAAAATGGCACCTCATTTTGGGGCATAACTGATTTGGAACGAGCTGGACATACCAACGAAACACATGAATTAAGTTTCAATTTTAATATTTCAACCTATACCAACGTAAAACTTTCATTTAACTATTATACGACTGAACTTGAAACAAGCGATACTTTTGAATACCAATTACTTTATGATGGAATTCCTCAAGGTATCGTTGACATTTCCGCAGATACGGATGCTTGGACAGAGGTGTTAATTAACATTCCAAATTCTATCAGTTTATTGGAGATTATATTTTATGCCGATATCGATGCCGCAAATGACAATGCCGGTTTGGACAACTTTATATTGAGCTCTACAATCCTTGATACGGCGACTTGGGATAGTGGCCATTGGAATTGGAATGAAGGCACTGCTTTAGATACCGCTCCTAGCAGCTCAACGACAGTGATTTTGAATGATGATTATGATACAGCTACTTATGGAAGTTTTGAGGCGTGTCAACTGTATATTAACCCTACTTACACTTTGGATATCAATAATAGCACTTATGTTGAGGTAGAAAATTTTGCTACAATCAATGGTGATATTCGTGTTCAGACACATGGTTCTTTTGTTCAACGTGCGGATTTTAATAATGGATTTGTGCTCAACCCAGGTGGAAGTGCCAGCGTTCTCAAGTCAACGTCAATTATAAATAATTGGTACGATTATACCTATTGGAGTTCTCCTGTTTTTGGAACTACCGTTGCAGCTGCCATCGATATTGCCCCAGCCTCCAGGAGATTTTTCTATGAAGCGGCAAATTATTTAGATGTTTTTGCCGAAACAGGAAATAATAATGCCATGATACCTGGTAATGATGATATTGATGACAATGGCGATGATTGGCAATTAGCTCCGGGATCAATGATAATGGCTCCAGGTCAGGGTTTTGCTGCGACCGTGTTTAATTCAGGGATGTTTCCAGGAACAAGACAAGTCACTTTTAATGGATCCTACAATACAGGAACGTTAACCACTCCCGTATTCTGGAATGGTGCCAATGGCGATAACGACTGGAATTTGATTGGAAATCCATATCCTAGTGCAATATCGTTTAATGATTTGTATGATGCCAATTCGTCCTTTATTGATGGGGCTGCTTATCTCTGGTCTCATTCAACTATTCCACCTTCCGACACTAACAATGGAAATGAAGCTCAAAACTTTAGTGATGATTATGCGATCATCAATCGATTCAGTGGAAATGTTGCTGGTGGTAGTGGGGTTACACCAGCATCAGGTAATTTTATTCCTTCGGGTCAAAGTTTCTTTGTAAAGGGCCTTTCTAATGGTGCTGTCACTTTCAATAATGACATGAGGATGGCTGACACCTCGAGCAATAATCAATTTTTTAGAACTGGCAATTTATCAGATAAGTTTTGGATCAATTTGACTTCAAATAATGGTGTTTTTAATCAAATTTTGGTTGCTTATGTCGATGGAGCCACGGATGGAGATGATGGTATGGCTTATGATGCTACAAGGAATCTATCCTCGGGAGTGGCTTCTATTTTGTACACTATTATAGATGGTGCAAACGATCGAAAATACGCAATTCAAGGCAAGGACTCCAATAGCTTAAATCTAGATGAAATCATTCCTTTAGGATTCTATACATCTATAACAGAACCAACCTCCTATAAACTTTCGATCGCTGAGATTCAGGGGGTATTTTTGACAAGTAATACCGTTTATTTGAAAGATAATTTACTAAATGTGACTTTTAATCTATCATCTGGCGATTATGTATTTAGCTCCGAAGTAGGTGAATTCAATTCTCGTTTTGAAATTGTCTTTAAGGACCAAGCCCTTTCGGTATTTGAAAATGAAATAAGTCCAAGCGGATTGACTATTGTCGAACTTGCCGATGGACGTGTCAAATTTAGTGTTGGAAATGATTTGAATATCAAATCTGTTGAGATTATTGATATGATCGGGCGCAGTCTATATCAATTGAAAGGACAGAATTCAACAGAAATCTATGAATTGTCCAATTTAAGTCAAGCGGCATATATGGCAAAGGTTGGCCTATCTAATGGACAAGTGATCACGAAGAAGGCAGTAAAACGCAAGTAAAATTCCCTCGAGTTGTTATTTAGATAAAAAAAAGCCTCAACTTAATTGTTGAGGCTTTTTTTTAGGATTATATTTCTACTGTGAATTTTGGCTTTATTAATTGTTTGCTTTAATGCTGAAAAACTAAATGATAACTAAAAATTAATATATGAATAAAATATTTAGATTATTTATCCTATCCACACTTACTTTTACAGTTTTTAACTGTTCATCAGATGATAACGATTGTCCTGATTCAATTATAGTTGATATAAATGACCCTGATAGTATTGCTCAAGCTGAAGCTTGTGGTTTAAGTCCAGTAGAACCATTAGGAACTTTATGGGTTTCGGATAATTATGTTAATGAATAAATAACAGCAGAATTTATCAATCAAAATCGAACTGAATTGTCTTGCTGTTTTTAAAAAAAAATGCGAAATTGAAAACGAAATGAATAATTAATAGGAATAAAAGCACTAAAAGCTAATACACATAAACGTTATAAGCTATATTTAAAAGACACAATCAAATTTCGTCCTGCACCAGCAATGCCAGAAGAATACGGTTTATACCGTTGGTCTGTAATATTTTCTAAACTTGCAACAATAGTTGCAGCATCTGATAATACGTATTGCGTTCTTAAGTTGAAAGTGTACCATGAAGGGGCAAACGGATTTCCATTAGCGTCCAAAGCATAGATATAATCTTTCTCCGTTTCTGAAGGTGCCAATTGATAAAATGAGAGTTCATTATTATATTCTGCAAAGGCGTCAATTTGGAATCTAGAATGTTGCCAGACTAAATGAGTATTCCCAAAATTTGGAGCTGCATGTCGCAATGCGTTGATGTCGCCATTGTCGTCCTCCTCCTCTCCACCAATAATATTATATTGAGAGGTTAACTTAAACTGCTTACAGAACTTGATTTGTATCCCTGCTTCAAAACCATAAATCTTCGATTTGGCTGCATTTTGTATCGCTTGCACATTGCTCAATTCCCCATCATACAAAATTTCAGATTCTCCATTTAGGTTAAAATCACGTCTTACCAAGGCATTGTCTAAATATGTATAATAAGTCGCCATATCTAAAATGAATACATTATCGAAATTCAGTTTTAGGCCTAGTTCGCCACCATAAGCATATTCTGGTCTTAAATCATTGTTCGGTACGACTACGGAACCTGGTTCTGAATCAAACACTTTCCCAACATCGTCAATATTTGGCGCTCTAAACGCAGAGGAAAGATTGAATTTCCATTCCATCATTTCACTAGGCAACCAGCTGATACCTGCTGTCCCAGTAAAAGCACCAGCATTTATTTTTGTGGTGTCAAATGGTAAATTTAAATATTGATTGTTTTCCGCGAAATCCGCATTGACCAAAACTTGATTATAACGCACACCAGTTTGAAGAATGAATTTTGGATTTGGCTTATATTTTAAACTTGAATAGGCTGCTATCGATTGCCAATCCGATCCATCAGGATATCTTGAAACAGTCGGAGCTGATGCACCAGTACTCACATTCTCTTCATCTCCGGTGGAGGTGACTTTATTATACACATATTCTGCGCCATAGAATAATTCTGTTTTGGCACCTAATTGCTTTTCTAAATCAATGTTTGTGGAAATGGCGTCCACTGCTTCTTCCCTAATGTTGCGAATTTCACTTCCAAAATCACGATCCATTCGACTTTCTTGAAAATTTTGATACGCAACCGTACCTTGTATTTTATCATATAAATTGGAATTACTACTCAACTTGGTCAATTGCAAATTCCCCATAAACCACCTTTGTGAACCATAATTCCATTCCGCAGAGCGCAAATTATCACCTCTGTAACGAATCAATCGATCATATCTAGAGTAATCGGACGTGGTTGAATAATATAATCCCAAATCAAAACTCAAATCATCGGAGGATTCGTAGCGTGCTTTTTGCATAAAGTTGATCTGATCATATCCTGTTGGCACTTGTACCAACGGCTTCGGATTTGATACAACTGTATCAACCCCATCGATCACCTCAACATACTCTGGTCGGATATAATCTTCGGGGCCATTACTACCCATTCTTAAATCGTCAAAATCGGTATAACTGATGCTAGTCAAAAAGGCCCATTTCTTCAAACCAACATTCAAATCTATATGACCCGTTTTTTCATTACTTGCAGATGCATATCTTACCAGAGCATTCGCTTTAAAAAAAAGAGAATCCGAATAGGACAATTGAGGTTTTTGAGTGAAGAAACTCATTACGCCCCCAATCGCATCACTACCGTACACTACTGATCCGGCACCAAGAGTGACTTCCGTATTCTGAATGGCGAAAGGATCAATGGAGATCACATTTTGCAAATTTCCATCCCGGAAAATGGCATTGTTCATTCGCACACCATCGACAGTGATTAACAAACGATTTGTTGAAAATCCTCTAATCATCGGACTTCCTCCTCCCAATTGACTTTTTTGAATGTAAATGTTTCCTGTGTTTTCTAAAAGATCGGCACTCGTTTGTGGATTTGAGAATGCGATGTGCTTTGCACTGATATTCAGTATTTTTTGTGGAATATCCCGTTTGCTTTGCTCAAATTTGGATGCCGACACCACCACCTCATCCAGTCCCTCTGTTTTGGAACTCATTACAACTATTCCGTTACTTTCTTGAATTTCCTCTCTCGTTAAAACAATTGTGACATGAAAAAGTTGTTGAAAATAAATAGATTCTGAAACAGAAAATTTATTTAAATTAACCATGCCATCAATATCAGATGTTACAATGACAGATCTACTTTCATTAAAAACAGCTACGCCTGGTATGGGAAGATTGGATCCCTTTTCAATAATTTTTACTTTCTGTGCCGAAAGTGTCATTGAAATTAGAAGCAAAGAAATTAGAAGTAAACACTGTTTCATAAAAATTGGTAAACCTTAATTGAAAACTTGGTTAAAAATAACTAAAGATTTAGGCTTTTTAAAATCTCCAAGATGTAACTCAAAATATAACAATAGCATATTTAAGAAGGATTGTCGCTGCTTTGAATTAAGTTTTATGGTATGCAATGCATCAAAATTTATGCCCAACAACTGTTTTAAAACACTTAAATTTTCTTCCGAAATGGTATATAAGTTTTGAGAATTTAGTTCGAATGCACCTGTGTTAAGATTAAAAAATGGATTCTCCATTCCGGTAGTATCAGGATAGAAACCCAAATGTTTAGTCAGATTGAGCAGAAACAATAAATGGAAATTCGTAACGCTCTCTTCAGCATCTAGCCATAATAGGGACGTTTCAATATAATCGTATAAATGGTCGTTGCGTTCTTCTTCCTTTAAAACTGACGATAAAACTTCCGACAAGAACATGACGATAGCAGTTTTTGGAATGTTCGAATGCAGACTTTTATAGACTGTGCTTAATTTGATATCACTAATGAATTGGAGAGACTGATTAGCTTTGTAATTTTCTTCAATTTGAAGTTGCGACAAAGGTTGAAAATAGGCTGCTCTGGCATTGCCTTTTTTGCTGTTCAAAACACCTCTTAATAGATAACTAACGATGCCTCTCTCACTTGTATAGCACTTCACAATGAGATCATTATCACGATACTTTATTTTGGATAGTACAATGCCGTTGGTTTTGATTAGCATATGAGCATTGTTTTGAAAGTTTATCTAACAATCAGTAATTTCAGAATTTTTGTTTCAAAAGAATCCAAGTCATTGATTAGAATAAGGTATACTCCTGAGGCCACGATATTGTTCCCAAGATTTTTGCCATTCCAGATAGCTGTACCGCCATCAATTGCAAAATTATAACCAGCACTTGAGGTACGAAGATTGACGCGAGATTGAGCTTCTGCCACTAAATTTCCTTCAATGTCCGTGATTTTGACATTCACGTTGTCAGTGAGACCCTTAATCTTTACACCCATATTGATGTCATTTAAACTTGAAGAGCCTAGTATATTATATTCTGGTCTTACAGGATTGGGATATACAAAGGCATTGGCAAGCTCATCTTCCGATTTAGATCCACCCGCTGAAAAAGACACTAATCCTTTACTGGTTGCAATAAAAACCTTTCCACTTTGAGAATCGATTGAAATATCCCTAATTTGATTGGAAGGCAAAGGTGAATTAGTAGTTGTAAAATGATAAATAGTTTGTTGACCGTCCGGTGAGAAATAAAAGATTCCCGAATCGTCTGTTCCAATCCATTTGTTATTTGAGCCATCGACCTTGATATCTGTAATAAATTGTAATGATAACAACTCTTTGGGCACTCCCTCTTCAACAATCACGATTTCACTAGCTTGTGGGTTAGGGTCTGTTAAAAAATTGGATGTATTATAGAGCACTCGCAATCCGCGAAAAGTTCCAATCCATAACTGATTTCTGTTATCTATGGCTAGAGATTTCACCTGAACATCTGGCATGTTTTGCTCTGCACTATAGATTCTTTTTATATTATTTTCCCCTCCGTTTTCATTGTAAGCAATTACACCGTTTCTTAAACTGGTGGTCCATTTGGTGCCATTGTTGTCAATCACTAAATCACTTCCATAACCAGCCTCGTCATCAATTGGAGAAGGTATGAGTTCTTCAAAACTGTAAGTTTGCCATTGTTGAGTACCTGGATTATAAGAAGCTAATGGTCTTTTTGACAAACTAACCATAGTCCAGAGCAATCCCGTTCGATCAAAAGTAGAACCAGCCACCCTTAAGTCTGTATAGGTAGATCGAGGATCCATAGCTGGAACTAGTTCACTGTTATTTTCATCAAAGAGCATTGTTGGTACACCATTGTTGACCTCTAAAAGGCCATTAAAGGTAGCACTCAAAAAAACTTGAGACGGATTAAATGGGTTTATGGCAATGTCGCTCAAATTCTTTGCGTTCAACACACTATCATAAGGAGTGTTTATCCATTCTTCTTCAACAAGGTGACTAAATCCATAGCTGCGTAATGGATATGGATTAATGAAAACATCATAATCTCCATAAGTAGCATAAACTTCATTGTTGCTAGCATTGATTTTAAATGTGTCATTCCGTAAGGGTCCATTTGGTCGTATCACAGCATAGTCGCCAGGATTGGAATTACTAGTTGTAAGGACACCAAAACTACTGGTTCCAATATATATATTTGTATCTGTTATCGTTGCTGCTCGAAATTGAGTCGTATATTCTGCTGTTGTAGACGCCGTTGCGATTTGGTTAAAAGTGCTGTTGTAGACAAATATTTTGCTAGGAATTGTAACAATGAGATTAGAATTCACAGTTCTCATATCCACAGGCGCTTCGCTATATGTAAGTAATGATGTGAAATTATCAGCAACAATCTCGTAGATCATGTTAGTGGATTTTATCGCAAACAACTTATCGTCGACTGATTGAATTGCAAGAAAATTCCCAAAATCAAGAGTTTGCCATTGCTGAAAATCTATGATGTTTGGATTATTAATACCGGTTTTTTTAACAGCATTATTATCGCCGCAAGCAGCATAAATAAAATCATCATAAATCGTTGTTTGCCTGACGCTGATTTGACTTCCGCCATTCCCTATAAAATAAGTGTCTCCGAATTCCAAGCGTTGCAAATCATAGACTGAAATTCCATAATCTGTAGAGATGTAAATAAGTCCATCATATTCATTGAAATGATTGATTATTTTTTTGTTTGGTGCAACCGTTTCCTTCTCGAGTATATCAACTACGGAAAGAATGGAGCCGTCAGATTCAGAATATACTTCCATGAGTCCATTTTGATAACCAACTACCAATAATTCATAGTCAGAACTATAATGAATGGTAGTGATTGTTTCGCCTGACAATCCGTTGATTGTAGTTATAGTTTGCAATTCATTGGAATTTAAATCATATTTAAAAATTGCATTTTCGGACGCAGCATAAATTTCTGTTTGACTCTGAGCGATATCTTTGATGTCATAATACGAAAAGTAGCCTTGCCACAGACTTGAAAAATCTTGAGCATGGCTAAAAACAGAAGATATTAAAATAAAGAAGAAAGTAATTTTTTTTAACATTGCATGCTTAATAAAGATCAAAGATATTTATAACTAACGAGAAATAACAACTAATCATATATACTTCAATAAAAAAACTCCCATAATTATGCATTATGAGAGTTTTGTTATTTTACCTTTTTTTATTTATACTACACCTTGCGCTAACATGGCATCCGCTACTTTTACGAAACCAGCGATATTTGCACCTTTGACGTAATCAATATAGCCATCTTTTTGAGAACCATATTTAACACAAGATTCATGAATATCATTCATGATGGTATGTAATTTTTCATCGACTTCTTCTCTTGTCCAATTAAGACGTAATGAGTTTTGGCTCATTTCTAATCCTGAAGTAGAAACACCACCAGCATTAGAGGCTTTTCCTGGTGAGAATAATACTTTTGCATTTTGAAACACAGCAATTGCTTCTGGAGTTGTTGGCATATTAGCGCCTTCAGCCACAGCAAGAACTTTGTTCTCCACTAAAATAGTTGCTTCTTTTTCGTTCAACTCATTTTGGGTTGCGCATGGTAGTGCAATATCACAGTCCACCGACCATGGGCGTTCACCTTCGTGATAGGTTGCTGAATTGTAGGTGTCGACATACTCACTGATTCTCCCACGTTTAACATTCTTAATATCCATGATCTTAGCCAATTTTTCAGCATCGATACCCTCTTTATCATAGATATATCCACCTGAATCAGACATGGTGACTACTTTCCCTCCTAATTCCGTGGCTTTTTCACAGGCATACTGCGCAACATTTCCAGAACCGGAAATAACTACTGTTTTACCTTCAAAGGAATCACCCCTTGTCGCTAACATATTTTTTGCAAAGTAAACACATCCATATCCTGTGGCTTCTGGACGGATCAATGATCCTCCATAAGAAATACCTTTTCCGGTGAAAACTCCCGTAAACTCATTTCTCAATTTTTTATATTGACCGAACATAAATCCAATTTCGCGACCACCAACACCAATATCTCCTGCAGGCACGTCCGTATTTGGACCAATATGACGGAATAATTCATTCATGAACGATTGACAAAATTTCATCACCTCATCATCACTTTTTCCTTTTGGATCAAAATCCGATCCTCCTTTACCACCACCCATTGGAAGTGTTGTTAAAGAATTTTTAAATGTTTGTTCGAACCCTAAAAATTTGAGAATGCTCAAATTCACCGTTGGGTGAAAACGTAGACCTCCTTTATAAGGTCCAATCGCTGAATTAAATTCGATTCTAAAACCTCTATTCACTTGTATATTGCCCTTATCATCCAGCCACGGCACTCTAAAAATGATGGTGCGTTCTGGCTCTACCATACGCTCCAATAACATTTTACCCTTATACTTCGGATTTTCTTCAATAAATGGGATTACCGTTTCTGCCACTTCATGTACCGCCTGCATAAATTCAGGTTCGTGCCCGTTTGTTTTTTTTACAAGTTCTAAAAAAGCGTCTATTTGTTTTTTCATTTATACTATGTTTTGAAATAAGAATTTGTCATTAACCGCCACAAAGATACATTATCTATAAAATTTATATGCATAATTTTTCATATTCTCATCGAGGCTAGCAGAATTTGAGGATACCTCAATAAAAGTGCTATTTCAAACTTAATTCCCACCAAACTATTGTTTTATTTGGTAGTTATCCGAGTTTTCATATATTTGTTAATAACTTTGCCTCAATTAAACAGAACCATATGGCGCTTAATTTTAAACAGTTAACATTTGTATCACTTCTTTTATTTGGTATAAATAGTGGATTCGCCCAACTTGGGTTTTCGCATGAAATTGGAGTTATTGCTGGTCCTGTAGCCTTTCAGTCAGATTTTGGCGTTCGGAATAATTTTGAAACCAACTCTGGCAATACAGGCTTTGGAATTGGTTTAGTTCATTACATAAATTTTAGCTACAGAGCGGATTGTAACTGTTATTCTACAGACACCTATTTCAATGATCACTTTAAATTAAGAAGCGAGATTTCTTATAACAAAACAAAATTAAATCATTTTGGCGAATGGGCTGATAATCCTAAACCGGTATACGACAAATTGAGAGCACATTCCGGAGAAGCAAATAATTTCGATATTGGAATGCAATTGGAATTTTTTCCACAAAGTATTAGAGCCTTTGCTGCGACAAGATATTCCTTTGCACCATTTTTAAGTTTGGGACCTCATTTTACTTCTTACAATCCAAAAGCATCAACCACTTTTGGTGATGGCAACATAAACAATAATGCTAACATCTTTAATAGTTGGGTCAGCCAGCGAGGTGACGACCCTATTAAACTTGATGGTGGCACCACTTGGTCCGTCGTTGGAAGTGTCGGTACGCGCTATAAGCTAACCATTTTATCAGATTTGATGGTCGACTTAAGATGGCAATATTTCTTTAATAACGAGGTTGATGGTTTAGATCATAAGTTGCCTTCCAATAAAGCCAATGATTGGTTAGTGTGGTTAAACTTTGGATATATTTATTATTTAGATTAATATAATCCACTATACACTGAAAAAGCCTAAAACATGAATAGTTTTAGGCTTTTTTAATTTATACTATTTGGCACTATCCAATTGCTTGTTTTAAATCTGCAATTAAATCCTCTTCATCCTCAATACCAACGCTCAATCGAATCAATGAATCCACAACACCCGTTTTTTCTCGCTCTTTTTTTGGAATGCTGGCATGGGTCATGCTGGCGGGATGCCCAGCTAACGACTCTACTCCTCCAAGGGATTCTGCCAAAGTGAATATTTTGAGGTTTTCTACAATTCTGATAGCCTCTTTATAATTGTTGCCTTTTGTAGTAAATGAAACCATTCCGCCAAAATCATTCATTTGAGATTTTGCGATGTGATGATTTGGGTGATTTTCAAATCCTGGCCAATACACCTTTGCAATTTTTGGGTGTGATGCTAAATATTCAGCAACGGCTCTCCCGTTTTCACAATGACGTTGCATTCGAATATGAAGTGTTTTGATGCCTCTCAATACCAAAAAACTATCTTGTGGTCCACAAATCGCACCACTGGCATTTTGGATGAAATAGAGTCTATCGGCCAATTCTTTATCCTTTACGATTAAAGCTCCCATGACCACATCACTATGACCACCAAGATATTTTGTGGCTGAATGCATAACGATATCAGCCCCTAAATCAATAGGTTGTTGTAAATATGGTGTGGCAAAGGTATTATCTACGGCTAACAATAGGTTATGCTTTTTAGCAACTGTTGATGCTGCTTTGATGTCTATAATGTTCATCATTGGGTTCGTCGGCGTTTCTACCCAAATCAGTTTTGTGTTTTTATTGATATACTTTTCAATATCGGAAGCATTATTCATACCTACAAATTGGAATTTGATTCCAAAACCCTCAAAAATTTTGGTGAATAACCGATACGTTCCTCCATACAAATCGTTTGTGGATATGACTTCGTCACCAGGTTGCAACAATTTTATTACGGCATCAATGGCGGCGAGACCAGAGCCGAATGCCAATCCATAGTTACCGTTTTCAATGCTTGCAAGAGAATTCTCCAATGCGGTACGCGTTGGATTATGACTTCGGGAATATTCATAACCTTTATGTCCTCCCGGAGTTGATTGTGCGTAGGTTGTTGTTTGGTATATCGGTGGCATCACGGCGCCATAAGCCTTATCATGCTCTTGTCCTCCGTGAATGGTTTTTGTGTTAAATTTCATTAGTTTTGTTATATATTATTCTGGTGGAAATCGAAAAAAACAGTTTACTTTTGCTCTTGAAAACTCCCAATATATTTAAGGTCAATAAATTTAGGCTTTAATTGGAAGGTTACAAAAGCAACTCAACTCTTTAATCAATGTTTAACAACTCCATTACTTCTGTAAAAAATACTATTTTACTTTTAATTATCTCTATAATGTTTTTCTCCTGTGAGGAAGACAAAACGGTTACATTTACTGATACGCACATAGAAAAAACGGAAAATGCCAAAATAAACATTAGCTACCCTAAAGCTGAAGGTAATAAAGACGTAGCAAATAGCATCAATACTACCATTGAAAACTTTTTGGCCAATGAAATCAATATGAGCGAAAAGACAGACAAGAAACTCAGATTGAATGATGCTGTCCAAGCATTTGATGACGAGTACAAATCTTTCAAGGAAGATTTTAGTGACACAACTCAAGAATGGGAAGCTCTGATTGAAAGCGAAGTGAACTATGAATCAGACAAGATTCTTTGTGTAACGGTCAATTCCTATTTAGATACTGGAGGTGCTCACGGAAACAGTCATGTGACTTTCTTGAATTTTGATAAGACATCCGGAGTTCTTCTAAAAATAAAAGACATTATCAAAGATGAAGAAGGTTTCAAGAAATTAGCCATTCCATATTTTGAAAAAGCTACCAAACCGCTTTCCAATGATGAAGAGGTTCAAGATATGTTTTTCGGAGAAGCATTTCATTTACCTGAAAATATTGGGTTTAACGCTGATGGCGTCATTCTACTTTATAATGTTTATGAAATCGCTTCGTATGCCCAAGGTGTCACGGAATTCACAATTCCTTATAACGACGCAAAGCCGTTTCTCAAAATCGAATTATAAATTTTTGGTCAAACGCCTAACGACAGGTTCAACTGTCAATCCTTGACCTATAATAGAAAATACAACGATGATATAGGTAATTACCAAAAACATTTCACGGTGCATGTCCTGTGTCAAACTCAACGCCAACGCAATAGAGATACCGCCTCGTAGGCCTCCCCAAGTCATGATGAGATTCGTTTTTGGGACAAAATCCAGTCTTTTTGCGAAGAATTTTATCGGTAACCACAAAGATGCATATCGTGAAAGCAATACAAGTGGTACTGCAATCAGGCCAGCGATGATATAATCTGTTTCAAACGTTAGTATCAATAATTCCATGCCTATCAAAACGAACAAAACGGTATTTAAGAGCACATCCACCAATTCCCAAAAACGGTCAACATAAGTTTCAGTTTTTTCAGACATACTTGCGCTTCGTACAATATCATTACCCACAAACAACCCTGCAGTCACCATAGCTAAAGGTGCCGAGACGTGAAAATAATGTGCAATCAGACTTCCGCCCATAACCGCAGCAATCGTAATGATAACCTCAACTTCATAATCATCAATGGCTCTTAAAAGTTTGTAAGTTCCATAGCCTAAAAGCAATCCCAAGACAATTCCGCCTAATACTTCCTGTCCAAACAGTTTCACAATGTCCATTACCTCCACGGTTGCTTCCGGGGTTTTGGCGATGGCAAAAATAGTTAAGAACACGACCACACCAACACCATCGTTAAATAAGGATTCGCCAACAATTTTTGTTTCTAGTTTTTTTGGTGCTTTTGCTTTTTTTAAGATTCCCAAAACGGCAATCGGATCCGTTGGTGAAATTAATGCGCCGAAAAGCAAACAATAAATAAAATCGATTTGTAAACCCATTAATTGCATCACGAAATACATGCCTATTCCAACCAAAAATGTCGAAATCAAGACGCCTACTGTTGCGAAAATAAGCACTGGCCATCGCTGGACTTTCAGTTCCTCAAAATTGGTATGTAAAGCACCAGCAAAGAGCAAAAAGCTCAACATGACATCAAAAAGGACGGTTTCAAAATCGATGGACCTTATCAATTCGCGTTCTTGAATCAATAGCGTGTCATTGAAAGTCCCAATCACTAAAACAACAATGGTGAACAGAAGTGTGATGACCATCAAACCAATGGTTGTTGGAAGTTTTAAATAGCGTGCATTGATGAATCCGAAAAATGCTGCCAATACGACCAACACAGATATAATCGAGTAATATTCCATGTATTTATAAAGATTTTTTTAGAGCCAAGACATAGCCCAAATGGATGCCTTCATGAAAGTTGTTGAATTCAATGGCTTCCATCACGTTTGTCAGAGTGCTTTTGGTGGTCACTGTGTATTCATGATAATTTTGGAAGACTTCATTTTCATAATCTTCTTTTGTTTTATCGATGGTAGAAAAAAGCAATCCTTTGATTTCATCAACTTCAGCTTGTGTCAGATTTCGTTCTGGTTTTGTGCCTTTTGCAAATTCGCTCAACATTTCTTGTGAAATAATTGTTGGCAATCCTGACAATTTGTAAATCAAAGCTTGTTGCACTGCAATGGTATGCGCAATATTCCAGATAATATTATTATTGAATCCTTCGGGAATTCGATTTAATTCTTCCAAAGAATAGGTTTCAATAAATGTTTTTAAAATCGCTCTACTTTTTAGTGTGATGTCGAAAGCCCAAGTCATAATCGTATATTTTTGTTTAAAAATAACCAAAAATCTTTTCAAATCGGTTTACTTTGCAGTTCAATTCCTTCCTCATGAAAAAAGTGTATTTTCTCAAAACATGTAGTACTTGTGTAAGAATCCTAAAAGATTTGAATCTGCCAAAAGAATTTATTCTTCTAGATATCAAAACAGAAGAAATTACTGTAGAACAATTGGAAGAAATGCATAAACTTTCTGGAAGCTATGAAGCCTTATTCAGCAAAAGAGCACAGCGATATAAGGAACTGGGATTAAAACATCAGAACCTCTCTGAAAGAGACTTCAAAAAATATATTCTTGAACATTATACATTTTTAAGCAGACCTGTCATCATTTACGACGACCAAATTTTCATCGGCAATAGTGCGAAAAACGTAGAAGCAGCAAAACAGGCGATACATGAAGGTTAGAACTGGAGCCATCATCGCTGTTTTGATGGTGCAACTACTTTATGGGTTAAACTATACCTTTGCTAAAGATGTCATGGCTGGTGGTTATCTCACACCTTATGGTTTCATTTTATTGCGTGTTGGTGGAGCTGCACTGCTATTTTGGCTTTTCAGCTGGATGGGACCCAAGGAAGAAATTGATAAACGGGACTACATAAAATTCTTTATCGCAGCCATTTTTGGTGTGGTTGTCAACATGCTATTGTTTTTTAAAGGACTGGAATTTACGACACCCATACATGCGTCGGTTATTGTCACATTAACGCCGGTTTTAGTTCTTATTTTGTCAGCGATTTTTTTAAAGGAGAAAGTAAGTTTTTTAAAGGTTTTAGGTGTTGCTTTCGGACTAGCGGGAGCCGTCGTTTTAACCGTTTATGGTAAATCGACCCGTCCAGCGGATAATGTGCTTCTGGGAAACACCTTCGTTTTCATGAATATGGTATCGTATAGTATTTACATCATTCTTATCAAAAAATTAACTACTAAATATCATCCATTTACATTTATCAAGTGGTTGTTTCTTTTTGGATTTTTTATGGTACTTCCATTCGGCTATTCAGATGTAATGGCCACTGAATTTAGTACGTTTTCGCCTTTCATAATCTTCTCTGTGCTCTTTGTGGTTATAGGTGCAACATTCGGAACCTATCTTTTAAATCCGTTGGCATTAAGACATTTGAAGGCGACCACAGTCACTATATTCATCTATGTACAACCAGTGATTGCGGGAATATTTGCCATCCTAATGGGTAGCGACACTTTAGGCATTGTCAAAATTATTGCGTCAGCATTGATATTCACAGGGGTATATCTTGTGACCATGCGTCCTAGAGTCTCAGACTAAATCCTTTGGCATCACGGCATTTTTGCGTGTATCTTCTTTGGTAAGCACTTTAAAGTTTGATGTTTTTGGAAATGATTCCATTTCGTTTAAAAATTCTTTAGGTAAAGCAGTAAGTTTTCGAGTTTTCAAATTAATCCAAGCACCAAGAAGGTCGCAATGTGCCAAGTTTTTCCCATTATTATCGTAAATATTATGAACGATTTTAAAAAACATCCCGTCCTGGCTCAAACCAGAAATTTCAAGACTGACCGTAATTGGTGTGCCTAGAAAAGCTTCCTTGAAATAATAGATATGTTCGTGAAAAATTACTGGACTAATATCAAATTTTGCCAAATTATTCAATGAAAAACCATGGTCTTCAAAAAAAGAGACTCGTGTATGGCTCATAAAATTGACATAAGCAGAATTTGCCAAATGTCTGTTTGCATCAACGTCGCTCCAGCGGATTTCGAATTGTTTTTTATACATGTAGATTGATTTAAGAAATCAAATTTAAGTAATTTTGTTATGCATGCATAATATTTGTAATCAAATTAACACTCGTTTAAGCTTATCATTTTCATTACCTTTGTTCAACTTTTTTAAAATAAGTCCATGATACAATCCATGACAGGATACGGAAAATCTGTGATACAGCTTCCGACCAAAAAAATATCAATTGAAGTCAAATCGCTTAATAGTAAAAGTCTTGATTTGAATGCTAGAATGCCATCTCTTTACAGAGAAAAGGAACTTGAAGTGCGAAAATTGATTGCTTCAAAATTAGAGCGTGGTAAAGTTGATTTTTCATTGTATATGGAAATCACTGGCGAGGAAACCTCAACACAAATCAATAAAACCGTTGTTAAACAATACATCAAACAATTGAAAGAGGTGGTTGATGGCGATGACATTGAACTGTTGAAAATGGCCATTCGCATGCCAGACGCCGTTACGACCGAACGCGATGAGATTGATGAAGATGAATGGAGCGAAATTGCGGCAGAAATCGGTTCGGCGTTGGAAAAAATCCATCAATATAGACTTGATGAAGGCAAAAGTCTCGAGTCCGAATTCTTTGATCGTGTGCAAAATATTTCCGATTTATTGGATCAAGTCATTACGATGGACCCAGAACGCATCGAAGGCGTCAGAGAACGTTTGCACAAAGGCGTTGCCGAACTAAAGGAAAAAGTTGATGAAAACAGATTCGAACAGGAATTGGTTTTCTACATCGAAAAATTTGACATCACAGAAGAAAAAGTACGCTTAAAAAATCACTTGGATTATTTCTTAAAAGCGCTGAAATCTGATGACTCCAACGGAAAAAAACTTGCATTTATCGGTCAGGAAATGGGTCGTGAAATCAACACCATCGGTTCAAAAAGCAATTATGCGCCTATGCAGAAATTAGTTGTGCAGATGAAAGATGAATTGGAGAAAATTAAGGAACAATTATTGAATGTTCTTTGATAGACAAAAGATTAGAGAGAAGAGAATAGAGAGAAATTAGAAACCGAACAATATTCGTGACAAAAATAACAGAATTAGACAACAAAGGTAAATTAATAGTGTTTTCAGCACCATCTGGAGCTGGTAAAACCACAATTGTAAGGCATTTACTAAAGCAAGAAGAACTCAACCTGGAATTTTCCATTTCCGCCACTTCACGTGCTAGACGGGAGAACGAAACGGATGGCAAGGATTACTACTTTTTAGATGCGCAAGCGTTTAAAAATAGAATAAAGAATGATGAGTTTTTGGAATGGGAAGAAGTCTATCGCGATAATTTTTACGGTACCTTAAAGACAGAAGTCAAACGTATTTGGGCCAATGGAAAAAACGTAATTTTTGATATTGACGTTTCTGGTGGTTTGCGTATCAAACGTAAATTTCCGGACCAAACCATCGCGATTTTCGTAAAACCTCCAAGTATCGATGAACTTAAAATTCGTTTAAAAAAGCGTGAAACCGAAACTGCCGACAAAATTAATATGCGTATTGCTAAAGCATCGGCTGAATTGGCGACTGCGCCTTTATTTGATGTCGTAGTGGTAAACGATACTTTAGAACATGCTTTGGAAGAGTCCTACAAGTTGGTCTCTAATTTTTTAGAGGAAAAAGAATGAAAATCGGTTTGTATTTTGGCACATTTAACCCGATTCACATTGGGCATTTGACCATTGCCAACCACATGGCAGAATACAGCGATTTAGACCAAATTTGGTTTGTGGTCACACCGCAAAGTCCGTTCAAAGTGAAAGCTTCGATGCTGGACAATCAACAACGCTTGGAAATGGTGTATCGCGCGACAAAAGAGTATCCCAAATTACGGCCAAGTGATATTGAGTTTAGTTTACCACAACCCAATTACACCATCAACACTCTGATTTATCTCCAAGAAAAATTTTCAGAACATACGTTCTCATTGATTATGGGTGAAGACAATCTGAAAAGTTTCCATAAATGGAAAAATTACGAATTGATTTTGGAAGGACACGATATTTATGTCTATCCAAGACTATCCGAAGGGAAAATCGAAACGCAATTTGATGAGCATCCAAAAATTCATCATGTGGCAGCTCCAATTATGGAATTGTCTTCCACCTTCATTCGAAATTCCATCAAAAATGGGAAAAATGTACGACCAATGTTGCCAGAACATGTTTGGGAGTATTTGGATGAGATGAATTTTTATAAGTAAAAATCTGATTCAATTAATGAGATCCCCGCTTTCGTGGAATTAGAAATGATAAAACGCATTTTCATAATGCGTCAACTGCTCCATTTTTTTGTTCTTTAAAACTGCGATTATATCAAAACGGGTTTCCTGTGAAATATCATTTTCAATCACAAAGGCATCCATCGCTTTGACCAACAATTTGATTTTAGAAGGTTTAACGAACTCTTGAGGGTCGCCAAAAAAGTCTGAATTTCTGGTCTTAACCTCGACGCAGATAATCATGTTTTCAAATTTGGCGATGATATCGACTTCGGCTTTTTGATAGATAAAGTTCCTAGCTAAAATCTCATAGCCTTTTGCGAGCAAATAATCTGCTGAAAGTTGTTCGCCTATTTTACCAAGTTCGTTGTGGTCTGCCATATTTTTAGTCTTCAGTTTGCAATCTTCAGTAGGCAATCACTTGGAATTTGGCAATCAATTATTGGAATTTCACTTCGGTTTTATCCTTCGTCACCTTCAAATCTACAGTTCTTCCCAAAATCATCGCGCGATTATCACGTTCATGACCTGCTGGCATATTGAAGGCTATTGGAAAATCATATTCCGAAAGCGCATCCACAATTAATTGCTGAACAGGTTTTCCCCAAGCAGTTGTGTTCTTTCGTACCTTGGAAATATCTCCAACAATCACACCTTTGCAATTGTCAAAATAGCCTGCACGTTTCAAACTTTGCAACATTCGGTCGATATGGTATTCATATTCGCCTATTTCCTCGATGAATAGAATTTTCCCCGAGACATCGATACTTGTTTTCGAACCCAGCATCGTGTGTAAAACCGTCAAATTTCCTCCCACCAAAGGAGCCGTAACATTTCCAACTTTATTATAGTCTGAACCTTCCAATGTGTAAGACAATGGTTTTCCGAAAATTGCATCTTTAAAAGAGGCAATTGTTTCATCCAAACCAATATTCTCTTCACTCAAACTCACGCACATCATCGCATGAATCGATTGAAAACCTTCATTATGGACTTGATTATGCAACGCTGTGATATCACTATAACCGATAATCCATTTTGGATTTTTCTTGAATTTTGTATAATCCAATTTATCTAAAATCCGAACGGTTCCATAACCACCTCTAGCTGACCAAATCGCACTGATTTTAGGGTCGTCCATCGCTTTTTGAAAATCCTCACAACGTTCATCATCGGTTCCTGCGAAGTGATTGCCTTTACTGAAAACATGTTTCCCGATGACATAATTCAATCCCCAACTTCTTAACAGTTCTTTCGCCAATTCGATTTCGTCAGTACGGTCTTTTAAAATCCCTGAAGGCGCGACAATTGCGACCGTATCGCCAACTTTTAGATATGGTGGTTGTATCAATGTATTTTCTGATTTTTTTCTTGACTCATTTTGTGCTGAACTATTTTCAATCCCAAAGAAAAAAACCAAGCAACAAGCCGTAATAATTAATGTAAGTTTTGACATACCGTAAATGTACATTTTTTTTCTAAATCCCTTTCAGAATGCGTACTTTTGTGACTTCAAAAACGATACCAAAAAAATGTCAAAACGATATACAATTACCGCAGCTTTACCATACACCAACGGACCGATTCACATTGGGCATTTGGCTGGTGTATATGTGCCAGCGGATATTTATGCACGATACATGCGCTTAACCGGCAATGATGTAGCTTTTATCTGCGGAAGCGATGAACACGGTGTTCCCATTACGATTAAAGCAAAAAAAGAAGGTGTGTCGCCTCAAGATATCGTTGATAAATACCACGCCATCATCAAAAAATCGTTTGAGGATTTTGGAATTACGTTTGATAATTATTCGAGAACGTCTGCAAAAATTCATCACGAAACAGCACAGGAATTCTTTAAAACCCTTTATAACAAAGGGGAGTTTATTGAAGAAGTGACCGAACAATTGTATGATGAAGAAGCTGACCAATTTCTAGCCGACCGTTTTGTCACAGGAACCTGTCCCAAATGTGGCAATGAAGAAGCGTATGGCGACCAATGTGAAAAATGTGGCAGCAGTTTAAATGCGACTGATTTAATAAATCCAAAATCTGCCATTACTGGAAATATTCCGACCTTAAAGCAGACCAAACATTGGTTTTTGCCTTTGGACAAACACGAAGCCTTTTTGAAAGAATGGATTCTAGAAGGTCATAAAAAAGATTGGAAACCGAACGTTTATGGACAAGTAAAATCTTGGATTGATGACGGTTTAAGACCTAGAGCGGTCACTAGAGATTTAGATTGGGGAATTCCAGTTCCTGTTGCAGGTGCGGAAGGAAAAGTGTTGTATGTATGGTTTGATGCTCCAATTGGCTACATTTCTTCAACTAAAGAATGGGCAGAACGCGAAGGAAAAGATTGGGAACCTTATTGGAAAGATGAAAACACTAAATTGGTTCATTTTATAGGGAAAGATAATATCGTATTTCACTGCATCATTTTTCCTGCAATGTTAAAAGCGGAAGGCTCTTATACTCTACCTGACAATGTTCCTGCCAACGAATTTTTAAATTTGGAAGGCAACAAACTTTCTACATCAAAAAATTGGGCGGTTTGGTTACCAGATTATTTGGAGGATTTCCCAAATCAACAAGATGTTTTAAGATACACCTTGACGGCCAATGCGCCAGAATCAAAAGATAACGATTTTACGTGGGCAGATTTCCAGGCGAGAAATAATAACGAACTAGTTGCCATTTTTGGAAACTTTATCAACCGCGTCGTTGTCTTGACTGATAAATATTATAACGGATTGGTTCCTCAACCATCTGAATTTTCACAAGTTGATGAGGAAACGTTGGCAGCGGTAAAAGCCTACCCAAACGTTATTGCAAGTTCAATCGAGCGTTATAGATTTCGGGAAGCTGGACAGGAATTGATGAATTTGGCTCGATTAGGCAATAAATATTTGGCAGACGAAGAACCTTGGAAAGTGTTTAAAGTTGATGAAGAGCGCACCAAAACCATCATGTTTGTGGCACTTCAGATTGCTTCGGCTTTAGCAACTTTGAGCGAACCATTTTTACCATTTACTTCAAATAAACTGAAGGGAATTCTAGCCACCAACGAGAACTCTTGGAATGACATTTCAACAAAACAAACCCTTCTTCCAGCAGGACATCAAATCGGTAAAGCTGAATTATTATTCTCAAAAATCGAAGACGAAACCATTCAACAACAATTAGACAAATTGGAAGCAAGCAAAAAAGCAAACGAAATCGCCAACAAAAAAGTGGAGCCTCAAAAAGACACCATCACATTTGATGACTTTTCGAAATTGGATTTACGTGTCGGCACTATCATCGAAGCCGAAAAAATGCCAAAAGCCAATAAATTATTGGTCTTAAAAGTAGATACTGGAATTGATGTTAGAACCATTGTTTCTGGTATTGCAGGAAGTTTTACGCCTGAAGAAGTCGTAGGCAAAAAGGTGACTGTTTTGGTAAATTTAGCACCAAGAGCTTTAAGAGGTGTCGAAAGTCAAGGCATGATTTTGATGACGGAATCGGCTGAAGGCAAACTGGTGTTTGTAAATCCTGATGATGGAAGCGTGAACAACGGTTTGCACATTAGTTAACATTCCACATCACGATCTTACCTTTTGTATGGATTAACAATTTTAGTTAATGCATCAGTCCGAAAATGCTTGTATAATTAATTTCGTAACATCACTAATCATTTTAAATTTGATATTATGAAAAAACTACTCATTCTCATCTTGGCAGTGACTTTCGTCAGTTGCGGAGGCACTAAAACGGTAAGAGAATCCAAAAAAGTCATTAAAGGCGATTGGTCCTTAAATTCCATAACATATAGTGAAACTGGAACATACAATGTTACCATGCTCAACGATGCTACGAAAGCATGTTTTGAAGGTAGCACATGGAAATTCATTCCTAATAATAATACTGGCACATACACTATCAACGGTGCTGATTGTGTTTCAGGAGATCGTAATTTCGTGTTTACCATTCAAGAAGTAAATGAAACAACTGGTCTGTATGATTTCTTGCTAAAACCAACAAATGAAAAAAATCGTTCGGAAACTAATCAAGGGTTTCGACTGAATCTTGCTTCTCTTACAGAAACAACGATGCAATGGAAACAAACCCTTACTGTAGAAGGAAATCCTTTTACCATTACAATGAATTTTTCTAAACTTTAAAATTGAATACAATGAAAAAAACGATAAATAAATTCGGAATTATAGTATTTACAATTGTCCTATCAATCGGTATGACTAGTTGTGATGCCACAAGAAATGCCAACAATAAACAGAAAGGTGCCGTTATTGGTGCCACTGGTGGAGCCATTTTAGGTGCTATCATTGGTAATAATGTGGGTAAAGGTGGCAACGGAGAGCTTGGAGCAGTCATTGGTGGTGTTGTAGGCGGAGGCGCAGGTGTCCTCATCGGAAGTAAAATGGACAAACAAGCACAAAAAATTGAAGAAGAAATTCCTGGTGCGCAAGTGGAACGTGTAGATGATGGTATTGTGGTCACTTTTGATGAAAATAGCGGTGTGTATTTTGATACTGCCAAATACAATATCAACAGCAATTCGCAAACTACTTTGAATAAATTGACAAATGTGTTTAAAGAATACCCAGACACAAACATATTGGTCGTTGGACATACCGATAGTGTTGGTTCTGATGCAGATAATATGACGTTATCTAAAAACAGAGCACAAGCCGTCACAAACTATTTAACAGGTCAAGGTTTAAGTTCTGGTCGTTTTACCACCAATTGGTTTGGAGAAACTCAACCGATGCATGATAACTCCACCGCAGAAGGAAGAGCAAAAAATCGACGTGTAAATGTTGCGATTTTACCAAATCAAAAAATGATTGACGAGGCTAAAACACAGTCTGGAGAATAATTATTTTTCTATTTAACATATCGAATCCCGTTTTCAAATTGATATTGAAAACGGGATTTTTATTTAAATGTCTTAAAATATCATTCCTACTTACTTTTTAATGAAAAGTGTTAAGTTGATATTAAACATAATCGATATTCAATTGGTTTTTTTTAATTTGATTTGAATTACAAAATCAAATTCAATGAATCCAAAATCAATTTACATCATTTTCCTTGCCATGTCTCTTTTTTTAAATTGCAAGGATGAACAGAAAAATGAAGAAGACATTATGACTCCAGACATGGAAACCATGGGCGACAACAGTATGACTTCCCTAGATTGGGATGGCACTTACGAAGGGTTTCTGCCTTGCGCAGATTGTGAAGGTATCAAAACCACGATGACAATTAGTACAGATAACACTTATATGTCCAGAGAAATCTATCAAGGCAAAAGCGACAGTATTTTTGAGAAGAAAGGAACTTTTAAATGGGATGATAAAGGTCAAAAAATCACATTTTCTGATAAAAACAGACACTCTTATTTTGTTGGTGAAAATATGCTGATTCATTTAGATAAAGATGGCGACAGAATTTCAGGAGATTTAGCAAATAAATACATTTTAACCAAAAGTGAAGAACAACTGGTGGGCAAAAAATGGCATTTGGTTTCTTTTAAAGGAAACGAGACTCAACTTGAAGAAGCAAAGGCGGAACGTCCAAACATAGAATTCATGGAAGATGGTACTATGTCTGGATATACAGGTTGCAATCAGTTTAGAGGTGCATATTTATTAAAGGAAGGGCATAAAATAAAATTTTCACAAATCATCAGCACAAAAAAATTCTGTCCAGAAATGGAAAGTGAAAACGAGTTTTTGAATACTATGGGCAAAGCAAATTATTACAAATTTGAGGACCAAGTCTTGGTTATTCATGATAAACACCATAAAGCTTTGGCAACATTTAAAGTGGCCAATTGATTTAAAGTCAAATTAAAAATTCGGAAACTGTTTGAAAGTACTTCAAACAGTTTTTTTATGTTTTATCTTTACATTCTCAAATTTCAAAATTGATTCATGCAACTAATTTCCTATATAGTTTCTCACACAAAACTATCTGAAACATCTGTAAAAAACACTGTCGATCTTCTGAACGAAGATGCCACCATCCCGTTTATCTCACGTTATAGAAAAGAGCGAACAGGCAATCTCGATGAAGTTGAAATTGGCGATATTGTCAAATATAAAGAGCTTTTTGAAGCATTGGAAAAGCGAAAATCAGCCATTTTAAAATCGATTGAAGAACAAGATACGTTGACATCAGAATTAAAACAGAAAATTGAATCAGCCCAAGAATTAACAACCCTGGAAGATTTGTATCTACCCTACAAAAAAAGCAGAAAAACAAAAGCTGAAACCGCTCGTAAAAACGGACTGGAGCCATTGGCAAAAATCATTATGAGCCAAAACGCAACTGATGTTGATTCGATTGCTTTAAAATACGTGAAAGGTGAGGTTTCATCTGTTGATGATGCCTTGGAAGGCGCCCGTCATATCATTTCAGAATGGATAAACGAACGAACCGACATCAGAAACAATATTCGTCAGCAATTAGAACGCTTTGCACTAATTTCCACAAAAGTGGTCAAAGCGAAAGCAGCCGATGAAAACGCTCAAAAATTCCGAGATTATTTTGATTGGGAAGAAGCATTAAGTCGCATTCCATCCCATCGATTACTTGCTATTTTGAGAGCCGAAAGTGAAGGGTTTATCAAAGCGAAAGTCTCAATTGATGACGACAAAGCGCAATCAAAAATTGAAGATAGAATCATTCGCTCCAACAATGGATGTTCACAGCAAATTCAGATTGCAATTCAAGATGCTTATAAGCGGTTGCTGTTGCCGTCGTTGAGTAATGAAGCGTTGCAAAATGCAAAAACCAAAGCGGATGAATCTGCCATTACTGTCTTCGCAAAAAATCTAAAACAGCTGTTGTTGGGCTCTCCTTTAGGTGAAAAACGAGTACTTGCCATCGACCCAGGATTTCGTTCTGGTTGTAAATTAGTCTGTCTCGATGCACAAGGTGGTTTGTTGTATAATGAAACCATTTATCCGCACCCACCAAAGAATGATACCGTTGGTGCTATGAAAAAAATCAGTTCGTTGACGGAAGCTTATCAAATTGATGCGATTGCCATTGGAAATGGAACGGCATCTAGAGAAACGGAAGCTTTTATCAGAAAAATTCGCTTTAAAAACGATATTCAGGTATTTGTGGTCAGTGAAGCTGGTGCCAGCATTTATTCGGCATCCAAAATTGCTCGTGATGAATTTCCTAATTATGACGTGACGGTTCGTGGTTCTGTATCCATTGGTCGTCGTTTACAAGACCCTTTGGCAGAACTCGTGAAAATTGATGCCAAGTCGATTGGAGTTGGTCAATATCAGCATGATGTAGACCAAACCAAGCTTCAAAAGGAATTGGACGTGGTGGTCGAAAGTTGTGTGAATTCCGTTGGTGTCAATATCAATACGGCAAGCACAAGTTTGTTAAGTTATGTATCTGGAATCGGTCCGAAATTGGCCGAAAATATTGTAGCCTATCGTGATGACAATGGTGCGTTCAATTCTAGAAGTGATATCAAAAATGTATCACGATTGGGCGAAAAAGCTTATGAACAAGGCGCAGGGTTTTTAAGAATTAAATCCGCTAAAAATCCATTGGATGATTCTGCTGTGCATCCCGAAAGTTATGCACTTGTGGAAAAAATGGCGAAAGATGCAGGAAAAAAAGTGTTTGATTTGATTGGAAATAAAACCGAACTCCAAAAAATTGATTTAAACAAGTACGCTACCAAAACAGTCGGTTTGCCAACGCTTCAAGACATTATAAAGGAGTTGGAAAAACCAGGATTAGACATTCGGGAACAAGCGAAAGTGTTTACCTTCAATCAAAATATTAAAACTATCAGCGATTTACAGGAAGGTCAATTGTTGCCCGGAATTGTGAACAATGTAACCAACTTTGGAGCCTTTGTAGACATTGGCATCAAGGAAAGTGGGTTGATTCACGTCTCCAATTTATCAGATTCATTTGTCAGCGACGTGAATGCCCACGTGAGTTTGCATCAACAAGTGATTGTAAAAGTGTTGGATGTAGATATTCCGCGGAAGCGCATACAATTAAAATTACATAAGTAAACTACAATTCCTTACTAATCATATATGAGGTATAACAAATAAAAACCAAAAGTAACAATACCGCTTCCCATTTATCCAACGTTTTTTTCTTGCCGGTAAACATAGCGATAAAGAGGAAAACTGTTCCACCGCACAACAAATAAATATCTGCATTGAAAGATGGGTTGAATTCGATAGGTCTCACCAAAGAGCTTACCGAAAGAATTAAAGACACATTAAAAATATTGGAACCGATAATATTTCCAATGACAATGTCGCTCTTCTTTTTCATGGCGGCAACGACTGAGGTCATGAGCTCCGGCAATGATGTACCTGCTGCAATAATGGTCAATCCGATTATTCTTTCGCTCACACCCAAACTACTCGCAATCGTTACGGCATTGTCCACGATCAACTTCCCACCGATAATCAATCCTATTAGACCCGCCACGATAAAACCCCAAATCTTAAAATTTGAAGCTTGAATAACTTCAACGTCTGAAACCAAGTCCTCATTTTTCATCTGTTTATAAATGTAGAAGAGGAATAAGAGGAACATTAACATCAGTATCAAACCATCCACACGAGACAATCCACGTTCGCCTGAAAGCAGATATCCATTGGCCAAAACCATGAATAGGACGACCGCAATAAGCGAAATGGGAATTTCTTTCCAAACGGTCGATGATTGCACAGTAATTGGAAAAATAAATCCCACCAAACCGAGTATCATGAACAGGTTAAAAATATTACTTCCGAGAACATTGCCCAAAACGATATCTGAATGATTTTCATAAGAAGCAACCGTATTGACCACCAATTCTGGTGCAGATGTACCAAAAGCAACGATGGTCAATCCAATAACTAAATCAGGAATTTTATTCTTTTTGGCCAACAAGGTGGAGCCATCAACCATCCAATCAGCACCTTTTATCAAAAGTGCAAAACCGACAAGAACCAATAGAGAAGCGAGTATCATTTAAGGCGAAATAAGTACGTAAATTTAATTGATAATTCGACACAAAATAATTCTTTGAAATAAAAAAAAACCATCCCATATTTTCCTCTAAAAAGATACTTTCACTAGAATAGGGATGGTCTTTGAAACAACTTTATAACTTAAGCCGCAATAGTCTTCACGTTACTTTTATCATTATAACTCAAAATTAAATGTTGCCATTTTTCAGCGCGTTTCATCTCAAATTCTTCTGAAAGTTGCTCGTTGATATCATAAAAATTGAATATCGCTTTCTCTCTATTGGAGACAAAAGTCAGTTCCAAATTTAGGGTTTGAAGTTCCTGTTCTATTTTTTTATCTCGTTTATAATCTTTCGTTATTTTATCGATATGACATGTTTTGACATCGTGAAGGTCAATTTTTTCGACTTGATTTCCACTAGCTGAAAGTTTTATAAAAACCAATTGTTTTTTAGCATCATCAATTCCTATGAAATGATGGTTCCAAAATTCTGATGCGCTAAATTTCATTTGCTCTTTTTCAAGTATTCCTTTGATTTCTTTTTTGCTTTTGTTACCTGCTTTTTTTCCTAGATACGTAAACCAAATAAATGGCACAATGCCTAATAATGTGATAAGCACTGTCATCACAGATTCTGATAGTTTCATTGTAAATATTTTAGATTAAAATTTAAATAATTGATGTAGCCTATTGTCTCAATGATGAGTCAACAGGGATTGATGAATAAATCAAGAATTTACTTTAAGTAAAACAATGAAAGGGAAAGATAATGGTGGTAGATGATAGATGAAGCTCAATTGCATTTCCAATATTGTAATATAACAATGTTGGTCCGTATGCATTTGAACTTAATGAATTCGTTTTGTAAAATTGGTCGGTAACCTGAAATTCCGTTGGTTGGGGCGTATCAAATATTTGATGCAATTGAACATTGAAATCAATAATTGCAAGTTCATTTTGATGCGTATCAGACGAAATGATAGCTTCAACATCCTGTGTAGTTGTTAAGTTTTTTTCAACATCCGTAGACGCAAACGGAATCGTTAGCGAACCAAAAAGAAAAATTAACAGATATTGAAAACCGCGCATTGCTTAAATTTTGCAGGACAAATGTATGAAGTTTTCGGCTGCTTCACGTTAAAATTGACTAAATATTAATCCGTTAGACCTAACAATCAGCGATGCATACGGTCTAAAATCTCAATAACTTCCGATTTTTTCCGAACGGAAACTGGAACCGTTTCCTTGTTTTTTAATAACAGATAACCGCCATCCGTTTTGATAAACGCACTGATGCATTGCATATTCACCAAATGGCTCTGATGCACCCGAATGAATTCATAAGAATCCAACATATCCGCGAAATACTTGAGCGTTTTAGTCACAAAAATTTTCTGATTGTCCTGTAAGTAGAAAATGGTATTGTTGCTGTCCGCTTCGCAACGGATGATGTCGTTAAGATTCACAATGATGATTTTGTCCAATGTGTGCAATGATATTTTATCCGGTTTCGCTTCGGGAGCCGCGAGTGTTTCCTTTAAAATAGTCAATCGCTCTTTATTGGGTTGCAATTGTGCTTTCGCACGTTGGATGGCGTTGTTCAAATCAGTTTCAGAATATGGTTTTAAGACATAATCGATTGCTGCAAATTTAAAAGCTCGAATCGCATACTCATCACTTGCAGTCACAAAAATGATTTTGCTTGTTAGGTCTGGGAAAATCTCCAAAATGTCAAATCCAGTGCCATCGCCCAACATAATGTCGAGAAACAAAATATCCGGTTGGTTTTTCCGCAGGATTTTTGCTGCTTCCACCACGCTTTGAGCGGTATTGATAACTTCGATTTCAGGATGCTGATTCTCAAGGTCACTTTTCAATAATTGCAATGCATCTGGGTTGTCTTCTATGATAATGGCTGTAAGCATACGTAGTTCTTAAAAATCTGTTTGTAATGGAATTTGAAAGCTGATTTTGGTCCCTAAAATTAAGACATTCGTTTTGATTTCTTCTAGCTTCAAGGTGTCTTTTCCTGCAATTGAACTAATTCGTTCTTTGGTGACTGTTAATGCCATGGATTGATGGTCTGTTGCAGTTTTTGTATCTTGGGAATGGAAAATTCCTGGGCCATTGTCAATGATTGTGCATTCAAGAAATTGAGTGTCGGTTTTAAAATTCAGTTGCAATTCGCCTTCACGACTTCCTTTTAAAATACCATGTCGAATCGCATTTTCTACAAAAGGCTGAATCAACATTGGTGGAATTAAAATTTCTTCGATATCAATATCGGAATCTATGTCGATTGAATAGTTGAACGGTTTCGGCGACATCAGCTGTTCAATTTCAATATAATGTTTTAGAGTTTTGATTTCTTGGTCCAGACTAATCGTTTCCTTTCGGGAATTGTTCAACACTTCACGAAGTAAGGTAGCAAAGGTGTTGATGGTGCCATTCATTTTTTGAGAATCGGTCGTTGCCATTCCTTTGATACCATTGAGCACATTAAAAATAAAATGAGGATTCATCTGCAATTGCAACGCTTTATGTTCTAAAGTGAGCAAATGATTTTGAACTTGCAATTGTGCTTGCGCTTCTGCATTTCTTCGTTTGATGCGACGGAAATAAAGCCATCCTAAAATCAGTATAAAGAGCAACGCAATTCCAATAACCAACCATTGAAACCATATTTTTTCATGCAAAGGTGTTTCGATAGTGAATGGGAACGAAATCACTTCGCTTTTTTGCCAACGATAGTTTCGCGATTGTGCATAAAAAATATGATTGCCATAACTTAAGCCTGCCAAATTCTGTTGATTGTTTTTAGACCAAGGACTCCAAGAATCGTCATTTAATTTGAATCGATATTCAATATCGTTGGGATGGCTTAAATCGACCGTTCGATAGGTGAATGACATTTGATTTTGGTCAGATTTCAACTGTAACACCTTCTCGTTTTTTTGCATTGCATAAAAACCGAGGGAATCAATTGGTTGGTAATCTACTTCAACAGATTCAAAATCTATGGTAGGTTTTATGTCCACACTTTCGGCTTTTGGGCCAACCTCATATTTTGTCAATCCGTAGATGGCACCAAACCATAAGTTCCCTTTAGCGTCCATGTCCACGGCATTCAAACAGGTTTCAATACCCAAAAAACCATCGTTTCTACCAAAATGAAATACATCAACAATCTTGTTATCCTGATTCAAAACCACTTTGTCCACACCTCTTTCAGACCCAACCCAAAGATTATTTTCTGAATCAAAAATGAGTTGGTAGCAGTTATTTGAAGTAAGCTGCTTTTCGCCTGCCAGCTTTTTAAACACCACATTGTTATCAGTATTAGCGAGCCACACACCATTGCCAGCAGTGCCAATGAATAAATCGTTTCCTCGAACTAACAAGGAATTGATAGCAGTTTTGTCATCTAAAACCTGTCCTAAATCTTTTACAACATTATCTTTGATAAAACCAACATGTCCCGATTGTGTGCCATACCAAATACGTCCTTTTAAATCTGCTTTTAAATCTTTAAGCAGCAAATCCTTCATTCCATCTTTTTCTCCAAAAACCTTGAGAATATTCACTTTTTCTGAAGCAGAATCATATTGCATTTTTACAATACCATCACTATACGTTGCTACCCAAATCGTATCCTTTTCAATATGTAATTGCCGAATCCAATCGGACGGAAAACCATTGGAAGTGTTTAGCAAATGGTTTTTTATTTCTGGAATTTTAAGGGTGTCAATTTGAATGTTTTCAAAATCTGCTAAATTGATTGTCAAACTATCTCGTGTAGTTTGCTCGCGAAACAGCAATCCTTTACCATCAGAACCAGCCCAAATATTTCCTTTAGAATCATGATTGATGGTTTTGATTTTAACGTTGTCAAAATTCTTGATTGTCGGAATCGGATGAATTCCCAAGGAATCAATTTTAACCAAACCTGCTTCGGAATTGGATAACCAAAGTTCCTTACCATTCTTGTGAACCGCATAAATACGATTGCCTTGTAGGCCAGTTTCACTATCAAAATGTGTAAACTCATCTTGAAAATATTTATACAATCCGCCGCCACTGGTTGCCACCCAAATCGACCCTTGTCTATCCATCATACAATCTCGAATGTTGGATACCGCAAGCCCTGACCGTCTATCAACTTGTCTCTGAATCTGAAAATTCTCCAAATCTAAAACCGTTACACCATCACCATCTGTAGCCACCCAGAGTTGATTGTTGAGAATCGACAAACTATTGATACGCTGCAATTCTTCAATCCATTCTTCAGAATTGTTTTTTATATGTTTAATCAAGATACCATGGGAAAACGTTGCTGCCAACACGTTGGAATTATCCTGAATTAGGGAGGTGAAATTTTGGTTACCCATTAATTCAAACTCTGAACTCTCACTCAATGATTTACCATTGAAAAGTCCTTTGTTGGTGGCAATCCAAAAATTGGTTTCATCATGCAATATCGCATTGACTTGATTCGAATTGATAATGGCGTTCAGTTCTAATTTTTGCAACTTTTTTGAAGATGTAAAACGATAGATGCCATTTTTCGTTCCCAAGAAAGTCTGATTTTGATGTCGAAACACATGCATCACTTGGGGACCTTCATAATTCTGAAAACCAGATTTCGTTCTTATGGAAAGACCTCGCTTGGTTCCTATAAAAAGTGTGTCGTTTGCAAATTTTAAGGTGTTGATGTAATTGGAAGAAAGCCCGTCATTTTCATTATAGGTTTTGAAATTATCACCATCAAAACGCGCCAATCCACCGCCTTGTGTGCCTAACCACAAATAGCCAATCGCATCTTGCGCCATCCCGTAGACTTGAGATTGTGGCAAGCCATCTTCCAAGGTATAAGAACGTAATTCGTTATTCTGACCGAAAGAAATGGCACTCGAAAGTAGCGCAACGAGCGAGATTAAAAATTTAATTTGGGTAATGGTCATTATGATGAACTGCTTAAAACAAATATAGCGAAAGAAAGCACAAAGAACCGAGTCTTAAAAGATTCAAATTTTGATATACAATCTTGGATGTGTAAAATCTGGTGTTGTGTATTTTGCTGGGACGTAGGTTTCCATAATTGGATTTAATACCGTAAGAATGGTTGTTTCTCCATGGATGGTTAAAATAGTACCTTCGCTGCTACTTGTCCAACTGAACTTTTCCATGGGAATTCCGAGTTCATAGAGCGCCAAAGAACATTCGTCATGACTCAAAATCCAGTCCATAATTGCATTGGCATCCTTTAGTTCTGGAATTAAAGCCTCCTCGTCGTAGGCGATTTGCCAATTGACAGGAACTACAAATCGATAGGAGTAAACGGCTCCAGCGGTCTTTTCTTTGTTTCTATCCATTGCGGTGAGCCAATTGAGTTGCGCACTCGGATAGATGTAATCTAATTCTTTGGCAAGCCTTTTCGTGTCCGGAGAATTTGCGGTTGGAAAACTCACATAAAATGGTTGTGCCAACGAATGGGACGCATCAGTTTTATCAAAAACACTAAAGAATTCTGATACATATACATTAGGAGAACCATCGGATGATAAAGCAGCTTTTAACTTCTTCATGAGTTTTTTATTTGCTCCAAAACCTAGCGAATGAATGATGATGTTTGTATTTTCTGTGATGCCTTCGTTTAGTTTTAGCAGTGAATCCTTCTGAAGTCCTGTCATTGTTATCAGTGATTTTTTATCAGCTTTGTCGACAGTAATTCCTTGCCAAGCATGACTTTTACTTACGATATGAATTTCGTCATATATTTTGTCATCAGCATGTTCGTTCAGCCATAACATAATATCATTTAGGTTGTATAAGTCCTCAACTATTATGAATTTATGCTGACCAAAATGCTTTTTGGCATTCTGATAAAACGTGCCATCCTTTTCGTCAATTCCAGCAATAAACACAACGGATTGCTTTTCAATGGCTTTTGGAGTTTCTTCAATGGTTTCTCTTGCAGCTTCTTCACAGGACACGATTGTGAAACATAAGAGTAAAAAATTGATGAATGATTTCATAAGTGTTAGATATTTGTAATTAATATGGTGCACCCATTTTATGTGAGGTATCTAAAGTATCATTCCAAGCAAATGCTTTCAAAACCTCGACATTTTCGATGAGTGCGGCGTCGCTAAAATTAATTTCGAGTTTTACGATTTTGTTGGCTTCTCCAAATGCCTGATTCGGGAACACATAAAGAACATCAGATTTTTGTGCATTTTCAGACATATTTACAATGGCTGGTAAATCGATGTAGCTTTGGTCTTTTTTGACCAAAACATATTTTGAAATTGTATAGGCTTGAGGTTCGCCGTAGGTCAATTCCATTTTGATGATTTCTTCCACATCCACCAAATTCGGATGTATCAGTGTTTGAATGGAAATACTTCTAACATTATCAGTTGACATAATTTTAAAGTTGGTCACAACCACTTCTGGTTGGTTAGCTACAATGACACTTGCATTGAATAGCGTTTGTTCTTTGTCATTCACTATCGGATTTATTGAGATTTGATAGGCATCAGTTGTCTCAAATTCTTGCGCGTTTGAGAACTGAATACTACTGAATAAAACGAGAATTAGGATTAGATTTTTCATAATAAATAGTTTTAACGTTGATTTATAGGACTAAATTAGTGCAGACTTGAAGCTAAATTTGGATGGTTTTAGTATTCGTTAATGATTAGGTAGAATTCGTTTGGGGAAGAGAATTGAAACCGCTGCGCTTTAAGAATCAAGACAAAAGACTAAAATGGAGTTCAGGTTCAATTTCAGGTTCAAGTTCAAGTTCAAGTTCAAGTTCAATTTAAAGTCCATAATTTGAATAAAATTTTATTTACAGCTTCAGAAGGTCTTATCTTTGATATCACACCCGAATTAATTTATGCTCAAAATCGCTTGTCATCCCATTTATAAACATCACTTACCGGATGGCCATCGGTTTCCCATGCTTAAATATGAATTACTTCCCGAGCAGTTAAGGTATGAAGGGACTTGTTCCAAAGACAATTTCTTTGAACCAGAAATTCCTGATGATTCACATATTTTAAAAGTGCATACGCAACAGTATTACGATGATTTGCGCAACTTAACGCTAGAACCCAAGGCCGCTAGAAAAATTGGATTTCCATTAAGCGAGGGATTGGTCGAACGCGAACTCATCATTGTAGATGGCACCATGAAAGCCAGCGAATATGCATTAAAGCATGGCATTGCTATGAACATCGCAGGCGGCACGCACCATGCGTACACCAATCATGGTGAGGCTTTCTGCCTGTTGAATGACCAAGCTATTGGTGCGCGCTATCTTCAAGATAAAGGTTTGGTTAAAAAAGTTTTGATTGTAGAGTTGGATGTGCATCAAGGGAATGGCACCGCAGAAATTTTTAGAGAAGATGCATCCGTTTTTACATTTTCCATGCATGGCAAAAGCAATTATCCGTTTAAAAAAGAACAAAGTGATTTGGACATTGCTTTAGAAAACGGAACTGGTGATGATGATTATCTTTCTATTTTAAAAGACAGGCTTCCAAAGTTGATAGCTAACGAAAAACCAGATTTTATGTATTATTTATCCGGTGTCGATATTATTGCCACCGATAAATTAGGCAAACTTGGTTTGTCCATTGATGGTTGTAAAGAGCGCGACCGATTTGTTCTTCAATCATGCAAAAACCATAACATCACAGTAATGTGCAGTATGGGCGGTGGATATTCGCCAGACATCAAAACCATTATCGATGCACACGCCAACACGTTTCGGTTGGCGCAAAACATTTTCTTTTAAGCTGAATTTCGACTCGCATTAATATTTCCAAACAGTGAACGTGTCACCAATTTTTCATACACTTCTATCTGCTCTTTGTCTGGATTTTTCTCTTTTTGAAGCTCTTGAATTTTCTTCAAAGCATATTGTTGAATCGTCAATAATGGTAACACAATGGATTCACGTACATCAATGGATGCCTTTCCTGCTGGCTCTTCTTCCATTAGCTCTTTGTACCCTGTCAGTTTTAAAAGCAAACGTTTGGTAGTTTCATATTCATCATGGATGATGTTCCAGAATTCACCAAATTCGGCATCTTCCGACATGTATTTGGTCAAGCCAAAAAAGGATTTTGATAAAGACATCATACTGTTTTCTATCAAGGTTTTAAAGAAATTTGAGCTTTGATAGAGTTGTTGAACTTTCTCGAATTCACTTTTATCTTCATAGCATTTCAAAGCTGTTCCAACGCCGAAGAAGCCAGGAACGTTTTGTTTTAACTGGCTCCAACTGCCCACAAATGGAATGGCGCGTAAATCTTCAAACACCAAAGCATCCGACTTGCCTCGTTTAGAAGGTCGGCTACCGATATTTGTTTTAGCATAGTATTTCAATGTGCTCATGCGCTCCAAATAGGGCACAAACATTGGATGGTTTTTGAAATTAACATAGGCTTCATAACTTTTACGGGCTAACCCATCCATCACCTTCGTATTGTTATCGGTCATTTTTAGATTGGTCTCATTCAAACGGTTCAAAATTCCGGAACTTATCAATTGTTCCAAATTATATTGCGACGAATCCAAAGTTCCAAAATTGGAAGAAATGGTCTGTCCTTGAATGGTCAATTGTACTTCTTTGTCTTCTATGGTTGGGCCTAAAGATGCGTAAAATTGGTGTGTTTTTCCACCACCACGCGCTGGTGGTCCTCCGCGACCATCGAAAAATATAACGGTCACACCATATTTTCTGGACATGGTCGTCAAACGTTCTTTGGCTTGGAATATTCCCCAATTTGCCATTAGATAACCTCCATCTTTGGTACCATCGCTAAATCCTAACATGATGGTCTGTTTGTTGCCTCGCTTTTTGAGATGTTTGCTATAGGTTGGATTGGTGTACAATTCTTCCATAATGGCAGGTGCATTTTCCAAGTCGGTAATTGTCTCGAATAAAGGTCCAATATCAACCGTCAATTCCTCTTCAAATGCCACCAATTTCAGCATGGCATACAATTGCATTACATTCAAAGTTGTCTGATTGTTGCTGATGATATAACGGCAGCAAGCCTGCTCGCCATTGGATTCTTGAATGGTCTTAATCACTTTCATGGTTTCCAAGGATTTCAAAACATCTCCATCTTGTATCAAGTTCAAATCAATGTGTCCTTTGATGTTGGATAATAATTTGACTTGTTCTTTTTCGGATAAATCATGATAGTTTTTTGGGAAAATTTCACTTCCAGAATTGATGGATGCATCTACCATGGCGTTAAAAACAGTTGCATGAGCACGACTATCTTGTCTTATATCTAAAATGGCAAAATGATAACCGAAGAGCTTTGTCTTATTGATGAGACTGTTGATATCGTTAACATACAAAGACTGATGGTCTTTAACGATAATTTTTTTTATTGCTTGTAATTCATTTACAAATTCATCAAATTCTATAAAATGTTCCGCAATTGGGCTAATGCTACTTTCATAAAGTTTTGCCTCTAAATTGGATAAACGTTCCTCAACACCTCTAAAAGTTAATTTTCGTTTTAATTGTCGTACGTCTCTATAATAATTTTTTAGGATGGTGTGCTTCAAACGTCTTGCGACTCTCAAAGTAATTTCAGGAGTTACAAACGGATTTCCATCTCTGTCTCCTCCTGGCCAAAAACCAATATTGATAATATCGTTGGTGAGTGGTTTTTCTTCAAAGATATTCTGCTGGACATAATCGAAAATAGCTCCGAAGGATTTGTAAAAGACATTTTCCAAATACCAAATCAAACTGACGGCCTCATCATAAGGCGTCGGTTTGGTATGCTTGAAAAAAGGTGTTTTGCCTAGTTGTGCCAACAAATCATTGATGGTCAACAAATCATTTTTCTTGATGGCTGCAGTCAAATCGGTAATGATGCCCAACACAGCTCCTGGATAAAATTGTGTAGGATGGGCGGTCAATACAATTCGAACTTTGAATTCTTCTAAATACTGTTTTAAAGTTTCCAATTTTTCGTCCGACGTTGCAAACTCCTTCAGACTTCGCAAGGTACCGATACCGTCCATATTATTTACAATCGGAAACGAAGCGTCTTCTATAGCATCAAACAAAACGACCTGACGTTCTATATATTGAATAAAACGGAACAATAAACTCAACTGACTTTCTTGGTTTCGTCTCGCTTGGTATTTTTTGAAAAACGTTTCAACAATAGTCGTCGGATTATCACCTTGTGCAAATCCCTTCTGACAGGTTTCATGAAACAATGGCAATAAGACACCTGTTTTAGTTATAGTATCAAAAGGCAAGGTCATGAAAATACTGTTGTATATCTGATATCTCGATAATACGTTTTGCTTGAATCTTGTGAGTTTGGGTTGTGTGGACATTGAAATTATGATTTGGTATAAAAATACTAAAGCATTCACAAATGTTATGAGATTCTCAATATATTTATGAAATATTCAATATACAATTTCTTTAATGCAAAAAGGGTTCAAAATTGAACCCTTTTTCTGTGAATTATTGAAAGTTGGACATTTATTTCCCCAACATCATCAATTCACTGCATACAATTTCTGTAATGTATCGTTTTTCACCTTCTTTCGTTTCATAACTGCGTGAGGTTAATTTCCCTTCGATGGCCACTTCTTTTCCTTTTGTTAAATAGCTTTCAACAATTTTTGCCGTTTTGTCCCAAGCAACGACGTTGTGCCATTGTGTGTCTGTTACTTTCTCGCCTTTTGAATTTTTGTAATTCTCATTGGTGGCGATTGAAAATTTTGCCAATGTTTTACCTGATTCAAGATTGATGATTTCTGGATCGTTTCCTAGGTTACCAATCAACTGTACTTTGTTTCTTAATGTGCTCATGATTTCAAATTTTTTACGTTAAACAGTTAATACTATTGAATATCGTTCGGTCAATTCAACAAGGCAAAGATGCGATGGCTTGCAAATGTTATTCGGTTGTTACGTATTTAAAATCGTTTGTAAATGTTTGTAGTCGTTTGCGAACGGCTATGAATTATCAAGAAAACGTTACATTTGTGTACCATGTCCAAACACCTAAACTATCTATATCCAGCTACCAAAACGATACCATCCGACCATAGCGGATTGTTGGAAATCACTTGGAATAAAGGCAAAAAGCATTTAAATACAAAAAACGCCAACTATTCGTATGGCTCCCTCCAGCGTATCCTCAAATTTGGGTTAGAAAAAATTAATCTAGACAAGGTCAATTCGATTTTGCTTTTAGGTCTTGGTGGCGGAAGTGTGATTGAAACCCTTCGAAAAGATTTTAAGTATAAACATCAGATTACAGCCGTAGATATCGATCCAAAAATTATTGAAATCGCAAGAGATGAATTCAATATAGTTGAAGATGCCACATTGCGTATTATCTGCGATGATGCACTTCAATTTATGCAATCCAATAACTCGACCTTCGACTTGATCATTATTGATTTATTTATCGATTTAATTGTCCCTGATGTCTTTTTAAACCTTGATTTTTGGCAGGATGTGCTGAAAGCTTCTTCAACAAATGGAACTGTTCTTTTCAATGCATCTTTGGAAAAGTCAAAAAGTAAGACGCTCAATGAGGTGATTGATTTCTTGAAAGTCAATTTTTATTCTACTGAAATATTTGAGAAAGTCAACAATGCAAACACCGTAATTTTAGCCAAAGGATTGTGAACTAGTGAAAACGAATAATTTGTATCTTGTCATACGAAATCAAATTTTTTATGAATAAAGAATGTCTTGAATGTGGTGAAAAAATCGTTGGTAGAACCGACAAGAAGTTCTGTAGTGATGCGTGTAGAAATTCTTATAATAACACCATCAACAAGGATAGCAAAAATCTGATTCGAAACACGAACAATCGACTTCGTAAAAATTATCGCATTCTTGAAGATTTGAATCCAGAGCAGAAAACAAAGGTCTCAAGAAGCAAGTTGATTGAGAAAGGTTTTGATTTTAATTATTTCACGAGTATTTACACCACAAAGGTAGGAACGATTTATTACTTCGTTTATGATCAAGGGTATTTGCCCATTGAAGGCGACTACTATGCGTTGGTGAAACGGGAGAGTTAAGAATTATTAACCTTCGTCGTAGAATTCCAATTCTGTCCTTGCAATTTCAAAGCCGCTTTCAAAATATCTTTCTGACTAATCTGTCCTACCAGTTTACCACTTTCAACAATAGGAAAGCGTCTGTGTTTCGATTCTAAAAATACGTTTGCGGCATCAAAAACATTCATGTTACCATCCAAGGTATCGACATTCTTGATCATACGTTTTTCCACGATATCATCATCCATTGGCATATTGTAATAACGGCTTTCACTGATCTGCTTCAAGCAATCACCTTCAGATATAATGCCTACCAATTCATTATTGTCATTCACTACAGGGCCTCCAGATATTTTATGCTTGATTAGCATTTCTACAACATCGATCACCTTCTGCTCTGGTTTAAAGGTAATTAAATCTCTAGTCATAAAATCACTGACTTTAAACGGAAGTGATTCGGACTCTTTTTGTTGTTGCTTCCTAGCGCCTTGAAAACTCTTGATACCCATAATTTTTAATTTTTAAGAATCTTAAATTTACTCAAAATAAGTCATTTAACCTAACTTAAATATCGCATTGAAATATTTCGTATTTTTATATGACTAACCAACACTAACCAGTCATGTTAAAAAAAGCCGCTGCACTTTTACTCATTATTCTTGCTGTCTATTGGAGTTTTTATGCTTTAATTCCGCATTCCATTTCTGGATTAGATACTCCAAAAAATCAATTTTCATCCGAAAGAGCACTGGTCCATCTCAAGGAAATATCCAAACAACCTCATTTTGTTGGAGCAAAAAATCATGAGACTGTTAGAAATTATATCGTTAAACAACTCGAGGTTCTTGGTCTAGAAACACAATTACAGGAAGGCAATACCTTGACAGATTGGGGAACTTTTGTAAAGCCCATAAATATTTTGGCACGTATCAAAGGATCAGACAATACAAAAGCCCTGCTACTCATGTCACACTATGACAGCAATCCGCATTCATCTCCTGGTGCGAGTGATGCAGGTTCTGGAGTTGTGACCATTATTGAAAGCTTGCGTGCTTATTTAAGCGAAAACAAAACACCAAAAAACGACATCATTATATTAATTACCGATGCTGAAGAATTGGGATTGAATGGCGCTTCACTTTTTGTGAACTCGCATCCTTGGGCAAAAGAAGTTGGACTCGTTCTTAATTTTGAAGCTCGCGGTAGCGGAGGTCCAAGTTATATGTTGGTGGAGACCAATGGCGGAAACAAACATCTTATCGACGGCTTTAAGGAAGCAAATCCAAGTTATCCTGTGGCAAATTCGTTAGCATATAGCATCTATAAAATGCTGCCTAATGACACCGATTTGACCCGTTTTAGAGAAGACGCCAATATTGATGGATTTAATTTCGCATTTATTGACGATCATTATGATTATCATACAGCATTGGACAACTATGATCGATTAGACAGAAATTCCCTAGAGCATCAAGGGAGTTATATGATGCCTTTATTGTCCTATTTCTCAGATGCAAATCTCAATATCTTAAAAAGTGATGTGGACGACGTTTATTTTAACGTTCCGATTTTAAAAACCGTTAGCTATCCATTTTCTTGGATTCTTCCAATGTGGATGCTTGCAGTTCTGATTTTTATTGCTCTGGTTTTCTATGGCATCAAAAAACGCACTTTAGAATCTTCTGAAATGGCAAAAGCCTTTTTGCCGGGGATCGCAGCAGTTGTGATCAATGGTGTTGTTGGTTATTTTGGTTGGAAATTGATTTGCTTCCTAAACCCTCAATATGGTGAAATGTTGCATGGTTTTACCTATAATGGCCATGCCTACATTTGGGCATTTTCGTTGTTTTCAATTGCGGTTTGCATGTGGCTTTATAGCAAAGTTTACAAACCTGAAAACACTGCAAGCCTTGCTGTGCCTCCACTGTTTTTATGGCTGGTTATTTGTGGAATCGTGGCGTTTCAATTAAAAGGTGCTAGCTTCTTTATAATTCCAGTCTATTTTGGCCTAATCAGTTTATTTGTCTTGGTTCGTCAAAAGCATCCGAATATACTATTGATGACTCTTTTATTATTTCCGGTACTACTGATTATGTCGCCATTTGTAAAAATGTTTCCAGTTGGTTTGGGATTGAAAATGCTCATCGCCTCCACCCTTTTAGTCTCCTTGATCTTTTCATTATGTATTTCGGTGTTCGGCTTTTCACGATATAAAAATCGTTGGTCTTATATCTTATTTGCTGGAGCAATTGGATTTCTAATTTATGCGCAATTAACTTCCGATTTTAATGAAGAGCGTCCGAAACCGAATAGTTTGGTGTATATCTATGATGCCGACAAGGATGCGTCCGTTTGGGCCACTTATGATCATGTTTTGGATGATTGGACTAAAAAATACTTAACAGACGAGCCTGAGGATGCAGAAGATTTTTTGAATGAAAAATTCAGCAGTAAGTATAAAACGCCTTTCACTTTTAGCAAAAAAGCCTATATAAAACCATTATCGCTCCCTTATATCGACAAACAACGAGATACGGTGATTGGTGGTTTAAGGCATGTGAAATTATTCATCACACCACAACGTGCCGTGAACCGTATGGAGTTTTTCGCGGACACGGACGCAACGTTTCTTTCTTTCAACTTAAACGGCATGAAGGTTGAAAAACCTAAAAATGATATTTCAGTTTTTGCCAATCGAAAGAACAATCGTTTGTTTTCTTATTATGTGTCTGAAAATAATTATTTAGAAATGGAATTTATTGTCCCAGCAAATCAAAAAACCGAATTCACCTTATACAGTTCATCAAATGACATGTTGGAAAACCCCTTATTTGATGTTCCGAAACGACCCGCAACTATGATTCCAAAACCATTTATCCTTAATGACGCTGTGATTGTCAAAAAAACCATTTCGCTTGAGTAAAAATATCAGTATCATAGGTTGTGGTTGGTTAGGTTTACCATTGGCGAAACAGTTAGTTGCCGAGAATTGTAAAGTGAAAGGCTCTACAACGAGTACTGAAAAAATACCGCTTTTAGAATCAGTTGGAATCGATGGGTTTTATGTGGAAGTAACGCAAGAAGCAATTTTAGGAAATATAGAAAATTGTTTATCCAATTGCGAAATTCTAGTGTTGAACATTCCGCCTAGTTTACGAAAAAATCCGGATGGTGATTTTGTGAAGCAAATTTCGAACCTCATTCCTTATATTGAAACCTCGTCCATCGCTCATGTTATTTTTGTAAGTTCTACTTCTGTTTTTGCGGATGCTGAATCCATTCCTGTAATAACTGAAGCGACTACACCAAATCCCACAACCGAATCGGGACAACAACTATTGGAGGTTGAAAAAATGCTTCAGAAAAATCCAAACTTTGATACGACCATTCTTCGCTTTGGCGGATTATTTGGTAAAGACAGACATCCAGCCAAGTATCTTTCTGGAAAAACTGGAATAAAAAGTCCTAATGCACCTGTTAATTTGATTCATTTAGATGACTGTATTGGCATCATCCAAAGCATCATCAAAAACAAGGTTTGGAATGAAACTTTTAATGCATCAACGACTCCTCATCCTTCCAAGCAAAATTATTATATTCGTGTCTGTAAGGATTTAAATCTACCAATTCCTGAATTTGAAAAGAAATCATTCAGTATAGGAAAGATCATAGATTCCAAAAAATTGGTACAGCTTTTGAATTATGAGTTCAAGGTAAAACTGAACAATTAGCAAATTGTTAAGATTTTATCTTTTTAATTTTTATAGTTTTAGCCATTCAAAATTTCTTAAAAAAGATGAAAAAAATAATACTTCTTTTGGTTGTGATGATCTCCTTTAGCATGACAGCCCAAACAAAAAGCGAACTTCAAAAACATTTTGAAGCTTATTACCAACAGATGAAAAATCAAGGTGACGTTCAAGGCATCATTAATGCTATGACACATCTAGATGTTTTAAAGCCATCACAAGCGCGCAAGGATACCCTTGCATACGTGTACATGTCTGAAAACATGTTTGTACAAGCTTTAAATACTCTAGGTGTTGACAGAAATGCGACTGATTCTGATCTTAATGTAGAGGTGAAAGCGATTTCATTACAATCATTAAATCAGCCTAAACTTGCCTTAGAGCACTATGAAGTTTTGTTCAGTAGGAAACCAAACCCATATTTGGCTTACGAAATAGCGGATCTGAAAATTCAACTTCAAGATTTGCCTGGTGCAAAAACCAGTATTGAATATGGTTTGGCAAACGTAACAAATGATATGAAACGTGTTTACTATGAAACACAACAACCTTATGAAACGTCTTTAAAGGCCGCTTTGACCTATTTAAAAGCTTTGGTTGTCTATAATGAGGATACCGCCAACAATGTAGAAAGTGCACTGGCCATTTTGAACCATGCATTGGTGATGGATCCGAATTTTAATATGGCACGAATAAGCAAAGACGCTTTGTTGAAGAAGACAAAACAGTAAGTATTAATGAACAGTTTAGAACAAAGGCAGCCAACAGGCTGCTTTTTTTGTTTTACCTTTAAGGTTAATGATAAGTTAACTCTGTGAAATCCATATCGTGTTACAACCAAGAGTCCTAATTTTAACTTCATGCAAGTAAAATCTAAAGCACTTATTGCGGGAGCTATATTTTGTTTGATAGCCTTAACGACTATGCAAGGTTATTTGACCTTCAATACCTATGATTTACGTAAAAAGAGTTTTGCTGTAGAGTCAAGAACTAAAATAGGAAGTATTGTCAGCACACCATTTGTAGATTCACTAACATGGAACTATAGAAAGGAATTCATGCAAAGGGTTCCTGAATATAAAAAAGGAAAGATTAGTAGGGAACAACTGTTGAACGACTTACAGAATTCTGCAGCGGCAAAGAATGGCCAATTTCGTGACTATTTCAAACAAGGAGCAAAGCATTTTGAACTGGATGACCGCATCTTATTTAAAAGAGTGGCTTCTTCCATTCAGTTCATTGACAAAAACGATATCACAGAAGATATTCTTGATGAAGAAAAGGATGCTCCGGTATTTTTATTAGGCGACGATTTTCCCATTGAAGAAGGGTTGATTATTAATGGTTGGAATTGGACATTTGATCAAGATTATATAGACAATGAAGGTCTAACCGCTTCTGTTGTCGTAAAATATAGCGGTAAACTTTATATGAAAATTATAGATTGGGATAAAATTATCTTCAAGCAGTTACTGTTGCTGTTTTTTATTGCATTTTTATTGTTCCTCTTTGTCATTACCTTGGTCACTTATTCCATTCGGAACCTATTAAAGCTAAAGCGTATATCTGAAATTAAAACCGATTTCATCAATAACATTACTCATGAGTTGAAAACACCTTTGGCAACATTGTCCATAGCCACAAAAACGCTCACCAATAAATTTGCAAAAGACAACACAGACATCGCGAAGGACTCCATAGATACGATTGACAGACAAAATAAACGACTTCAAAATTTAATTGACCAAGTGGTGGACAATAGTATGGGTTATAATCATATTGACCTTAAATTGGAACCGGTGAATCTCACAAACTTTGTGAATGAAATCTGCGATGATTATGCTTTAACGCTACCTCGCAACATACAGTTTTTAAGAAACATTGAACAAAACTCAATCGAGGCACAGATTGACAAGTTTTATTTGAGTACGGCTATTGTGAACATCTTGAACAATGCCATCAAATTTGATGGAACCGTCATTAAGGTCAACTATGAGGTCAAAAATAAAGTGCACATTATCGCCATTACAGATAATGGAATTGGTATCTCAAAAAAGAATAAATCGCTTATCTTTGGTAAGTTCTTCAGAGTGAGCGAGAGAAATGAGCACAATTATAAAGGTCTGGGATTAGGCTTGTATTATTGCAATCAAATTATCAAAGCGCACAAGGGAACCATAGAAGTGACGAGCAAAGAAAAAGAAGGCTCGACATTCTATCTAAAAATTCCTTTGGATAATGGAAAAGCGGATTTTATTAGCTGATGATGATATCGATTTTGGCACAACCCTTAAACAATATTTAGAGCTCAACAAATTTGAAGTGGTTTGGGCTAAAGATGGTGCCGAAGCACTCGATGTGTTTAAAATGCACTCTTTTGATATTTGCATCATCGATGTGATGATGCCGAGACTGGACGGCTTCAAATTATCCAAAAAAATTTCCAAAAAAAATCCTGAAACTCCTTTTCTATTTTTAACTGCTAGAAAAACGAAGGAAGACCGTATCAAAGGTTTAAGCCTGGGAGCTGATGATTATATTTCTAAACCTTTTGAGGTGGAAGAGCTCATCTTACGCATCAACAATATCATCAAAAGAACAAAACAGCATCAAACCATCAGTCTAGAGACCGAAAAAAATGACCCTATCGCAATTGGTAATTATCTGTTTGATGTTGATAATCTTTCCTTGAGCATTGATAACAAAGAGTTTAAAATAACCGAAAAGGAAGCGCAGCTCATTCTCTATTTATATCAAAACAAAGACAGACTTATCTCAAGAGACGAGATACTGGCGAATGTTTGGGGACATAGCAATTTCTTTTCCGGCAGAAGTATGGATGTTTTTATCACACGAGTTAGAAAGCATCTTAAAGATGATGAGAATATCAGTATCAACACAATTAGAGGTGTTGGACTAGAATTTGTAGTGAACGATTCCAACAACTAAAACAGCATTATAAAAATAAAAAGAGGCTACTTAAAAAGTAACCTCTTTTCCGCTATTAATCAAATTTAACCTAAAATAATACTTATTGTTTAATGAATTTTTTTACAGTTGTTGCACCTTCAAAATTGGTAATGTTTATAAAATACATTCCACTTTCCAATGAAGACACATCAACGTGTTCGGTATTTGTTTTTTGAGTTAAAATTCGTTTTCCATTGATGCTATAAATCTCTATGGAATCAATATCATTTCCGGAGATATGCAACCTGTTTTTTGTAGGGTTTGGATATAAGGTAACCGAATTTTCGAATTCAAAATCACCTGTACTTAAAGTGGGATTGATTTGATAAGTAAAGGTGTCTAAATAGAAATTCGAAAAACTGGAACCTCTCAACACCCTAATAGCAATGTATTGGTCAGAGCCGCTGTATGCCGTAAAATTAACTGTCAGCTCTGTCCAAGTATCATCTGGCATATCATCAACAGTATCGGTTCCTGGAGTTTCAAAATCATCATCCACGCCATTGTTAAAACGTTGCAGTTCGGTGAAGGTCGCGGGATTTCCCGAATCGGACATGGTACCTACGGAAAGTGTAGAATTATTATCATCATACACCCAGAACTTTATTTGTTTGTCTGTGCTCAAATCAGAAAAAGCAGGAGAAATCAACATTTGATATGCAGAGGTAGGTGTCGCAGTCGGATAAAAGAACCGTACACTTGTTGCCCCATCGTTTTCTTGAATGTTTGAGTACCTAACATATCCTGTTCCTTCGCTTATAATGGATGACCAACATGGAATAATTTCGTCATTGTTATTTGCTTCAAACATTTCAGGGAATGTTAAATCATCTATTTCATAAGAAGCACAACTTGTAACAATATCAAATGGTCCTAGCCATTCACTTTGTCCTGTTCCATCACTTCCACTTGCATCACAATTTGCGCGAACAAAAATACGATAAGGTGCATTAGGTAAAATTGCAGCCGCATCTGAATCTGCAACAATATTGGTTGTTGTTGTGGTCGTTACAATTGGAGTTTCTAAAGCAGGATTAAAATTTAAATCGGTTTGCTTCACGACCAGTTCCCATTCTGTTTGAGTTTGATAGTCTGGCGAAATGTTTATGTCAAATGATGCATCAGTAATACTACTAACCGTGAGGTCTAACAATTGAAAACAGCTAGGTTGCGTGGTAACAACAACATCGTCTAAATAAAATATTTTATTACTGGTCGACTCTGTTTCCATCTTAAACGCTAGGTTTTGGTGTGTAGCACTAAAAGGTACATTAACATAATACAACGTATAATTAGCTGTATTATTAGATGAGTTTGAGATTACGAGTGTTTGATACTCTATAAAAGTAGCATCGTTACCCGCATCGGACATCACACCAACTTTTATGGTAGAATCACCTCCTGTAAGAGAATTAACTTTAGCAGCAAACTCTACACGATGCATGCCATCTGAAATGATTGTACTTTGAGGGGCAACCAAGTAAAATGTATCATCATCATTCATATTAACCTCATAGTAATTTTCTGGAGAGTATGCTTGCGAAGCAGACGTATTAACTTTACTGGTTGCTGCCGTTCCTGTTGTTTGAGATATAGCTGTCCAGCAAAAAGGGACTTCAAGCTCATCTGGCAAAGTGTCAAAATTCTCACTAAAATCATCAATTGGTAGGCTACATCCTGTTCTAAAGTTAATTGGACCTGTCCAATCACTCATCGATGAACCGTCACTTCCAGCGGCATCACAATTTGCTCTTACATAAATTTCATAATCCATGTTGGCAGACAATCCAGATACTGAAGTAGGATTGGTTGTGGCAACAATTGGAGTTCCTGCATCTGGATTACCAGTTCCCAATGGCTGTACCACATACTGCCATTCTGTTTGTGTTTGTTGAGCATCAACTGTCCAAGCTAAATCAGCGCCATCACTTGTGATGTTATTTATTACAAGGCCGTACACTTCTAAGCATGTTGGCTGTAGGCCTACAACAATATCGTCAATAAGAATTTGTACGTTATTTGAAGAGTTTGCACCATGTTTAAAAGCGAAATAGGTATCTGTAGATGTTGGCACATTCACGAAATAATTCGCAAAATCTTCAGTCAGCACAATAGATCTGAGCTCTGTAAATGTTGCTGCATCCATAGGGTCGGACATGGTTCCTAAAACAATTGGAGTTCCAAAGGCATCATTAGAAACCTCCGCGATAAACTCAATACGTCGTGTTCCATCTGAGAGCGTTGAGCTATTTGGCGAAATTAACATAACAGTATCCTCTTCGTCAGCAGACATATAATAATATTTGTTTTCTGGAGTAGAAAAATTACTATCGATATAACCAGATGGATTATCGGTTCCAGTAGTCGTAATAATGGTATTCCAACAATATGGAGTAATCAAGTCTTCTGGCATTTCATTAAAATCTTCAGAAAAGTTGTCAGTAACAGCTGCACATCCGGTTCTAAAATTAAGAGGACCTATCCAGCTACTTGTATCGCTTGCCCCACAATCTGTTCTTACATACACTTCATAAAGTGTATTTCCTGTTAAGCCTGCAAGGTTGTCACTAGTCATTGCAACATCGTTTATGGTGCCACTGTCTGGATCTCCAGTTCCGGCCAATTGCACCACATAATCCCAATCCGAACCTGAAGATGTCCAAGAAATATCGGCTGTAGTTTCTGCTATATTTGAAACCATCAATCCTGAAGGTGAAGCACAAGTAATTGGTGTAAAGTTCAATTCTATATTTGGCCTGTAATAATCCAAAAATCCTGTAGGCGGACTTGCTGGGTCTGCATCTGTTGTGCCTCCATAGTGCAATACTTTACCCTGACCTGTACTAAATCCTAAATTATGACAAATAAAATCACTGCCACCACTATCATTGCCGACCGTATTTTCATCAACAGCAATAACCAAATTCGCTGTATTACTATACGCAAATGGACTATCGAGTTCAATCGCTACCATATTACCGTAAACTTCATAGGTGCCAGAATACACTTGGGTCAAGTTTGCCGAAGCTGTCCAATCTGAAGTTGAAGCAAAAACATCTTCTGTTTTTTCGGCCATATAGATGACCACTTCATTGGAGTTCAGCAACTCATTACCATCTGTGAAAAAAGTAATTTTACTGATGGTTCCTGCTTGGTTGATTTCAGATTGCAAATAGATACTCTGTGAGTAGGAATAATCATCATCTGGATCAATTGGTGTTTCCTGAAAAGTACTGGTGCCAATGTCTCCTAATGTTAAATCGTCAATTATAACAGTCTGCGCATTAACATGCAAGCAAACTATTGAAAGAACAAGGATTAAGTAATTTTTTTTCATGATTTATTATATTAATTATTATTTTCTGCGTAAATTATAGAGTCATTAACAGATTTTTCATTGATGTAAAAGTATTGACCATCGGGCACTTAAAAAAGAAACAATAGGTTAACGATAAGTTAACGCTAATTAAATACCTCGAATTTTGGCCTTTATTTTTGAATTTTGTAACACACATAAAAAACATATACGTCATGACTAAAAAATTACTTCTAATCTTAACCCTCGCCTTGTGCCAAATAATGAATGCACAAACTGATGAAGCAAGCGGAGCGACCCCTACACAATTATCAACAACATATAATTGTGAAAATGCTGAAACAGACGATTTTCAAGGATTTACTAGATCCGCTGAATTTAATTGCCCAGGTTCTGATTATGACAACTGGATAGATTCATGGTATTCGTTCACTCCGGCAGAAACCCGAACTTACTCCATCGAAATCGAAGCCTTAAATGCTGATAGTTTTAGTACTGTGAGAATTGGAATTTTCACAGGAACACCTGGAAATCTCACATCTCAATCTGGATGCGCCACAAGATATTACAGTGGAACCTTAAATAGTGGTCAAACATACTATATTAATACCAGAGGAGCATCAGCCAGTGTTCAGTATCGTATGTGCGTATATGCATTTCCTGATGCACCAACAAATGATGAGCCAGCTGATGCAGACACACTATTGCTATCAACTTTTGAAGTTTGTGAAAATCCTTCTGTAGGCTATACCACAAATGCCACTTTTACAAATGAAGTTGTATGTAGCACTTCTAATCCTGATGTATGGTATACTTTTACAGCATCTGAAACGGCAGAATACACTTTTAAAGCCGATTTGGTCAATGGTGCAATGCCTTTGTATATCGGCGTTTATACTGGAACGCCAGGTTTTTTAAATGCCATACCTGAAAGCTCAACCTCTCCTACATTACAATGTGAAGATGTTGTTTTGGCTGACCTAACTGCAGGAGAAACCTATTATATAAGTGTAACATCTTCAAGTTCTTCCCAAGCGATTTATTTTAGCTTATGTGCCTATATATCTCCTGATGCTCCATCCAATGATGAGTGTACCAACCCAATAGCATTAACCGTTGGTGCCAATTTTGAAGATAGCGCTATAGTTGCCACGACGACTTCTGCGTCTGTTAATCCTGCGAATTCAAATTTCCCAGCCTGTGGCACATTAGAGGATTTTGGTATCTATGGAAGGGATATTTGGTTTACGGTTGTAGTTCCCGCATCTGGTAGTTTTACTATTGAAACAAGAGCAGAACCAACTGAAACCAATTTAAGTGATACTGCGATGGAAACATTTACTGGTACTTGCGGCACTAGTACTTTAGACCCTTATTATTACAATATACCACCACCAAACACAGGCACAGCCTATTGCAACAATCAATTTGTAATTGGAGGAAACCCATATGCAGGAATTTTATTTACTGATAAAACACCTGGAGAAACAGTTATTGTAAGAGTTTGGGGATGGGCTTATCAATTTGGAAAGTTTAGAATTGGAGCTTATGATGCGACATTAAGTGTCAATGAATTTGACCAAAATGGATTTTCTTATTATCCAAACCCAGTGAACGATGTGGTAAATTTGAAATATATCAAAAACATTGATAATGTAACGGTTCATAATTTATTGGGTAAAGCCGTTTTGAATCAAAATTTCAATTCTCAAAACATTGCATTAGATATGTCCGAATTGGCTTCAGGTATCTATATCCTGACTGCAACTTCCATTGACAATGAAGTGACCAATTTTAAAGTTATAAAAAATTAGATGTATTTAATAAAATAAAAAAAGCAGCCGATTGGCTGCTTTTTTTTATTCATTCAAATTAGAAATATTACCAAATTCTAACACGTTTTTCTGGCGCCAAGTACATTGCATCTCCTTCATTGATATCGAATGCTTCATAGAACGCATCAATGTTTTTTAAAGGTTGCGTTGCTCTATTCATACCAGGGGAATGTGGGTCTGTTTTGATTCGAGTTCTTAACGCTTCATCTCGCATCAAAGTTCTCCACACAGTTGCCCAGCTCATAAAGAAACGTTGTTCTGCTGTAAATCCATCAATATTATCAGGACGTCCGTTCTCTTTAAAACTTTGTTGCAAACCGTCGTAAGCAGCAAGGACACCTCCTAAATCTCCGATGTTTTCACCAAGAGTAAACTCTCCATTAATGTAAAGGCTGTCGGCCACTTCTACACTGCTATATTGATCAGCAAGAGCTTTGCCTCTTTTCGTAAATTCTTCCAAATCTTTATCTGTCCACCAGTTTTTCAAATTTCCATCTGCGTCAAAACGTGCTCCGGAATCATCAAAAGCATGTGAAATCTCATGACCAATGACAGCGCCAATTCCTCCGTAATTCACAGCGTCATCAGCTTGATAATTATAAAAAGGTGGTTGTAAAATCGCAGCTGGAAACACAATTTCGTTGTTCAATGGGTTGAAGTAAGCATTCACGGTTTGCGGCGGCATTCCCCATTGTTTTTTGTCAACTGGTTCATTGATTTCTGAATAATTTTTCTTTGTAGCCCAATCTGCGACTGCCAGCATATTTTCAGCATAGCTGTTTCCTGATTTCACTTGCATTTTAGAGTAATCTTCCCATTCGTCTGGATAGGCAATTTTTACAGTGAATTTATCCAACTTCTCAATGGCTTTTTCTTTTGTTTCTGCAGTCATCCAATCTAAAGCTTTGATACGTACTTGATAGGCTTTGATGACATTCTTAATCATTTTTTCAGCCTTCGCTTTTGCTTCCTTTGGAAACTTGGCATCAACGTATACTTTCCCAATCGCTTCTCCCACAGTATTGCTCACTGTTTCCAATGCACGTTCATCGGCTGGTTGTTGTTTTTTAGCTCCATTAAGCGTTTTGCTATAAAAATCCCAATTTGCTTTCTCCATTTCGGTGGTCAACATGCTTGCGGCATCGTTAAGCGTAGACCAACGTACCAAAGTCTTAAGATCTTCAATCGAAGTTTTTTTCAACATTGAATTCATTTCTGTCATATAACTCGGTTGCATGACCATGACGGTATCCAAAGATTTTTCTATTCCTAAATCTTTAATGTATTTCTCCCAATTGATTGCTGGGGACATTGCCTGCAATTCTTTTAAGCTTTTAGGATTGTTGTAGTTACGCATATCACGACTCTGAACTTTGTCCAATCGTGGTTTGGCCAACCTTGTTTCCATCGCTAGGATCATATTAGCATCCTTACGTGCTTTAGCTTCGTCGATACCAATAAAGTTGAACATCCTGACCATATGATCTACGTACTTTTGGCGAATTTCTTTCGATTTTTCGTCTTGGTCCAAATAATAATCACGATCTGGCAAACCTAATCCACCAGGTGTGATATACGGTGCGTTTATACTGCTATCATTCAAATCAGCAAAAGAGGCCAATCCCATAAATGGAGAAGAAATTGCTACGTTTTTAGCCAAAATAATTTGTAAATCTTCAATAGACTTTACGGAATTGATTTTATCCAAAAACGGTTGAATTGGTTTAATTCCAGCGGCATCACGCGCGACGGTGTCCAATTCTGTTTCATAAATGAGCAAGGCTTTCTTCTGATCCGTGCCTTCTGCATACGTATTCAATTCTCTCGACGTGTTGATGATATCCAAAACATCTTTTCGAGTTGATTTTCTCAATACGCTGAAACCGCCCCAAACAGATTCATCATCGGGAATGGTGGTGGTCCTTTGCCAATTACCATTGACATAATTGTAAAAATCTGCTTTTGGACTCACTAAAGTATCCATGTTTTGCAGTTCAATTCCAGGAATTTTTTCTTCTGTCATTGCGGTGTCTTTTTTGCTGTCATCTTTACATGCCACGAGAGCAAAAAAGCCAACAGCAGAAACAGCTAGAAGCTGCTTTAAATTGGTTTTATTCATAATTTAAGTGTTTTTATGCGAGGAAGATATTGTTCCACACATCTAAATAAAAGATTCTTTAAAATTAATCAATTATTAGAAGCTCTATGAAACGGTTTGTTACATCTTAACAAAATATTAAGAGAGAATTAGTCCATTATAGGTCTTACCGCCGATGGGTCCTCAATTACTTGCGAATCAAACTCAAACTTTTTATTCATCTGAAGATGTAAGTTAGAAGTTGCGACCAACACTTCTTTTATGTTGGCCAATTTCTCTGATTTTTTTGCATTGGACAGCTTTAAAGTACTGTGAAATTTCAGAAGTTTGGTTTCCAAAGCAATCAATCGTTCTTTGATGGCAGGAGTTGCGACACTTTGGGGCATATCATTTTTTAAATCTTTTAGAAAATTCTTCAGTAATTCATTTTTGCCATTAAAGAATGAAAATTCCGCTTGTTTTAAAAATTCAATCTGCATATTCAATTCTTGGTAGCGTTGCCAGCCAGCAACCGCTTCTCTTGATTCTGGGCCCAACACATAATCTGTATATTTTAAATTCTCTATATCTTTTGCCGTAATATTTTGAGCGTTTTTTTCTTGGTCAGAGACCACAAGAGTTGTCTGTTCCCTATCGGGTTTACAACCAAAAATCAAAAATAAACTAACAAGTAGAGCACAACCCTTCATAAGATATTTATCATTAAATTTTTTAAATGAATGCAGATGTAAAGATATATAAACTTTCTCTTAATCGCTCAAACAATATATGATCACACAGTGCCTTTCGAGTCTAAAAGTTCGTTAATTTTTGAAGCATTAAATGGTCTTGAGCTTATATTCTTATTACTTTTGCCATAACTAAAAAGATTCTTAAGTTATGTCATCAAAAATACTAATCATTGGTGCTTGTGGTCAAATTGGTTCCGAGCTTACTTTCAAATTAAGATCCATTCACGGTGACGAGAATGTGATTGCGAGCGACATCAGCTATAGTAATCTCTCTGTGGTGAATTCTGGTATTTTTGAAATAGTGGATGCCCAGGATTATGCGTCAATTCATATCTGTGTAGAAAAACATAAGATAGACACAATTTATCTGATGGCTGCCATGTTAAGTGCCACAGGGGAAAAATTCCCAATGAAAGCGTGGGATTTAAACATGAATTCATTATTCCATGTATTAAACCTTGCAAAGGCAAAATTCATCTCTAAAGTATTTTGGCCTTCAAGTATCGCTGTTTTTGGACCGACTACCCCAAAAAACGACACACCTCAACACACCATTATGGAGCCAACCACTGTGTATGGCATAACGAAACAAGTGGGTGAACGTTGGTGTGAATATTATTTTGACAAATATGGTGTGGATGTGAGAAGCATTCGTTATCCTGGGATCATAAGTTGGAAAACGATGCCTGGTGGTGGCACAACGGACTATGCGGTCGAGATCTATCATAAGGCCATTACAGATGGAAAATATGAAAGCTTTTTATCTGAAGACACGAAACTTCCGATGATGTTTATGGATGATGCCATTGACGCGACTCTCCAATTGATGGACGCTCCTGCTAATCAACTTTCAATTCGTTCGTCTTATAATTTGGCGGCGATGAGTTTTACGCCAAAAGAAATGGCAAACGAAATTCAAAAACACGTTAAGGATTTCATCATTACCTATAATCCAGATTTTAGACAACAAATTGCAGATAGCTGGCCAAAATCGATTGACGACAGTTTTGCTCGAAAAGATTGGAATTGGAAACATCAGTTTGATTTGAAAAAAATGTCTGATGAGATGATGCTTCAATTGGAAAAAAAATACGCCACTTCAGAAAAATGATTTACAGAAGTGATGACATTTTAATATGATCACCATGTATTAAAATAAACAGTCTTAACCTATTGACATAAGAAACATATCGTACATAAAATGAATTTTTTGCAATTTTAATTACGAATTCTGACACCAACTAGACCGGCTGTAGATGATTACCAAATTGGACTTTACCAATGCCGGACGATAATATTGATTCATTATATCATCGGTATCGGTTTTTTTCAGCACCTCGATGGCTTCCTTAAAATAATATTGGGCACTATCAAGTTTGGCCTCTTGCCAAAGCAAGCCTCCCAAGGAATTATATATCTGATTGTAAAACACATAGTCCTTGACTTGCCCAATTGGGTTGAATAATAGCCCAAACTATAATATATGGATGCATAGTCTGTACTTTCGGGCGTCTTAATTTGTTTTGCATAAGGTGCCGCTTCCAATACAAGGTCATAGGCTTTTTGGGTTTGACCTACGTCTTCATATATCCAGCCCATTTCCTTAAAGCCAATTTTAATCGCAAGGGGGTCCTTGCTTGCCCTGATTTCCTCGGTCAATGCTTCAGCTTTCTTGACAGATAGTTTTCTGTCCCCATTGTTTAATTTGAAGCTGCCCACAAATTGTATGTGATTAGCCAAACTGTCATACTTTTTTTCTGCTCTGTAAATGGCAAGGTTATTCACCAATTCGATTCTTGCCTTTTCAAGTGAATCTTGGGCGATTAACTCTTGGATATACTTAACGGATCTCGCTTCTTTATCTTGTGAATAGAGGCTTGTGGTCGATATGAAGACAAAAATTAGAAATATAATATATCGACCCATTGGATTTATTTTAAGTGCTCAATCTCTTGTAAGAGGACTGTATTTCTAGAGGAGGGATTTTTTTTGAGCAGTAGTTTTGCGTTGGCAAATTTTCCTTCTTTTATATTTGCTAAAGCAGCATAGTAAGCAGCATCCTCCTTAAAAATTCCTTTGATGAATTGTTCTTGGTTTTCTAAATACACAATCGATTTTGACGCATTTCCTTCTGCTAAATAAGATACTCCCAAGAAGTAATTAAGTGTATCATTTTTTGGATTCTCCTTTAATAAAGCTTGCCATTGGTCAATGGCACTTTTGTAATTTCCTTGTTTATATGCTACCATTCCCTCATAAAATTCGATAGAATTTGTAGTTCCCATTTTTAGCGGCAGTCCAATGTCTGGTTTGAAATTTTCAGCAAATATTTTTTCAGAGGTCGAAGGTCGTTCTATCATCCAAAACATACCTAGTAATACGACGATAACTGCTGCTATTGCGTACCAAACTGATTTGGACTTTGACTTTTTAACAGGATTTTTTTTAATATTTAAATCCCTGGTTTCATCCAAAATATGGGAATGGAATTCCTTGATTTTTGACTGTCTGATAGTGTCTTCTAGGCTTTCCCGTAGCGTTTGAATATGATTTATTTTTTCTTCTAGTTGAGCTATATTTAAGAGTGAGGTTTTAGACACTGTTTGGTCATCTAAATGTGCTTCAATTAGATTCCACTCTTCTGATGTGATATGTAATTTGGGGTTCATTTGTTCAATTTAAATCGGATGCCAATTCTTTCAATTTTTGGATACATCTATATTTTTTGTTCTTTGCCGAAGCTTCTTCTATGTTCAATTTTTCTGCAATTAATTTAAGAGATTCCTTCTCGAAATAAAATAGCGTGAGCAACTCTTTACACGCCTGTCCCAATTGTTCAAAAGCAGATAAAGTTATGGTCAATCGTTTTTCTTCTATATGTTTTTCATCATTAAAAACTAAATGATCTTCAGCCATTTGAGCCATATTCGGATCCAATGCTATTTCTCTATTTTTAGACTCTCTTCGTTTTTTGTCTATCCATTTATTCTTTGACGCCGTAAATAAATAGGCCTGAATTTCACTGATGGCGGCTGGAGTAAATTTCCCCGAACTCAATTTTTTCCAACAAGAAAAAAAAGCCTCTTGAAAAATATCCTTCGCACAATCTTCAGTACCTCCATGAGAGAGAATGTACATTTTGGTTTTAGGATATTGTTCAATATAAAAATCTCTAACCGGCACTTCTTTATTGGTTAAAAAAGCATCCAATAGCGGAAAATTAATATGTGATTTTGTAGTATATTCCATTGAAAACAATGGGAATATACAATTTTTTTCAACTCAAATTTTAATTGTACCCTAAATTTTAAATGCTAAATACTTCGCTCTCTAACTGAATAACGACAGCAGTTCAAAAAGTCATCAAAAGCATGGCATAAAATTGACACCCAATACTTTTTGACATAAATACGGTCGCTTTATTTTTGTGTGTGTTTTTTACATACTTTAGTGCTACTAATGATTAAGAATGTTCACGATTAAAATCACAAACGACTTGTTTGAACATTGCCAAAAAATGGTAAAAACCCATAATTTCGGCCATCGGTTTACTGCAAATGGCAACGAAGAGCAACAACTAACGGGCATAATTGGGCAGTCTGTAGTCATGGAAGCTTTTGGTTTGGGATATGTAGATGGAACGAGTGGATTTGATCATGGTGTAGATTTAATCATCTACGGAAAAAAAGTAGATGTAAAAACGATGGGGCGAACTACATATGTTAAGCCTAGTTACACGAACAATTTCTTAAAACTTCAAGATTATTTTGATACTCAGATATATATTTTCTGCAGTTATCATAAGCTAAATAAGGAAGTCACTATTTGTGGATGGATTGACAAATCTAATTTTGTCTCTAGACGCAAACTGTTTCCAAAAGGGACGATACGTACTAGAACGGATGGCACCAGTTTTACAACGTTCGCTGATTTATATGAGATTGATATGCTGCAGCTGAATGACATTAAGTCCTTTGACGATCTCAAACATCAATTGGAAACGACATAGAATTCTCTTTCAAGAACAAAACAGAACCAGCTTTTCATGATTTTTATTTGCAATTTGTTAATAACATCTTGATAACAACCTTCGAATACCGCGTGCCTGAAGCTATTTTTACTAATTTTATCCTGCCTACAACTCCCCTACAGCCTATTGATTAAGAGGATTTAACAACTATGAAGAACTTTTTTTTGCTTATAAGTCTCTATTTCCTGTGCGTTTTTGTGGGAAATGCGCAAGAAGCGGTCATAAAACATACGGTTGAGAAGGGTGAAACAGTCTTTCAACTTTCAAGAAAGTACAATGTAACTCCTGAAGACATTTATACGTTGAATCCATCGGCAGTAGACGTTATTAGGATCGGTGAGGTGCTGTCTATTCCTCCATCCCAAGGACAGAATTCACCAAATCCGACCTCAAGTTCAAGTTCAGATTCAACTTCAACCTCGAACACAATTACTTACGCCGTTGTTTATGGAGACACAAAATATAGTTTGGCGCGTCGCTTTGGAATAACACTTGAAGCATTTGAAAGTCAAAATCCACATACCAAAAACGGGCTACAGGCTGGTCATATTTTAAAGATCCAGAACGAAAGAAGTCCAGCTTCAAATAATGAGTCCGTAACAATTATAAAAACGCATCTGGTTCTCAAAGGACAAACACTTTGGGGTATTTCCAAGGAAAATGATTTAAGTGTTGAACAACTAGTCAATGCTAATTCTGAAATTTTGAGCGGCATCCTTCAGATTGGACAGGTACTCAAAATCCCTGAACCATCTAATAGTGTCGATAGCAATGAAAACACATATTTGGTGCAACGCGGAGATACTAAATTCGGGCTCTCCAAAAAATATAATGTGACAATTGCCGAACTGGAACAATCAAATCCACATATTATTGGGATGCTCATGGCAGGTCATACCATACAAATTCCAACGACTCAAGGCGTATCCGAAAATGAAATAATTGAAGATCCCACAACTGAAGAAACAGAGGTCTCCTCCGTAGAGGAACCAATTGAAGAACCAATAGAACAGAAAGTGGCAGCGATAGAAACAGATACCACCTTGACCCTTCAAGAAGACATAGCTGAACAAACCAAAACGATAGAAACAGATGAAAATTCTAACGTAGCCGCTTACTCCGATTATGAAATACAACCGAAGGAAACGCTGTATGGACTAGCAAAAAAAGCCGGCATGTCGATCTCTGATTTTGTTGCCTTAAACCCTCAACTTTCAGATGGAGTCAAAATTGGCATGGTCATTCAAATGCCAACATCTGATTCTGTTCAGGCATCTTCCAATGTCGATCCGGAGGTGACCCTCAAAAAATCGAACCAGAAATATGTCGATTTAAGTCAGTCCATAGAGGCATTAAAGAAAAATAACATCTTGCTATTTTTGCCATTTTCTGAAGCTCAATTCAATTCCGACTATCAGCAAACTATTAGTTTCAGTGATGTATCTGATGATTTTACAAGAGAACATTTGGAATTTTACCGAGGTGCCAAAATCGCTCAAGATTCCGCTAGGGCTTTAGGACTTGATTTTAATATTAATGTCATAGAAACCAATTCTTCTGAAAGGAAGACCAAGTTAATCGACGTGGCCAAAGAGAATTCCGCAGATACTTATGATGCTATCATTATTCCATTTTATGGCAATGAAGTTGTCGAACTGGCTAGCTTTGTTGAAGATAAGAACATTCCGGTAATAACCGCTGCATCCTCAATGGAAGAAATATCTTCAAAAAATCTATTCCAAAGCGTTCCAAGTTTGAATTCCCAAAGGAAGGTCATGTTGGATTATATGAATTCTAACAATGCTAATATCATTGTAGTCTGTGATATTGCCCGTAAGGAAAGCAAAGAGTTTATTTCCGAATTTGCTCCCAATGCAACAATTATCGATGTGAACAAGAGAGGGACCTTCGACGCTGACAACTTCATAGCCCAACTTGACAAAAGCCGACTTAATTACGTCATTTTAGAAAGCGAAAAAAACAGTGTCTTTTTAAGCACGACCAATCTACTCTTTGGTCAAGTCTCAAAAATCCCTATTCAATTGGCTCTTTTGGATAAATCCTTAATACCAAGTACAGATGATGTTTCTAAAAAGCGTTTTGTGATTCTGCAAATGATATATCCTTCTTTGACACCTCTTGAAGAAGCAGCGATCGCTTCAGATTTTAGTGCGTCCTATAAAAGAAATTTTAGTGTAGAACCAACTCAAAATGTTAAATATGGCTTTGATTTAATATTTGACACCTTGTTGAGAACGTCACAATCCAAAAGTTTTGAGGCGTCTGCCGAAAGTGACATTTCGGAATATACAACACTAAAATTCGATTACAAGCTCAATAAATATGGTGGATATGACAACAATGGCATCTATATTATTCAATATAATTCGGACGGTACATTAAAAGAATTGAAATAAATCACAAACATTTCAATTATTTGATTATGTTTGTACATCCGATTTTTTGGCATTTCATCGGGTTTTATACCAACGAAGCCTACTTATGATAAAACAAATGTGTCTATATAGTCGTAAAAGTCTATTCACTACCCTTGTCCTATGGACGTTGGGCTCTATAAATATATTTGCTCAATGTCCCATCGTCACAAGTCCGACTCAAACATTTTGTGATATTCAAACACCCATTGTTGGTAATTTGTTAGCAACAAATGTTGGTAATGGCGTTCGATGGTATGCGACAGCTAACTCTGCAGTTCCACTATCTCCGGCGGCTGGACTCATCAATGGTGAGGATTATTATGCAGATGATAATACAGGAACTTGCGGGGCAAGACCACGTGTTGATGTTGTTATTTATGGTCAACCAATGGGTTTAAGTTTTCAAGGAGTTTGTGTGGACGACCCATTGGAAGCAACCATTTCCGATTTAATAGCAAGTGGTAATGATGTCCGGTGGTATTTAGTTTCAAATGGTGGGGTGGCATTGTCTCCTACTACTGTTTTGAACGATAATACCATCTATTATGCGGACCAGGCCAATCCTACAACTGGGTGCCGAACTTCGAGACTTTCAGTATTCGTGAATGTCGGAGTCGTTCCTGTTCCTGTTGGAAATGCAATTCAGGAATTTTGTTTTGATCAACAACCTGCTCCAACAGTCGCCGACCTTGTAGCTAGTGGCACAACAAATAATTGGTATAACACTATATCGTCCGCGCTTCCATTAGACCCTTCTACACCATTAGTTGATGGTGCAAATTATTATGCTACCACAGTAGATCCTCCTTGCGAAAGTATAGAGCGATTGGAGGTATTGGTAATCTTCAACCAACCGAACGACCCTGGAACCGATGGCACAATTGAAGTTTGTGAACCAGATATCACACCAACTCAAACTGTCAATCTTTTTGACGGTCTAAATGGAACTCCAATGACCGGAGGCACCTGGACTGGACCTCTACCAACAAGTAATGGAAGTACTGGCACCGTCAATATTTCTACTATGACTTCTATTGGTAGTCCTTATGTTTTCAGTTATACGGTTGATGCTTCCCCAGGATGTGCTGCCACAACAGCAACCGTAAGTGTTATCATTATCACGCCACAAAACCCTGGAACCAATGGCGCAGTTACTTTCTGCGGCAATGGAACACCGACAGATTTATTCGATAGTCTAGGTGGGACTCCTGATGCTGGAGGTGCTTGGAGTCCTGCACTTACTAGTGGTACCGGATTGTTTGATCCGAACGTCGATGCCGCTGGAGTTTATACTTACACAATTACTGGAATACCTCCATGTATGGATGTGATGGCAACTGTTACAGTAACCTTAACGCCACCTCCAAATCCAGGAACCAATAGCGCGGTCCCTTTTTGTGGTAATGAAACTCCCACAGATTTATTCAATAGTCTTGGCGGAACTCCAGAGGCCGGAGGTACTTGGAGTCCTGCACTCTCAAGTGGAACTGGACTTTTTGATCCAAACCTAGATCCTGCTGGAATTTACACTTATACGGTTGTCGGAACGCCTCCATGTTTGGATGCAACAGCAACCGTTACCGTAACATTAACACCACCACCAAATGCTGGAACAAATGGAGCGGTCAATTTTTGTGGCAACGGAACAACGACAGATTTGTTCGATAGCCTTGGCGGAACGCCAGAGACGGGCGGAACTTGGAGTCCGGCACTCTCGAGTGGAACTGGTCTTTTTGATCCGAACCTAGATCCTGCTGGAGTTTACACCTATACTATTGCCGGAACACCTCCGTGTTTAGATGCAACAGCAACCGTCACCGTAACCTTGACACCTCCCCCCAATGCTGGAACAAATGGCGCAGTCACTTTCTGCGATACTGGAATTCCTACCGATTTGTTCGTTAGCCTTGGTGGAGCCCCAGAGACTGGAGGCACTTGGAGTCCTGCACTCTCAAGTGGAACTGGTCTTTTTGATCCAAACCTAGATCCTGCCGGAGTTTATACATACACAATAATTGGAACGCCTCCGTGTTTGGATGCAACGGCCACCGTCACTGTTACAATAGCGCCACCTCCAAATGCTGGAACAAATGGAGCGGTCAATTTTTGCGGCAACGGAGCACCGACAGATTTGTTCGATAGCCTTGGCGGAACGCCAGAGACTGGAGGAACTTGGAGTCCAGCACTCTCGAGTGGAACTGGTCTTTTTGATCCGAACCTAGATTCTGCTGGAGTTTACACCTATACAGTTACTGGAACGCCGCCGTGTTTGGATGCAATTGCAACCGTCACCGTAACCTTGACACCTCCACCAAATGCTGGAACTAATGGCGCAGTTACTTTCTGCGACACAGGAATTCCTACAGACTTGTTCGATAGTCTTGGTGGAACGCCAGAGACTGGAGGCACTTGGAGTCCTGCACTTGCTAGTGGCACAGGCTTTTTTGATCCAGACCTAGATCCTGCTGGAGTTTATACATACACAATAATTGGAACGCCGCCGTGTTTGGATGCAACAGCCAACGTCACCGTCACATTAACTCCACCACCAAATGCTGGAACAAATGGTGCAGTTAATTTTTGTGAAAATGGAACACCGACAGATTTGTTTGATAGCCTTGGCGGAACACCAGAGGCGGACGGAACTTGGAGTCCTGCACTCTCAAGTGGAACTGGTCTTTTTGATCCGAACCTAGATCCTGCTGGAGTTTACACTTATACTGTTACTGGAACGCCGCCGTGTCTAGATGCCACAGCAACCGTCACCGTAACCTTGACAGCTCCTCCAAACGCCGGCGCAAATGGAGCTATAACTTTTTGTGAGAATGGAACACCATTGGATTTATTCACCATTCTCAATGGAACCCCTGAAACAGGTGGAACATGGAGTCCACCACTTGCTAGTGGCACAGGTTCTTTTGATCCGGACCTAGATCCTGCCGGAGTTTATACATACACAATAATTGGAACGCCGCCGTGTTTGGATGCAACGGCCACCGTCACCGTTACAATAGCGCCGCCTCCAAACGCTGGTATATCTAGCGCTGTGAATATTTGCGAAAATGGCACTCCCATTAACCTATTCGATAGCCTAGGAGGAACACCCGATCCTGATGGATTTTGGCAACCACAATTAGCAAGTGGAACGGGTATTTTTGATCCGTTTGTTGATATCGCAGGAACTTATATGTATGTAGTTACTGGGATATCGCCTTGCGAAGATGCAACTGCGGAAGTCATGGTTACGTTATCTCCACCGCCCAATGCTGGATCTGATGAAACGGTTACCTTTTGTGGCAACGCAACACCAATAGACTTATTTACAATTCTCGGAGGCACGCCTGAAGTAGGCGGTACATGGAACCCTTCTCTTGCAAGCGGTACAGGGTTTTTTGACCCAGCAATAGACTCCGCTGGGACCTATACTTATATAGTTGTTGGAACGCCTCCGTGTACAGACGCAATGGCTAACGTTACGATTACAATAGCAACACCTCCAAATGCGGGAACATCCTCTACTGTGGCTATTTGCGAAAATGGCATACCCGTTAACTTGTTCGATAGTCTTGGTGGGACGCCAGACACAAATGGATCTTGGCAACCGCAATTAGCAAGTGGAACTGGAGTTTTTGATCCACTCGTTGATTCAGCTGGAACATATACTTATATAGTCACAGGAATTCCTCCTTGCGGAAATGCAACAGCAGAGATCATTGTTGCCTTGATTCCGGCTCCAAATGCTGGTACAAATGGCTCCATAGTACTCTGTGAAACCGGATTTCCTGTGAATTTATTTGACAGTCTCAATGGCTCCCCTGAAATTGGTGGTACTTGGACACCTCCGCTCACAAGTGGAACGGGAGTTTTTGATCCTTTGACAGATGCAGCGGGGACTTACACCTACATGTTAACTGGTGCAAATTCATGCACAGCCACTTCAACAGTTACAGTTAGCTTGGTTCCTGTGCCAAACGCAGGAACTGACGGTACTATAACCGTATGTAGTAATGACGCACAAATTGATTTATTTAATAGTCTAACTGGCACGCCTGATGCTGGAGGTACGTGGACTCCTGCTCTTGCTAGTGGTTCAGGACTATTTGACCCATCTCTTGATATGGCTGGTGAATACACCTATACCATGAATGCGATTGCTCCTTGTAGAGGAACATCAACGGCAACGGTAACGGTAACTATAAATGAAGAACCTGATACAACAGGAGCAATTATAACCGCTACAAGTATATGTATAGGGTCAGATGCAACGGTGAGAATTACAGGTGCCACACTATTAATGGATGGAACCTATACTATTTTTTATGACCTGTCAGGAGCAAATGTTTCAACTAACAACTCAATTAACACTGATTTTACAGGAGGTGTCTCTAGCTTTACTATTCCTGAAACGCTTTTGACTACCAGTGGATCTACAACTACGACAATCACCCAATTGACTTCAACAACAACCACATGTAATGGCGATGTTTCAACCATCCCATCGGCCGTGTTTGATGTGTATGACGCGCCAACTCCAACACTAATTACAGGCGGAAACAGCTTTTGTTCAGAAGACAATCCAACGATTCAAGATTTAACATTAAATATTATAGAAACATCCAATATTACATGGTATGATGCGCCGACAAATGGCAATGCGTATCAACCCACAGAGGCTTTAGTTGACGGCATAACCTATTATGCATCCCTTACGACAGTTGAAGGTTGTCCAAGTCTCGCAAGGCTTGCTGTAACTGTAATATTAAATACCTGCCAACCGCTTGTTCTCATCATTCCTGATGGTTTTTCTCCAAATGATGATGGAACAAACGACACCTTTAATATTGTGAATATTAGACAGCTCTATCCAGATTTTACCGTTGAAATTTACAATCGCTATGGCAATGTTTTATATAAAGGCAATAGAGACATTCCTAATTGGGATGGTACTTCTAAAGAAAGTTCGAGTTTTGGAAATTCGCAAGTTCCAGTAGGTGTTTATTTCTACATTTTAGAATTTAATGATGGATCACGTGAACCCATTCAAGGAAGGGTATATTTAAGTCGATGATAGACGAATAAAGAATTATGACAAAACAATATATCACATATAGTATTCAAGCGGTCATTTGGTTGATGGGCTTTGTCATGATGGCCCAACAAGATCCGCAGTTCACTCAATATATGTACAATATGAGTGTCATAAATCCTGCGTATGCGACTGATACTCCTGGAGCTATTAATTTAGGATCAATTTATAGAAATCAATGGGCTGGTTCTGTTGGTGGCCCAAAAACAGTTTCTGCTTTCGGGCACATGGCCATTGCAAACCGATTGGAAGGAGGACTTTCTATTGTTAGCGATGTAATAGGTGATGTTGTACACGAGACCAACGTTTATGCCGATGTCAACTACGTGATTCCTGTAAGTGACAATAACAAGCTGTCCTTTGGTATTAAAGCAGGAGCAACATTTTTTAGTACCAATTTTGATGGGTTTATTTATTCCGATCCCGAACCAGACGCCGCTTTTGCTGATAACATCAGCAAAACCTTCCCGAATATCGGAGTTGGTGCTTTTTATTTTGGGGAACACTATTATGTCGGCTTTTCAGCACCAAATTTATTAAAGTCCAAACATCTTGATAGCGACAGTGGCATTGTAGCTGCTGGTGCAGAAGAATTGCACATGTTTTTGACGGGAGGTTATGTTTTCAACCTCAACGACAATTTAAAATTAAAACCCGCTTTTATGACCAAGGCTGTTTCGGGAGCGCCTTTGTCAGTGGACTTAACAGCGAATGTACTTATCAATAATTTTGTGGAACTAGGGGCAGGCTATCGTTTTGATGATTCTGTCAGTGGCTTATTCAATATCCGGATTTCGCCATCACTACGAGTGGGTTATGCTTATGACTACACAATTAGTAATTTGGGGAAATTCAATTCAGGTTCACATGAAATCATGATATTATTTGACATCAATCGTTTAATTCCGAATAAAGGCTATGATAAATCGCCACGATTTTTCTAAAACGTTCACCATGAAGAAAACAGTCGTATATATTTTTCTATTGGCATCGAGCTTTTCAGTAGTCGGACAAAGAGCCACGCTCAAACGCGCCAACACCTTATTTGAAAGCAAATCCTATGTGGAAGCAGCTGCCATGTATAAACAGTTGGATGAAAGTCAAGAAGTATTACAAAATTTGGGCGATTCTTATTATTATAATTCCCAAATGTCTTTAGCAAAAACACCCTATACGCAACTCTATTTAACTTATAAAGACAGTGTCCCTCCAGAAGTGGTGTTCAGATATGCCCATACCCTTAAATCTTTAAATGACATTGAAGGTGGAGATAAAATCATGGGAGCCTATTTAGGATATGCTGTGGACACCAAAAAATTCAAGGAGAACCTCAACAAAATCGTCCCTTATAATTATGAAGTCAAGCGCATGACAGAAAACACGTCTACAGGTGATTTCGGCATGAATTTCTATGGCGAAAAAGTCGTTTTTGCTTCCTATAGAAATAGCGAAAACCCAACGTATCATTGGAATCAAAAACCATATCTCGACTTGTACGAAGCACGAGTGACATTGAATAAAGATCTGAAAGACATTACAAGATTTTCAGATAGTATCAATAGTCAAACGCATGAAAGCAATCCCACCTTCGCATCCGATGGTAAAGTCATGTATTTTTCGAGAACCAATGATAAACGTGTCTTAATTGACGAAGTCGAAATAGCGGTGGTTAAATTATTTAAAGCAGAATTGATTGATGGCGAATGGACCAATGCATCCCCCTTACCATTTACAAGTGATCTATATTCGACACAACATCCAATGCTAAACACAGACGAATCAAGACTCTACTTTTCAAGCGATATGCCTGGTACTTTGGGTTCTTTTGATATCTTTTATGTGGATATCACACCAGATGGTTTCGGTGAACCCATAAATATGGGAACGACTATCAACACAAAACATAGAGAACAGTTTCCCTATATGGATTCCGAAGAGACCTTATATTTTGCCTCCGATGGACATCAAGGTTTGGGTGGACTCGACATCTTTATGAGTAAAATTTATAATGGCATCTATTCTAAACCTTTGAATCTCGGTGAGACCATCAATACAGGTATGGATGACTTTTCATATGTGCTGAAAGAAGATGAGGATACAGGCTATCTCTCTTCCAATCGTGATGTGGGCGATAACCTCTATGCGTTCACTAGAAAAGAAAATCCAAGACGTTTTATCGTTACAGGAGATGTTCGTGATAAGAACAGCAAAGACCTTTTGCCAGGAACAACCATTACATTATTTGACGACCAAGGTACTATGGTTGGTCAAATGGTTGTTGGGGAAGATGCTGAATATGTGTTCAACACAGAACCCAACAAAACGTATACAATTGAAGCTTATCGTGATTTCTATATTCCGACAACCGAAGAGTTAGTGACCAATGATGACGGCCGAATTGAGTTCAATATAGAACTGGAAATAGAATCCTATGACGATGCGGAAGACATTGTCGTCACCAAAGAAGATGGTTACATCTATATCGAATTAGAAAATATTTATTTCGACTTCAATAAATGGGATATTCAGCCACAGGCCGCAAATACATTGGATGTTTTGGTCGGACTTCTCAAAAAGTATGAGCGCATGGAAATTCAATTGGGAGCGCATACCGATAATCGAGCGTCTTATGAATACAACCTACGTCTATCACGAAACAGAGCAGCATCAACCTTGGAATATTTGGTTGAAAAAGGAATTGACAGAAACCGTTTGCGTTCTAAAGGTTATGGCGAAGAACTACCATTGGTAAAATGTGGTGATAACTGTACAGAGGAAGAACATTCCATCAACAGGCGTTGTGAGTTTTTGATTCTTAAATAGACTGGTTGTGCTGTTAGAATCAATACTTCTACCAGCTACCACCGCCACCGCCGCCAAAGCCACCTCCCGAAGAACCGCCACCTGAAGAGCCACTGCTTTTAGGTGTACTGATCATGGTAGATTTTGCTGACGACATTGTATCCGCAAAGGAGTTACTAAAATTGTGCATCGTAAAATTGGCAGAAGTAGAACGATACCAGTTAGGCGGTGCAACATTCAAGGCAGCAAATTTATCCGCCCATTTTTCAAACAATCCAAAGGCAAGTGCATACCCCATCGTGCTTTCAAAATACGATGGGTCTTCAGCTAGCAACATCTTCAATTTATTGGCCTCCGCTACTTTGATGAATTGCTTAAATCCCTTTAAATCTGAAAATGCCTGATTGCCTTTTTTGTTCTTTTTAATCATAAACATATTCATAAAAAGCAAAAAGAGACTCAAGACCACCATAGCAAACATGGCAATGATACCCCAAAAAAACAGCAGCGTTGGCACCAGTACAAGGGTTAACAAAACAATGACAAAATACAGGATTGTTTGAACCCTTTTAGATGCACGCTCATAGTATGGCTGCGCTAAATCTTTCAAAGTGACCCGTGCACTGGTCATTTTAGTATAAAAGGTATCTTTTAAACTGCTAACGAGCACACTGGGCATCGAATGACCCGCATGTGCACCAAAGAGTCCATCATAGATGGTTTTTTCATAGGAAGCGGCATCGGCCGGTAGGTCCTTTAAACCTGTCAACTTGGTATCAGATTTTGAAAACCAGTTCTTTTTCGGAATTTCCTCCACCTCTATCAGACCTTTAGAACCCCAATACGGAATCAGCGCAATCAAATCGGATGCATCGTCCGAATCATTGATCAGATAGCCAGCCATCGCAGGGTCCATCCTATCGGGCGGAAAATAACTGATAGTGGCAATTACGTCATCATCCTTTCCATAGCGCAACCAGAGCATATAGAAACCAACCAGCAATCCGCCCAATATCAAGGTCCAGCCATAGTCGGTCCAAAAAGGCCAAAGTGGTTTCACTTCGGTGATGGAATTTGCTGGAAGATTAATTAAAAGCGTGACACTCTGCCCAGTGTAGGACCTAAATATAGGCTGACTTTTTCCAGTGACCACACCATCGGCAACCTCAATGTCAATGTTAGGACTTAAAGTGCTTGTTCCTACAGGACCCGAATAGACAAACACATCCGTACTGTCTACAGCAATGGATTCAGGGAGATGTATTTTAAATTCAATACTGTTGAAAGTGGCATACCAATCGCTCGGTTTCAAGTTCCAATAAAACTTCACTGCATCATCCTCATGCAAAAAAGCATTCGCCACACGATATCTAATCTCATACTGTTGAGGTCCTATAATCGTCTTGTCGGCATCGCCTATTTTTATTTGATAGGTCCCATTCAGTTTCTGTTCAAAGGCATTGGGAATCTCAAAGGTCCAGCCTGGCACCTCTACGTTACTGATGTGTATTTTTCGGTTCTCCTGTATCCCATCCGAAGTCAATAGGTCATAGTCTGTTTGGATATCTCTATAAATCCCATGTTTATAACTGGTAAAGGTCAGGTCATAAGATTCCACCACATCAAAATACCCTTCCTCGTGAATCGTAATAGCGACCGCATAGGCATCCACCTGAAAATCTTGCGAATGGCACACGGTCCAACTCAAAAAGGCAGTAACTACTAAAAATAGCTGTTTCATGGACACAGACATATGCACATCTAGATGGTTAATGTAAAATTAAAAATGGAGTGGGGATTCAACTCACCTAATGACACTAAAAACTGACCTTCACATTCTCACGGCTTGCGGCATCTGCTTCAAAATAATCAAAATGCTGATACTTGAGCATTCCAGCAAACAGCGCCCCTGGCAAACTCTCACCATAAGTATTATTCTCTCGAACGGTCCCGTTGTAGTAACGACGACTGCGTTCCAAGTTCTCCTCAATCTCATTAAGTTTAGATTGCAAATCCAAGAAATTGGTATTCGCCTTCAAATCCGGATAGGCTTCGCTCAAGGCAAAAATACTTCGTAAGGTCTGTTGTAATTGGTTTTCGGCCTGTATTTGTCCATTGATATCGCCTTGAGGCACCGCGATGGCGGCATTTCGAGCAGTAATCACGGCTTCGAGTGTTTCCTTTTCATGGCTGGCATACCCCTTCACCGTTTCTACCAAATTCGGAATCAAATCATAACGACGTTTCAGCGCCACATCCACATTGCTCCATCCATCCTTCACCATATTTCGGTTTTTGGCAAAACGGTTGAAGACTGTGACCATCAATAATACTAGCACCACAATAATGCCTAAAACAATGAATAATATCATCATAAGTTGGTTGTTTAGAATACCGTTTTGGAACGGTAAGTTGTTTGTAATGAGGTGCTAATATAGGTAATTTTGTGAATTGAGATGAGATTTTTACGAAACTATTTTAACTTGTAAAAAATATTTTGGCAATGTAACGATCTAGTTTAATAAGTGTTTATAACTGGGGCTTTTATAGAATAGATTACTCATTAATCAATTACCAAAAATATTGATATGTGGCTTTATAGTATTAGGAGCAAATGAAGCATTGAAAGTTCAGGTTCGCCGAGTAAAAGAGATTCATGGTGAAATAACTAAAACAGTTTTGAAAACTATTTTGATAACTTAACTGAAATAATCCAATATAACGCGACCAAATTTTTAAATTTACGGTGAGATAATAAGAAAAAATGGCGTACAACTTTATAGATTTATTTTCCGGTGCAGGTGGCTTATCAGAAGGCTTCATGCGAGCTGGTTTCAACCCAATTGCACATGTTGAAATGAACAAAGATGCTTGTGACACCTTAAAAACAAGAACGGCATATCATCATTTAAAAGAAAATAATAAAATTGACATCTATTATAATTATCTAAAAAAGGAGATTACGAGAGAAGAATTTTGGAATTCTGTACCAAATAATTTAATTCAATCTGTAATTAACACTGAAATCTCAAAAAAAACTCTTAATCCAATATTTGAACAAATAGACTCTTCACTTGGTAATAAAAATGTTGATTTCATAATCGGAGGACCTCCATGTCAAGCATATTCTATTGTTGGAAGAGCTAGAGATCCAAAAGGAATGGTAGATGACCCTAGAAATCACCTATATAAACATTATGTCGAGTTTCTTAAAAAATATAAACCTAAAATGTTTGTGTTTGAAAATGTGCCCGGGATTCTTTCAGCTAGTAATGGTACGTTTCTTGAAAAAATTCGAAAAGCCATTGATAGAGCAGGATATAAAATAGAAATCCCACCAAAAAAACATCTTAATTCCAAGAATTTTAATGTTTTGCAAGACAGGAAAAGAGTTATAATGATTGGGTGGAAAAAGGGTTTGGATTACAATTACCCGAATTTTGAAGAAAACACAATTGAATATAAATTAGGAGAAAGTATCTTTTCTGACCTTCCCAAACTTCAAAATGGGGAAGGACATTTAGGCATTGTAAAATATTCTAATCCAATATCCAACTATCTTAAAGAAACAGGTATAAGAAACTGTATAGGTTTTACAACACAACATATTGCCAGACCTCACAACGATACAGATTTAGAAATTTATAGAATTGCTGTAAATTTACTTTTAAAGAAAGGCAAAAGATTAAATTACGCAGATTTACCCGAACGCTTGATAAAGCACAAGAATAGAACTTCCTTCATAAATCGATTTCAAGTAGTTAATCCTAATGGGATTTCCAATACTGTTGTTGCACATATTGCAATGGATGGACACTATTATATTCATCCTGATATTGAACAAAACAGGTCAATTTCCTTAAGGGAAGCTGCAAGAATTCAATCATTTCCAGATGATTTTTTCTTTGAAGGCAGTAGAACATCTGCTTTTAAACAAATTGGAAATGCTGTCCCTCCATTAATGGCAGAAGGTATTGCAAAAAAAATATTAGAAATTATATGAGTACAATTCAATGGCAATATTTTCCTAAAAGTGATGAAATACCTCTACACCTATTGGATTTAGTTGGTGCTTTCGAAATTAATCAAAATAAAATAAATTCATTTTTACATAATTTAAAAAGTGATGAAGTCCTCCAGATTTTATTCCAGTCTTTAGAGAATCTCCATTTTAAAGTTGAAAAAGGAAAAAGAAAAATTGACAAAATAAATGTTCCTGCACTATTCGGTCAAAATGGAAAATTAGAAAAGTATTTTGATGCTGATGGTTATAATAAATCAACTAAAACGGTAATTGAAATAGAGGCCAGGCAGGGGTGTAACTAATTATCAATTTCTAAAAGATTTGTTTCAAGCTTGTATGATGAATAATGTAGAATATTTAGTGATAGCTGTAAGAAATACATATAGGGGAAAGAAGGATTTCATTTCTGTTACAACTTTTATTGATACTCTCTATACTTCAGGAAGATTAAAATTACCATTAAAAGGAATACTTATAATTGGATATTAACATGCATCAATATAAGGCTGAAAACGCACAACCGAATCCAAAGTCAACTATTAACTCTTATAGAAGTTTTGGTTATAATCTATCCACAGCCATTGCTGATATTGTAGATAACAGTATTTCTGCAAATGCCGAAAAGATTGAAATTGATTACAATTGGAGCGGAAAAGATTCATATATCTCTATTACTGACAACGGTAATGGAATGAATCTCGAGGAACTCGTAAAAGCCATGACTCCTGGCAGCAAAGACCCTGAAGAAATAAGAAATGAAAGTGATTTGGGACGATTTGGTATGGGATTGAAAACTGCTTCATTTTCACAATGCAAAAGACTTACAGTGGTTACCAAAAAAAGGGGGTACCAAACAATTAAAAGGTGTTGGGATATAGATTATATCAACGAAGTTGAAGAATGGGTTTTGTTAGACTATTTATCCGATGAGAAATTAATTGAACCTTTAAACCAATTAGCTTCTGGCACCATTGTTCTTTGGGAAAATCTTGACAGGATAGTTGGTAGTGCGCAAAAAAGCAATGAAAGTGTAAAAAATGCATTTTATGAAGAAATGTCCAGTGTAAAAGAACACCTTGGACTTGTATTTCACAGGTTTATAGAAAACAATAGGATAGAACTAAAATCAAATACCTACATTTTAGAATCTTGGAATCCTTTTCTTTATAATCTGACTACGAAGCCAGAAATGGGCTTACCTGAACGACTTAGCAATAATGTTGAAGTAACATACTATATTTTACCACATATGTCCAGAATTTCTATCGAAGAATATGAAAAATCTGGAGGGCCTTTAGGATGGTTTAACCAACAAGGATTTTATATTTACAGAGGTGACAGATTATTGGTTTCAGGCGACTGGCTTGGTTTAGAAAAGAAAAGGGACTATTCTAAATTAGCAAGGATTGCAGTTAACTTTCCGAACACGAGTGATTTTGATTGGAATTTAGATATTAAAAAATCAACAGCTACTCCGCCTATCGAAGTACGAAGAGAGTTATCGAGAATTGCTAAAATCGCCATAAAAAAATCTGCTAAAATTTATAATTGGAGAGGGCAAAAATCAATTTCTGATAGAAATGAAAATATAAGCATTGAAAAACTTTGGAATGATGAAACAAACAGAGAGGGAATAAAAAAATATAAGATTAATAGAAAGCATCCAATAATCCTGCAAGCTCTCGAAATTGAAGGAGCAAAAAAGGTCTTGTCAAAAACCCTCCAACTCATTGAAGAGAATGTTCCAATAGATTTAATTCTATACAATCAAAATGAAGACCCATCATATCATGAATTAGAAAAAATTTCTGAAACGCCTGATGATGGATTGATAAAATTGGCTGTTGAGTTATTTCTCATAAATGTCTCCAATGGCATTCCAGATTCTTTAGCCAGACAACAAATCATGAATTCTGTACCATTCAATCTTTTTCCACTTATAAACGATTATTTAAAATGAGCAAAATCAATGAAACTGCAAGGCTTTTTGCCCATACATTAATTGAGCATGAAAAAGCAAAAGGGGAAATAAACGAAGACATTATACAATCAGTCATTGATAGACTGTCTGTGATGAATATAGTTCCAGGAGAAAATATCAACAAGGAAGATTTATTTGAAGTCTTAATGTCAGATTTAAGTATTGGAAAAGGTTCAATATCTTTTCTTTCTGATGACATTGAACCATGGTTAAATGATGAAAAAGCGAATATTGATTTTGGGCTTTGGAATAGGTATAAACTACATTTACAAAAAACAGACCCATCATTTCCAGTAAATGAACTTGATGACTTTACCGATAAGATTCTTGATAAATGCGTGAATCCAAAACAAGAAGGCTCATGGGATAGAAGAGGAATGGTCGTTGGACATGTACAATCTGGTAAGACATCAAATTATGTTGGTTTAATCAATAAAGCTACTGATGCTGGCTATAAAGTAATTATTGTTATAGCAGGAACAATAAGTTCTTTAAGAAGACAAACCCAAGAACGTATCGATGTCGGATATATTGGCAGAAGTAGTTCTGCTTTTATAAATGTCGGAGAAAAGAAAATAATTGGTGTTGGAAATTATAGTGTTAAGACAGATATATATTCATTAACATCTTCCTACTACAGAAAAGGAGACGAAGGGGATTTCAATCAATCAATAGCAAATAGATTAAATATACCTATCGGAAATAATCCTGTCGTCTTTGTAATTAAAAAAAATAAAAGTATTCTCGAAAATTTAATCGATTGGTTTTCTAAAGATACTAATATTGGTGTGGTTGATGGTCAGCCTAAATTAATGAACGTTCCTGCTCTAATAATTGATGATGAAGCAGATTCCGCTTCTGTAAATGCAACAAAGGATATTAACGAAGTAAAAACAATTAATAGGCTGATAAGAACACTATTAAACATTTTTGACCAAAATACCTTTATCGGTTATACTGCAACTCCTTACGCAAATCTATTTATCTCCCAAGACTATAATGAAGATTTATCAACTGTTGTTAAAGGGAAACAATATTTGGTTGGTGCTGATTTATTTCCCAAGGATTTCATTATAAACATCAAAGCTCCCAAAAATTACATTGGAGCATCCAAAATCTTTGGTCTTGAAGACCCAATTACTGGAGAGAGCAATGAGCCTTTAGATATTTTCAGACCAATTTACAGCGATGAATATAATCCGCCCTTATTTGAAAAAATTAATATTCACAATAAACATGACTTGCCCGAATATCTTCCAAAAAGTCTGGAAATAGCAATTATGTCGTTCATATTAACATGTGCCATAAGGAGGTTGAGAGGTCATGAGAAAAAACACAACTCTATGCTCGTTCATGTTGCATTGTATGTGATGTGGATAGATAGAGTTGCCTTATTAGTTGATGAAAAAGTTAAACAATTTAAAAACAACATTGAAGCAAATGACGTTGTGTTTATTGAAGAACTAAAAAAATTGTATTTAGACGATTTCATTTCAACAACAGAAAATGTAATTGATAATTTAGACTACACAGATAAACGAATTAAACTTCATAGTTGGGAAGATGTAAAATCTGAATTGAAAAATTCGGTCACAAAAATTGATGTTAGAGCTGTTCATGGTACACGTTCCACAACAAATTTGGAATATCACAGAATAGAAGAGATTGATTACAACAGACATGAAAATGGTTTATCTGTCATAGCTGTTGGTGGAAGTAGATTAGCCAGAGGAATTACATTAGAAGGTTTGTCGATTAGCTATTATTTGAGAACAACCAAAATGTATGATTCTCTTATGCAAATGGGTAGATGGTTTGGTTACAGACCTGGATATGTTGACCTATGCAGATTATTCACTAACGAAAGAATCTTTAATTGGTTCAATCATATAACAATGGCAACCGAGGAGATGAGAAATGATTTTGACGAATTAACTGTCACACATCAAAAACCAAGTGACTTCAAATTAAAAGTTAGAAATCATCACGGCCTTTTAACAATCACAAGCGTTGCTAAATTAAATTGGGCACAAAACATAACAGTTTCTTTTTCTGGAACAAATCCTCAAACATATCAGCTTACCAAAACTGAAAACGTCATAAAGAATAATTATAAAGCCTTTATGAATTTATTCAAAGCTCTCGGTTATCCAGAAAAAGATAACATTATTAAACATAAGTCTACAGATTCTATACCAAGGTATTTACTTTATGAAGATTGTGATGTAAATATATTATGTGATTTTTTAGATTTATTTAAAACTGAAACTCCAAAAATAAAGAATGCTAATTTGAGCGAATATATTAAAACCCAAGAAGCAATCAAACAATGGAATATCGCATTAGTTTCCAATACAGACAAAAGAGTTTTTATAGATTACAAAGGAAAGAGCAAAAGCGGAGAACGTCAGCCAAATGAAGACGTGAAATTGTACAAAATAAATTTTGAAGATGCAGTTATCCAATTGGGATGCAGTGTGCGTAATCATCAAATCGGTAGAGATGGAGAGTATTTTATGATTTCTAAAAATCAAATAGATGATACAACTGACAGGCAAGTTGATTTAGATAAAAAAGGATTTAAAAGTAATAAAGAAATTAAAACGCAAAGAGCCCTTGAAAAAAAAGGCTTATTACTGATATATGCTTTGGATGAAAGAGGTACGCCAAACACTAATTTTGACAAACCTATCATCGGATATAGTCTACATTTTCCAGCTATTGAAAATGAGCATAAAATTTCTTATACATCAACAATATATGATGATTTCGACGAAGAGGTAATGGAAAATGATGACAACCAAGAAAATGAATAATTATGGTAGATTTAAAATCCATTTGGGCGCTGCAAAAGCCATCTAAAGATGAATTAATTATAAAGACCAAAATTGATTTCATACCGCAATTTGAATGTTATGCGGCAACAAATCATCTTACCGGAAATCATTTATATATAATGGCGCTTTCAAGCCATACGACAATCCCTGAATTCAAGAATTTTAAATTCAAAGGCGTAAGGATAGAGGTATTTGATTTGAGAGACAGTAAAGAGCTAAATATCTATTTAATCGATAACGAGTTAAAAGATATATTTAGCATGTTTGTTGAAAACATAATTGAAGAAATTATTGATTGCTCCACTGAAAACGAAGCCATCACAAAAACTTCCAATGTCATTCAAAAATGGAAAAAACTATTTGACAAAATAATCAATCAAGGGTTAAGTCTTGAACAACAAAAAGGCTTAATAGGAGAGCTCATTTTCCTTGATGAACTTATTAATAATGATTTCAATCCTGATTATGTCTTAAACTCATGGACTGGTCCAGATTTTGAGGACAAAGATTTCACCTTGGGTTCTATTTGCTTTGAAATAAAATTTACAACTTCCAAATTGCCGAGAGTTCATATAAGTAGTGAACGACAATTAGATTCAACAAATATTGACAAACTCTTTTTAAATAATTATTCTTCTGAAAATCTCAAAGAGAACGGAATCTCACTTAATTCAATGGTAGATACGATTCGGGAAAAAATTTCGAAAAATTCTTCAACTCTAAAGTTTTTTAATGAAAGATTAGAATCAGCAGGATATTATGATGAAGATAATGAAAATTACAATCATCAATATGGTATTAAGTTCAGGTCTCTTTATGAAGTAAATGAATCTTTTCCAAAATTGACTATTCAAAATCTTCCCCACGGAATCTACAATACTTCATATTACATTGAAAATTCTGCAATCGAAAATTATAAAGTCGATTATGAATCAGTAATTAAAAAGTTGAAAAGTGAATAGAGCATTAGCAAATTATATCGAAGAAGTAAAATCTGAAGTTGCTGCTTTAGTGTATTCAGATGGCGAGGGTTCTGGCTTTGAAGATAAATTTACCGAATACTGCATCGAAGTACTCGAAGCAATAGACAAAACTGATGGTGCAAGAGTGCTATCTTTTATACACCCAAATTCAAAAGGGGGAATTGATTGGAAACTCAATGGCTATTGCTTAAAAGACGCATATAAAGATGACAGTAATAAAAGCTACTATGAAACATTAGAATTATTTATTACATATTATAATCATGACACTTATGATTATAATATTTCTTCCGCAGAGTTCACTAAAACAATAAATCAAATTAAAAGATTCTTAAATGGAGCTATAAAACGACATATTAATTATATAGACGCTTCAAATGATGAATTAATTGAACTCTTAAAGATAATAGGGAAACAAAGCAATTTATTTGACAGAGTAAATATCTACCTACTTTTAAATGGTGATTCAAATCAAAAAATTGATAAGGTTAAAATAATGGGAATAGATGAAAATTTAAACATTAATCTACATGTTTGGGATATTAATAGGTTTTTTAGAATTAATGAAACCAATAGTAATCGTGAACCAATTGAAATTAATTTTTCGGATTTTTTGGATAAAGAGCAAGATGGAATACAATGCCTGAAAGTTCCAAATATTGACGAAATGTATGATTGTTATTTGGCCATTTTACCAGGTCAAGTATTAGCCAATCTATATAAAGAATTTTCAAATGAATTATTAGAAAGCAATGTAAGAGCATTTTTAGGGCAAGCAGGTAAATTCAATAAAGGAATAAGAGATACTATTAGGGAAAAACCACAAATGTTTTTGCCATATAATAATGGAATTACTGCTACAGCCAATGAGGTTGAGACTAAAGTAATAAATGGACAGCTATTTGTAACAAAATTGAATGATTTTCAAATTGTTAATGGTGGGCAAACAACAGCTTCACTTTATCACACTCAAAAAAAGTACAAAGATGCAGATTTATCAAGTATATCTGTTCAAATGAAATTGACCGTTATAAAGGATATTGACCAAAAAAACATTGAAGTTCCTAATATAGCGAGATATGCAAACAGTCAAAATAAAGTTACAGAATTAGATTTGTCTTCAAATAATCCATATTTTGTTCAGATTGAAAACTTATCCAGAAAGAAATATGTCATTAATCCAGAAAACAAAAATCAATCTGTTTTGTGGTATTTTGAAAGAGTAAAAGGACAATACAGAGAATCTATAAATAAGCTTACTCCTAGTATGCAGAGAAAGTTTAAAGAACAAAACCCTACCACATTAAAGTTTGTAAAGTCTGACGTAGCAAAATATATTAACCTTTGGGAGCTCAAGCCATTTATAGTATCCAGAGGCTCTCAAAAAAATTTTATTGATTTTATGTTAACCGTTAAATTGCTTGTAGAAAAAAACAATTTGCCTGGTGAAAATTTTTACAAGAAATTTATTGCAAACGCTATAATTTTTAAAACAGTTGATAAATTATTTGGAAGGAAGAATGTTAATGCAATTGGAGATACAAATTTGAAATCATACTCTGTAGCGTATACTATAGCTTATTACCACTATCTGACAACAAACAGAACTGACCTTTGGAAAATTTACTCTGACCAAAAACTCGATGATTCTATAATTAAAACCCTTAAAAAATTATTGGTTTTCGTCTATAATCATTTGACGAAAAGCGCTGTTAATACACTTATTTCTGAATACGCTAAAAGAGAAACTTCTTGGAAAAAATTACAAGAGGAAAAATACAGTCTTGATTTTGAAAAAATTGATGATTATTTAATATCGGAAAAAGAGTCTATTTTAAGGGCCAAGGAAAAAGAAGTTGATGATGGTGATTCTGAAAATGAATTATTTATAATAAGCGAAATAAAGAAAAAAGGAATAAAATTTTGGGATGGTTTAAAATTATTTGTCAATAATAATCCTATAGACGACCTAAATTATCACGACCTTTTTGATTTAGCAAAAAAAATAAAAGAAAATAAAAATTTAAATTCAAAAGATTGTTATGTAGGAAAAAAGGGTCTAGAATTCATTTCAAATAACCTTGATAAATTACAAGAGATAAAAGACTTATCAACTTTTGAAGACAAAGAAGTCGTTGAAATCAAGCCTGTTTATGATAGGTTAAAATTAATCTCCCCCGATGAATGGAAAAATATTATAGCATTAGGAGATAAGACTAAATTATTTGAATACAAAGAATTATCTAATGTCAAATATGTAAGTTCGAAAATATTAAAAAAAGAATCAGTCAAAGAAAGTGCCTTGATAAAGTGTTATGATTCATTAAACAAAATTAAAAAATTTGGAATTAAATTTTGATACAGAAAAATCTATTCTTTTACCAATCAAAGTATTCACTCCACCCCCACAACCCCCAACCCAAACAACCCATCCCCAGGCAACAAATAATTCACCCCATTCACCTGTTGATAATACGCCACCCGCAATAGCGCAAACCGCACCCCATCGCCATCAGCCAAAGGAGCCGTTTGCAACTCAAAAGTAGTAGCGTCAAATTCCCGTTCCAGTTCCAAAAGCGAGCTAGTCTCCGTCACAAACTCCAAGCGTTCAAAATCAAAACGCACCGTCCGCAGCAGCAACCCCATCACATCGGCAGATTTAGGAATTCCAGCCTCCGCAATATCAAATTGGCTCACAGTAAGTCTGTGTTGCGACCAATCAAAATCAAGCTTCCCATTCAATAACACCGAGCGTTTTGGCGTAAAGTCAAAATCCTTCAGCAACCGCAGCCCATAAGCAGTCTCCATCCCATAGGCAACCCGTCGTTCACCACGTATAGAAGTTGTATCCAAATCCTTAATCCGCATCAAAAGCGACTGCAATCGGTAATGCAAGGTGCCATCTTTATAGCCATGAAGCAGCGGCCAAAAGCTCTGTTTAAAAGCTTTATTCACGATGGAGGCGGCAGTCATCTCATTAATCTGCTCCTGTATCCGCGGATAATTATGAGCACTGTGGCTATTAAAACCACCACCACTCTCACGAGCCAGCGCTTCACCCTTTCGGTCATAAAAATTAATCCCTCCAAGGGTTCCCTTCAAACGTACAATACCTGTTTGCCGTGCCATAAGTCAAAGATTTAAAGTGATTTATAGGATTAAAAATATCGAAAAAACCAATTCATCCAGCAGACCCAATCATTTTTTCGATTAACGGCCAACCACTATATACTGACCTTGTGCTGACTTTATGCTGACTTTACGCTGAAAATATGCCGACTGAAATTCATATAAACTACCAATAAGACACATACCAACATCACAGTAAATTCCTGCTAGACTCGGAACACTGTCACATGATAACAGTTCACCGCATCCAACCGTTCTGTACTCAAATAACTAACCTCCAGAATCCAGCGCATCGAATCTTTAGACCAGCTCTAACTACCAAGATGAGCGGGCACTTTTTTACGAATCTCAAATTAAAATAGACGAATTATAATATTAAATAAATTATTAATTTAGTGCCTTCATAGAGCCCTAGGCAATAACGTCTAGGCTGAAGGCTTTTTTGATTTAAAATTTACAAAATGGAGGACTTAAAATTACATTTGTTATTGGCCGATGATGATATGGACGACTGTGACTTCTTTCAAGAAGCATTGGATGAGATTGCGATGCCCCTCGATCTCACAACAGTAAATGATGGCGCCGCATTGATGGACTTTCTATTGGCCAACAATGTCAATCATCCCGATGTCATCTTTTTAGACCTCAACATGCCCAGAAAATCGGGTATGGAGTGCATGGTGGAAATTAAATCATCTCCCACGTTAGCACATATCCCCGTCATTATCTACTCAACCTCTCTTGATCATCTAATCATCAATCACCTGTTCGATATGGGAGCCCACCGCTACATCCAAAAACCCAACGAATTCTCAAAGTTAAAAGCCGTCATTAATAGAGCAATCCATCTATTTAGTACCGACACTTTGCAAACCCCTACCAAGGATCAGTTTATATTACAACCTTAACCGAAATGTATGAGCAATACTAATAAAGCATACAATTTCTTACAAGGTGGCGGAGATATGGGCCAACTTATTAGAAGCACCGACTGGAGTAAAACGCCATTGGGCCCTCCAGATACTTGGCCACAATCCTTAAAAACAATGGTCGATGTCATGCTCGACAACCCCTTCGGACTGAATATTGTCTGGGGCAAGGACTTTACGCAAATTTATAACGACGCCTATCGTCCAATATTAGGATCTACCAAGCACCCTCAAGCCTTGGGTTCAAGTGCCAAAGAGACCTGGTCTGAAATCTGGCATATCATAGGCCCTATGTTTGAGGTTGTTTTGGAGGGAGAGTCCGTTCGCTTTTCAGATATGCTGCTTCAGTTGAACAGGAATGGCTATCTCGAAGACTGCTATTTCGACTTTGCCTATAGCCCCATTAGACTAGAAAATGGTGAAGTTGGAGGCGCATTGGTTACTGCCATTGAAACAACTACCAAAAAGGAGGCCCAAGATGATCTGATAGAAAGTAAAGATGAATTGGAATTCGTCATCGAAGCTGCACAACTGGGAATCTTTGATTACAACCCAATGACCAACGAATTCTCTGGAAATGCTAGACTGAAAGATTGGTTTGGCCTTCCCACAACTGAAGATATCGAGCTCGTAGAAGCAATTAATGCCATATGTGATAAAGATAGAGAGCGTATAACCAAAGCCATTCAAAACGTTTTAGAATACGAATCTGGCGGAAAGTATGATGTGCGATACACGATTGTAAATGCCATCACCACAAAAGAAACCCACGTACACGCCAAAGGTCGGGTATGGTTTAACGATGATCAACAAGCCTACCGTTTTACCGGAACTTTAGAAGATATTACAGAACAAACCATTGCAAACAAAAAATCTAAAGAAACAGAGCAGCATATCCAGACCATGGTCCTGGAGTCGCCCGTGGGAATATGTGTCTTGGACGCAGAAACACTAGTAGGCGAAATAGTCAACGATAGCTATCTAGAAATAACTGGGAGGACAAGAGAAGCCATCGTAGGCCACTACTATTGGGATACGTTTGCAGAAGCTAAATCTTTATATCAAGATGCCATGCAGAAGGTTATAGAGACTGGTGAAGTCTTCTATGAAAAGGATGCCGAAGTGATGTTGCTCCGCCATGGCAAGGAAGAGATTATATACGTAACCTTTTCCTACGCCCCTCTTACCGATGAAAATAATAAAGTCGTTAAAATAGCGGTATGGGCATTTGACAATAGCTCCCAAGTGGAGGCACGCAAAACCATAACCGTCAGCGAAACGAATTTAAGATTGATGATTCTCCAGGCCCCTGTCGCCATTGCGATCTTCCGAGGAGCTGATTATCAAATAGAAATAGCCAATAAATTCGCACTACAATTATGGGGTCGTACAGAACAACAGGTTCTTAACATTCCACTGTTTGAAGCCATGCCCGAATTGCTATCTCAAGGCTTTAAAGACTTTTTGGATGACGTATCTAAAACAGGCAATCGATTTGCCACACACGAAATGCCTGTTAATATTGTACGAAACGACAGTTTAGAAATTGTCTATATCAACTTTTCCTTTGAAGCACTATACGACGAAGATGGCGTCATCAACGGCATTATGGCCATCGGAATAGATGTGACATCTCAAGTAGAATCGAGAAAAAAAATAGAAGAGAGTGAGCAAAGTATACGTGCATTGGTAGAGAGTGCACCTTTCCCTATAGGTGTTTTTACTGGTGAAAATATGCGAATCACTCTTGCCAACCAATCTATTATGAATGCTTGGGGCAAAGGAAATGATGTGGTCGGCAAACTGTATACTGATATTTTACCCGAATTAGGAAATCAACACATATTTGAACAGATACGAGAAGTTCTCTACACGGGGATTCCTTTTCATGCCAAGAACCAAAAAGTGGATATCGCGATGGATGGGCAACTAAAAACTTTTTTCTACAACTATAGTTTTACGCCTCTCATGGATACTTCTGGAAATACATTCGCAGTGATGAATACCGCAGCGGATCTTACTGAATTGCATGAAGCAAAACACAAAGTGGAAGAAAGTGAGAAGCGATTCAGGGATTCTGTAAAGCAAGCGCCATTTGGCATTGCAATAGTTAGAGGACCGGAGCATATTGTAGAAATGGCTAACGAAAATTATTTGTTATTGGTGGATAGATCTGAAGCAGAATTTTTGAATAAACCTCTGTTTGAAAGCCTGCCTGAAGTCGAGGAAACCATAGCTCCAATCATTGCCGATATTTATAAAACGGGCGATGCTTTTTATGGCTATGAATTTCCAGTGGCTATAAAACGACATGGGAAGACAGAAACAAGCTATTTCAATTTTGTGTATCATCCATTAGAAGAAAATAATGTCATCACAGGCGTTATGGCGGTCGCCACCGAAGTCACAGCAACCGTTGAAGCAAAGCACCTTATTGTAGAAAATGAGGAAAAGTTGAAACTCATCATCGAAGCTAGTGAACTTGGTGTTTACGACGTTAACTTAAAATCAGGTGAGTTAGTTGCATCCGATCGTTGCCACGAGATTTTAGGGTTTCCTAACGAGCGAAATTTAAGACGTGAAAACATCATCATCAATCTTCATCCCGACGATTTAAATACTAGAAAAATAGCTTTAGAAAAGGCTTATAAATCTGGTAGTTTACATTATCAGTCCAGAGTCATTTGGAAGGATCAAACAATTCATTGGATGGATACCAAAGGAAAACTGTTCTATGATGCGAACAATGAGCCCGAACGTATTTTAGGAACTATAAGAGACATCACGGAAGAGCGAAATTTCCACCAAGAGCTATTGGAAAGAGAACAAAAGTTTCGCTTGTTGGCAGACTCCATGCCACAATTCATATGGACTTCGGATCCAGAAGGAAAATTAAACTATTTTAATAAATCTGTTTTTGAATATTCGGGATTTACATCTGATGACATTGAGACGGATGGATGGATACAAATAGTGCACCCAGAGGATCGTGAAGAGAATATTGAACAATGGATCCATGCCATCACCACTGGCACTGATTTTCTATTGGAACACCGCTTCCGTAAACATACCGGAGAATACCGTTGGCAGTTGAGTAGAGCAATTCCACAGAGAGATAAAGAAGGTGTCATAAAAATGTGGGTTGGAACGAGTACCGATATTCAAGATCAAAAAATGTTCACGACAGAACTGGAAAAAATGGTGCAGCAGCGGACCACTGAACTAGAACAAACAAATTTAGACCTTGAAAAAATGAATAAGGAGCTTCAATCTTTTGTGTATATCTCCAGTCATGATTTGCAGGAACCGCTGCGAAAAATTCAAACATTTGCATCTCGTATCAACGAAACAGAATACGAAACGCTGTCGGATACTGCAAAAAGATACTTTTCTAGGATGCAGAATTCCGCACATAGAATGCAAAATCTGATTCAGGATTTGATTTCCTATTCCAGAACAAGTGTTCAGGATAACCAATTTGATATCGTAGACCTACAAGAAATAATTGATGATGTAAAAGAAACTTTAAGTGAGGAATTGGAGCAAAATGAAGTGATCTTTAAGTTATCTAATATTCAAAAAGTACGGATGATAACGGTACAGTTCAAACAAGTCATTTTGAATTTGATGACGAATTCCATTAAATTCTCTAAAATTAACCAACCAATTATAATTGAGATTGACTGTAAACTGGTAGAAGGCAAAAAAACTGGAATAGAAGCTCTGGTAAATGATAAAAATTATTGCCTCATTCGTTTTTCAGATAATGGCATTGGATTTGAACCCCAATACACCGAAAAAATATTTGACGTATTTCAACGCCTTCATAGCCGAGATGATTATTCTGGTACAGGTATTGGACTTGCCATCGTCAAAAGAATTGTTGAAAATCATGAAGGTATTATTTCAGCAAGTAGCAGTCCCAATGAGGGTGCAATCTTTGATATCTATATGCCCTACGATTAATGACAGTTAAAAACATTAACTAACATCATCTGTTACTAAAAAAGAGAGTCGCCATAATAAATTATATGCGACTCTCTTTTTTTATCAGTTCAATTAGCTGTTAACTATGCGGCCAATTGTTTTTGTGGCAATTCTCTTGTCAACCAACCACTTCTACTCGCAGTCGCAATCGCATATGGTGTAATCCAGAACAAGCCGAAGGTGTATAGAATGCTATATGAGTAGGCCCAGAACGACTGTTTAAGTTTATATCTTTTAGCATAAAACAAAACAGAAAAACTAGACATAACCAATATACTTGCTAAAGTTGAGCTTAAAAACAATACAGGGTGTGTCGCTACAAAAAATAACATCAATAGGATAAATGGATAGCTCATGATAATTTCAATGGATTGGCTAATGAACAATAAGCGCGTTCCGAATTTGTTCCCCTTCCTAAAATCGGTAAACACATATTTGGCCATAGCTATACTTTCGCGTACGTTGCTTCGTCCCCATCGAATGAACATCTTATAGAGTCCCGTATACTTTTCTGGAACATTGGTGTAGGCAAAGGCGTTACTTTGAAACATCACATGATAACCTTGCTTTAAGATCATATTGGTCATCGCTCTGTCTTCACCAATATCTGATGGAGTTCCCATAAAAGTTTGGTTGATCCACTCCTCTAAACAAGCAAAAACAGCATCACTACGATAGGCAGCCAAAGCACCTGGAGTACACATTACCGAATTCAATTGACTTTCTGCAGACCGTACAAACTCAAAACTCAAGACAAAACTAACGTCGAGCATTTTTGGCAGTAAGGCCTGTTCTGTGTTTAATACTCTAATATTCCCGGCAACGGCTCCACAGTTCTCATTGGTAATGAAAGGACTTACTAAATTGCGTAAGGTTTCTGCCGTTACTATAGAATCACTATCTACCGTCACAAAGATATCTCCTGTACCGAGGTTAAACCCACGGTAGAGCGCATGACGCTTTCCTTTATTTTTAGGTTGCTGATAAATTGCCAATCGATCTCCCAACACTTTCTTGGCTTCCTGCATCCAGTACCATGTATCATCTTTACTACCATCATCGATGGATAGCAATTGTAATTTCGAATGAGGATAACTGCTTTCTGCCAAACTCATCAACGTATCGTAGACTTGCTTTCCCTCATTATACGCTGGTACAATGACTGTGCAGGTCGGTAATTCTTCATCAGACACTGACGCTACCGATTTATATCTAAAATATAAGACTAATGTATAAATAAACATCCCAGCCTTATACAAAAATAAGGCCGCAGCAATACCTGCAATGGTTAAACCCCAAGTGGAATTAATTCTTTCTGCACGCCATTCTGTAAAATCATGTTGCAATGCCCAGACGAACATAACACCAATAATCATTAGTAAAAAGGTACTTCCTAGCACGAGAAAGCTCCAGTCATTTGTGGCCTTTGTTATCTTTGTGTCTTCAGGTAATAATATGGGATTCTCTATAGTGAGACTTGGGTCGTGTTGGTTTTTTGGTGGTGTTTGCATAATTATATATTGCTATGTTTTTTTGTTTTTATGTTTCTGTATGGTATCATTAGATACGTGCGCTTGAATGTTATTGGACGATGGAATTTGCAACTTTGGCAATTATTTAACATTGACAAAAATTGAACACAGATTATTCTAGCCTCTAATTCCACACTATATATTTAACTATTAAAAAGATGAGTATGCTATATTCATATTTAAAGTTTAAGCTATTGGAAGCTCTGTTAACATATCTTAAGATTCAGTGTTAAGCTATTACCAACTAACATTTTATTAAGACATCTAATGGAAATTGTTTAGTAATTTTATGATATAACTTTAAAAACAAACCATTATGAAAACGACATTGGAAGAAGCAAGAGAACAATCACATAAGGACACTGTAAACGTCTTACAGGGCATTATCGAAAAGAACTATGATGCAGAAAAGGGCTATAAAAAAGCTATGACAGATGCCAAAAATCCTGTTTTAAAAGGGTTTTTACAACAACAAGCTGCACAACGCAGTAGATTTGCAACAGCCATAGACCAAAAATTACGACAACTTGGTGAAGCTCCAAAAGAAAGCGGAAGTCTTACAGGCACTTTGCATCGTGCATGGATCGATATCAAGAGTTCTGTCGCAGGAAATGACGATGAAGCAGTATTGGAAGAAGTCATAAGAGGCGAAAAAGCGAGTGTGGACGAATATCAGGACGTCTTAAATAAGAATAAATATCTTGCACCTGATATTTCGCAAGAGTTGCAATCTCAATTGAATGATATTCAAGGTACCTTGAATAAAGTAAAGCGTCTTGAAGATATTCAATCATAAGACACTAGAATTTTTATATTGAAAGACCCTTTAGAATTTCTAAAGGGTTTTTTTTTTATTTTTCAGAAAAGAGGCAGCATTGCTATAACCACCTTGTGTACCATCGACAAAATGTACATGATTTTCCTCTCGATCCTCTACATAACACGACATGATAGATGCGTGTGTAGCGTGCATCCCGTATAGAATCTCTTTATCATCTTCCAATGTGTCGAGCAACATTTTCAGTTGGCTGATTTCTTTTTCTGTTCCGGAAAACACCGTATTGATGGAACCATCAATTATTATCGTATCAGATAACTGGGTTACTTTGAATAAATAATCTTTTCCATCCTTGAAAAATTTAAAATAGTATTTACAAAAATAGGTAATGAGCCAATTTTGGACCAAATAACTTCTGTCCAATTTCCCCAATCGCTGTCGAATTTTTCTGTGCTCATCTTTGTTATGGTGTTTTTCAATTGTCATAAATAGACTAGATTTTTAAGTGACCAACTTGTAAAGTTAAATTCAAATTCAGAAAAATTCGACTGCGATAGGTGTCTAAGACTTCGATTAGCTTTTGAACAGCCGAAGATGGAACAAGAAAGGTTGCCCCATTTCCTCTAAAAAAATAGGGGATTTTGATGGTTTTGTCAATTGTTTTTATGGTGTTAAGCACAGCAATAATATATCCTGTCGCCGCTAAATTAATGTCATTGTACACGCCCTGACTTGTGCTGTTTTCTTTAGTCACAATTTCCTCAATTGGTTTTTTGATCTCTGTAAAAAACACATACCAATCGGCAGGTGCCATAACAAAGGAGTGTTGATTATTGAGCAGTTCCCTGATTGGAATACTCTGTGTCATCAAGCCTTCGTAAAAATAAGTACTATCCTTCAAAGCAAAATTTTTTTTGGGGTAAAAATTCTTCGGTACAAGATACAATTAATGTTTAATTTTGGAACCTGAAATCGGGTAGTAAGACTTGATTTTCATATAAAATAACACCTGTTTGGATTCCTTTGTGGGCATTACTCTGGGCACTATTTGTAATTAAATAGGCAATTAAATGACTTTCTCTATTAAAAATAAACAACTATATTCGTATTCAAAATCTCACTTTATGAAAATCTTCGTTAAATTCGATTTTACCCGAACTTGCACAAGAGTGATAGAACAAACATTAGCAGAGCTTAATGTGAAATATCATATGTCTAGCTTTGGAGAGATTGAGTTTTTGGAAGACTTGACGAAAGACCAAATGGAATCCTTTCATCTTGCATTGGATGATTATGGTATAGAAATTATTGAAAACCAGAAAATCATTTTGGTACAAAAAATCAAGGATACCATAACTGATATGATTTTTAATGAAGATAATACTGTTAGTGTTAAAAGTTCAGTATATCTAGCCGATAAATTAGGCCATAGTTACGGGTATCTGTCTAATTTATTCTCTGAAGTTACGTATACGTCCATTGAAAATTTCATTATCCTCCAGAAGATTGAACATACCAAATCGCTCATAACCAATACCGATTTGTCTCTTACAGAAATTGCGTTTAAACTTAATTACTCTAGTGTTGCCCACTTAAGTACCCAATTTAAAAATACCACAGGAATTACACCAACAGCATTTCAACGAATTATTGCTAAACGCCGGGATTTGGCCAACAACTCTTAACAAAGCACGATTATGCAAGAAGATTATACATATGTGATTTTGGCCGATGACGATGAAGACGACAGACTGTTCTTCACTGAGGCTTTTGATGAACTTAAAATCAGAACACGAGTGGACACTTATAAAGATGGTGTCGAGCTTATGGACGCTTTGCACAGCCCAGAGTTACCGCTTCCCAATATTATCTTTTTAGATCTTAACATGCCTAAAAAATCAGGTTTTGAGTGTTTGGTGGATCTAAAAAAAGACAAAAAATTTGATTCCATTGCTATAGCAATCTATTCAACATCTGCTTCCGAAGAAGACATTGAAAATACCTTCGTGAATGGTGCCAACATCTATATTAAAAAGCCAAATAATTTCAATGACCTCAAAAAGGTGTTGACAGAAATTGTAACTACAAATTGGCAATATCAGACGAACGGACTAAATCGGGACACCTTCCTTTTACGCCTATAAACATGCCTATTAGGAGACTTTATAAATCAGAACGCTTTTTAAGAATCATATTCGGCGCCAGTTTATTTGTGGTACTATGTATGGGCGGATTGGCTTATAAATATATTCATGACCTTTCAGATTCGTTTAAAATGGTGGAACACACCTACGAAGTACAATTACAACTTCAACATACACTTTCTACATTAAAAGATGCTGAAACTGGCGAGAGAGGTTTTTTAATTTCCAAAGACTCTATTTTTTTACTTCCCTATATTTCAAGTAAAGAATTGATGGAAGGAAACCTAGTTAAATTAACCTCCCTAACCTCTGATGATTCAAAGCAGCAAGAAAATATTGAGGAACTAAAAACGAAGATTCAAAAGCGAATGGTTCTGTTGGAACAAGCAATGGAGATGTCAAAATACGATACCATATCAACCTCTGAATTCGCTAAAGTGCTAAAGGACGGAAGACAAACAATGATTAGTATTCGGTTCAAGGTCAATGAAATGATAAACTATGAGAACGAACTGTTAAAGGGCAGAAAAGCAAAAAGTACAGAAAGTCTTTCTAACGCTCCTCTCCTAGTATATTACGTTTTGATATTTTCACTTTTGCTCTTATTACTGACCTATGCACAGATTAGCAAGAACTTAAAAATATTAAGAGATCAGAACAATCGGCTTCAAACTTTTAAGGAATCTGTCACACAGTCCGAAATCGTCAGTAACTATGGTAATTGGATCTGGTATATTGATAGTAATACCTATGAATATTCTGATAACGTCTATCGCTTATTAGGAGAACGACCACAATCTTTTGAGCCGAAGCTTGAAAATTTTATGGAATTTGTGCATCCAGAGGATGTTGTAAAATTAAAAGAGCAAGTAGCTCAAATGATGGTTGAAGAAAACTTACCCTTCATTTATTACAGAATTATTCAAAAAAACGGTAAGATCAAGCATTTCAAAGGGTATGCTAAAGTGGTTATCAATACCGATGGCGATAGGATGCTGTTGGGCACTATTGCAGATATAACTGAAGAGATGGACAACTTTAGGCTGATAGAAGAACGAAACCTAGAATTGGAACGCAACAACAAAGAGTTAGAATCTTTTAATTATGTTGCCAGTCATGATCTACAAGAACCACTGCGAAAAATCCAAACCTTTATTTCACGACTTGAAGACAAGGAAAGTGATAATTTTTCTGGTAACGGAAAGCTCTATGTAGAACGCATCAAATCTTCAGCCACCAGAATGCGTACGCTTATCGATGATTTGTTACAATTTTCGCGCACCAATACTTCGGAAGATGTGATGGAAGTCACCAACATGAATCTACTTTTACAGTCGGCGAAACAGGATTTAGCGGAGATCATTAACTCAAAAAAAGCTAAAATAACAACCGACATTATGCCTCCGATGCGAGTTATTCCCTTTCAACTGAAGCAGCTCTTCCAAAATCTCATTAGCAATTCTCTAAAATACAGTCAAGAAAATGTGGCTCCCATCATCCATGTTGGGTATTCGAAAACTAAAATGAGTGACATTCCTGGCATTAAATCGACTACTTACAAATTTTACCATACCATTTCCGTAACTGACAATGGCATCGGATTTGATCAGGATTATGCTGACAAAATTTTTGTTCTTTTCAGCAGATTGCATGCTAAAAATGAATACTCTGGAACTGGCATTGGTCTTTCCATTTGCAAAAAAATTGTTGAAAATCATCAGGGTTATATCTTTGCTAAAAGTGAACAAACCCACGGCGCCACTTTCACTATATACTTGCCATTTAATTAATTCAAAAAGAATTAATCTGTTAGTCAAAGCTTTACTGAACCTTCTTAATATTATTTGTATAGAATGAGATCACCTGCTTCGAATTGCTTATTTCACTCAAGTTTAGATAAGACTCCTTCATTATAAGACTTCATCACAAAAGATCATAGCGGATTATCCACCAATGGAAGTTCTATAATCTATTAACGTAATTGTGTAACGTGTAATTAAGATAATCTTAACATATTTGCAAATCATTCAAGTTCATGATAAAAATTGAATGAAGAAAAATAATAATAAATGAATGAAGTAGTGCATTTAAAAACAATTTTATACACCGTCTCTGTACTTCTCATTTTCGCGTGGGCGATAGGTTTCTTTGTATATTCATTAAAACCTTCAGTGCATTTTCTCCTTATTTCCGCTGCTATTATAGGTATACTTGGCAACTTTAGAAAAAGTTAATCAACTCTTTCGTAAGTTTTCAACTATTACAATTTGATAATTCTGCACTTCCCTGGTGCCAATCCTTTAGACTTCGTAATTTTTCAATTCAGTTCGATAAAGGAGTAATAAATTCTTCAACTCTTGAGACATATATTTTCCAATTGAACGAAAATATTTCTTTTTCCTTAACGATTTACAAATCATATAACAGATAGCAAAAATTGTATAACATGAAAAGATGGTCTGTGTTGTTACTTTGTATTATCAATATTAAAAAACAGAATTATGAAACCCTTATTACTCTTAACCGCATTATTTTTTACAGTTTTCACCTCACAATCACAAGACATTGAAGGTACGTATGCCAACAAATGGATCGCAACTACAGGAGAGGGCATTGAATACACATTGACTTTAAACGATGATGGAAACTTTACATTTAACTATACAAGAATGTATATGGACACCGATTCAAACACAGAAGTAAAAGTGAATGGAACTTGGAACCTAGAAAACAACTTATTGGTCCTCAAAACTGAAAATGATACTGAAGAGGACAATGGAATCGCATCGGGTTTAGATCTTAACAGAGCTCGATTTGTAAGCATTTCTCCAAGACATCCTAAATTTAACTTGGTTAAGCCAACCCTTAAATTTTATGAGTCTGATGTATTTTATGCTAAAGATATGGAACTTATAAAAATTGGATCGCCTGTCTCATCAGTTGAGGTTGAAAGCAGATAATATAGTATACGATTAATAGCAATAAAGGAGGTTACAATATTTTTGTAGGCTCTTTTTTTTTTCAAAACCTTTAATCATATAATAAAAGTCGAAAATTATGTAACTAAAAAAGACTGATTGAAGTGTTTCTTTGTAAGACAACAAAAACCAAACATTATGAAACCAATTCAAATTCAACCTTTAAAACAATATGCCAAAGTAGCCAGGACATTTCCAAAGTTTCTCGCTTCCAATACAAATTCAAGGATAGGCGCTATGGTTTCCAAGAAAAACTAGGATTCGCTTCTTAAGTCAATTTTTTCATTAACATTAAACTCTAAAGATCATGATAACTATAACATCCAACATTAATGATATTCACTCGTTTTTTAAAACTTTAAAGACAGAGATTGGTGGAACTTTGACCTCAAATTCTAATGAATACACCTTTCAATTAGATAGACAACTTGGAGATGGAAGTATCCGATCCATTAATTTAGAAGAAGGTATTTCAGTTCTGGAGTTTAGCCTTAATGTGAATCAGGATATACAAATTACGGTTGATTCACTCCTAGGAAGTCATGTCAATTTCATCTATTGTTCAAAAGGGAAATTATCGCATTCTTTCGAGAAGAATAATGATATTAATACCATAGAAACGTTTCAAACGAGTATCCTTACTAATATAGTTTCTTCCAATAACACGATCATTTTGGAGAAAGATGTACAAACTGTAGCAACAATGATTTCCGTCAATACGAAATTTGAAAGCGGCACAAATTGCGAATGGAATATGAATTTAAGAGACACATTTGTAACCGACAAAACGGATGACTTCTTATATATAGGATCTTACAATCTAAAAATTGCTGAAAACATCAAGCAATTGCAAGAAATTAAACAAGAAGGTTTGGTGAGAGCTTTATTAATCAAAGGATTCGTGAATGTCATTTTGGCTTTAGAAATTGAACAGCACAATAGAGATATTGAAAATTCTGATTTGGCAACCACAAGTCTTACCAAGTCGGAGATTATGGCCATACAAGAATTAACTGCTTTTATTGATAACTATCCCGATTTGGACCACAAAGTTGATAATTTAACTAGAAAGATTGGTATTTCGGCAGCGAAACTTCAGGAAGGCTTTAAGTTCAAACATGGCTTAACGATATGTGAATATATCAGACACGTCCGATTGACAAAATCTGAAGAACTCATTTCGAATACGGATTTGAACATATCGGAAATCGTTTATAGCCTTGGATTTTCGAGCAGAAGTTATTTCTCTAAAATATTTAAAGAACGCTTCGCATGTTCACCAAGTGACTACAAGAAGAACAAATTGGTTCTTTCAGCATAAATAATGATATGTATTTCGAGGGATTAAAAATGCATTCTATAAAAAGCTTCAATTTTAAATTGGAGCTTTTCTCATTTATGAACGTCTCGAAATACCACTTTTGAGATAATTGCTTCGCTTTTTGCTGGCTAAACCTTCACACCGTCATATAATGTTTTTACAATCTCTTTGCCATAGGTCCGCTCCAAGCGACGAATAGTAAAATGTGCCGTTGCCATTTTCTGAAAATGGTCCACAAAGATATAGTTGATCGTCCCTCCAGTGGCAGCACCAACCACTGGGACCACCTGTGCCAAGAACTTTTCCGAAAGAAGAATACTGAAGCGAGCAGCAATCTTGGACACAAAACCAGTAAGAGACTTTGACCCTACAGAACTTGCACTAACCACCAATCCATCCAAAATACTTTTAACACCAGACGATGTTACCTTCTGCAAAGAACTATTTAAAGCTGCACGTGTGGTGTAATAACTGGTTTCTAAACTGTCATCATCTTTAGAAGCACCACCAAGAGCAAAAACTTCGAGACATGCCATTTGGCCTTCAAGACTGTAAATGTCTTCGCCTTCACTTCGAGCAATATCCATTATGGTACGCATGAGAAATTTAGTGGTAACGCTCAACTCTCCTACAAAAATAGCCGTCCCTAATCCTGTAGTTGAGCCAAAAAATCCACTGACTGCTCCAGTACCTGTCACAATACTTTTATATAAGTTTTTGGATGGCTTCTTGAACTGCTGTTTTTTATCAATCGTCAATAAATTAGTTTTCACCACGCTCAACAAAATTGATTTTGTGGATGATTGAAGTTTCGTCAAAATTTTGGCGGGTAAAAACTTGATGGTCGTCTCTGCCACAGAGCCAACTGAATTGACAGCTTTAATTGCCAAACCTATATTCTCCATACTGTTTTTTGAGGCTTTTAAGGCGTTTAAATCTGATTCAGATAACTGATGGGGTATCACTTCGTTCTTCATAGGTGTAATCTATAAAATTTTCTTCTTTTCACCGCCTCATACCGCCTATATCTTTTGCTTTTTACTAGAATATGGATGCTTTTAGTGAACTTAAAGGAAATTTTGAGAAGCTTAAACTGGAACTCTTTCATAAGCGCCATGAGTCCAATTTTAAGAAAAACTCGGCATTTACATTTAATTAAAAGTCACACCTTTCAATTATATCGATATATTTGAATGTTTATTAATATATAAGTATAATTAATAAAAGTCACACCTATATAAATTCATTTAGTTGAACCTAAAACTATTTAAAGTTTGTTATTTGTTTTTAAAAATTTCTTGGAATGATAGCATCAGACGAATTAGTCGCATACATGTGGATTTTATTAGCGGTATATGCGGCTGTCATTTTATTTTTCGTCATAAGAGGCGCACGTAAAAACACAAATATAAAAGATTATGCGGTTGGAACTATTGGATTTCCTTCTTGGGTTGTGGGCTTATCCCTAGCCGCTTCCATGACCAGTGCGGCGACATTTATAATTAATCCAGGGTTCATTGCGCTCTATGGAATCTCGGGCGTTATTTCATTTGGGATTGTCTTACCAATTGCCGCATTCATCTCGTTAATCGTGTTCACCAAAGGCTTTGTGAGGCAGGGAAATGCCGTCAAAGCGACCACTATGGCACAGTGGATTGGCAAACGTTATAAAAGCAGTAGCTATGCTTTTTTCTTTGCAATCATTGCATTGTTGCTCATCACTTTTATTGTGCTCATCAATGTTGGACTGACACAGGTGATTTCCAAAGCGCTCAATGCAGATCCATTTTTTGTGCTCATGGGCATCACTGTTTTTGTATTTGGATACATGATGTTTGGAGGGGCGAATTCTATGGTGTATACCAATACCATCCAAGCGATCATAATGGCTATTGTTGCCTTAATTTTAATAGGTTCTGGGTACGAATATTTTTCTGAAGGGATTACCGGTTTCTTTGATCAATTAAAAGCCATAGACCCGAATTTAACCAAGCCAACAAATACATCGAGTTTTCTGTTTCGTGATTATTTTGAAATCATTATTACCCAAATTGTCATCGGCGTGGCCATTGTCTGCCAGCCTCACATCATCACCAAATCCTTATTATTGAAAGATTCCAGTAAAATAAACACCTATCTTTTTAGTGGTATTTCATTTATGGTGATTTTCTTTATGGTGGTCATTGTCGGTTTGTATGCACGTATCAGTTTTCCTGATTTTATAGTCAATGGTGAAAAATTAAGAATGGATGAAATCATCCCAACGTATGTTGTTACTAAATTTTCAATAGGTGTTGGATTGGTTATCGTGGTAGGTTTAATCTCCGCTGGTCTTTCTACTCTAGAGAGCTTAATTCAGTCGTTATCAATCACCATCACATCAGATATCATTAATCCAATATTTAAGGATAAATTTACCGAGAAAACCATCTCTATCAATAAAATGGTTATTGTGGTTCTTGGAATAGTGAGTTTTCTGTTAAGTTGGCAACAAATTAAAAATCCTGACATTAGTGTGGCTATCTTTGCTCAAAACGGGGTGTATGCCTATTTTGCCGCAGCATTTGTTCCTGTTCTCTTTGGTACATTTTTAGATAATGTGTCGACACGATCGGTGTTTATTGCAAGTATGACTGCAATTGTGGTTCATTTTGGAATTTACTACGGACGAATTACACCTTATATGCAGGAGCCTGTCAATAACCCAGGAGTTTCAGCAGCCCTCGGAATCGTTACTTCGGTGGTCATTGGTTATATCATTTATAAAATAGATTCTAAAAAAATAGCACTTGGACACACTCGATTGGACGGCTAAATGGGCAGATTATACGCCAGATAAAATTGCCTTGACATCATACGACACTAACAAAAGTTATACGTATAAGGATTTAAGCACGTATGCGAACCGACTGGTCACTAAATTTGTCGAACTCAAACTAGAAGAAGGCGACCGAATTGCTGTTTCAGCGGAACAAAGTTTAGAATACATGGTTCTTTTTGTGGCTTGTCAACGTATGGGGCTTGTGATTGTACCTTTAAATTATCGCCTTTCTGTAAGCGAGCTCTCCAAGCTTATCATAGATTGCACACCGAGCCTACTCATTTTTAATTCAGACCATGAAGACCAAGCAAGACAATTGCCCCGACAACCTATAACTGCCATTTCATTTAATGTATTGCACGATTATTATCAAAGGCCAACAGATACTGCTTTTAAAACTTTCCGGATAAAAGAAGACAACCCACTATTCATTTATTACACGTCCGGAACGACTGGAACTCCAAAAGGAGTGATATACACCAATAAAATGTTGTTTTGGAACAGCCTAAACACCTCCATGCAACTTGGAATAACCTTTAGAGACTCAACCATTAACACCTTGCCACCTTATCACACGTCAGGATGGAATGTGTTTATAACACCCCTATTGCACAAGGGCGCGCACATAGGGCTACTAGAAAAATTTGATGCCGAAAAAATACTATGTCTTTTAGAGCTTAACAAAACCACCTTGTTTATGGCCCTGCCCACCATGTTGTTAATGATGCAAAAAACTTCCGTTTTCAAAAAAGTAAATCTCAATAAACTGCGATATATAATTTCTGGTGGTGAAAAAGTGCCATCAGAACTTGTATCCTTTTGGAAGAGCGAAAAAAACATCTACATTAGACCAGGCTATGGTCTTACAGAAGCCGGCCCAAGCATTACATCTTTGCATCATAAAATTGCGCATCTCAAACCAAACTCTATTGGAAAACCAAACTTTTATTTGGATGTGAAAATCGTGAATAAAAATGGTGATGCCGTAAAGCCCCATGAAGTGGGTGAACTTTGTATAAAAGGCGATATTGTAACGCCTGGTTATTGGAACAATTCGGTTAAAACCAGTAATAAAATCAAGAAAGGTTGGCTGTTTACTGGCGATTATGTCTATAGTGATGCTGAAGGTTTTTTATATATGAAAGGTCGCAAAAATGACATGTATATTTCTGGTGGAGAAAATATATATCCGCAGGAAATTGAAGCAGAACTCGAATCAATCGATGGCATCAACAAAGCGGTTGTTTTAAGCGTGAAAGATGAAAAATGGGGCGAATGTGGCATCGCATTTATAACCTCATCAAAAGAAAACCTTACGGTAACAGACATTAGAGCAGAATTAAGAGCAACGCTTGTAGGTTTTAAACACCCTAAATACATTTTTATATTAGATGAAATTCCTTCCACCAGTCTAGGAAAAGTATCTAGAAAAAAACTTTTTGCCTATTTTAACGCTGTAAAATCTCCACAATGAAACAATTTGGGTTCTTATTATTTATTATATTTATTAACAGCACGTTGTGTTCTCAAAACTCCAATAAACTTATGAAAGAACTGCTTTCGGACTATAGCTTTGAAACACATACAACCACAATAGATAGCATAGAAATTAGCTATATCAAAGAAGGCAGTGGCGAAAGAACAATGCTGTTTGTGCATGGCTTAAGTAGCAATTCAGATGCATGGTCCAAAAACATCAAAACCCTACAAAAAGACTATACATGCATTGCGTTGGATTTACCGGGTTATGGAAAATCCTCTAAACCAGTTGTCGATTATACACCTTCCTATTTCTCTGAAATTTTACACAAGTTTATAGAAAAACTAGAGTTAAAAAACATCGTACTTATAGGTCATTCTATGGGTGGTCAGGCAAGCATCAAATTGGCCACGCTGTATGGAGAAAATATTGAAAAGTTAATTCTCATCGCTCCCGCTGGCTTGGAACAATTCTCTGATGCCAATGCCAACATTCTAAAGAACTTTATGACTGTAGAAAAGGTAGAAAACACATCCGATGAGCAAATTGAAAAAAATTACGCTCTAAATTTTTATAAATTACCTGAAGACACTTCCAAAATGATCCATGACAGAAAGGAGATTAAATTCGCTACCGATTTTAAGGCGCATTGCACGGCTATTGTGAGCAGTATTTCTGGCATGCTCAACGATCCTGTTTATAATGATTTAGAAAAGATAACCCAAAACACCTTGCTTATTTTTGGGGATAAGGATATGTTGATTCCCAATCGTTACCTCAATCCCACTTTGACAATAGAAAAAGTTGGTAACATAGCTTCAGAACATATAAAGTCTTTAAAGATAGAGTTCGTTAAGGATGCGGGGCATTTTGTTCAATTTGAGAAACCAACGGAGGTTAATGCACTTATGCAGCAGTTTGTTGAAAGTGATTAAATAAAATCATTCCATCATCTCTAAATTCATTTGGTAACTAATGAAAACAATGCTTAAAAAATTTACTGAATTTAGTAAATCCATACTTCCAAATGAAGCCAACTATTTAAAGACGAGGCTACAATTTACCGATTCCGAAAAACTTCAAATAATGGAGCTATTAATTTCCAACGCCTTATCCCAAAACACATTCATAGAATTTGACACCGATATTAATAAGCGTAAATACTCTTACATTAAAAATTGGATTGATAACAAACTGGCCGACATTGATGTTGATGTCACGATTCGTTGGATAATGACCCTTAAGCAAAAAATCCTTACAGATGCCATCACTTCAAATGAAGAAAATGCGCTGCTCCAGTACATATCAAATTATAAAGGTATCACTTTCATTTTTCAGAATTTATATGAACTTGCAAAAGAGTATAAATCCTATCTACTAGTCAGAATGCGCTATAAAGACCATCAAATAGTAGCAGATTTTATAGAAAATTATAAGGACAAATTTGAGGAAGTAAAAGAAATTAAAGAAAAATTGTACACCGCCACTACCGAAATAACAAACCAATATACACTGAACAACAACGAAACAAAACATCTGGAAAATTGGTTATTACAAGTCTTCAATGATAAAAATATTGATGGCAAAAACAGATATCAATCCTTTGTTTTACTTGCATTTATGTATACCAATTATAATGAAAACGATAAACTAAAGGCCGTTTTCGACCAAATCGATTATTATTTTAGTCAAGGCGAAATGTATTCCAGAAGGCTTCTCTCCAATTATTACGCCAGTCGTGTATTGATGCACTCCAAACAAGATGAACTTAAGGAAGCCGAATTTTATGGATATTTATCCATTAGGCAAAACAACAATGACACTTTGATGTACTTGAATAATTTGGTCGCTATTTTACTACGTAACGGAAATCCAGAAAAAGCATTTACATTATTGGAAACCTATAAAGACTTGTATAAAGAAACAAATAACTTCCATCAAAAAATCGGTTATTGTTCCTACCAAATCCGTGTGCTATCGGAGCTTAAAAAGAGCAAACTGGCCGAAGCCACTGCTAAAACTTTTTTAAGGAAATATAAAAATGAGGTACTGAAACACCGATGGCACCACTTCTTTACTTCCTATATCAATACCCTAATTTCTCAAGAAAAATACGAAGAGGTACTCAAGTTGGCCAACAAATATAATCTCACAGAGAAGGAAAGTGAACGACAGAAACAAAACAACTATGTCCCAAATGTGTCTTGGAGTATTTCGTTATCCAGATATATGGAAGGCAAAATAAATTCTGGTCGTCTTTTAGATGAAATAAAGGCGCCATTGGTAGACATTCATCCTACAAAAAATCAAAAACAACTCATGATTAAGGTCATTGAAAAACTTTCCACTAATTTACCTGAAGCATTTTTGAAGCTAAAGTCACACATCTAATTTTTCCGATAATACGAGACCTATTTAAGCGTAAAACTTTCAGCAATTTTCAATTTGACACCAAAAGTCACACTTATAAGCTTTGGTTTTGGTAACCTTTTATATTTCAATTCGCAATAGCTTGCCACTAAATCTAATTAATTAACACGTCGAATCATGAAAAAACTATTTTTACTATTTGCCCTCTTTGGCGCCATAGCCATACATGCTCAAAACACAGGAAGTGTAAAAGGGACCATTACAGATATAAGTGGCTTGCCTTTAGCAGGAGCAACGGTACATATCAAAAGCATAAATAAAGGAGTTGTAACCGACTTTGACGGTAACTTTTCAATAGAAAATATCGAAGAAGGTACTTACGATTTGACAATCTCCTACATTGGATATAGACCGGTAACTCAAAACGTATCGGTGACTTCAGGCAATGTCACTCAATTCAGTTCAAAACTTGAGGAATCCAACAGCGTTCTAGATGAAGTCATTTTGACCGCTAGTAAAAAGCCACAAAAAATTACAGATGTTCCAGCAACCGTAAGTGTAATTACGGCGAGAGACATTGAAGAGTTTTCAAGTTTTAATATTGGTGAATTGGCCGCAAGACAAAAAGGGGTTGATTTTGTACGAAGTGGTGTTTTAGGTACAGGAATTAATATTAGAGGATTCAACTCCGCATTTAATTCTAAAAATCTTCAAGTGACTGATGATAGATTATCAACCTTAATTGCAACAGGATTACCAATGGGCTCGTTCTCTACTGTTACGAAAGATGACATAGAACGTGTTGAGATTCTTCTTGGACCCAATGGAACTCTTTATGGGCCAAATGCCCACAACGGCCTTGTAAGTACTATTACAAAAAACCCGAGAACGTCTGAAGGCACCACCTTCGCCGTTGGTGTTGGTAATCAAAGCGTCTTGACTGCCAGATTGAGACACGCACAAGTTATAAATGACAAATTTGCCTATAAATTTCATTTTGAAAGATCTCAAGGTACTGAATTTGACTATGTAGATACTGTCTATGTAGGAACTACAGGTTATAAAGAACTTGATTTGGATCGCGATTTTGAATCTTCAAAATATGGCGCTTCATTATTTTACAAGCCAACCAAAGGATCGGAGCTTATTGGTTATTATGGGCATAGTAACAACAGCAACATCGGTATTACCAATGCCGGAAGAAATCAAATTAAAGATTGGTCTATTGATGTTGCTCAATTGAAATATGTATCTAAAAACTTTTTTGCCAACACCTATTATACATGGAGTAATACGGAAGACACCTACGCCATGAACCAAAGGACTCAAAATTATGTATCGTTTATAACTAACGGTTTTTCTGAAGCAGAAGCACGTGAACGTTCATTTTATGAACAATGGCTTCAAACAGGCCCAAATCAAGGAGATGGTGTGATATTACAACGAGGATCTGTGTTCAAAGATGCCTCAAGACGGTTTAATGCAGAAGCACAGTATAATAACAATTGGAATGAATTCTATTTGACTTTAGGTGCGCAATATCAATTAGACATGGCAGACTCTAAAGGAACGTACCTGTTGGATGATGGTGGAATTGATATAGGCCAAACAGGAATCTACACACAGTTAGAATATAAATTGAACGATTCCGGCTGGGGCTTTCTACTTGGAGGTCGTATCGATAATCATGAATTGTATGGCTCCAACTTTATTCCGAAGGCAGCAATAACCAAAAAAGTTAATAACGGAACTTTTAGAGTGACTTACGGAAAAGGTATTGCCGTGCCATCCATTTTAAATTTAAAAGGGAATCTATTTGGAGGATTGGTTTTAGGGAATGGAGAAGGTTTTACATTAACGGATGGGACCAAAATTCAGAAATTGGATGTAGAAACCATCAATTCTTACGAAATAGGATATAAAGGTAAGCTTTCGGAAAAATTGTTCATAGATACTAACGCCTACTATAATCAATCAGATAATTTTATCAGTCCATTGCGTAACATTGCAGATGCTGCCAATGGTAATTTTGTCACTCATATCGGCGACCAACCACTTGGAGACGTCGTTGAAGGCTCCAATGGTGCTTTTATATTAACCTATTTGAATTTTGGGCATGTAGATACGTATGGTCTTGACGTAGGGTTAAACTATTATTTTAATGATAATTTCAGAACAACATTCAACTACTCCTATTTTGGTCGGGATTTAGATAAGGATGACCTCGCAAATGATGGAAATTTAGATGGTCAGGTGCTAGAAAGCGAATTGCCTATCAATACACCAAATCATAAGTTTAGTTTAGGATTTCATTACAATAAAGGCAAATTCTATGGCGCTATTTATGGACGATATGTTCAAAAATATGATTTCTTTTCTGGAATTAACGTAGCGGCCGAAACGCAAGATCAAGACGGAGATGGAGTGAATGAAATCGTTGAAAACGCACAGGTAGGTAGAACATGGAATTATGGACAACTGGGTGGTTTCACAGTCGATGCCAATGCAGGTTACAATTTTACGGACAGTCTATCTTTGGGAGTTAGCATCACTAACTTATTTAATGCTGATGTAAGAGAGTTTGTCGCATCTCCTGTGATAGAAACGTTGTTTTCTTTCGAATTGAAATACAAAATCAATTTCTTTAAAAACAAGACAGTAGCAACCAATTAAGCATCCAAACCATGTCAAAAATACAAGTGAATGATATTGAACTTGATTATCAAGATTATGGAAACGGCAAGGTACTTCTATTGCTTCATGGATTGGGATCAACAAAAAAAGATTGGGACGCACAAGTCCCTTTCTTTTCAAAAAAGTATCGTGTGATTGTTTTAGACCTACGAGGTCATGGTAAGTCTTCAAAACCGAAAAGTGATTATGGTGTAGAATTGATGACTGAAGACTTGAGGGCCTTTTTAGATCGATTAAATATTACATCAGCAAACCTTGTAGGTTTTTCGATGGGAGGCGCTATAGCATTTCAAATGGCATACAGCTATCCAAGTTATGTAGAAACCATGACAATTGTGAACAGCGGTCCAGATTTCAACGATATGGGCAGTATCGGTGAAGACCTTTTAAACAATAGAACCGAGTTTCTAAAGACTAAAGGATTATCTTTACTGGCTAAAGAGATTTCGTTTAATATGTTTCCAGAAAATCATCAAATTGACTTAAGAAACGAATTTGAAATACGTTGCAAAAACAATGATTATAATGCCTATTATCAATCTTTTGTAACCCTAATGAACTGGGGTTTGGGAGCTAAACTGAAGGACATTCAGACCAGAACACTCGTGGTGGCTTCAGATATGGACTATACACCTCTGTCCTTTAAAGAAGCGTATGTCAACCGGATGGCTAATGCTCAATTGAGTGTGATAAAAAATTCCAGACACGGCGTTGTTATTGATCAACCTGAAGCTTTTAATATGGCCCTCGAAAAATTTCTAGAACATGAATAAAACAATTCTAATTACGGGAAGCACGAGTGGGATAGGTTTGGGAATAGCCAAAAAGTTTGCGAAGGAAGGCTATAACATTATGTTTCACGGTTTAGAAAAACATGGTGCAGAAATAGCAAAAGAAGTAAGCAAAACATATGATGTTAAAGTGGCGTTTTCCAATGCAAATATATTGCATCCCGAAGCCATTGAAGCCTTGATCAATGAGACCATAAAAACATTTGGAGCATTACATGTACTAGTGAATAATGCCGGGATACAATATGTGTCGCCAATAGAAGAGTTCCCAAATAGTAAATACGAAAGCATCATAGCCATCAACATGAATGCTGTCTTTTATGCCTCCAAAGCTGTTTGGAAACAGATGAAAATGCAGAAATTTGGAAGAATCATCAATATATCATCCGTTCATGGCATCAGAGCATCCGAATTTAAATCTGCCTATGTTGCAGCAAAACATGGTGTCATCGGCATGACAAAAGTGTTAGCTCTAGAAGGCGCGGCTTTCAATATTACCTGTAACGCCATTTGTCCTGGCTATGTTAAAACGCCATTAGTAGAAGGTCAGATAAAAGACCAAGCAAAAGCACACAACATGACGGAAGACGAAGTGATAGAAAAAGTAATGCTCAAAAAACAAGCTGTCAAACAATTTGTTCCACTAGAAGCAATTGCAGATATGGCGGTGCTTTTAGCAAAAGATAGCTCTACAACCATTACGGGAACCTCTTTCGCATTAGATGGAGGTTGGAGCGCACAATAAGTTTAAAATTGATTGAAAATTAGGCATCAGAAAAAATTTAAGTGTTAGTCTAAATTCTGGTGCCTTTTTTTATTTAGATGATTAAAAGTATTTTCCCAATAATATTTGCACTTGACTTTATAATACTTCCAAAAAGCTTCATTCCAATGAACAATTGGTGGTTTATTTCGATTGAATTATCTTACAGCTATCAAAATAACTATTCAATCATACCGTAAAAAGGCAAGTCAATCCAAAAATGTCTGAATTTTTTGTAAAACAAAAGCCACTCAATTTCTTGAATGGCTTTGTCTCACTGTGCTCCTCCTCTTGGGCTCGAACCAAGGACCCTCTGATTAACAGTCAGATGCTCTAACCAACTGAGCTAAGGAGGAAGGTATATAACCTTTTTTGCGGTTGCAAATATATTGTATTTTTTAAATTCAACAAATATATTTCACAAATATTTTTTATTTAAAAACTGCTTTAAATATGTCATTGCCATTCGCGAACAAAACCAAGGCAATCAATATAAAAAATCCAACCATTTGTGCCTTCTCCAAAAACTTTTCTGAAGGTGCACGACCTGATATCATTTCGTATAACAAAAACATTACATGACCACCATCCAATGCTGGAATTGGCAATAAATTCAAAACCCCCAACATAATGGAAAGGAAAGCTGTAATCTGCCAAAAGAACTCCCAACTCCAAGTGTCTGGAAAAATGTCGTAAATGGCTTTAAAACCACCAACACCTTTATATGCTCCAGTGCTAGGTGTAAATATTTTCTTTAGTTGCGCGCCATAGGATGTAATTTGTCCTGTAAATTTGGTTAAACCCACAGAGATGCTTTCACTAAAACTATATTCTTTACGCGTCACGTCGTAGTATCCGAGTTTTTCAATATCAGTGAGTGTACTTCCCATAGGTTGTATACCAAACTTCCCATCGTCCCCAACCTTCATTTGTCGCTCTAAAGTTTTTCCATCTCTTAAGATGTTCACATTAACGGTTTCGCCAGCGAGCGGTTTAATACGATCTGCAATCTGATCATAATACTTTAACTGTTGACCATCAATAGAAGTGATAATGTCTTTGGTTTTCAAATCTACACCCTTATTAGCAGAAGAGTCAGGCACCGATCCTACAACAAAAGGAAAACGTAATTCAAAAAATGAACGATCATCAGACGTGCTCAATTTTCCTAAATAATCTTGCGGTAAACTCACGGTCTTCAAACCGCTCTCGGTTTGCAGAGTAATGGTTTCTGCCTCAATAAGATTTTTACGTATGTCTGAATAATTAACAATTTTGGTGTCATTTATTGCCACCACATTGTCTCCTGTTTGTATGCCTAAATCGGTCAAAATAGGATTGGTCACATAATAACCATCCTTAATACTGTCAGCCTTGATATCAATGTCACCATATGTAAAAGAAGCAAACACGTAAATAACATACGCCAATATGAAATTGACTGTTACACCACCCAACATAATAATCAATCGTTGCCATGTTGGCTTCGAACGAAATTCCCATGGTTGTGGTGGTTGCGCCATTTGATCTTTGTCCATACTCTCATCAATCATTCCGGCAATTTTTACATAACCGCCCAAAGGCAACCAACCAATTCCGTAAACGGTTTCGCCGATTTTCTTTTTGAACAATGAAAATTTAATATCAAAAAATAGGTAGAATTTTTCTACGCGTGTCTTAAATAATTTTGCCGGAATGAAATGTCCTAATTCGTGAAGGACAATCAACAGCGAAAGACTCAATAAGAATTGAGAAATCTTTATAACAAACTCCATGTATCTTTAATCAAAAAAATTATTGGCTGCAAAAGTAGTCTTTTAACAGCATTTAGAAAACTATTGTATGTTTTATGGTTAATTTTTTAACAGCGATTTAGTTATCGTTCCAGCGTTGGTTTGGAACTGCACGAATAACATTCCTGTAGAAAAGGATGAAACATCAATTGTAGATGAATATGGTTTTTGGCTCAACAATTGTCCCAAAGCATTGTATATGCGAACTTCAACAATTTGCATGCTTTCAGGTTTTTGAATGTTGACGCTTTGTGATGTTGGATTAGGAAACATCACAAATGGCAGATCCAGATCTTCCTCACCAATACTCAACTCCACTGTATTATTCCTGGAAATAATATCACTTTCTGGATCAAAAATGACATTATTGACCGTAAAATCAATGGCACGCGTAAACAATTCCTGATTTGTGGTATTGTCCAAAACAAAATTCATCACTTCACCTTGCATTCCGAAGGCACGAACTGTCAAAGGAGCTTCGAAAAAAGAAACGGATGGATCACTTTGTGTTTGTAAAACCCGAAAATTGATTTGTGTACCAGAAGATTGGTTCCATTGAACGTTATAGGTCGGATGGCCTTCATTGTACAGCCAGTCATTGAAAAATTCGCTTAAATCCTGTCCGCTAGCTGTTTCCATAATATCAATGAAATCCTCACTTTTAGCGTATCCAAAAGCATGATCAGGATCATTTAAATAATTCTGAACGCCTTGATAGAACGTTGCGTCACCCAGTTTTTTTCGCAACATGTGCAATACCATAGCTCCTTTATTGTAGCTCAATCGACTACTGAAAATACGACCGACACTCAAAGTATCAGTAGCGGTTAAATACACAGCGCCATCGGGTTGTGACGTGATATAATCAACGGATTGTTCCTTCCAATTTGTAAATGTATCATTCCCATCAAGATTTTCGACCGTCAGTCCAGCAAGATAAGTTGCAAAACCTTCGTTGAGCCAAATATCCCTCCAACTACCACAGGTCACTTTGTTGCCAAACCATTGGTGTGCCAATTCATGAGCTATCAGGCCTCGGTTAAAACTTCCCATAAAGGAAACTGTGGTGTGCTCCATTCCTCCTCCCCATCCAAACTGAGCATGTCCATATTTTTCATCGGCATATGGATATTCTTCAAATAAGTTGGAAAAAAGATTCATGATATCAACCGTAATAGGTGTACTGTTTTGTGCAGCTGTCAAATTTTCAGGATACACATAGTTGACGATTTCAAAAGGGTTTCCATTATTGGGGACTTGATCCGAATAAACTGAATAGTTTGTCACTGCGATCGCAATTAAATAGGCAGGTATTGGATAACCATGACTATAGTGAGTGGTCTTGTTACTTCCCACTACTATTTGGCTTTGTTCTAAACCATTCGATACGGCAACATATTCATCTCCATCTGGGTTGAATTGTGGCGTTGTGACATATACATCTATGGCATCTGCCTTATCTATTAAATCTTGTTTGCAAGGCCACCAACCCTTTGCACCATACGGTTCCGATAGCGTCCATAGAATCGGCTTCCCGCTATGTGTTCCAACCTCAAACGAACCAAAGCCAGAACTGACTGGGTTTCCGGAATAGCTAACGGTTAGAGAATCTAAAACACCTGCATTTTGAGCTGATGCTAATTGGATGATCAATTCATCATTAGAGTTTTGTGAAAATGCCAATGGATTTCCTCTTTGTAATACTTGAGAAACCGTCATATTATCCGATAAGTCAAAAGTGATTTGGGTCATTGGTGATTTTGCCTCGAAATGTGTCGTGACATCTCCACTAATCTGCGTTTGTGTTGGGTCGACATTCAGCTCTAAACGATGATATTTGACATCATAATTCCCAGTATTTGGATTGGCGCGAAACTCCATTCTATTCAAAGCAGCCTTAGCTTCGGCTTCACTTACAGAATTAAACAGTAAATCAGTTGATTGACCAAAAGTAGATAAGGTTATAAAAAAGAAAATCGTACGTAAAATTGGTTTCATAGGTAACATATTAAGGATGTTAAAAATACACAAATTCTTATGTATGTGTCGTATTTTTGCACTCTTATCTTACATAAACCATTAAGAGATGCTCTCCTTTTTTAAACAATTTAAATTTTTCTGGATTGCCTTTTTGATCCTTTCACTTATCATTATTACAATTTTCTATTCCATCTTGAAACCAAAAAAGGTATTACCAATCTATCAACCATCTCGAGTCAATTCTGAAATGGTGGATGATAGCATTCAACATATAAGCAAATACCATAAGATTGCAGATTTCAGTTTAATCAATCAAAATGGTAAAACCATTACACAGCAAGATTACAAGGATAAAATCTATGTAGCCGATTTCTTTTTTACGACGTGTCAGACGATTTGCCCAATCATGACCGATCATATGTATAAAATTCAGAAAGAAGTTTTAAATGATGATGAAGTGATGTTGTTATCACATTCCGTAACACCAGAAATTGATTCTGTGGAACAGCTAAAACGCTATGCGAAACTGAAAGGTGTCAACGACTCTAAATGGAACTTGGTCACTGGTGACAAAAAACAGATTTACGAGTTGGCACGAAAAAGTTATATGGCTGTAAAAACGGATGGTACTAGTGATGCATATGATATGATACACACCGAAAATTTTATGCTGATTGATAAAAAACGACAAATTCGTGGGTATTATGATGGCACCAAGCTTGAAGATATAGAACGGCTACTTGAAGATATCGTGATTTTGAAGGGCGAACAACTTTAGATTGTAATAGAGCTGTTGTTTGTGTAGAGAAATCAAACCGAAAACTACAGCTGCGACTGAAAACTATCTCATAACAATTTTTTTTCGCTATAATTTTACCCTATTTTTGCTTCTTTAAAATCAATCTAAATAAGCGTGCAGGTTACATTAGCCCAGATAAAAAGAGGTCAGCGAGGCGTCATCATTGATGTTTCGTCTATTCATATTCCATTAAAATTACTGGAAATGGGCTGTTTGCCAGGTAATTTTGTAGAACTAGTACAGGTTGCACCTTTCGCCGACCCAATGTATTTGAACATCAATGGAACCCATCTTGCCATTAGAAAAGAAACTGCTATTCATATCCAAATCGAGATTATTTAATGAGTAAGCAAATCAACGTTGCCTTAATAGGGAATCCAAATACAGGAAAAACATCTGTTTTCAACGCTTTGACTGGACTCAATCAAAAAGTTGGGAATTATCCAGGTATCACCGTTGAAAAAAAAGAAGGTATCTGCAAATTGCCTCGTGGTGTCAAGGCGCACATCATTGATTTACCTGGAACTTACAGTTTAAATGCCTCCTCACTGGACGAAAATGTCGTCATTGAATTGCTTTTAAATAAGAACGACAAGGATTTTCCGGATGTGGCGGTCGTAATCAGCGATGTCGAAAATTTAAAGCGAAATCTCTTATTATTCACGCAAATCAAAGACCTCGAAATTCCTACGATTCTAGTGATCAATATGTCCGACCGAATGATTTATAAAGGAATCACTTTAGATATCGCATTGCTGGAAAAACGGCTTAAAACGAAAATTGCGCTCATTAGCACCAGAAAAGGTCAAGGTATTGATTCATTAAAAGAATTAATTTCAAATTATAAAGATTTATCGATCGAACCTTGCATGCATGCGTCTGAAATTGATACAGATTATTTTGACAATCTTCGCAAAGCATTTCCCAATCAACTCCTGTATAAATTATGGTTGGTCATAACCCAAGACGTTAATTTTGGTAAAACTGACAGAAATGAAATCGATTCGGTGGCAAACTTTAAAACCAAGTCAAAAGCTGATTTAAAACGATTACAACAGAAGGAGACCATCAAAAGGTATCAATTTATAAATGATACGCTTAAAATCGCACAAACAATCGATTTGAAAACGGCAAAAGACCTTCGCATTCGATTCGATCGTATTTTGACGCATAAAGTTTGGGGCTACGTCATCTTTTTCATCATTTTATTGACGATTTTTCAAGCACTCTATGATTGGTCAAGTGTTCCGATGGATTTAATCGATAACGGATTTACCTTTTTGAGTGAATGGACCAAAAACGTGTTGCCAAGTGGTGCGTTTACCAATTTATTGGCAGAAGGAATCATACCAGGACTTCAAGGCATCGTCATATTCATTCCGCAGATTGCCTTTTTATTTTTGTTCATCGCAGTCCTCGAAGAAAGCGGCTATATGAGTCGTGTTGTTTTTCTAATGGATAGAAGTATGCGACGTTTTGGATTGAGCGGAAAAAGTGTGGTGCCCCTCATTTCTGGTACAGCTTGCGCTATTCCTGCAATTATGGCAACCAGAAATATTGAAAGTTGGAAAGAGCGACTAATTACCATTTTAGTAACACCTTTTACAACTTGTTCTGCAAGACTTCCTGTCTATCTAATAATTATTTCGCTTGTCATACCCAAAGGTCGAGTTCTCGGATTGAGTTATCAGGCTTTGACCTTGATGTTACTTTATTTGATAGGGTTTGGAGCGGCTCTTATTTCCGCAATGATATTGAACAAAATTCTAAAATTTAAGAGCAAGTCTTTCTTCGTGGTAGAAATGCCAAATTACAAGTGGCCAATGTTCAAAAATGTGGCATTGACAGTTATAGAAAAAACAAAAGCCTTTATTTTCGGAGCAGGAAAAATAATACTTGCCATTTCTATCGTGCTTTGGTTTCTAGCCTCTTATGGTCCTGGAAATGATTTTAATAATGCTGAAGACATCATTAAAACAGAATATGCTAATCAAGATGTATCTAACGAAGTGTTGCAAGAGCAAATTGCTTCTTATAAGCTGGAACATTCTTTCATTGGCATCACAGGTCGTGCTATTGAACCTGCCATCAGACCGTTGGGTTATGATTGGAAAATAGGAATTGCCATTGTGAGTTCCTTTGCAGCACGTGAAGTGTTTGTAGGAACATTGGCAACTATTTATAGTGTTGGGAGTGATGATGAAGATACCATAAAAAACAGAATGGCTGGCGAGGTCAATCCTATTCTTGGTGGGCCACTGTTTAATTTTGCATCAGGAATTTCTTTATTGTTATTCTACGCCTTTGCAATGCAATGTATGAGTACGCTCGCCATCGTGAAGAAAGAGACAAATTCATGGAAATGGCCTATGTTACAACTTGTTTTGATGAGCGCTTTTGCGTATGTTGTTGCATTGATAGCCTATCAGGTTTTGAAATAATTACGACTAAAGAGATATGAACACGATTCTCCAAAATATATTTGTCTTTATTGCCCTCGCTTTAGCGGTTGTCTTCTTGGTACGCAAATTCTTCTGGAAAAAAGCGAAAACTGACAAAGGTTGTGGAACGGGAGATGACTGTGGATGTCATTAAATAATTATGACAAAATGTTTAATCCGTGTTTGACAACACGGATTTTTTTAGTTACATTTGAAAAATATTTAAGTATGCTTAAATATTAATTGAAGTTAAACGTATATTATATGTCAGTAGCAATTGAAAACTTTGTAAAAGCCATTTACAACAATGATATTCAAGACCATCAAGATACCAAACCGGGTAATATTGCTAAAAAATTGGGTATTTCAAATGCTGCCGCCACAGATATGGCTAAAAAATTAGCCTCAAAAAACTTGTTACAATATGAGAAGTATCAAGCACTTCAACTCACAGAAGAAGGCACAAAAATGGCACTAAACGTGGTGCGAAAACATCGTCTTTGGGAATCATTGTTGTTCAAGATGTTTGATATGTCATTACATGAAATCCATCGGGAGGCAGAATTTTTAGAACATGAAACCTCGGATTTTTTAGCTGACAAAATCAGCGAGTATCTCGGTAATCCAAAATTTGATCCTCATGGTGACCCAATTCCGAATGCACGAGGAGAAATTACGACCGAAGACACTTCCTTATCCTTGTCAAATACTGTAGAGGGTAAGAACTATGTGATTTCGCGATTGATGAGTGATGATAAGGAATTCTTCGACTTTTGTGCTCAAAACGGGCTTAAATTCGGTAATTCAGTTATGGTCACTAAACAATTCCATAAAAATAAGATGACCCAAATAACCATCAACCATAACACGATACTTCTAAATGAAGATTTCTCAAAAATCATCTATGTCAATGAAATTCAATAAACATATATTGATGGTTCTCGGTGGCTTTTGCTCACTTCCTGTTTTTTGTCAAACGGACAGCACCAAAGTGGTATCCATATTAGATGGAAAATTGATTAGTTACTCGGCGCAACCCTTGATAACTGATAGACCCGACGCAACCGAATCACCAACTGCGATGCCAAAAGGATATTTTCAGATTGAGACTGGTGGATATTATGAGTCTTTTGAAGAGAACGGCATCAAAAATGAAAACTACACTTATAACACTACGTTAGTTCGATATGGTTTATTAAAAAACCTCGAACTCCGTTTGGGTTGGGATTTTGTTGAAGGACGAAGTACCATTAACGGAATACATCAAGACAACGTCACTAGCGGTTTAAATCCATTATTGCTTGGTTTTAAAACAACCATAACGCAAGAAAAAGGATTGATGCCTGAAATAGGTTTTTTAGGACATCTCTATTTACCGTTCACTGCAGGTTCGGATTATAAACCAGAAACGACTGGAGTTGATTTTAGGTTTTCTTTCGCTCATTCACTAAGCGAGCGGTCAAGCATTGCCTATAACTTGGGTGCGGCTTGGCAAGATGATTCTCCTGAAACGGCATATCTATATACCATTGCTTATGGATACAGCATCACCGATAAAATAGGTGCTTACGCAGAACTTTATGGCGATTTCCCCGAAAATAGCCAATCCAATCATTTTTGGGATGCTGGTTTGACATATTTAATATCGAATAATGTACAGCTCGACACGACATTTGGTACCAGTATCACTAAAGGACAAGACCTACTATTAAGTGCTGGCATCAGCTTTAGAATCCCAGCCCATAATGGGCAATAGATTAGTTAGTATTTATAATGAAATAAAAAATTAAACATGACAAAACACCTTTATATATTATTCTTGATTGCGATACTCTATAGCTGCAAAAATGATGAGCGTAACAACGGCAAGCTCAATATTGTAACCACAACGACCATGATTACTGATTTGGTAAAAAATATTGGTGGAGACAGCATCAATATTCAAGGACTCATGGGTAGTGGCGTTGACCCTCATTTATACAAAGCAAGTGAAGGTGATGTGTCTAAATTAGCAAATGCCGATATTGTCTTTTATGGTGGATTGCATTTGGAAGGAAAATTGGTGGAAGTCTTTGAAAAAATGGGACATCAAAACATTCAGACCATCGCAGTATCCGATGCTTTAGATCCAAAGACCTTGATCAGCTCTGAAAACTTTGCCTCTAACCATGATCCACATATTTGGTTTGACGTCAGCAATTGGGAATTAATTACAAAATTCGTGGTCGATAAGCTATCCGAAGCCTCACCAGAAAATAAAAATTTCTTTGAGGCAAATGGCATTCAATATCTTGAAAAACTAACAGCATTAAATGACAACATTAAAACCAAAATCAGCACACTTCCTGAGGACAAACGCATTTTAATCACAGCTCACGATGCTTTCAATTATTTTGGTAAAGCGTATGGTTTTGAGGTTGTTGGTTTGCAAGGTCTTTCGACCGCCACAGAAGCAGGTGTTCAAGACGTTCAAAAATTGGCAAGTCTTATAATTAAAAAAAATGTAAAAGCCATTTTTGTTGAAAGTTCAGTGCCAAAACGCACCATTGAAGCCCTTCAGGCTGCTGTCAACTCCAAGAATTTCCATGTGGAGATTGGAGGTACATTATATTCGGATGCTTTAGGCACTGCTGGAACTAACGAAGGAACTTATATCGGCATGTTTACCTATAATGTGAATACGATTGTTAACGCTCTAAAATAATGGAAACAAAAATCGCAGTTCAAGTCGATGATTTAACCGTCGCATATAATTACAAACCTGTCCTTTGGGATATCGATTTGGAGATTCCTGAAGGCGTTTTGATGGCAATTGTCGGACCAAATGGCGCAGGAAAATCAACTCTAATAAAATCTATATTAGGCATTTTAAAACCCATTGCTGGAAGTGTTCGTATTTACGGTCAGCCTTATGATAAACAGCGCTCATTAGTTGCATATGTTCCACAAAAAGGGAGCGTCGACTGGGATTTTCCGACAACCGCATTGGATGTTGTGATGATGGGTACTTATGGTAGCTTGGGTTGGATCAAACGTCCTGGTCAAAAGGAAAAAAAAGCATCGTTGGAAGCCTTAGAAAAAGTAGGCATGTTAGCTTTTAAGAGCCGACAAATAAGTCAACTTTCTGGTGGACAACAACAGCGTATTTTTTTGGCACGAGCATTAGTACAAGATGCATCCATCTATTTTATGGATGAACCCTTTCAAGGTGTGGATGCCACGACAGAAATTGCCATTATCAACATTTTAAAAGAATTGCGAAAAGCAGGAAAGACAGTGATTGTTGTTCATCACGATTTACAGACAGTCCCTGAATATTTTGACTGGGTCACGTTTTTAAATGTGAAAAAAATTGCCACTGGTCCAGTGAAAGACATCTTTAATGATGATAATTTGACGAAGACTTATGGTATTAATTACAAGGTTAGCGTGCAACAGTAAAATTCCTGCGAAAGCAGAATCTACTGAAAGGTATCAAAATCGTTATTGAACCTGAAGCCTTACGCAAAGTTCGAAATAACAGTAAAAATTTAAACTAAAAACAAAAGACACCTGCTTTCGCAGGTATGTGGAATGGACGTACAAGAATACATCAAATTAGTTTTCAGCGACTACACGCTACGAACCATTACTTTGGGAACTGCCATTTTAGGAGCAGTGACGGGAATGCTTGGGAGTTTCGCTGTACTTCGAAAACAAAGTTTGCTTGGCGATGCCATTTCTCATGCCGCCTTACCTGGAATTGCCATTGCATTTTTGATTACAGGGGCAAAAGACAGCAACACGTTACTTTTAGGAGCCTTGGTCAGTGGATTGATTGGCACCTTTTGGATTCGAGGTATCATCACCAAAACACAATTAAAATCCGATACTGCTTTAGGGTTAATTCTTTCGTTATTTTTTGGTTTTGGAATGTTGTTGCTCACCTACATTCAAAAATTACCCAACGCCAATCAAGCGGGATTGGATAAATATTTATTCGGACAGGCAGCAACTTTAGTGGAAAGCGATGTCTGGTTAATGGCAATTGTGACCGGGTTATGTTTGTTTGTGCTTTTATTATTTTGGAAAGAATTCAAAATTTTGTTGTTCGATAAAGAGTATGCCAAAACACTTGGTTTCAACACCAAAACCATCGACATTCTTATTACCACATTTATTGTACTGGCGATTGTTTTAGGTTTGCAAACCGTCGGCGTCGTACTGATGAGCGCCATGCTTTTGGCTCCTGCCGCGGCCGCAAGACAGTGGACAAACAGCTTAAGTAAAATGGTATTATTAGCAGCGCTTTTTGGAGCTTTTTCAGGCGTCTTTGGAACAGCCATAAGTGCAAGTCAAAACAACCTTTCTACAGGTCCTGTCATCGTGATTGTCGCTTCAGTCTTTGTTATGTTTTCCCTTCTTTTTTCACCTAGTCGAGGCTTACTATTTCGACACTTACGGGTGATTTCTAATCGTCGTGATTTGGAACAGCAAAAAACCTTGGCCTTCATGTATCATATTGCTGAAACTCACGAGAATATTTCGCATCCACATACGATTAAAATCTTAAATAATTTTCAAGGGTTTACTCGTAAAACACTTCAAAAACTTGTTGACAAAAACTATGTAACGCTCGATGGAACCATGTGGAGCTTAACTCAAAAAGGCTTCGAAAAAGCAGCCAATTTATATAACCAACACGCCAACGACGATGAATAACGCACAATTGGAAATACAGCTTATTGCCTGTTTGGTCGCCATTGCCTGCGCCATTCCTGGGACATTTCTAGTGTTGCGAAAAATGGCGATGATTAGTGATGCGATTAGTCATTCCATTCTACCTGGAATTGTAGTCGGGTTTTTCATGACACAAGACCTCAACTCTCCATTGCTAATTTTATTTGCAGCTTTTACTGGAGTTCTCACAGTTGTTTTGGTGGAACGCATTCAAAAAACAGGCTTGGTAAAAGAAGACACAGCCATTGGCCTAGTATTTCCTGCCCTGTTTAGTATTGGTGTAATTTTAATTGCAAAAAACGCTAACGATGTGCATCTCGATGTCGATGCTGTTTTACTTGGTGAACTCGCATTTGCGCCATTTGATAGGGTGATCATTGGAGGCACCGATGTAGGACCCAAATCGCTTTGGGTCATCGGTACTATTTTAATGATTACGATTGGTTTATTGATTGCTTTTTTCAAGGAACTAAAGATCAGTACCTTTGATGCCGGATTGTCCGCATCCCTTGGGTTTTCACCGGTCATTATTCATTATGGTTTGATGACGGTTGCCTCTGTGACAACCGTTGGCGCATTCGATGCCGTTGGCGCTATTTTGGTAGTTGCGTTAATGATTACGCCTGCAGCAGCTGCCTATTTGCTGACGACGGATTTAAAGAAAATGTTATTGCTTGCCATTATTTTTGGGGTTTTTAGCGCATTAAGTGGTTATTGGTTTGCACATTGGCTCGATGCATCTATTGCTGGCTCTATTACTACGATGTTGGGTCTTGTGTTTTTAGTGGTCTATCTTTTTGCCCCTAGCAAAGGTTTAATTGCTGTGATGTATCGTGAGAAGCAACAGCGTATTGAGGTCTCACTGTTGACTTTTTTCCTTCACTTAAAAAATCACGATGATGAACGCGAACGTCATGTCAATCACCTCAACGAACATATCAATTGGCAAAAAGTTCGCAGTAAAACCGTTCTGGATTTGGCACTTAAAAACAACATGATTGAGATTGACAACAAAATCGTTTCACTCACTCCTAAAGGCGATGAATTTACCACACAAGCCATCGATTATATCATCACAAATGAAGATGCTCAAATTGAGGATATGAAGGATGATTTCTTTTTGTTTAGAGGATAATTTGGTATATTTATTCAGCAGTTATTTAACTATCAGTAATTATGAATAATTCGTTTCTTCTTTTGATTTTACTGGTTGTGTTTTTTTCTTGTGATTCTAACGAAAAATATCTTGGCAATTGGGTTTACAGTTTAACTTCAGAAAACAGTTACGACGCACCTTCAGAAGTCATCATGACGAATGATTCCATAAAATTTCGTTATTTATATTTCCAGTTTTGGAATAATTATTCTTATGAAATTAAGGACTCTAAAATCCTTTTCAATGGAAACACTTTTGATATCGCAAGAAATAAGGACACATTAATTTTCAACAATCATTTAAAATTTATAAAGATTTCCAATGCAGCTATCAAAAATGAATTGGAAATTGAAGCCTCAAAAATGGAAATAAATTTACCAAGATTTAAAGATAGCTCCTTTCAAAACTCCAACAATTTAAAAGATAATATATATATAAGGTTCGGTAAAAGACATGATAATAAAGAATATGCTCTACAATTGAACGATACATACTACGAAACATTTGAGTTAATTCGCTTCATTTCAAGCATAAACATGAGTAAAAGAGATGAACTTCATACATTTTATGATTATTACTTTTTTATTGATAAGGATAGTCAAATGAAGGATGTTGAAAAATTATTGTTGAGCATGGCGGCAAGTAATGAAACTCGGATTTTCTTCGTAAACGATATCGACATCAGCATTCAAAGAATGGATTTAGATTTTTACAAAATAAATTATCTCTCGAAGATGATTTCTGCTATAGTTCAAGAGGATTATTTTAATGATAAAATTGGTTTTACTGGAGCTCCTCGACCTCCTCTACCTCCTTTACCTCCTCCTCCTCCTTACGAAAATGATAACAGTCCAATCGTTTATTTATTGCTGCTAAAAAATGGGGTGTACTATGAAAATAACAGGATTGATATTTCCGAAATAGAACATTTGATTCAAGAATCCATTGCAAAGAATAAAATCATATTTAGTCTGTACGATTTACAATCCAATTATGGCTCCTTTTTAGAATTAAATGCCGCTATCCATTCAGCCTATCTAAATGCAAGAAAGGTAAAATCTCAAATTGATTACGGAAAAGACCTTTATCAGCTAGATGAAAATGAAAGAGATTCAATAAAAACTGAAATTCCAATGAAACATATTTGGAGCTATTCAATTCCTCATTACAACTCTATTTTGAAAGAGAACAATACACTCTTTGGTTTAAAAGCAAAAACTGTTGATTCTACATTTCTAAAACTCCACAATTAGAATTTGTATTAACTTATTTTCAAAAGTGTTCTCCCTGTAACCCATGGAGTTTCTGATTGAAAAAACTTAATTGAAGTCTTTACATCTCTATCAGAAGTGTCTCGTGGCGATTTAGTGATAAATCTTGCTTTCGTATTATTTAAATCCAGTGTGGGCTTTTCATCGAAATCGCTTTCGGTCGTTGAAAAAGTAATGGTGTTTTTTTCTAGTTTCCAAGTACCTTTAGCGTATTTATTTCTTTCGGGAGGAACGCCATTGTCGTGCTTATCATATTCATGAAACACAAAGGTGCCATCAGAATTTAAGCTCAATTTATCAATTATCAAAGCGTTTGTGGAATCATAAGTGACTTCATAATTCCCAGAGACTTCGTTAATTGTTGTTTGGGAGACGGTTGCGAAATTTATTGCGATGAGCAACGTAATTAAGAATGATGTTTTCATGTTTTAGTTTTGTGAGTTAATTAAATAAAGAATTCAGCTTTGCCAACTCCGTTTTCATTTCTTGTAAAGTGACTTCTTTAAATTCAAAATCAACCTTCGGATTCATTTCAATTTTGGTTTCGACCACATCCATAAACAAACGCCCTTCTTCCTTTTTTATGGCGACCAAAACCACTTCAGAAGCATCAGAAACTGTTCCAAAATCATAGTCTTCATTCGATTTCCAGCTTGGTAAAACGGAATTTACGGATTTGAAAACCATATTGACAACCGTATTTTTTGAATCCTTGATTTTTAGCTTGTACTTAATTCTTTTAATTCTTCCGTTGATAAAACGGTCGCAATTGATCCAGCCTAATTTAGCGGTTGTTAATACATAATTATTGATGTCAGTTATTGTGATATTTTTATTTTGATCAACGTCATCTACTCTGTCTTCAAATTCTTCTGCTGTTATAACTTCAGAACCTCCATAATATGTCTGTTTTGGAACAATCTGAACCATCGTCGAGGTTGTTGGAACTTTCGATTCGTCCCATGGTATTCTTATAATATGATCTCCTCTTGTAATGGAATCATCATCCAAAATTTTAAATCTTGACCCTTCTGCAGCGAATACTTCCTTTTTAATAAGGAATTTTCTGTCTGACGACGATTTATTGAATTCTCTAATTAAATTTTCCTTTCGAAATTGATCCCACTGTTGGAGAAATGATGCATTAACATCAAAATCTGCATCGTGCATAATTTCTCTAATTCTTTCGACCACACCTCTTAACGGGACATTAATGGAATCGTAAATAATTGCATTTCTTGTACTTATGAAATTTGAAACTCTTACTCTATCACGACTTTCTTGACTTAAGGTTCCGAACACGGCATCAGCCCTTTGAACTTGAATAAAGATGGGAACTGAATAGGGTACAACAACGTTCCTACCTCTTTGTTTCCCAGGTTGTACTCTTGGCAATAAAGCTATTACTCGATTCGCTTCATTGATTAGCTCTGGCCTCCCCGCATTGGATTGAATAAATCCAATATCTCCATTTTTATCGATTTTGAATGATGAAGTTATGCGTTGTCTCCCTGTTAAACCCGCTTGTTCAATAACATCTGAATTAAAATTCATTTGAATAAATCTGTTGAGTTCGTCACTAAAACATTGGCGTCTCTGTGCCTCATTGACAGTTTCACAACCAGGAAATACTGGAGTTTGCTCAACAAGGGAAAAAGGCACCTCAATGTCTTCTTCATCAATGATTTCTAAAGCTTCCAACTCATCATCTTCAAGTATCCAATCGATACCATTTCCACCCATCACTCCAGAAAACAACTGCATCGACTCTTTTTTGTTTTTGGTTGGCATGAAGATATCTATGGTTGCGTTTGGTTTCAATTCCACAAGTCCTTCGCCCTGAACTGCGTGTACATAAAGCATGCCTCCAGTTTCGAGCTGTTGTCCCTTGGAAGTGGTTGTGAGATTTGCCAACAACATATCCGACAGTTTATAATATTCTGTGACTTCAAAATCGATGACTCCTTTCACTGGACTTCCATAACCCGAATGCACGAATGAATTTGCCTTAATTTTTAAAACCGTTCCTTCTTTGCATTTGATGATGGTGTCTTTGTTGACATCAAAAGTGAACACTTGAGGTTGTTTGGGGAAAGGTTTTAAATTTACTGATGTGCGTTCTGCTATTTCATCAGAAATTGAATCTAATAAAACGATAGTTGATACAGAATCAATTAAAACCGTTTTGTTTTCAGGGTTTTGATCCGTCTTTTCAAACTGAATAAAAGTGTCGTTTTGCGCTGGTTGTGGCTGTTCAATGTCTGATGTTGATGAATTGAGAAGTGTGTAAAGCAAGACCAAAGTGCTGATGACAATGATGCCAATTCCAGCGATTTTTACCCATTTGGTTGTTGTGTAGGACTGTTTTGCATTTGTAATCTCTCCTTTTAAGACGGTACGATTGATGCCTTCAACTAAAATTGAATGTTCTTGATAGAGCGCATTAAATTCTGAATCGGTTTCCAGCTTTTGAATAAAGCTTGTTTTTGCCTCGCCAGAAAGTGCATTATTCAAATATTGATTGATGAGTTCGATGTGTTGTAGAGTCGTTTCCATGATTGATTGAATTAAGATTGAATTGATGAATAGTTACTGCGAAAAATGTCTTTTGCTTTTTGCAAACACTTGTACTTTTGGTTTTTTGCAATTTTTTCAGATTTGAATTGCATCACCTTGGCAATAGCATTAAAAGACATTTTCTTGTGATAAAACATGAGCAACAACTGTTGACATCGTTCTCCTAATTCAGAAAAAGCACGTTCGGCGAACTGATACTTGTTCTCATTTTGGACATTCTTGCTGACTTCTTCCTCGAAATCATCAAGTTTATTTTGTGGAATTTTTGAATTTTGTTTTTGCGTATCACTCCAGATGTAGCGCGATACGGAATAGAGATAAGTGTAAAGTGAGGACGTCAGTACAAAATCGGAAGACTGCAATTTTCGGTACAACACAATTAAGGCTTCTTGAAACACATCGGAAGCATCCTGTTTATTTCCACCTTTGGACAAAATCAGCTTTTCAATCTTCGGAAAAAGTTGGTAGAGCTTGGTGAAGGCTTTTTCACGCTGACCATTTTTAAAAAATTCCAGTATTTTTTGATCACTCATAAAATGTCTTTATTCTTTAATGGTCAAATTGTGAAAAGGTCTCCTGAAATAACAACAGAATTTTTTACACAGGTAGAATTTAGAAACTTATGACAATCAAACTTTATACCAATCGAAAATCACTATAAATTTTAAAATCGTCTCTCCTTCTGCAACTTCTCATAAGCCTGTTGTACTTGTCGGAATTTTTCTTCAGCACCTTTGCGATGTTCTTCACCAAGATGCATCACTTTGTCTGGATGGTATTTTTTAGCCATTGTTCTGTAGGCTGATTTAATGGCTTCGATAGATGCGTCATTAGGGATTTCAAGAATTTTATAAGAATTGTCTCTGCTGTTGTAAAACATGGCTTTGATGCTTTCAAAATCGCGCGAACTGATGTTTAAATAACCCGCAATTGTAAAGATCTGATTCACTTCATTATCGGTTACCATACCGTCAGATTTAGCGATACCAAATAGAAAATGAAGCAATTGCAAGCGAGATGGATGGTCCATCATTCGTTGAATCTGAAGGCATACTTGTCGCACTGGAATTTCCTGCTGGTTGATGCCTTTGAATAATTTGAACGCATGATTTGCACGTACTGTTCCGTACATATTCACAAAATACTGACGCACAAAATCCAATTCGCGTTGATCTTGGGTACCATCGGATTTTATAACAACCGATGCCAAAACCAATAGGCTCACTTCAAAATCGCCAGGTTTGGTAATTGGTCGTTCTTGCCGTTGGGTTTGTGCTTGTCTTCTATAATCAGGTTGCTTTTTCTGTTTCGATTGCCAATCGCCTAAAAGCGGCGTATCACTCGAAAATGAATCGACTATGCTGCCCAATACCAATCCTATGATAGCGCCAATTGGTCCACCAAATGACCAACCTAAAGATGCTCCTATCCATTTTGAAAAACCCATATATTTTATATTTTAAATAATCAATTCAAATATACTATTGTTAGTTTGTTTTTCTCGCTATTTGTTACTGAATTAGCCATAGATTATAAAAATGTCTCCATTCATACAGCCTACTGAAGTCTATTGACGGCCGACTTATTTTCCGTATCTTTGCATCCCAAACCATCGGGATTAATATTAACTATAAAATTTAAAAAATATATGTATCCAGCAGAACTAGTAAAACCAATGCGCGAAGATTTGACCAAAGTTGGTTTTGAAGAATTGCATACAGCAGAAGCTGTTGATGCTGCTTTGGCAAAAGACGGGACAACTTTAGTGGTTGTGAATTCAGTTTGTGGTTGCGCAGCAGCAAATGCGCGCCCAGGTGCTCGTATGAGTTTACAAAACGCAAAACGTCCTGACCATATCGTAACTGTGTTTGCAGGTGTTGACAGAGAAGCTGTGGACCAAGCAAGACAAGCGATGATTCCTTTTCCTCCAAGTTCACCAAGTATGGCATTGTTCAAAGATGGTGAGTTGGTTCACATGTTAGAACGTCATCACATTGAAGGTCGTCCTGCAGAATTGATTGCGGAAAATTTAGTCGATGCTTATAACGAGTATTGTTAGAAAGCTGATAACTTTAGTTAAAATCACGAAGTTTTAATTGAATGACTGAAAACTTAAAAAAACCACGAAATCTTCGTGGTTTTTTTGTGTTTCATTTTCGTTGGATTAATTTTGTGCTATGAGAAAACTGCTGGCATATCCATTAACCGTTTTATATTTCGTGTGTTTCGGATTGACACTTCTTATCTTCCATCCTATCCTATGGTTTTCTAATAATGTATTTGGCTATAAAGCACTTAAAATAAGTGTTGACTGGCTGCAATTCTTTTTAATACGTTGTCTCAATGTTTTAGGAACTCGCTTTACCTTTACAAATCCCTACAAAATTGATACAGACCAGCCGTTGATCATTGTATCCAATCATCAAAGCATGTATGATATTTCGCCGATTATGTGGTATATGCGGAAGCACCATCCAAAATTTGTCGCGAAAAAAGAATTGGGCAAAGGCTTCCCTAGTGTTTCCTATAATTTACGTCACGGTGGTTCGGTTTTGATAGACAGAAAAAACCCTCGTCAAGCATTGACAGCCATTATGAAATTTGGTGATTATATAGAGCTATCTAAACATGCCGCAGTTATTTTTCCCGAAGGTACACGAAGCAAAACTGGCATTCCAAAACCATTTCAAACGAAAGGTTTAGAAGCACTGATTAAGAAAGTCCCTTCAGGTATAATTGTTCCCATTAGTATCAACAATTCTTGGAAAATGTTAAGATATGGCCAATTTCCAATGGGAATAGGTAATCATTTAAAGTTCCAAGTACACGAACCTGTCAAAATTGCTACCTTTACAGATAAAGAAGAATTAATACGTTATATAGAACAGACCATTTCTTCCAATATTCACCCTTAAATATTATAGTATGTCTTTAAAAAATATAAGATTAGAAGTGATGCAGCACCTCGAGAAAGACGTCGATTCACTTATAGAAAAATACCTCATTCCTATTGATAAAATATGGCAACCAACTGATTTTTTACCTAATTCTGAAGGTGATAATTTCTTTGAGGAAGTAGCCGAAATTAGAGAACTAGCCAAAGAATTACCTTATGATTTTTGGGTGGTTCTAGTTGGTGATATGATTACAGAAGAGGCTTTGCCTACCTATGAATCTTGGTTGATGGATGTGGAAGGAGTAGACCAAGTTGGACGCAATTCCTGGGGGAAATGGGTACGTCATTGGACTGCCGAAGAGAACCGACATGGCGATGTTCTGAATAAATACCTCTATTTATCAGGTAGAGTGAACATGAAGGAAATTGAACGAACCACACAATACTTAATTGCAGATGGTTTTGATATTGGAACCGATAGAGATCCCTATAAAAATTTCGTTTATACCAGTTTTCAAGAACTGGCAACCTACATTTCGCACAATCGCGTCGCTAAAATGGCTAAAGAAAAAGGCAATAAGCAATTGTTTAAAATGTGTAATATTATTTCTGGAGACGAGATGCGCCATCATCACGCGTATTCCGAATTTGTGGAGCGTATTTTTGCGGTAGATCCGAACCAGATGATGTTAGCATTTCAAACAATGATGAAACAAAAAATTACAATGCCAGCGCATTTCTTGCGTGAGTCTGGAGACAAAATCAGTACTGCTTTTGAAGAGTTTTCTAATACTGCGCAACGCATTGGCGTGTACACTTCTGCTGATTATGTTGATATTTTAGAAAAATTGATTAATCGCTGGGAAATTGGGAATATCACAGATCTTTCTGATGAAGCCGAAAAGGCTCGTGATTACTTAATGAAACTTCCAGACCGTATGAAACGTTTGGCGGAACGCATGAAAATACCAGAAAACTCGTATCAATTTAAATGGGTGGAACCAGCGGTTCTCAAATAGAACTCATCCTTTTACAACATAATTCCTTTCACATCGAGAGGAATTTTTATTTACAATTTATGACAAGTCACAAAGAACAAATTACTAAAACCATCGCTTTTGTAAAAGAACAATTGAAAGATGCTGAAGGTGGCCACGATTGGTTTCATATTGAAAGAGTTTACAAGAATTCTATGCTGATAGCAAAGAAAGAAAATGTTGATGTACTTATAGTTCAACTTGGCGCATTGTTACACGATATTGCTGATAGCAAATTCCATAATGGAGATGAGACCGTAGGACCCAAAGTAGCTCGCGAATTTTTATTCAACATCAATGTTGATTCTAAAGTCATTGAACATGTTATCAGCATCATTGAAAACATCTCATATAAGGGTGGAAATGTAGTCCAAACATTTAAATCGCCAGAATTGGATGTGGTTCAAGATGCAGACCGATTGGATGCTCTTGGCGCCATTGGAATTGCTCGAACGTTCAATTATGGCGGTTATAAGAACCGCAAGCTATATGATCCTTCCATAGAACCGAATTTAAATATGACTAAAGAGGAATACAAAGCCTCAAACGACCCGACCATCAACCACTTTTATGAGAAATTGCTCCTTTTAAAAGACAGAATGAATACCAAAACAGGAAGAAAAATTGCAGAAAAACGCCATCAGTTTATGGAATTATATCTCAATCAATTTTATGATGAATGGAATGGTCTCAAATAAAAAAAGCCTCAAAATAAATTGAGGCTTTCATAACTCTAAATGAATTTTAGTCTAAAACTGGTGTCACTGTGTAACCGGCTTCTTTCAATAAATTAATGACGCCTTTTTCTCCACCTAAATGGCCTGCACCAACTGCATAAAACGTTTGCTGGTCTTTTGATTTTTCTGCTATTTGTGGAATCCAATTCGTATTTCGGTCGTCCAACAATCGTTGCATCAGTTCTAAATCGCCATCAAAATAATCATCCATATAATTAAACAGATCGCTTATATTTTCTTTTTTATAAATTGAAATCATGTCTGTGAACATTTTCTTCATATAATCTGGCTCATTAAGCAATTTAATCATGTCATCCACCTGTTCGTCATAGGGTTGCTCATCAAACATTCCCATTTGAAAAACCACGGTTTCCAATCCTAGTACTTCCTTGCTTTGCTCTTGCGCCATTTTCATTAAACTCCCTTCGTAGCTTGCGCTTTCTTTACCCATATAATTCATCATAATCATTGAAGACAACATTAGAGGCTTGAAGGTTTTCAACTGTTCCATTCCCATACCCATTTTTGATTTGAAATAGGTGTCTAAAAGCTCATATTCTGCATCATCCATATGACTTTTTAAAGTGGTCCCATCAGTAATCATTGACGATTTAGTCATTTCTGAAACCATATTTGGATCATCCATATCGAGTTCAAATACGACTTGCTCTGACGTTTCAAAAGCGTCTTTTACTTTGTCCTTCAAAATAAAATCTTCTTTTGGCAACATATGAAAAGTTCCAAAAACATATGAGGTTTGAATGTCATTGCCCTCAACTTTCCATAAAAGGCTTGATTGTGTATCCTGTGCTGCGAGATTAAAAGTGGCTGCAAGACTTAAAAGAAATGTCTTTACTGTGTAAATTAATTTTTTCATGATAATTGGTTTTTATGTATTTGTCTTTAAATAAAGATATTTGTTACTAATTCTATTATTGTTTTTGCTATGGTCATCATAATTTTCAGATTTATAAAAAAATTTCTTGGATGAGATATATCGCAATACCTGCTAACATTCCAATGGCAAAACGTATGTTTCTTACCTTCTGACTTACTTCGTGATTTGCTTTCATAACTATTGGATTTGTCCGTTTTTGATCGAAATAGTTTCTTCTTTTTGATCTGAGGAGAAGATTAGCGTTACCAAATCGAAGTCTTCCAAACCATGGTCATTGAATTTCTCAACAATTTGATTTGCTTCCTTGTTGAGATTGGAATAGTTGCAGTTTGTCAATACAAACTCTACCTTTTCAGTTGTAAAGCCATGGTCATTGTTATATTGAATGCCTTTTGCATAAATACTTTTTTCTATGGACTCACAATCGCAGTTTTCTCGCAATAGTTTTTCGATCTTGGCCACATGATCGGTATCGGCCTTTAAGGTTTTGCCAACTGTTTTACCAACAGTTTTTCCCACTACAAATCCTAACGATCCAAAAACGATTAGTACGAGAATGAGTTTCTTTTTTTTCATAATTAAAGGGTTTAATTTGTTGTTGTTTCTGAAAACAAAGTACCTTCAAAAAAAAGGACAAAACAAGAGAAGCATCCCGACATTTAGAAAAATAGGGCATCCAATTTAAGATATAATATGTTGATAATTAGCTTGTTAAAATTAGAAAGATGTATCATAAAGGATTAAAAATACCACAACCCCATTTTTATAAATTTAGGGTTAAAATGGTGGTTTTTTAATCTAATTGATTCAATTGCTTGATGTAGAATGATGGATTTAAACCAGTATTTTGTTTAAAATATTTGGTGAATGAATCGGCACTTTTATAACCTAACTCTTCAGCAATGGATTGAATGGAAAATGAACGAAATCTCGTGTCATTCTCCAAACGTACAATGGCATAATTGATACGCAGGTCGTTTATATAGGTATTGAAGTTTTTCTGAAAATGAGAATTTACGACTTTAGATAAATAAGTGGTATTTGTTTTGATTTTCTTTGCCACATTGTAGGCATTGCAATCTTGCTTCAAAAAATAATCTTGTGATTCTAGTTTTTCAAGTCCGTCTAAGATTTGTTGGGTTACCTCATCACTTACATCTGATGCTGATGATTCCTCAAGAATTTCATCTTTAGTATCGACGACTTTAGTAATGACATTCTCTTTGGCAGCGTTAACTTTTTTCAGTAGCTCTTGAAATTTCAGTTCATTCTTCTTTTTGTTGTTATAAAATTTCAACAGTAAAAGAAGCAAAACTAAAATGATCAATGTGGCTCCTAAAGCGATATACATTACAAAATTCTTTTGTCGGTTTTTTTCATATTCTATGGCCTTCAATTCCTTTTTAAAAGCGTTAACTTCTTTTTGTTTAAAGGCTGTTACCACAGTATCTTGAATCTTATTGAACTCATCTGTGGTATGAATGTACTTTTCAAAATAGTAATTCGATTTTTCAATATCACCATTGTGTTTATAGGCTTTAGCCAGTAATTTATAGTGAACATCCATAAAACCTTCCTCCGAGGCTTGGACGTTGTAATCATCAGCTCCTTTTTGCAGAGCTTCTACTGCTTTTTCGTACTGTTTTAAACCTAGGTATGCTTTCCCATATATGCCAGATAAAACCAAACTATCTGTTTTTGATAAAGGCAAACAATATTTTTTGGACAAGTTCAAATCAGATAAGGCTGCTTCATACTGATGGTCCAAAATCTCTAATTCGCTGCGTTGCCTATAGAAGGCACGCCTCATACAGCTGTCTTGTGTGTTTTCAATCAGTTCAATTCCTCGTGAATTATAAACTCTGACCGAATCAATGTTTTCGGATTTCAAATATGAGTTTGACAAATAATATAGAGATTGCAACTTCAATTGTCGTTTCATTTTAGGTGTCAAATCGGGCGTATCGTCGGGAGCATTTTCCAATAAACTTAATGCATCCTGTTGAAATTTTAGAGCCGATTTGGTGTCTCCAGCTGTGGTTTTTAAATAACCTAGTCGCGTTAAAATGGTATGTTGATATATGACATGATTTAACTCCTTGGCAATCTCAAGTGATTTATAATACGTTTCAGTCGATTTGCTCCACACGCCTTGATAAAAATAAGCATTGGCTTGTCTATAATATGAACGCATTAATTCCTTTTCAAACTGATTGGTTTCCGCAATTTGAAATAAGCGATCATATTCTGTTTGAAAACCATCGAAGTTTCTAGACCAAATAGCGACTTCTATAAAATCATCAAGTCCGTTAAATTCTTCTTTTAAATTGTTTTCTTTCTTTGCTTTCTGAATATGATATACGGCGATTTTTGAGGCAATTTCAAAATCCAATAGCAACTGCGTTTTAGTCAATTCGGCCAGTTGCTCATAAGATTTCTCGGAAAGCGAATCATTCACAGATTGTGCTGACAGTTGAAAACCGAAGAGAAGCGCAATGGCATAGGAAATTAGATTCCTCATAGTTATTTTGAAAGCATGATTTTGTTCAAATATAACAATTAATACAAGGGAGTCTAAAATGTAACTGGTTTAAGATTTTAATTGAACTTACGTAATTATTTGGTTAGAAGCATCGGAATGCACCATTTGCTTCATCGTATTTCTATAGGAAGATGCACTCTTACCTGTAAATTCATTGAAGAGTTTATTAAAATGTGAAAAGTTGTTGAAACCACATTCAAAGCAGATATCGGTTATGGTCATTTGACTTTCAGACAACAGTTTCGTCGCATGCACTACTCTATATTCGTTGACTAATTTAGTAAAGGTTTTACCCGTTGCCTTTTTAAAATACCTGCAAAAAGCAGGAACTGTCATACTTACCTTGTCTGAAATTTCGTCTAGGCTAATATGATTTTGGAAATTGTTGTTGATATGTTTATAGATGATATCAATTTTTGTGCTGTCTTGCAACTTGGTCTCAAAAGCATAACCATCAGCATTTAGCAATGTATAGTCATCTGATTGTGCCAGATCATAAAGGATGTCCAACAATTTGATGATCCGTTCAAAACCCTCATAATTCACAAGTTCTTCAATCTTGGGACCAACTACTTTTTTTGTCTCTGGCTTAAACAAAATGCCTTTTTTCCCTCTTTCAAAAAGCTGCGCTATTTCATGAGCTTCCGGCGTTTCAAAAAAAGTTTCACCTAAAAAGTCGGGCTTAAATTGAATCAAGGTCTCTGAACCACTTCTGGTCAGTCTATCTGTAAAACCGTTATGCGGTAAATTGGAACCTAACAAGATAAGTTGACTGTTATTGAAATAGGACAAATGATTTCCTATATGACGCTTGCCTTGGCCCTTGTTAACATAGACCAACTCTATTTCCGGATGAAAATGCCAAAAAGCCGCAGCTTTCTGATTTATTTCCGTATCCGTATGTTTTTTAACCAGAAGTGAACTCCCAAAGCTGGGACTTACTTTTTCAAAGGCTGGTTTTACTTGGAGCATAATAATAGAATTTTGTACAAAATTAGCTGATGTATCAGCATTAAACCTGTGCAAATTTATCAATTTTATGTTCTTAATTAACAATTTACAATTAATTAACATTGAAAAGGGGTAATTTCACATAGATATTGGATAAGTGAGTTGTTTTTTAAAGACATCAATCGCCATAAGTTTGTACTATAAATCTTTAAAAATCCAAATCATGAAAAATACACTAAAAATTATGATGATCGTAATGGCCCTGTTAGGAGTAATGACAAGTAGTGCCAATGGTAAAATTACTGTTTCATCAAATGAAAACACGAAATCAACAATCATTAAACTTGATGATGTTCGAAAAGGGCATCAATTGCTCATAAAAAGTAATCATGGAACCGTACTTTACAATGAATCCATTAGCCAAACTGGCGTTTACAAGAAGGAATTTGATCTAACTACATTACCTGATGGTATTTACTTTTTTGAACTTGATAAAGATGTGGTCATACAAATCATTCCATTTAGCGTGCTATCAAACACGGTTAAATTTGATAAGGATAAAGAGGTAAAAGTTTTCAAACCAGTTGTACAATATAGAAACAATAAACTGACGGTTTCAAAATTGGCGTTAGATCTGAAGCCAATGACTGTGGAGATTTTTTATGATAATCCACATACCACCATCAGTGAAAAAATTCACTCTGAAAAAATAGAGAACACGAAGATAATCGAACGTGTCTACATTCTTGACCAGAAAAAACCTGGAACCTATAGAATCGTCACAAAAACTGACGGTCGCAGTTACACCCAAATGATTACCATTTAAATATATGAAATTGAAAAATTAGTGTTTTAGGTAATGGGAAAGGAAGCTTTTAAGGAGCTTCCTTCTCTTTTTAAAAAAGTTTCATCTGACCATTTTTATACGTTTCATGTAGCGAACAGTTCAGTGGGAGTATGGATTTATCTTTAAAATATTTGAGTTTTGCCAATTTCACCAGATCATTGATCTGTTTGGCAATCTCGCCTTCACCTCGCATACGCATTCCAAAACGCGAATCATTTAAATTGCCGCCATGGCAACTTTCGATTTGATGTAACACCTTTTGAGCTCGGTCTGGCATTGTTTTTTGAATCCAATCTTTGAATATTTCTCCTATAGCACCATTTAGGCGAACAATCGTATGACCTATGGACAACGCACCGAGTTCGGAAACAGTTTTTGCCAATGGTAAGATTTCATGACTGTTGATGGACGGAATGATAGGTGCAATCATCACATTCACTGGAATATTATTTTCTGAAAGAATCTTGACCGTTTCCAAACGTTTTTTGATGGACGCAGTTCGAGGTTCCAAAACTCTACGAGTCTCTTCCGAAAGTGAAGTAATGGACATATTCACGACTATTAAATTGTCTTTTGCCAATTCCTCTAAGAGATCTAAATCACGAAGTATCAAAGCGTTTTTTGTAATGATTCCTACGGGATGCTTGTATTTTGAAAACACTTCCAAGCATTTTCGGGTAAGTCCAAACGTCTTTTCGGCAGGTTGATAGCAATCTGTATTTCCAGACATAACGATGGTATGTGCTTGCCAACTTTTTCGTTTGATAAATTTTTCCAACAGATCTGGAGCGTCTTTTTTGACAAGAATACGTCGTTCAAAATCCAAACCCGCACTGTAGCCCCAAAATTCGTGCGTATTTCGGGCATAGCAATAAATACAGCCATGTTCGCAACCTTGGTACATATTCATGGAGTACCCCATCCCCACATCAGGACTATCTACTTTATTGACGATTGTTTTTGGGAATACTTCGAGATAGAGTGTTTTATTCTTATCGGCTTGTTCGCCTGTAATAGCACAAAATTCCAAAAAATCGTCCCGCATTTCATGCCTCAATTCGAAGAATCGATTAGGTATATTAAGTTGTGCGCCTCGCCCTTTGATGGTAGGTTTCGAATCCATGTTGAGATTGGGTTTACTCCGAAAGAACAGTTTCAGGATATAAAGATACCCATAAATCGAGTAATCGATGGCTACAAAATGTAGGAATCGAAGACATGCAAATGAAACGTTGCCTAAAATTTCTCTTTAACATAAATTAAGGTTTTAGAATAGTTAAAATCTCGTATTTTTAACGCTCACAAAAAAAATAAAAAGAATGAAGAAATTATTTCTCTCCCTCACCATTTTTATGATGACCTTTTCGACTGCTGTCAAAGCAGATGAAGGCATGTGGTTTTTAATGCACCTTGAGCGTCTTAACCACAGGGATATGCAAAAAATGGGACTGCAATTGACTGCTGAAGAAATTTACAGCATTAATAATCGAAGTTTAAAAGATGCCATTATTCAATTTAATGGTGGTTGTACTGCAAGTATTATTTCCGAAAATGGTTTGGTTTTGACCAATCATCACTGTGGTTATGATGCCATTGCAGAATTGTCCTCTGCCGACAGAAACCACCTGAAAGACGGTTACTGGGCAGGCTCATTGGATACCGAATTAAAACCAGAAAGTTTGTATGTTCGATTTTTTGTAAGAATGGACGACGTTTCTAAACGCATTCTATCAAAAGTGAATGCAGATATGTCCGAAAAAGAACGCGAAGCGGCCATCAATCAAGAAATAGCTAAAATTGAACAAGAAAACAACGAAGGTGGAAAATACACTGTTTCAGTGCGCTCTTTTTACCAAGGTAACGAGTTTTACTATTTCGTCTATGAAGATTATACAGATGTTCGTTTGGTAGGAACACCTCCAGAAAGTGTTGGAAAATATGGTGGTGACACTGACAACTGGGAATGGCCACGTCACACTGGCGATTTTTCTTTGTTCAGAGTCTATGCTGACCAAGACGGAAACCCTGCAGAATATTCGACTGCGAATGTACCTTTAAAATCAAAATATCACCTTCCTGTTAACCTTGATGGGGTGAAGGAAAATGATTTTGCGATGATTTTGGGCTATCCAGGCCGAACCAATCGTTGGATGCCTGCTCAAGGCGTGGAGCAAAATGTAAAGTTTGCCTATCCTGCTTGGGTTGAAGGTTCAAAATTGAGCATGGATGTTATGAAAAAATACATGGACAGTGACGAAGCTATCAACTTAATGTATGCGTCTTCTTATGCAAGAATCGCAAATTATTGGAAGAATCGTGCTGGAATGATTGAAGCGTTGACAGCTCACAAAACTGTTGAAACCAAAACAAAGGTGGAGACTGAATTTGACAAATGGGCCAACCAAAAGAAAAACAAAGCGCAATACGGCGATGTGATTTCAGACATCAATGCGTATTACCAAATGACAAATGACAAAGCAAAACATGATAATTACCTCATTGGAATGTTGCGTGCTAGCAAATTTGCCGCTTTACCTTATAGTTTAGGAAGTGCTTTGGGACAATATGCGCAATCAAATGAAGCTGCTAGAGAAAATATGCTACCGAGACTTCAAACCTATATCGAAAGTTCGTATAAAGATTTTCACTTGCCATTAGAAAAAGAAATCATGGCAAAACAATTGAACTTGTATGCTTCTAAAAGTAATTATCCACTTCCTGAAGTTATTAAAGAAATTGGAGACAAAAACAATAATGATTTTACGGCATTTGTAGATTCTAGTTTTGACAATAGTATTTTCACTTCAAAAGAAAAGGTGGAAGAATTTTTGAAAAATCCTGATGCATCAAAATTGGAAAATGATCAATTACTTAAGTTATCTGGAGAATTATTGACCAAATACAGAGAGCAACCAGAAAATTTGGTACAACCACAAAACGACTACGAAGCTTCATTTAGAAAATTGGTAGCTGGTTTACGTGAATCTGGATTGAGTAAAATTCAATATCCTGATGCCAACTCAACCTTGCGTTTGAGCTATGGAAAAGTAAGAGCTTTACCTGCGGATACAAGAAATGATGCGGCAGTCAACAATTACACAACCTTTAAGGGTATGATCGCTAAATACAAACCGAATGATGATGAGTTTGATTTGCCACAAAAAATGTTGGATATCTATGAGGAAAAAGATTACGGTCGTTATGCTAACGAAAAAGGTGAATTGCCTGTAAATTTCTTAACTGATAATGATATTACAGGTGGAAATTCTGGCTCTCCAGTTATTAATGGAAATGGTGAATTGATTGGCTTGGCTTTCGATGGTAATATTGAAGCCATGGCTGGAGATGTTATTTTTGACAAAGATCTTCAACGTACTATTAATGTTGATATAAGATATGTACTTTGGCTGATTGACAAATATTCTGATGCCAAGCACATTGTAGATGAATTGACAATTGTAGGTGGAAAGTCATAATCAACCACAATTCAAATTTGAAATATAAAAAATGCGAACCTTTCAAAAGGGTTCGCATTTTTTTATGCTGTTTATCTTGATTTATTTACCCGGAAAGTCAGCCTTGCGCTTTTCTAAAAAAGCAGTTGTCCCTTCCACAAAATCTTCGGTTCCGAAACACTTTCCGAATTGTTTGATTTCAACTTTAAAACCATCGACCCCATCTTTATAATTAGCATTGATAGCTTTGATAGCAGCTTTGATGGCTACGGGCGAATTTCGCATAATTTTTCCTGCTATCTTTTCGCAAAGCGGAATCAAATCTTCCAACGTCGTCACATGGTTAACCAATCCATATTGCTTGGCAGTTTCTGCATCAATCATTCCCGCAGTCATGACCATTTCCATGGCTCTTCCTTTCCCGACCAATTGCGGCAAACGTTGTGTGCCTCCATAACCTGGAATAACACCTAAAGATACTTCTGGTAAACCCATTTTTGCATTGTCACTCGCCACTCTGAAATGACATGCCATTGCTAATTCCAATCCGCCTCCAAGTGCAAATCCATTGACGGCCGCGATCACTGGAGTAGAAAGATTTTCAACATAATCAAACAATAATTCTTGACCCTTTGCCGCCAATTTGCCACCATTTTCTACATCAAAATCAGCAAATTCGCTGATGTCTGCGCCTGCAACGAAGGCTTTCTCTCCGCTTCCTGTAAGGATAATGGCTTTGATGCTTTTATCCTTATTGGCTACTTTAAATGCTTGATTGAGTTCGTTAATTGTGTCCTTGTTTAAGGCGTTTAACTTATTAGGACGATTGATGGTAATATAAGTGATGCCATCGTTAGTTTTTGATAGGATGTTTTGGTAAGACATATAAAAATGATGAGATTCCTGCCTTGGCAGAAATTTGATTAATCTTTAGGGAAAGACACTTTAAATGTGGTCCCTTGTCCCAGTTCAGATGTAAAGGTAATACTTCCATTGTAAGTTTCCACGATATTTTTAACCATAGCAAGTCCGAGACCCATCCCACTGTTTTTGGTCGTAAATTTGGGTTCAAAAATTTTAGTAGCAAGTTCTTCGGCAATTCCAATACCATTATCAGACACCAAAATAGTCACATTTTTATTTTCAGATAAAACGGTCACATCAATTCTTGGATTCTTGTCTTCAGGAATGGCTTGTATCGCATTTTTCAGAAGATTGGTCACCACACGAATCAATTGAGTTCGATCGAAATTGGCAATAATTTCTTCTTCTTCAGCATTAAAGAAAATGTAGTCTTCACTAAAAATATCAAGAGCCAGTTTTACGATCGTGACGACATTCAATGTTTCATTCTGCTGCGCTGGCATCTTTGCAAAATTTGAAAATGCAGAAGCAATTGAACTCATCGTATCGATTTGTTGAATCAGAGTTTTGCTATATTCATCTACCTTTTGATGAATCTTTGGGTCTTCTGGATCAAACTTCCGTTGGAAACTTTGCACACTCAAACGCATTGGTGTCAATGGGTTCTTAATTTCGTGAGCCACTTGTTTTGCCATTTCACGCCATGCTTGCTCACGTTCGGATGTTGCCAATTTTACAGCACTTTCTTCCAATTCGTCTATCATTCTGTTATAGGAATTGACTAAAGTAGCGATCTCTTCACTTGAAGAATCAATCTCAATTCTTTTATTGCGCTTTTCAAGTCGTGTAGCATTTATTTTATCGCTAACTGTTTTTAAGGTTTTTGTGATGTATTTTGAAAGCAAAAATGCCAACACAACCGCAATCAATAGCATGAAAATGTAAGCATAACTCAAACGGAGCAGAAACTCGTTTAATTCCTTGTTGAGAAAATCGTCATTTTCAAGATAAGGCAGATTTAAAATCGCGAGTGGTTTAAATTTTTTATCCGTGATATATGTATAAGATGATTGGTAGGTTTTGCTGTTCTTTTGAGTTTTGTCTACATAGCGATGCGATGCCGTATTCGACATTTCATTCAGAATTCTCGCACTCAAACAGGTAGGAAGGGAATCGCCCTCAATACTTGCCTTTGATGACTTAAGCAGTCCGCCTTCTAAATCATACAAGTTAATTTCCAACTGATGAATATCGGCAATCTTATAGATTTCATCCTTAAAGATAAGTGGGATTTTCTCGGTCGCAACTGGATATGTTGTTTCACGAATCACAAAGTCGATATTGCGACGAATGTTTTCCTCTTTGCGCTCTAAACGTTCCTTGTGGTAATCATGTGCTTCCTCATTGTACTGATAGATCGTAACGCCAGCAATCAAAATGGAGGCAATCAGCACCAACAGAATCATGGCGATGAAAATACGAACACGTAAGGATAGTTTTCTAGATTTCATTCAGAAAGACAATTGGCTAAAGATAACAATAATCAAGCCACTGTTTAAGCATCAGGATTTTTGGATCGGACTTTTTTATAAATCTTGAATCCTAACATCAACAAAAACCCAAGCACTAGAATGCCAATTACACCAAAAATCCAGTTGAACGAATTTTTCAAAATGGCCAAAAACACCACTGAAAATAAGATAAAAGTGGCCCCTTCATTCCACAATCGCATGAAATTGGAGGATTTTTTGACCTCATCACGTTGCAATTGTTTATAGAATTGATGTGTCTTTAAATGGTATAAAATCAACAAAAGAACGAAGGTCAGTTTCACATGCATCCATGATTGCTCAAGCCAAGATGGTATTAAGATAATTAACCAAATTGCAAAAAAAACCGCAAGTATCGCTGATGGCCATGTAATGATGTTCCAAAGACGTTTTGCCATCAATTTAAGTTGATTTCCCAGAATTTCCTTTTCAGGTGATGGTTTATGAAAGGCTTCAATCTGGTACACAAATAATCGTGGAATATAAAACAAGCCAGCAAACCACGTAATGACAAAAATGAGGTGTAGAGATTTTATGTAGTTGTAATAGTCCATCAGTCAAAGATAATCAATCTGAAGCAGTCGTTTTCGGAATCAAATTCTTCCGAATTTCCCGATTTAAGAAATAAGCAGTGACGATGGTTGAAAGTACATCTGCAATGGGAAAGGACATCCACACACCAATTTCGCCATAATAGTTAGGTAAAATCAGTATTAAAGGAATAAAGAAAAAACCTTGTCGTGTTAAGGTTAATAGCAAAGCTGGAATTGCTTTCCCAATTGCTTGAAAATAAGCTGCCCCTATCAATTGCCATGCAATAATTGGTGTAGCGGCAAACACCCATCGCATATCGCTTGGTGTTTGTTTTAAAACGTCTACATCTGAAGTAAACATTCTGGTGATGGCTTCCGGGAAAATCATCAGAACCACAAAAACGATAGTTGCCAAAATTGCTGCGTATTTAATGGCTGTATTAATGGTTTGTCGAACTCTTTGATAATTTGCAGCACCGTAATTATAACCCGCAATAGGTAAAAACCCTTGGGTCACACCAAGCACTGGAAACAATGCAAACATCAACATTCGTCCTGCAATTGCATAGGATGTGACGGACGTTTCGCCACCTAAATCATATAAAATATTGTTCATAAACAAATAAGTGATGCTCACAACTGCTTGTCTTGCCAGTGTTACAAAACCCAATGACGAGATTTCTTTTATGACAGGAAAATTAAGGCCGAAATGAACAAAACTAATTTTCATTTCGGAGTTTTTGGACATAAAGAACCATAAAATATAAATGAAACACAGACCATAGGAAAGTGTGGTTGCCCACGCGGCACCTTCCATTCCAAAATCCAAAAGATTGATAAAGATGTAATCCATCACCAAATTACTGACCGATGGAATCATCATGGCGTACATGGCAAATTTCGGCTTGCCTTCGGCTCGAATGACGGTATTTCCCATCATGCACAATGCTAATATGGGAACACCATAAAGTACGATGGTATAATAGATTTTAGCAGGTTCAAAAATCGCTCCTTTCCCACCAAAAGAATCGATAATGGAATCGGCAAACGTCAACCCAATGACCACCAAAAAAATGCTCAACAATAAGGTCATCGTAATTTGATTCCCAAATGTTTTGAGCGCCTTTTCGAAATTCTCTCCCCCCAATGCTCGTGAAATAATGGAGGACCCTCCAATTCCAATAGACATTCCCAAGGCTGCAATAAAAAACGATACTGGAAGAACTACATTGATGGCTGCAATGGCAGTGGATCCAATCCATTGGCCGACAAAAATGGTATCAACTAAAATATTAAGTGACATTACCAAAATCCCAATCGACGCTGGGAGACCTTGTCTGATCAGCAATTTTCCAATGGGTTGTGAACCCAAATCTTGTGATGAGACTTTTGCCATTAAGCGGTTGCGGTTTTAACGGTTTCCCATTCATGAATCCATTTTGCAAGAAGGGACACCCATTCGGCATCGTCATTCAAACATGGTAAGGTAGTGAATTCATTTCCGCCCATTTCATGGAATATTTCTTCCCCTTCCATCGCAATTTCTTCCAACGTTTCAAGACAATCGCTGACAAAAGCAGGCGTAACGATGGCCATATTTTTAATGCCTTTTTTCCCCAGACGTTCAATGGTCAAATCGGTATAAGGTTGTAACCAAGGATCAAAACCCAAACGCGATTGAAATGAAGTAGAATAGGTTCCAGACGGTATGTTCAGTTTTTCTGTAACCAACCGCGTGACTTCTAAACATTGATGTCTGTAACAAAATTCGTGGGCTGGAGAAGGCGTTACACAACACGAGCCATCAATTTTACAGTGCGATTTGGTAATATCGCGTTTGCGAATATGACGTTCTGGAACGCCATGATATGAGAACAATAAGTGATCGTATTTTTTTCCTTTCAAATTTCTTTTTATGGAATTTGAAAGCACTTCTATATAATCTTCGCGGTTATAGAATGCTGGTAAATCTTCAATTATAAGGGTTGGAAAATGTTCTTTTCTAATTTCTTCCGCTAAAACTAAAATGGTTTCGGTTGTGGCCATCGCAAATTGTGGATATAATGGCATCAAAAACACTTGCTCTACACCTTTGTCCACTAATTCCTGAAGTCCTTTTTTGATGGTCATACTGCCATAGCGCATTGCCAAAGCAACTGGCAGAGTCGTCTCTTCTTGTACTTTGTTTTGTAATCGTTCAGAAATAACAATTAAAGGCGAACCTTCGTCCCACCATATTTTTTTGTAGGCAGCTGCAGACGCTTTTGGTCGTGTATTCAGAATAATGCCTTTAACCAAGAGTGTTCTTGCCCAAAGTGGCACATCAATGACGCGCTCATCCATTAAAAACTCTCCTAAATACTTTTTGACATCTGCAGGTTCTGGACTCTCCGGCGAACCCAGATTGACGAGTAAAATTCCTTTTCTCATATCTAATTTTCCCTAAAATGGAAATCTATTTTCATTTCATTACAAAAGTACGCACAATTTTATAATACACATCAGAATGGGACGTTCACCTAGTAGGAATTTATATTTTAAGCATTTATAATTTTGAAATGAAGTTGAAATAAATATATTTACAATCCAATGCCGCTTGTTTATGAAAAATTGTTTCGCGCTAATTCTACTTCTTGTTTCTTCTTGTCTTTTTTCTCAACAGAAATATCAAAGTCTTTTATGGGAAATTTCCGGTAATGGGCTTGAAAAATCTTCCTACATCTACGGAACTATGCACGTCAGTAAAAAAATTGCTTTCCGACTGGACGACGTATTCTACAAAGCCTTGGAGAAAAGTGAATGTATTGCGTTAGAATCAGATCCTACAACTTGGCTCGATTTCAACTACGAAAATAAAATGCTCAGCGCTCTCGATTATATAGACGATTACAGTTCTAATTTTTACGTGGATTTATTCGCCTTGTCGCCTCCAACTGAATTTATGGTAAGACGCTCTATCCGATTTGACAACGACATTATCAACGGTTATTTATATCGGAAAGACATGGGTTCTGAAGATTTTGAAGAAGAAACCTATCTGGATATGTTTATCTATCAAGCGGGAAAAAAGAACAATAAACCAATTATTGGCTTGGAAGATATCGCGGAGTCCAATTATTTGACCACCAAAGCCCAATCCAATCCCGTAAAGAAAAAACCGGATGCGTGGATTCAAAAATTGTTCTCTGAAGAAAATCCATACATGCTTCAAGAAAATTTATATAGAGAACGTAATCTTGATCTGTTGGATTCCATCGGTTCTGCTGTGAATACCGAATATTACAGAAAAAATATGTTATTCATCAGAAATGACAACATGGTCATCGTTTTGGATTCGTTGATGCATGAGAAATCTGTGTTTGCTGGTGTTGGTGCTGCACATTTACCAGGCGACAAAGGAATGATCAATATGCTAATTGAAAAAGGCTATACAGTAAAAGCCTTAAAATCTGATCAAACGGAATTTGGCAATGCGCAAAAGCAGGCATTGGAAACTTTGTTTATAAAACCGGAATTGCAAATGCAATCGACACCCGATGGCTTTTTAACCATTAAAGCCTTTGACGATTTACGTGAGTTCGCAGTGGATGGACAAAAATTTTATGTCGCTCCAGACATGACTAATGGCGCATATTTAACTATTACGAGGCTCAATACCTTCGATTATTTACCAAACAAAGATCGCATCACATTAGACAAAATAGACAATTTGCTCTATGAAGATATTCCGGGTGATATAATCAAAAAAGAGAAATTAACAGCACCATATCCAGGTTTTAGTATTTTAAATAAGACTAAAAAAGGCGACTATCAAAAATACCATATTTACAAAACACCTTTAGAATTTGTGATCATCAAGTTTGGTGGCATTCAAGATTACGTACTTCTTAATGAAAAGGAAATTTTTGAATCGCTTCGCTTTAAAGAAAAGGCAGACGATTTTGAAACATTTGTCGCCCCCTATCAAAAGTATTCTATTGAATTGCCTAAATATCATATTTCCGATAATTTGGAAAATTCAGGAAAAAAAGTGATTCAGGGCTTTCAAAATAATGAGTATTACTTTCTTGAAGAATCGCCTGTGTTTGATATCGATTACATCGAGGAAGACGAATTTGAAGCCAAATTTGTTCATGAAAAATTTTATGGTAACCTCGAGTTAAAAGAGGAAACAGGCCAGTTTGTGAATGATATTTACAAAAGTTATGAATCCTCGACTAGAACGGATTCTACTTCACAAAACCATTTATATTTAAAAAGCATTGTAAAAGATGAAAGCTATTATTTATTAGGTTATTATGGTGAAAAACATGAGAAAGCTGATGATTATTTCAAATCCTTTCAATTTAAAAATATCATCTATCCAGAAGCCGAAAAGGTAGTCGATACCTCACTTTATTTCACGGCTTATTCGCAAACAAAAGCTCCTCCAAATCCTTATTATGGTTATGGTGGCGTTCAAAAACCGTATGATCGAACCGCAAAATCTTCCACCTATACAACTAAAGCTAACGAACAGATTACTATTGCGCGCTATAAGTCGCACGATTTGCAAATGTCAAAGGACATCGATTCAATTTGGGATGATCTAGAAAAAAATCAAAAAACTGTCAACTCTTATAAAAAAGAAAAAAACTTTAAAATGACCGATCTGAAGAAATCGAAAAAAGACAGTACATTTTCTTTTTCCTTCACATTGAAAGACACCACGAGTGCCAAGATGATTTTGGTCAAATATGTACAGAAAAAAGGCGTGATGTATGAAATGCGAGCCTTGACCGATAGTATATCACAACCTTCCACTTTTTTGACCGAATTCTACGAATCGTTTGAGCCAATGGATACCTTTTTGGGCAAATCCGTCTTTGTAGATAAAACAGCACAGTTTTTTGATGCACTCCAAAAAAATGACAGCATTGTTCTCAATGGCTATCGTGGATTGATTTTTACGGACAAGCATACCGATGATATTATAAACGTATTAAAAACGCATGAATTTTCTAAAATTCAAAACAATATAAAATTGCAGTTGATACGAGAGTTAAGTGAATTGAAAGATCCTAAAATCAATCCATATTTGAATCAATTGTATTTAAATTCCTATTCAGAACCAGAGATTCAATCGACCATTTTGAGAGCTTATCTAAATAGAAACAGCAAGCAATCGTACAAAACCATTATGAGTTTAATGGAAAATGATTTGCCTTTGGACGTCAGAAACATCAATTCCATCTTTCGGGTGACGAATGATTCACTACAATTGACAAGTGAACTCTTTCCAAATATCTTAAGATTTACTTCCGTTGAAGAATATAAAGAACCCATTTATACGCTTTTGGCAACGGTTTTAGACAGTAATCTTGTTAAAGCAAAAATTTATAGAAAATATAAAAGTCAAATTATCACCGACGGAAAAATTGAGCTAAAACGAACTTTAGGTAGTTCCACAATGAATACCTACAGTTCAAAACATAGCAATCTTGATACATATGTGAAGCTCATTTTCCTTTATAGAGAAGATAAAAACGGAAAGGAATTTTTTGAAAAATTGACAAATTCAGATAATGCCGAAGCCTTAACGAGTTATGCCGTTCTTTTAGAAAAAGAACAGGAAACCATTCCTAAAGTGGTAACAGAAAAGACACTCATTGAACCAAAAAACCAATGGTTATTGGCCAAAAAATTGCATGATAACGACGTATTATCCGATCGTTTCAAAAAACAACTATCGCAAGAACAATTGGCAAAATCCTTCATACTTTCTGAACTTCGATTTGATGAAGAAAAAGATACCATTTCCTTCATTTCCAAAAAAGAAATCATTACTGATGAAGCGAAGGAGGTGATGGTGTATTTTTTCAAATTGCAGCGGGAAAATAGTTATGAAGACTCAAAATCCCTGCATTATGTGGCGTTTTTGAAACCAGAAACGGAGGAATTGGCAGTCGATCCCTTTAGCAACTCATCTCAATATGGGAACATTATGATTGACGAAAATATGGACAAATATATAGATGAAGCATTAGATCAAATTAAACATCAGTCTAGAAAGCGAGTCAATGGTTATATGGATGATTTTGATTATTGAGAAAGTGACATCAAATATTTTTTAGGCGTAGTTCCATATTTCTTTTTAAATGCCGCTATAAAATGGCTCGACGTACTGTAACCAACCTTTAGACCAACCTCATTAACGTTATGTTCGTTTGACTCTAAAAGTTTTCGTGCCACTTCCATTTTATAATCGAACAAAAAACTGTAGACAGAATCGCCATAAATCTGTTTAAAACCTTCTTTTAGCTTTTTTAGATTCAATCCTATTTCTTCTGAAAGCTCTTGTAGACTAGGTGGTTCTGCCATTCTCGAAATGATGATGTCTTTTGCTTTTCTAATCTTGATGACATTGGTTTCATCTACCAAAAATGGACATTGTTCAATATCAGCATCTTCACTTCGATTGAAATAGTGACTTAATAACTCGAAAGCTTTCCCTTTGAAATATAAGTTTTTAATGGATGCATTTAGATTGTAATGGATCAATTGAGTCAACACAATGGCCATGGAAGGTGAAATTTTTCCGTCTTTGTAATACTTCTTGTCTTTGTTATCACTACTTAAAAAGGTAATATAATCAGCTTCCTGAGAAAACAGACCGTGAAACTTTTTAATAGAAATCACCACAGAGACCAACCAAGAATTTGGATTTAACTCTAGGTGAATCGGCAAATCTCGCTGTGGATTGTAAAGTAAGAGTGAATTTTCCTCCAGAATATCCAAGGCATAGCGTCCTTCATTAAAAATGAACTTACTAGAACCTTTTAAACAAAAATGAAATTGAATGAAGCTACTATCTATTTCACGCTCAACAACTTCTACTATATTATTCTCGTTTTGATAGGTTAGCACATAAAAACCTTCTTCAACCTGCGTTTCTTCAAATGAACCTTTAGCGACATTTTTTGCTTCCATATTCTCAAAAATAATTTTGATGTTATTTAGAATTGTTCTAAACAAATACCAGCTAAAGCGTTGATATCACTGCAAAAGTATGATATTTATCATAGTTTCTAAAAATATGAGATGAAAAAACCACAAGCGACACTAAAAGTTCTTTCAGCGTTGTTTTTATTCGGTTTACATTTTTACTTTTGTTTTTGAAATTTCCAAATCCAAGTATGGAGCATTATCACATGACGAGAGGGACTTACTTTTATGCCATTGGCTTAAGCTATAAAAAAGCCGATGCCGATATAAGAGGCCATTTTAGTTTGGATGCAGACTCAAAAATCAATCTGCTCAATCAGGCCAAAGCCTCGGGAATTGAAAGCCTTATTGTCAGCTCGACCTGTAACCGTACAGAAATCTACGGTTTTGCAGAACACCCTTACCAGTTGATTAAATTATTGTGTGAGAACACCAAAGGAACTGTTGAAGAGTTTCAAGAGGTTGCCTACATTTATAAAAACAAAGAAGCGATCGCCCACATGTTTCGTGTTGGTTCTGGACTTGATAGTCAAATACTTGGTGATTTCGAAATTATCAGCCAATTGAAATCAAGCGCAAGAGATTCTAAAAAATTAGGTCTACTCAATGCTTTTTCTGAACGATTGATAAACGCAGTTATTCAAGCCAGCAAACGGATCAAGAATGAAACCGATTTGTCTTCCGGAGCTACTTCTGTCTCATTTGCTTCTGTGCAATACATTATGAGATCGTTCGAGAGGGTTTCAGATAAAAACATTCTTCTTTTTGGAACAGGAAAAATTGGTCGAAATACTTGCGAAAACCTTGTAAAACACACCAAAAACGAACATATCACATTAATAAATAGAACAAAAACAAAGGCAGAAATCATTGCCGGGAAGTTCAACCTTGTTGTGAAGGATTATGCCAATCTTCAAGAAGAAATTAACGCTTCGGACATATTGATTGTTGCTACAGGCGCTCAAAATCCAACTGTAGACAAACATTGCATTCAATCCAAAAAACCGTTACTGATTTTAGATTTGTCGATTCCTCGAAATGTTAATCAAAATGTCACTGAATTGCCAAATGTTACATTAATTCATTTGGACGATTTATCTCAAATGACCGACGATACTTTAGAACGAAGAAAAGCTTTCATTCCACTTGCTGAAAGCATTCTTGAAGACGTAAAACTTGATTTCAACAATTGGCTCGAAACTCGAAAGTTTGCGCCGACCATCAACGCTCTAAAACATAAGTTGCTTGATTTTAAAAATGCCGAATTCGATACACAACGTAAAAAGAATGCCGATTTTAATGAAGCGCAGGCAGAATTAATAAGTAACAATATCATTCAAAAAATAACCAACCACTTTGCACATCATCTCAAAACGGATGATATGTCTACTGATGACAGTTTAGAGCTCATCAAAAAAGTGTTTCAGTTAGAAACCTCCACACATGTCTAAATTAATAAGAATTGGTACTCGCGATAGCGAATTAGCGCTATGGCAAGCCAAAGCTGTACAACAACAACTCGTACATTTGGGTCATAAAACCCAGATAATTCCCATAAAATCTGATGGTGATTTAAAACTTGACCAACCGATTTCTGCATTGGGGATGACAGGTGTCTTTACACGTATTTTGGATAGTGCAATGCTCAATGATGAAATTGATATTGCCGTACATTCCATGAAAGATGTACCAACGGTTCTACCGAGCGGAATTGTTCAAGCCGCCGTAATGAAGCGGGGAAATATTAGAGATACCTTGGTTTTCAAAGACAATGAAGAATTTTTATCTCAAAGAGAAGCGGTTATCGCCACAGGAAGTCTACGACGAAAAGCACAATGGTTGAATCGGTACCCGACACATACCATTGTCGGTTTGCGAGGCAATGTCAACACCAGACTTCAAAAATTGGAAGACAGCGATTGGAATGGAGCCATTTTTGCCGCCGCTGGACTCGGCAGAATTGATGTGCGACCAGAAGAATCCGTGAATTTGGAATGGATGATTCCTGCGCCAGCACAAGGCGCCATTATGATGACAGCTCGTGAAAATGATGAGGAAGTGAGATCGATTCTAGCAGAAATCAATCATGAGGAAACTGAAATTTGTACGGCAATTGAACGTAAATTTTTAAACCTTTTAGAAGGTGGATGTTCTGCCCCAATTGGTGCGATTGCATTTATTAAAGACGAAACTGTCTCATTTCAAGGAGTTTTGTTGAGTTTGGATGGCAGTAAGAAAATTGAAGTGACACGCGTAGAGAAATTAGGTAACCATCACAACATTGCAGAGTATTGTTCCAATTATATTTTGGAACGTGGTGGCAATCGATTGATGGACGATTTGAAAGATGCTGATAAGAAAATCCAAGTGTATTCCACCAAATCGTTGACCGAAGCACAAAAACATCGCTTTAGAAACGTCCATGTGGACAGTTTTGATTTTTTAAAAATCAGTCTGAATCGGATACCCAAACCTGTCTTGAAAACCGAAATCAGAAATGTTATTATCACCAGCCAGAATGCTGTTGAAGCCATCACGACGGTTGTTCCGAAGGAAGAATTACAGTTTCAAAACATCTATTGCGTGGGTCGTCGCACCAAAAAATTGATTGAAAACAAGATCGGCAAGGTCAAACATTCAGAAAATAGTGCCAAAGCATTGGCCGATCATTTGGTTGAATACATTGACGGAACAGAAGTCACATATTTCTGTAGCGATAAACGCTTGGATGAATTACCAACAATTCTAGAAGAAAGCAACATAATCGTGAATGAGGTCGAAGCCTATCAGACCGTTCTCGATTCCATAAAAATTGATGACAAGGTAGAAGGTGTGATGTTTTTCAGTCCTTCAACGGTTGAAAGTTATTTAAAAAATAATTCAGCTGATAAAATTGCGTATTGTATTGGAGATACAACGGCAACGGAAGCCAAGAAACATTTTGAGGATGTCCGTGTAGCAAAAGTACCGACGGTTGAGAGTGTGATAGATTTGGTGAATGAGGGTTATAAATAGCTGTTGGCTGTTGGCTGTTTGAAAAGTCAAATGGCACGAGCTGCAGTTTCTGTCCCTTCAAACATTGCAGAAGGTTGCAGTAGAAATAGTGAAATTGAATTTAAGCGTTTTCTAGAAATTGCAATAGGTTCACTATTTGAATTAGAAACACAACTTACAATTACGCAAAAATTGAAATTTATTAAATCCGATGAACTCGACATTATTTTAAGTTTGATTCAAAAAGAAGCTAAAATGATGAATAGTTTAATCAATAAAATCAAAAACAGCTAAATGCAAAAGGCCAAAAAGCCAATAGCTAACAGCTAACAGCTATACATGAAAAACGATTTATACTTAAGAGCACTAAAAGGAGAAACAGTTGAACGTCCACCAGTTTGGATGATGCGTCAAGCAGGACGTTATTTACCTGAATTTCAAGAAATAAAGAAAAAATACGATTTCTTCACACGTTGTAGAACTCCAGAATTGGCAAGTGAAATTACAGTACAGCCGATTAGAAGATATGGAATGGATGCCGCAATTCTGTTTTGTGATATTTTGGTCATTCCACAAGCGATGAATATTGAGGTGGAAATGAAGCCCAATTTTGGACCGTATTTGCCGAATCCTGTTCGTTCGCAAAAGGATGTGGATAATGTCATAATTCCAGATGTGCATGTAGAGTTGGATTATGTGATACAAGCCATCAAAATGACCAAGGAAATGCTGAATAACGAGATTCCATTGATAGGTTTTGCAGGTTCGCCGTGGACTATTTTATGCTATTGCGTGCAAGGACAAGGCAGCAAAAATTTTGATAAAGCAAAAGAGTTCTGTTTTACAAATCCAATTGCAGCTCACCAACTATTACAAAAAATCACTGATACTACAATCGCCTATTTAAAAGCAAAAGTTGCTGCAGGTTGTGATGCTGTTCAGATTTTCGATTCTTGGGGAGGCATGTTATCTCCTACCGATTATCAGGAATTTTCATGGCAATATGTTAACCAAATCATTGAAGCTTTAAAAGATGATGCGCCAGTGATTGCATTCGGAAAAGGTTGTTGGTTTGCTTTGAATGACATGGCAAAGTCAAACGCTTCTGCTCTAGGAATCGACTGGACGTGTTCTGCACGGAACGCTCGATATTTAACAGGTGGAAACATCACATTACAGGGTAATTTTGACCCTTCAAGATTGTTTTCGCCACCTGCTGAAATCAAAAAAATGGTGCATCAAATGATAAATGAGTTTGGAAAAGATAGATATATCGTAAATTTAGGTCACGGTATTTTGCCAAACATTCCTTTGGATAATGCCAAGGCGTTTGTAGATGCTGTCAAGGAGTATTATTAAAGTTTAATTAAATGAGTTTCCTGTCTCCGCAGGAATGTATGATGATAAAAAACATTTTAAAAGGCATCAAAGCGTATGCTGGAAGTATCCATTTAATTTCAAAACTTGGACTGTGGAAATATTTCGGCATTCCTATTCTTATCAGCATCATTGTTGCAACTTTGGTATTATTCTCTGCGTATGCCTTGGCTGACGATTTTGGCTATTATTTTTCAAAACTTTGGATTTGGGATTGGGGAAGAGAAACGTTCTTCTTCTTAAGTAAGATTTTAAGTGGCATTCTCATTCTGTTGGTAGGAATTACGGTTTACAAACACGTTGTGATGGCACTATCTGCCCCTTTTATGGGTCCTGTTTCAGAAAAAATTGAAGCGCACCTTCTAGGCGTTGATAATCACAAACATCGAAAAACGAGTTTTAGTGAGCAGTTATGGCGTGGTATTCGAATTAATATGCGGAATTTAGGTATGGAAATCCTGTTGACGATTCCTATTTTATTTATTGGTTTTATTCCAATATTGGGATTTGTTTCTACCATCCTTTTAATTCTGACACAAGGTTATTACGCAGGTTTTGGAAACATGGATTATACTTTGGAGCGTCATTTCAAATATGATGAGAGCATTAAATTCGTGAAGCAACATCGCGGATTGGCAATAGGAAACGGCGTCGTATTCATTTTGTTTCTCCTGATTCCAATAATTGGATTTATTCTTGTCCTGCCTCTATCTGTTACGGCTGCCTCTACCCAAACTGTGAGGTTGCTTCAGGAAGAGAACAAACTTAAAACCTATGATTTATAGTTCAGATCAAATAAGCATTTCACATTTACATCCTGATGATGCCTTGCAACTGAACAAATTATTAGTGTCCAATACCGAGCGTTTTATTCGTTTTTTACCAAAAACCTTGGCCGCAAATCGTACGTTGGGTAGCACACGTTCTTACATTAAAACTAAAATAGAATCTGCAGAAAACAAACAGGAATTCGTTTTTGCCATTAAAGATAAATGTCTCTACAGCATTGTAGGATTAGTCATTCTCAAAAATATTGATTGGGTATCCAAGCAAGGAGAATTTGCTTATTGCATTGGAAAACGTTTTAAAGGCCAAGGATTGATGACAGAAGCCATCATAGCCACCACAAAATTTATAACTGAAGAATTAGGCTTAGAAACCATTCAAATTATTGCGCACAAAACCAATAAAAGCAGCGTGAATGTAGCAATTGATTCTGGTTTTGAATGGAAAGAAACTCTAAAAAATGAATTCACACCAATGAATGAAATGCCGTTAGACATGGAATTATATGAATTGAACAATGAAAGATAAATTTTACCAATATATCGAAGAATTACAAGACACTATCACATCAAAACTCGAAGGAGTTGATGGAATTGCGAAATTCCAAGAAGACCTATGGAACCGTCCAGAAGGTGGTGGCGGACGAACACGAGTTATTGAAAATGGAAACGTTTTTGAAAAAGGTGGTGTCAACATTTCAGCCGTTCATGGCGAATTGCCAGAAACCATGCAACACTATTTTGGTGTCAAAGACGCAAATTTCTTTGCCTGCGGATTGAGTTTGGTATTACATCCAAAAAGCCCAATGGTTCCAACGGTTCACGCGAATTGGCGTTATTTCGAAATGTATGACAAGGAAGGACATGTGGTCGATTCTTGGTTTGGTGGCGGCCAAGACTTGACGCCATATTATTTGTTTGAAGAGGATGCCGAGCATTTTCATCAAGTTTGCAAAGATGCCTGTGATAAACATCATTCAGAATTTTATAACAAATACAAGGCAAAATGCGACGACTACTTTTGGAATGCTCATAGAAATGAAGCAAGAGGCATTGGAGGTTTATTTTTCGATTATTGTAAAGCAAAGGAGGAATTTTCAATGGAAAATTGGTACGATTTTGTAACTGAAGTTGGCAACAGTTTCCTTATAAGTTACGTGCCAATCGTTGAAAAACGAAAACATTTGCCATTTACGGAAACGCAACGAACTTGGCAAGAAATCCGTCGTGGTCGTTATGTGGAATTTAATTTGGTTCATGATAAAGGAACACTTTTCGGACTTAAAACCAACGGACGAATTGAAAGCATTCTAATGAGTTTGCCACCTCATGTGCAATGGGTCTATGACCATCATCCAGAGGAAGGAAGCGAGGAAAAAAAATTACTGGAGGTATTAGAAAATCCAATAGATTGGATACACTAATTAATTAACACACAAACAATTTCAAAATGTATCCATTAAGAAGAAATAGACGCTTAAGAACCAACGAAGCCATCCGATCCTTGGTTAGAGAAACCATCATTACGCCAAACGACTTTATAGTTCCACTCTTTATTGTAGAAGGTAAAGGTGTAAAAGAAGAAATCGCTTCAATGCCAAACTACTACCGCTACAGTTTAGACTTATTAGAAAAAGAAGTCAAAGAACTTTGGAAAATGGGTCTGAAATCGGTCTTACTTTTTGTGAAAGTGCCCGATAATTTAAAGGACAACAAAGGTACTGAAGCCTTAAATACGAACGGATTGATGCAGCGAGCCATCAAAACAGTTAAAAATGTATGTCCACATATGTTGGTTATGACAGATGTAGCACTTGACCCGTACTCGTCTTATGGACACGATGGAATTATTGAAAACGGTATCATTCTTAATGATGAAACTGCGGATATTTTAGCAGAAATGAGCGTGTCGCACGCCGAAGCGGGTGCTGATTTTGTCGCGCCAAGCGACATGATGGATGGTAGAATCCTAACGATTCGTGAAGCATTGGAAGATGAAGGCTTTTTAAACACTGGAATTATGAGCTATTCAGCAAAATATGCCTCGGCGTTTTACGGACCTTTTAGAGATGCATTGGATTCTGCACCCGTGGACATGAAAAACATTCCAAAAAACAAAAAAACCTATCAGATGGATTATGGAAATCGTTTTGAGGCCATCCGTGAAACCGAAATGGACATCGATGAAGGTGCAGATATCGTTATGGTCAAACCAGGTTTATGTTATTTGGATATTGTTCGTGAAATAAAAAACGCAGTGGATGTTCCTGTGGCTGTTTATCAAGTGTCTGGAGAGTATGCCATGCTTAAAGCGGCAGCCGAAAAAGGTTGGCTGGACCATGATGCAGTGATGATGGAGCAGATTACAGCCATTAAGCGCGCCGGAGCAGATATGATTGCTTCCTATTTTGCGAAGGATGTTGTAAAATTGATTTCTTAAACTTAAAGAAGATTATTTCGATACCAATAGTGTCAAGCAAAATATAACAAAATTTTATGTGTCCAAGGAGGGGACCTCTATTGCCCCTACTCTCCGTGATTCAGATTTCGGATTGAGTTGTGATGTTGACATCCTATACTTAATTTATCGGGTTTCTCACTATTTTAAGAGTGTAATACCCCCTGGCTAACAAAATCCGAAGCTCTTAAAAACTTTAGCGGAGCAACAAGCGATCTTATATATTGATTAATACGAATGTTTAATTAAAATAAGCGGGATATCCAAAATAGGAAATCCCGCTTATAAAAATTCTAATTAGCACGATGGCCAATCGTCGTTATTAAATTACCAACTATTTTTTAACGAGTTTTTTAGTTATCGATCCAGCAGATGTATTCACTTTCAGCATGTAAATTCCACTTTTTAGATCTGAAATATTCAACTGTCCATTTTCCAACTTAACAGTGGTCATTTTACCTAACATGTCATAAAGAACAGTATTTGTAACTTCAATGCTAGCTGAAACTCTTACGTTCAAAAAGTTGTTCGCAGGGTTCGGATACACTTGAACAAGCGAGGATAAGGCGTTGTCTCCGATGGATAAAGCGTTGTCTCCAACCAAATTAACGATTATATGACTATCCGGGAAAGTACCTAAAGTTGCAATTTCTGTTGGAGGAATATTACCGCAACCAGTGGAAGACAAATAACTTGGTCCATTTTCAGGTTGCGCGTTTTGTGCCACTCTGGCGTCAAAAATTGCGGTTTCTCCAGTTGGAACATTTACTTCAACAATTATCTCACTGGTAGCAGGCACATCGATGGTAGATGTGAAGGTCACAGGGACAACAGTTAAATGTTGCGCTGTACCTACAGTTACCATTTGTGTTCCTACCAAGGTACGAGTGCCAGTTGGAAAAGTTCCTGTAGTCGTGTAGATATTTACGGTAACATTCACACTTGGAGTAGCTCCTCCATTATCCGCAAAAGACCAACCAAATTCCGCTCCACTGACTCTAAAATCACCTGTAAAGCCAAAATTTGAAGGAGTATAAGTTCTCCAAAAAGAATTTTGCAACGTAAAGCCCGAAGCCGCATTTGCACAAGCCACAGTGCCATTTACTGGGACTTGTGAAGTTGAATGTGACAAAGTCGTCTGACCTGTCATCAAGGATGTGATTGCAAAAGCAACCAACAATAAAGTAATTTTTTTCATAAGCTAATAGTTTAAATTATTTAATACCAAATATAAAGATATTTTCGTAAAAAAAATTCTCGTATGCACTTATTCAATGGGTTTTCAACTTTTCGAATTTTACCTGTTTCCAAACTGATTTTCTGTTGATTACGTATTTTAGAAAATCTTTGATTATATTTGTTTTCGATTACATCTAAAATAACCTTATTTTAATTCATTTCGAAATGGATGAAGTTGATTTCAAGATTCTTAAATTGCTCAAAAATAATGCACGAGAATCCTTTGCGAACATCGGAAAAGCAGTTGATCTATCGGCACCGGCCATAGGCAAACGCGTGAAACAATTGGAAGACAAAGGAATTATTCTAGGCTATTCGTTAAAATTGAACCATGAGAAATTAGGCATCACAACCAAGGTCTATATCAATCTAAAAATCCATCAATCCAGCACTTTAAGAACCGCTTATAATCAAATCAGTCATTTAGACCAAGTGATTCGCTGCGACAGAATTACGGGAGACGACAGCCTTTGCATCCTTGCATACTTTGAGGATAATAAACAACTCATCACCTTTATTGAGCGTATTTCACAGTATGGCGTTCCAAATACAAGTATCATTTTAGAAGGTTTATGAGCACACAATTATTTCAATAACAACCAAAATTTAATGGCATAGAAGCAGAATATTCTTAAATTAGCACAAACCAAACAATACTGATGACGCTCTTAATTATATACGCATTCATATCCATCTTTTTTTCATTCCTATGCTCCATTTTAGAAGCTGTGCTTTTAAGTGTGACTCCTACGTTTATCAACGTTAGAAAGAAAGAAGGCAAAAGTTATGCTGATTCATTGGCTGCCCTAAAAAAGGATGTTGATAAACCGTTGATTGCCATCCTCACACTAAATACCATTGCGCATACAGTTGGTGCTATTTTGGTAGGAGTACAGGCGGAAACCGTATTTGGCAATGGCGATAATGAAATTATGATCGTTTCTGCCGTTATGACACTGCTGATTTTGGTCCTATCCGAAATCATTCCAAAAACTATTGGAGCCACGTATTGGAAAAAACTGGCAGGCTTTACAGCAACTGCACTGAACATCTTGATTTTCCCATTAAAATACACAGGAATTCTTTGGGTATTGCAATTAACTACAAAACTGATTGGCGGTAAAAATGCACATGTCAGTACGGTAAGTCGTGATAGTTTTTTGGCTATGGCTGATATTGCACATGAAGAAGGTGTGTTTCAAGAATCTGAAAGCAAAGTGATCAAGAACCTTATCAATTTTAAAAAGATTTTGGCAAAGGATATTATGACACCACGAACCATAATGGTGTCTGAAGATGAAAAAACTTCGGTAAAAACTTTCTTTGAAAAGAATCAAAATCTCCGCGTCTCACGGATTCCTATTTACTCTAAAAATCCTGACGATATCACAGGTTTGGTTTTAAAAGATGACATTTATAAAGAAATGGCATTAGACCACGATGACAGAATATTGGCAGACATCAAAAGAGATATCATCATCGTTGAGCGCAATCTCCCAATACCAACATTATTTGAAAAATTAGTGGGCAGTAAGAACCATATGGCATTGGTTGTTGATGAATATGGGACTGTGACAGGGTTGGTAACTATGGAAGATGTCATAGAAACACTTCTAGGGTTGGAAATCATGGACGAAAGCGATAATGTTGAAGACCTTCAATTACAAGCAAGAAAAAGTTGGGAACGGCGTGCCAAACGTCTTGGAATGTTGAACGATCAGAATGCAACTGAAACCAATACTGATTCAACCAAACCTGAAGCATAACGACTAGTGGAAACATGCATTATCAAATCACCACTAGGTTTTACTAAAATTTCTGGAGATGAAGTTGGAATTGCTTCTGTAGTTGTATTGAATTCCGAAGAAAAAGAAACGGATATCATTCCAGAAGCTTTACAAGAATGCGTCTATCAGCTCAACGATTATTTTGATGGCAAACGAAAACAATTCGACTTACAATTAAATCCAGAGGGTACAGCATTTCAAAAACAAGTATGGAGTGCGCTTCAAACCATTCCGCATGGGAAAACAATATCCTATCTAGACCTATCCAAACAATTTGGAGATGTAAAAGCCATCAGAGCCGTTGCCAATGCCAATGGGAAAAACCCACTTTGGATCGTTGTGCCTTGCCATCGTGTGATAGGAAGCGACGGGAGTTTGACAGGTTATGCTGGCGGATTGCATCGCAAAAAATGGCTTTTAGAACATGAAAGCTCTTACAAACAACAATCATTATTTTAATTGATGCATCATTCCTAATGGTGATTAATTTTCCTATATTTATTTAACCAAAAACATTTTATGAAATTCCTCAAAAAGTTCCTTTTAACGATCGTTATACTTATTGGGTTAACCGTCGCCATTCTTTACATTACTGATACCGATTATTTAATAAAAGCCGTCAGAACTATATATTTGAAAGGTCACACTACCGCCTTTCTCGATGATTACAAAGACTTTGATAATCAACCTGTAGCCAATGGCACACCGCTACCTTGGCCAAATCATAAAGACTACAATTCGGCGAAAGAAACCGAAAAGCTGAATGAGATTAACACCACTAATGGTACCATCGCTTACGTCATAATAAAAAATGACAGCATTTGGTTCGAAAATTATTATGATGGTTATGATGAAAACTCAAAAACCAATTCATTCTCCATGGCAAAAAGCTACGTTTCTGGACTGATGGGAAAAGCGATTGAACAAGGATATATAAAGAGTCTCGATCAGCCAGTCGGTGATTTCTTTCCAGAGTTCAGTGAAGGGAAAGGTGCAAAAATGACGGTTGGGGATTTATCTTCTATGAGTTCTGGCACCAATTGGGATGAAGCCTATTATTCGCCTCTATCAATTACCACACGCGCTTATTTTGATGACGATTTATCTAAAGTGATTCTTGGACTGAAGGTCGTGGACGAGCCAGGTACCAAATACAAATATGCCAGTGGAGACACCCAACTATTGGCCATGGTGATTGAGAAAGCCACAGGTAAAAAATTGTACGATTATCTATCCGAATCTTTTTGGAAGCCTTTGGGTTCAGAGCATTCCACCTTATGGCAAGTAGATAGTGACGATCATGATTTGGTAAAAGCGTATTGCTGTATCGCTAGTAGTGCAAAGGATTTTGCACGCTACGGAAAACTCTTTAAAGATCATGGAAAATGGAATGGCCAACAAATTTTAGATTCTGCATTCGTCGCCAAATCGGTTACACCTCGTTTTTCCGAAAGTCCAGAATATGGATATGGTTGGTGGCTGAAAAATGTCGGAGATAAACAGTTTTTTATGATGCGTGGGCATCTTGGTCAGTATGTTATTGTTGAGCCTGAAGACAACGTCATCATCGTTAGATTAGGTCATTCAAAAGGCAGTGGTGATGCAATTGCTACTTTTACTGATGATATTTCAGTCTATATTGATGAGGCTTATCAAATGATGAACTAAATACCAAAACGCATTTGAGATACACGAAAAGTAAAAGGAAGTTAATTTAAAAAAATTCCTGTTTTTGCGGGAAGTGATTATGATCAACAAACTCAACCTCGAAGACATTTTATTTCTAGATATAGAAACCGTTCCAGAAACACATCATTTTTCAGAATTAGACAAAACCAAACAAAACCTTTGGGAACTTAAATCCAAATATCAAAGAGGTGAAGTCTCTGCAGACGAATTTTATGAACGCGCCGGCATTTGGGCAGAATTTGGCAAGATCGTTTGTATTTCAGTGGGTTATTTTAATATTTCAGGTGATATTAGAACTTTCAGAGTTACTTCTTTTTTCGGTGACGAAATAAAAATTCTCAAGGATTTTAAAAACCTGATTCTTTCACATTTCAGCCAAACAAAACATTTATTGTGTGCACATAACGGAAAGGAATTTGACTTTCCATACATTGCAAGACGAATGATCATCCATAGTATCGAATTGCCATACAAATTAAATCTCTTCGGTAAAAAACCCTGGGAAGTACCTCATCTCGACACGTTGGAGTTGTGGAAATTTGGTGATTACAAAACGTTTACTTCACTGAAGTTGTTGACTAATGTTTTAGGAATTCCATCGCCAAAAGATGACATCGATGGCAGCGAAGTCTGCAGAGTTTATTACGAAGAAAAGGATATCGATAGAATCGTTATTTATTGTGAAAAGGATACAATTGCTGTGGCTCAAATATTTTTAAGGCTTCGAGGTGATGCTATATTGGAAGAGAATGAGATTAAGCATATTTAAATCTTGAATGGTATTCCGATGCAATCAAAAAGCAATTAAAATATAGTAAAAAGTCCAGATGTTAGATCTGGACTTTTTATTAAAAATAATTATATATCTACTTTATGATAATCTTTTTACTGAAGCTGTTGATTCGGTTTTGTAATTCCACCACATAAACACCGCTACTAATATTAGAAAGATCTATTGTTTGTAGATTTATGTTTAAATTCAATGCTTGAGATAAAATCTGTCTTCCTTGCATATCAAATAACACAGCTTGCGTATTTTCTAACAATGTTCCCTTAACTACAAGTTCTTTTGGTTTAGCAGTTGCATAAACAAGTATTTCATTCAGCGCAGTGTCAGCGGTATTTAAAGTTGATGCTTCAAATCTTAAAAAGAATCGTCCAATTCCTGAAAGATTACTATCGGCTGTAAAATTATAATTACTTGAATTAAGATGAGTAAACGTATTATATAAATTGTCTTCTAGATAAACTTCAATATCAGTAGGCAAAATCATATTTGACAACGAAATAGATATTTGCTGCCCTTGATTAGCGTTTATACCTAATGGAACAACTATGTTGCTGTTTAAATCATCATAACTTACTGACTGAATGGACATATCCAATCCATTACTTCCTTCAATTAAATGTGAATAGATAGCATAATTTGGAGCAGTGCCGTTAAAGGCACTGGCATCATATCCAACATCTAACCCTCGTGACGCGTTTTGAGTAAAATAAATATCGGTACTAAAACTTGATGTACCACTCGTCATTTCAATTTTTAAGTAGGCATAGTCAGCAGGATCGCTGTCTCTACCTTCTATATAATCATCATCAAGAAGCGCATCTCCGGAAGCAATGGTTCTAAAACTTGGATTGAAAACCATCGTACCACCTCCATCTTTCGAAGCTACCAAAAACCCTTGTCCTGGAGTAATGATGGCATTCGGGTTCGTTATTAAAGACGCTAGATTCAATATCTTCCATTGACCTGAAGCTTGCCCATTATAGCCATAAATGGCAGCACTTGAAGGGTAGAATTCATTAATATTTGTATTTAGGAAATCTGATAACTTAATATAAGAAGGATATGGATTCCCTATTAAATTCCATTCGGTATACGTTGTTCCCGAATGTTGTATGATGGCGCTAATTGATTCTGTATTCACCGTTCCTCTAAATTCAAAAGTGCCATCATCGGTTGAAGCTGCTCTATAACCAATCGCTGGATTTAGTGTTATAGCCGCTTCCGCTGGCACATTGGCATCATATGTTATATAAGTTCCTGATCCTTTATCAAAATGCCCAAAGAGCTTTTCGGTGGTATTATTAGGGTTTGAAACTATATTGGTATTGACAGCCGCAAATGCACCAAAGGTTTGCCCTGTCAAGGGCGCCGAAATCAAATCATTGCCACCAGAGCTCGCATTGACATTGACATGTCGTTTATATACAGCATCTCCTGTGACTGTCCCATTTACAATTAAACTAGAATATTCGGTTGAAGTTGAGTTTAATACAAGATTTCCATTATTGACAAGGTTTCCTGCTAATTCAATAGATTGTGATTGTAAAACGTTTGCCGTCGCATTTGTATTTACTGTAAGATTATTTAATACTATATTCGAATTGACATCGTAGATTCCATCCAAAATTAGTGCATTATCAGTTGAAGTTGTGCCTGAAGGTGGATTTGGTGTCCATGCATTATTGGTGAATAATAATCCATCGTATTTTAGATTGACTGTGTAATCCTCTACTTCGCCGTAGGTAAATGTTTCACAAGATGTGGGAACGCCAGTATCTTTCATGGAAACTCTCATCCTTGTAGAGCCATAATTAATATCTATAGGAACCGTAAACGATCCCGAAACTGGTGTTGTATTTGTAGGTGTCAATGAAAATACCTGCTCCCCGGGATCGATAAAATCCCCATCTCTATTATAATCAATCCACACAGAATAAGCTTCTTCATATTCTGTCGCAGTTGGCCAAATTGTAGTGATGGTTATTGTGTATTGCGTGCCACCAACCAAATCCGTGGTCAATGATGGATTTGAAGTAAAATTTGAATATCCAATACTTGTTGTTCCTGCGCCAGAATTGTTATTGTTCAAGGTGTTTAGTTGTACTCGATCAATGTATTCAAAATTAGTATTAGTACTATTTGAGTTACAGTAGACCAAAATTGGCAGATTAGAAATTCCTATATTGTCAATTGCCATATCGCTTGAAAACCCACCTCCTGTTATTCCAATAAACCTAAATTTTACTGTTTGACCAATGTAACTTGATAAATTTATGTTCTCACCGATCCATTGATCCCCTAAATCACCATTTGCAGTAAACACATTGGTCCAATTGTCACCATTATCTGAAGTGATTTCCAAATTAAGAGTTCCCATATTTGCTCCGTACATGTGATAATTAAAAGAAAAATAGGTCTCTGTGAGACTTGACAATTCATAACACGGACTATTGAGAATGACTGTCGCATTTGAACCGAGTCCTTCCGTAGAAGCTTCGGTATAAAGATAATTGCCACCACCTGTTATATCATCCGACGGCCCTGTATCATCAGAAGGTGTACCACCAGCATCCAATGTCCAATTGCCACTATCCCCTGTCGCTTGAGTCCAATCACCAATTCCAGAATCAAATGTTTCTAAATATGGGAATGTCGTTATTTGTGCTCCTATACAGGCAGGCGTAGCAATTGTTGTAAAAAACACCGAACTTGAATAGGCCGAATTTGCACCTCCATTACATTTACTTTTCACTTGTGCTTCGTAATCAGTAAGAGGATTTAATCCTGTAACATTCGTAGAAAGCGCGGACACTGTAATTGTAATCCAAGTTGGGCTTCCAACTTCTCTATATCGTAAATCGTACGTTGCTCCTGTTACAGCATTCCAACTTAATGTAGCTGTTGAAGACCCAACGTTTAAAGAAGTTAATCCTGTTGGAACAGTGGCAGTACAAGCTACAGTTCCAGAAATAGTGAAGTTTGTGTTTGAAATATCGAAAAAGATGTGGTTAGAACCTTTTACCATAATCCTGTTTTGATTTCCCTGATTGTTGGGTACTGTTATCGCTTGCGAACCATCATTTGGTGTGTTGGCCAACAATGTAATTGGATACGTATTTCCTCCATCGGTTGACAATAGAATATCAACATTGGCAGCATTCACCCCATTTCCTGTGGTTCCCGCAACACTCCATGAAACTGTTTGTGATGTTCCTGCATTCCACGTTAAATTTGAATTTGGAGAATTCACCAAGAAAGGTCCAGCGGTTCCATTGACAGTAATCACCGTATCGTCACTATTGTTATTGGCACCTCCAGCTCTGTTGTCTCTAACAGTCATTCTGAAATTTAATGTTCTTGCGACGTTAGGAACGGCTTCCCATTGCCAAGAAGTTGACCCTGTTTTAATGGTTTCCAATCTTGGAAAATATCTTTTGGTATCTGTAGTAGGTGAGTAGGATCTAAATGCCACTCCGGAAGTTCTCGTTGTACTTGGATAAGTTCCTGAAGAATTTCCTGTATTGTACTGTTCCCAGCAATACGTCAAAACATCACTTGAGTTAGCGTCAGTACCTGAACCAGTCAATACGAAAGCTGTTCCTTTCGGAATGGTATAGTTTGCTCCTGCACTTACAGTAGGGACTGCATTACCAGTATTGATATTGGTCTGGCACGATTTCGATTTGATATTATTTGTAATCTGCTCAATAGACCTTGCATGAAAATAAGGATCAGAGTTTGACTGCACATCAGTCGCTCCTGTAATTCCAGCATAACCCATAATGGTTGTTCCACTTCCTGGTTCCATTTGAGCTCCAGTACCACTTTCATTTCTAAAAGTAAATGTATGGTTTCCTCCAAACTGATGTCCTAATTCGTGTGCCACATAATCCACATCAAAAGGATCTCCTTCTGGGTCAGTACGAGATGTAAAACCACTGCCTTTTTGTCCATCGATACAAATACATCCAATACAACCTGCATTACCATTGTTACTATCACGAGCGAACAAGTGTCCAACGTCATAGTTTATTTCACCAATCACACTTGTTAATGTTGTTTGGACTTCTGAATTATAGCCATTTGAATTTGTGTATGGATCAGACACCGAATTCGTATAAATAACATCATCATTATTTGAAATCAACACCATCGTTACATTGAAGTCGTTCTCAAAAATACCATTGACACGTGTCATTGTTGTATTGATTGCTGCCAATGCCAAGGCTTTTGTACCACCATGGTATGAGGTGTATTCACCCGTTGTAGAAACTGCCAATCGGTATCTGCGAAGAATGCCATCATCTGCATTACGGTTTGTGGTTTGATCTCCTCCGATATTTTCATTCATTACATCTGTCACAGTACACTCAAAATCATCTGGAGCCGCAATTCTATCTGCTCTTTCATACACCGCATATAGAGATCCATCTAAAGTGATTGGCTCAATGAACGATGCTGGCGCCTTGGCCGATAAACGCATACTACTGAATCCTAAAGGAGATACGCTAAAACGGATTACAGCGGTTGGGTCATCGATACCTTGACCAGCATATGATCTGATTTCTGGGTAACGTGCCTGCAGTTCAGCATCCATAACTGAAGCCTCAAAAACCCTAAAACGTTCCATGACACCAGCTGGATTTGGGAAAGAAAGAATCGTAGTCGTTTGACGATCCAAATTCTCTCTTTGTGGAACATTGGTAAGCTCGTGTTTCAAATCCTCAATATTGAGGCTGTAGGTCTGATTTTTTGGTAAGTTTCGCTTGTTTGATTTAATTGCCGAAGTGCTTACCGCTGCTTGCTTCGTCCATAATTTATTTTGAGCAGATAATCCCATACCCATTACGAGCATGAGAAGAATGATAGAATTTTTCATAATTAGGGAAATGTTTGATAAAAATGCTACTGGTTAGACTACAATAATACTTAAATTTAATTTAAGCTATAACTATTATTCAAATTTCGCACTTAAAAAGATTGGGTTTTACGAATCTATTAGATATTAGCCTGTTGTTTTAGCTATATGCAATTCACCTCCATGCTTTTCAGAATTTATTCAGATATCTTAAAGTATTGAGTATCTGGTCAAGCTTTATTTTCTAAAAATAAAAAAGCCCAGACTTTCATCTGGACTTTTCTTAAATATGTGCTAAAAATTTATTGCTTAATAAAACGTTTGGTAATGATGCCTCCTTCGGTTGTAAAACGAATTTGATATACGGCAGCATCCAATGTGCTAACATCAATTACATCACTATTCAATTTCCCTTTGGCCACTACTTGACCTATGGAATTGAACACTTCATAGCTAACATTTTTATAGGTTGTTGCAATGTTAAGATTTGCACCTTTCACAGGGTTTGGATACAATGAAAGTTTTGAGGCCATTCCATTTTGCATACCATCCTCTCTTGCAGAAGACGAAATTATAACTGTGTAATCCTCTACTTCACCATACGTAAACGTTTCGCAATTGGTAGGAGATGCATTGTATTTCATGGACACTCGCATTCTGGTTGATCCATTCAATGCAGAGGTTGGCACTATAAAACTACCTGAAATGGAGGCTGAAGTCGTTTTCGTTCTGTTGTAAACTTGTTCTCCAGAATCATTGAAATCACCATCTTGATTATAATCAATCCAAACCCTGTAGGCTTCACTATAGGTTGAACCTGTCCATTTTGGAGTGATAATAATTGTGTTGCTAGTTCCTTTAGCTAAATTCGTTGATAAACTTGTAAAGTTCCCATAACCACCGTTATTTCCAGAAAGGTTATTAATACTTCCTAATTGCACTCTGTCAATATATTCATCATTGGTATTATTTCCTTGAGACGTACAATAAGTTACGCTATTTGAAAGGGTAGTCACATTGACAGTATTGCTATAACCTGAAATATTGCCAGCCGCATCTTTTGCCGTCACTCTAAATGAATAACCAGTACCCGCAGATAATCCGGTCACTTGACGTGTCGTGGTCGTAACCGTGGCTATTAACGTAGTGCCTTGATACACGTTATATCCTGTTACACCAACATTATCTGTAGAAGCGTTCCAAGAAAGCGTAGTGGTCGTTTGAGTTGTACCAGTTGCCGTTAAATTGGTTGGTGCGGTTGGTGCGGTTGTATCTGTTGTGGCACTTTGAATATTGACCGTATAATCTTCAACTTCTCCATAAGAAAACGTTTCACAGGATGTTGGAATACCATTATATTTCATAGACACTCTTAATCTCTTGTTTCCGTTTGCAGTTCCAGTTGGCACAGTGAATGTTCCACTTACTGGTGTGGTCTGTGAAGCTGCTTTAGAGAAAATCTGTTCACCTGTATCGTTAAAATCGCCATCATCATTATAATCAATCCACGCTGCATAACCTTCACTATAGACTGTACCTGTCCAGGTTGGAGTAACAGTAAGTGTATAACCAGATCCCTTCGTCAAGTTGGTGCTTGTAGTTGTGAAATCTGAATAGGACTGCGCGCCAGATGACTTGTTAATCGTTCCGAGTTGCACTCTTGAAATATATTCATCACTGACGCTATTTCCTTGTGAGCCGCAGTATTGATTTCCGGTTATGCAAGGTGTACATGATCCTCCACAATCAACACCAGTTTCAGTTCCGTTTTGGATACCATCACTACAGGTTGGTTGTGCAGCAGCACCACATTTATCAGATAAAGCCAACGCTCTTCTGGCTCCTCCTACTTCTAAAACCGCACGCATCCTTGTTTTTTGACCTTGTGTAAATAAGTTCATGCAAGTATCATCCGTATAGTCCATATAATTCTGTGGCATATCTGTTGAAGAACAGGACACTTGACCAACTGGACAACCATAATTTGCCGTTTGATGGGTAGGTGTATCACTTACTAAATCATTTCCACAATTCGAATCTCCCCAAATATGACGTAAATTAAAATAGTGACCGATTTCATGCGTAGTCGTCCGACCACCATCATAAGGCGCAGAGACTGCTCCAGTACGTCCAAAAGCATTATAGATCATCACCAATCCATCGGTTGCAGCACTTCCTCCAGGAAATTGTGCATAACCCAAAAGATTGATGGTTTGTCCTTGGGACACTGTGGTCATTTTAGGGACAATCCACATATTTAAATATTCCGCCGTATTCCATGGGTCAATACCACCACTGGATACACGTTTGGCGTCATCGTTCGCTCCCCAATCTTGACGAGTGGTAGACTTTCGGGTGATTCCGGTGGTCGCATTCCCATTAGGATCAACGGAGGCCAGACAAAACTCAATTTGGGTATCGGCTGCTTGAGACCAGATAGTATTGGCATCTGGATTTGTACGTCTAAAATCTTCATTTAAAACATCCAATTGCGATTGAATTTGTGCGACACTGATGTTTTCTGTACTATTTCGGTATAAAACATGAACAACTACCGGAATTGTAATGATGCTACCATTAATTTTGTTCGTCGAGGTACTGTTGATTTTATTCTGTGTAAACGCTTCAATTTCTTGCATTCGTTTTTCCAGATCAGGATCTTGTTGTTTTCGAAATTCCAGATTTTCCATGGCTCCACAGCGCTGAAAATCTGCCTGCTGACCAAACATAGAACTCACGAAGAGTAAACACACTACTACTAAAGTAAATTTGTTTTTCATTTTAAAAAGTTATTAAGGTTAAGATAAATAATCATCGGAACTCACACTCGTATTCACAATCATTCAGGTAGCAAGGGACAATTCAAATTAGTTTAAAATATTGTACATATTCTTACGAATAATTCACAATTAAGCGGATATAATTTGAATTCAGCTGTCGAATGTATCAAAATAATATGAAATACAAAATTTTACTCAAACGTTTTCGTTGAAATACAATTCAATTAAATTTTACCAAAAAAATTCAATCGATAACTTTAAGATTTACAACATATTAGCCGATATTGATTCATTAATCCGAAAATTAAGTTAGTCTTATTCCAATACTTTTTGAGATAGAGTTTGAGAGATATTTGTTATAAACTCAAAGAATCGGACGATTACGATTGTATAAAAAGTGTTTCATATCCTCATTCTTGTATTGATTCCCATCTTATCTATTGTCTGAAATGACTATTTTTACTTTGAATTATGGAAAAAGAGCAATTACTATCAACTATTGATTTATCAATTTCATTTATTTCAAATGGAACAGAAAAGGAGATTATTCATTCCGTTTCATTCGAATTAAATAAAAACGAAATTCTAGGGATTGTTGGCGAATCTGGCTCTGGGAAATCAGTGTCAACACTCGCCATTCTCGGATTACTGCCAAAAGGGATTTCAAAAATTACATCTGGTAGTATTCTGTTCGAAGGTTCGGATCTAATCAAAACACAGTCAAAAGCGTTTCAACACATTCGAGGGAATGATATTTCCATGATTTTTCAAGAACCGATGAGTTCTTTGAATCCGTCGATGCGTTGTGGAAGACAGGTTGAAGAAATCTTACTGCAACATACCAAGCTTTCAAAAAAAGAAGCTAAAGCGGAAACACTGTCGCTTTTTGAAAAAGTAAAATTACCCTTACCAGATCGTGTTTTTAAGGCCTATCCGCATGAAATTTCAGGTGGCCAAAAGCAACGTGTCATGATTGCGATGGCCATTGCATGCAAACCCAAAATATTGATTGCTGATGAGCCCACAACTGCTTTGGATGTGACGGTTCAAAAAGATATTATTTTGTTGTTGAAACAGCTTCAAGCGGAAGAAAATATGAGTATCATTTTCATTTCGCATGATTTGTCGTTAGTTTCTGAAATTGCAGACCGAGTGATGGTGATGTACAAAGGAGATATTGTTGAACAAGGTTTGGTCTCGGATATTTTTCATCGACCTCAACATACCTATACGAAAGCATTATTGAGTTCAAAACCGTCATTAGACTATCGCATGAAACGCTTACCCACGATTAGAGATTTTATGGAAGAGAATCCAAAATCAGATATTGTCACAACGGAAGATCGCGTACAACTTCATCAGGAACTTTATTCAAAAGTGCCTTTGTTGGAAGTCATAAATGTTGAAAAAGAATATATCTCAAAATCTGGATGGTTTTCAAAACCTGAACATTTTAACGCAGTGGACGATGTGAGCTTTAAATTATATGAAGGTGAAACCTTAGGACTTGTCGGAGAATCTGGTTGTGGCAAATCCACTTTGGCCAATGCCATTTTGCAACTTGAAAGAGCGACCGCCGGACAGATTTTATATCGAGGCACGGATATCACCAAGCTATCAAAATCGGCTCTACGGAAATTAAGAAAGGAAATTCAAATCATCTTTCAAGATCCTTATGCGTCTTTAAATCCAAGAATTCCAATTGGTAAAGCCATTATGGAACCCATGGAAGTACATAACATTGGAAAGTCGGATAGCGATAGAAAGCAAACTGTTTTGGACTTGCTACATAAAGTAGGATTAGATGCCAGCTTTTTCAATCGATATCCACATGAATTTTCCGGTGGACAGCGTCAACGGATCGGGATTGCCAGAGCGATTTCATTGCAACCAAAACTCATTGTTTGTGATGAATCAGTGTCTGCGTTGGACATTTCCGTGCAAGCGCAAGTATTGAATTTATTGAATGATTTAAAAGAAAAATTCGGGTTTACCTATATCTTTATTTCGCATGATTTAGCAGTTGTGAAATATATGTCTGACCAGTTAGTAGTGATGAACAAAGGCCACATTGAAGAAATGGCTGATGCGGATGTTATTTACGAAAATCCGCAACGCGATTATACCAAAAAATTAATCCATGCTATTCCCAAAGGGTTATAGCATGAATATTTTTTTGGTAAGTTTTAGCATTCCTCGGAGTAATTCCATGGTGCTGATCAATTTGCTTTCAATAAAAGTAGGTTCAGGTAGATTTGGGGATGTCTTCATAATTTAAAATTTAAGATAGATTTGGGGCAAAATCGTAAATTAGGTTTTACTTGACTTGGTACTCTTGGTTAAAATTTAGGATAGATTTGGGGCTTATCTTCAATTTTAGGTTATTGGTAAATTTGGTTTAGGTTGTTTTGATTTGGTTTTGTAAATATGAAACTATTTTTGAAATAATCAGTTTAAATACATTATAAATCGATGAAATGCATTAATTTTTAACAATTAACATTCATTATGAAGATTTATCTTACAAATTCGATAGTCATTAGCATCTCGATTTACATCAATTGCTGAAAGGATTTCAAAAATTTTGTGCGGAATGATTTTTAAAGCAAAACTTTTCAAGTCTAAAAACCGTCGCTATATTTTTTACTTTTAATTATTTCTAGATTGTCTTTTCAAAAATTCGGAGATTCGGTTTTGATAATCTAATCCTCCAGTTTCGCCCAATCCATAATGGCCACCCTTTTTTACGAGAAGTAGATCCTTTTCGTCAGAACCAATAGCTTTATACAAAGCTTTACCATACTTCACATCAATGTTCAAATCGGCATCGCCATGGATGATCAATACTGGTTGCGTAATTTGAGTTGCAGACTGAATTGGTTTTATCTCATCTGGATTAAATTTTGCGATTTTACCAGCTTCGTCTAATGCGATATCAGAAGCAAACTTCAAGCCTAGTCCGTAGGTAAACCTTTTCTGATAATCGTAAACAATTTGTCTTAAATCAGAAAATGAGCTCTCAATAATTCCAAAATCAATTCTTTTATCGTCTGCTAAAGCTTGAACACTAATGGCTCCACCCAAGGAATTGCCCCATATTCCAATTTTCGTATTGGGAGTTTCTTCTTTTATAGTTGAGACGATTTCTGAAATGTCCCTTTTTTCATAAAATCCATAGGTCGAATAGAGACCGCCACTTTGTCCATGCGCTCTGTTATCGAACAGCCAGATGTCATAGCCTTGTTGCGCCAACTTTATAGCAAGATTTGTGAAGTTTTCTTTACAGCCTCCAATGCCATGCACCAAAATGATGGAGGCCAGCGTTTTATCCTGTAAGGATTTTACATAATAACCCTTGAGGTTGATTGAGTCAAAAGTCTTGACATCTATTTTTTTGTAGTTAAGATTTTGGCCATCAAGTTTGTTTACACCAACAGCGCGATACGGTTTTATGATGGCGAATGGAAGTATATGAACAGTGGCAATGTAAAACCCGAATGACAAAATGATGATAATGACTATTGCTACTTTGTACCGCCTTTTCAAAATTTCAATTTAAAACCATTTCTGGAATGTTGCCTTCAATTATTAAGTTTCCTTCTGTTGCCTTTTGAATATCTTCTACAGAAATACCTGGAGCGCGTTCTAACAACTTAAAACCATCAGGTGTGACTTCCAAAACCGCTAGGTTGGTCACTATTTTCTTCACACAACCAACACCAGTTAAAGGTAAACTACATTTTTTTAAAAGCTTTGATTCGCCTTCACGATTGGTATGCATCATGGCCACGATGATGTTTTCTGCACTCGCCACCAAATCCATCGCACCACCCATTCCTTTGACCATTTTACCCGGAATTTTCCAATTGGCAATGTCGCCATCTTCAGACACTTCCATGGCTCCAAGAATGGTCAAATCTACGTGTTGACCTCTTATCATTGAAAAGCTCAAGGAGGAGTCAAAGAAACTGGCTCCTGGCAGCGTTGTAATCGTTTGTTTGCCTGCATTGATAATATCTGCGTCTTCTTCTCCCTTAAATGGAAAAGGCCCCATACCGAGAACGCCATTTTCACTTTGAAATTCTACTTCTATGTCGTCTCTAACGTAATTCGCAACCAAGGTTGGAATGCCAATTCCTAGATTAACATAATATCCATCTTTAACTTCTTTTGCAATACGTTTTGCTATTCCTGTTTTATCTAACATGTTTTGTTGTTTATTATTGGTTTTAAGGGGTTGCACATCGATAACCATTCAAAATGTTCGTATCTATTCTAAATAGCGTACGTCTTTTTTCTTTCGAATCATCTCCATAACCTTCACTAGTTCTTTCTCTTTTTGAGTTCCAATTAAAAATTTTTTTCCATCAAAAAGTTCAATCGCCAATCCCTTATTGCCTTTTATATTATAAACTGTACCATAATGTGTCCATGGTCGGATTCCCCATCCTCCAACAAATCCGTAATTTAGAACTTCGGCGCTTTTAATGCTGCTCCATTTCACTTTTTTGGAAACAAAAGGAGAAAACTTCATTTCGATTCCAATTTGATCAATTTTAGTTTTAAGTTTCATTGTCAGAAACATAATGATCAATCCAAATAAAGCTAATGATAGTACAATAAAAACCAAATCGGATATTGGTCTGTCTTCAAATTCTTGTTTGAAAAACAGTTGATCATAATTTAAAAGAAATGGTAAAAATCCAACGATTATTAAAATAACCCAAACCCACCATTGTGTGAATTTTTGCTCTTCTTTGAATAGAACTGTCATAAATTTTCGCATTTAAAGATGACCAACTCAATACTTAATTATTTATTTTTCAATCGTTGTTTTTCCTAACCGTTCGTTGTTCAATGCGTTTTTCATAAGTTTCGCCCTGAAAAATTCGCTGTATAAAAATCCCTGGAATGTGTATTTGGTTCGGATCCAAAGTTCCCACAGGCACCAATTCTTCTACTTCTGCAACTGTTATCTTCGCTGCGCCACACATAGCCGGATTGAAGTTTCTAGCCGTTCCTTTAAAGATTAGATTGCCCGCGGCATCACCTTTCCACGCTTTGACAAATGAAAAATCAGCATCGAATGCTTTTTCCAAAACATACATCTTTCCGTTAAAATCCCTCGTTTCTTTTCCTTCAGCAACTTCGGTTCCATATCCCGCTGGTGTAAAAAATGCTGGAAATCCTGATTGTGCGGCTCTGCATCGTTCCACCAGAGTCCCTTGAGGCACTAATTCTACATCGAGTTCGCCACTTAACATCTGACGCTCAAATTCATCATTTTCCCCGACATAAGAGGAGATCATTTTTTTTATCTGTCGCTTGTGCAACAATAAACCTAGTCCAAAATCATCGACACCTGCGTTATTGGAAATACATGTCAAATCCTTCACATTCAACTTTACCAAAGCGTTGATGGCGTTTTCGGGAATTCCACATAAACCAAAACCACCTAGCATCAATGTCATTCCATCCTTGACACCTTTCATGGCTTCATTAATATCAGCTACTTCTTTATTGATCATTTATGTTCTATTTTGAATCTGAAAAATACGAAATAAAAAAGCCAATCTAAAACGAAATTACAATTAGATTGGCTGTGACTAATGTTATTTACTATGAATTAAAAATCCAGTTCATCGACAAATCCGCCTTCTATATCTGAAGATTCTTCATTACCAAATCTACTACAATCCACATTTATGGAAAGGTCTTGAGGCCGTTCAAATTCGGCTGTGGACACATCTAAGGTTTTATCGGCATAACAACTTTTCATATACATTCCCCAAATAGGTAAAGCCATCGAAGCTCCTTGACCATAAGTAATTGTTTTAAAATGTGCCGCTCTATCTTCTGCGCCTACCCAAACACCTGTAACCAAATTAGGAACCATTCCCATAAACCATCCGTCACTTTGATTTTGGGTCGTACCTGTTTTTCCTGCTATTGGATTGGTAAACCCATATGGATATCCTGTAATGATCTCTTTATAGACTTGATTGTTTGTTGCCCAAGTTGTACGTAATCGCGTACCTGAACCACCTTCTGTAACACCTTCCAACAAATTGCAGGTGACATAAGCTACTTCTTCACTTAAAACGTCTTTCGATTCTGGAGTAAATTGAAACAAGGTCGTTCCATTCTTATCTTCGATACGCGTAATCATTACTGGTTTAGTATATACGCCTTTATTAGCAAAAGTTCCATAGGCTGCAACCATTTCATAGACACTCAAATCTGGAGTTCCTAGGGATATCGCGGGCACTGCAGGAATGTCAGATTCTATTCCTAAATTTCTAGCCATATCAATCACAGGTTCTGGACCCACTTTATCCATCAAACGAGCCGTAATGGTGTTCACAGAATTTGCCAATGCATTTTTAAGCGTTTTAAATCCACCGTATTTTCCATCAGAATTTTTGGCAGTCCAAGATTGCGGATTTCCAAATTTCATGGCCTCTATGGTGATTGGCGTATTAGGAAAGGTATCACAAGGCGATAAATGCAATTGATCAATAGCTGTCGCGTATACAAATGGCTTAAAGGTTGAACCTACCTGACGCTTTCCTTGCTTGACATGGTCGTACTGAAAATGTCTCATATTAATACCACCAACCCACGCTTTGACATAACCCGTTTGTGGCTCCATCGACATCATACCAGTATGTAAAAAGGTTTTGTAATAACGCATGGAGTCCATAGGCTTCATAATCGTATCGATTTCACCTTTCCACGAAAAAATAGTCATTGGTGTAGGTTTATCAAAAGAGGCAAGAATTTCTTTATCAGATTTTCCATTATTTTTTAATACTCTCCAACGCTCTGATTGACGCATACTGTTGTTCAATAATTTATTAATTTCTTCGGTCGTCAAACCTACAAAGGGAGCAGTTTTATTGCGATCTGCTGTGTTTTGATTAAAAAATTCTGCTTGCAATTTCGCCATGTGCTTCTCAACAGCTTCCTCCGCGTATTTTTGCATTCTTGAATCAATTGAAGTATATATCTTTAAACCACTATTATAAAGGTTGTATTTTGAACCATCCGGTTTGGGGTTGTCATTAATCCATTGCTTCATAAAATCTTGAAGATAGGCTCTAAAATAGGTAGCTGTTCCTTCTTTATGAGACTGTGGCGAATAGTGCAAACCGAGTTCTAATTTTCTTATCGAATCTTGCGTCTTTTCATCGATATAGTCGTATTTCTCCATTTGATCCAAAACGACATTTCTTCTGTTCTTGGTTCCTTCTGGGTTGCGATGCGCTCTTGGATTATATAAGGAAGAGTTTTTAAACATTCCCACCAACATAGCCGATTCTTTCAAATCCAACTCATTTGGTTCCTTTCCAAAATAGATGCTTGCCGCACTTCTAATACCATCTGCATTGTTTCCAAAGTCATAAATATTAAAGTACATGGCAATGATTTCCTCTTTGGTATATTGTCGCTCAAGACGTGTGGCAATAACCCATTCTTTAATTTTTTGTGTAGCCGTTTCTAGAATATTTTCAGACCTAACACCAACAAATAATTGTCTCGCCAATTGTTGTGAAATAGTACTGGCACCACCCCTTTTTCCCAAGAAAAAGAATGCTCTCAAGGTCCCTCTGGCATCAATACCTGAATGATCATGAAATCGAGCATCTTCAGTTGCAATTAGCGCGTCTACCAAATGTTTTGGAAGTTCACTGTAATCTACTGGCGTTCTGTTGTCATTCAAATAAAATTTACCTAAAGTTTTGCCATCCGAAGACAGAATTTCGGTCGCCAAATTTGTATTTGGATTCTCCAAAACCGTATAATCCGGCATTTCGCCAAAAGCGCCCCAAGAGGCTAATGAAAACAATAGAACTACTAAAAGAATGCCTGATAAAAATGTGATCCAAAACCACCTAATATATTTTGAAAAGTCTTGTGTTGCTGTTTTTTTCTGTGCCATAATCAAAAAAATTAATTGGTTGTGCGTTCTATTCTGAAGCCGACATCTGTAATCCCTTGTAACTTATCAACGCCATTTATGTCCCCATTATTTCGCATGGCTTGTTGGATACTTATCGTATAATCACCTTTTTCCTCGAATACGAATGGTTTATCGTAGCCTTTATACCACAATTTATTCTCCTTAATATCTGTCATTCCTTCGCCCAAAAGCTCACCATTGGGTTTTGCCATTTGGTACTCAAGTGTATCCTTTATGGTTTTCCCATGAGGATATTCCATATCAATAATCAGGAATAAATTGTTGAATTTATAGGCATTTGTGTTCCGAATGTTAATGAAAAGGTTGTAGTTCTGGATTGAATCTGGTGGATTGACCCTAAACGAAACTATGGAGTCCTTCTGCCATTCATTTGGAACAGATTTATATTCATCGAACACTTGTTTAGAATCGCAGGAATTCAAAATAAAAGCTAGAATTATAATGAACCAAGCCTTCTTATTTGGAATCGTTATCATTTGGTTTTGGAGGTCTGTTTTTTTGTGGCCGTTTTTTTCTAGGTGGCCGATTAGCTTTCTGACTTGAATTTTTATTAGACGTTTGTTGCGGATCTGGTGTCGCAGTTTCCTTTCTGTTTGGTTTCCCCTTTTTATTTCTACGTTTATTTTTGCGTTTTGGACTATCAAATCGTGTCAAACTATCTTGTCCAACCACATTCTCATACTCTACTTTGACTTCTTCGATGAGTTCTACCGCATATTCTTCAAGACTTGCAACTTTCTCTCTTTTCTTGTTTAGGGCGATGATTTCATTTGCTTGATCGGTTGTCAATTTATGCCAATTCATCCATTCGCCTTCATAAGCAAACCACATATGGCCTTTGAAGATGTCCGTTTTTTGACAAACAGCCGTTCCTTTTTCTGTATAGAGTTTAGTATCTGTCTTTGGAAATTCTTTAAGCGCGTCGAGATAGGCATCCAACTCATAATTGAGACAACATTTCAACTTACCACATTGTCCAGCTAGTTTTAACGGATTTAATGACAATTGCTGGTATCTTGCAGCAGAGGTGCTTACACTTCTAAAATCGGTCAACCAAGTAGAGCAACATAGCTCTCTCCCACAGGACCCAATACCACCAAGTCTAGATGCCTCCTGACGGAAACCGACTTGCTTCATTTCTATTCGTGTTCGAAATTCTTTTGCAAATAGCTTGATAAGCTCTCTAAAATCAACACGTTCTTCAGAAGTATAGTAAAAAGTCGCTTTGCTTGCGTCTCCCTGAAATTCTATATCAGAAATTTTCATCTGGAGCTTTAAGTCTATCGCAAATTGACGTGCCTTCACTTTCATGGGCTCTTCTCTATCGCGAGCTTGAGACCACACATCGATATCTCGTTGAGAGGCTTTGCGATAAATTTTCATGACGTCTTCCTCGTTGTTGATATCCACTTTTTTACGCTTCATTTGGATTTTGACCAATTCGCCTGTAAGTGTCACCATACCTATGTCATGACCCGATTGGGCTTGAGTAGCCACAATATCTCCAATGCTTAAAGTAAGATTTTCTGTGTTTTTGTAATATTGTTTACGCCCATTTTTAAAACGAACTTCAACTCCTATGAAGGCTTCCTGACCTTCTGGAAGCGACATGTTGGCCAACCAATCAAAAACAGTCAACTTATTGCAACTATCTGTGCCACAAGTCCCATTGTTTTTGCATCCTTTTGGTTGTCCATCCGTTCCGGTTGAGCAACTTTTGCAACTCATACTATTTTATATATAATTCGTTACACTGAATAACGAATGAAGATTAGTAAATAAATTTAAAACGTAAAGATAAGATTATTTATTCAGTTACATCTGAGAATGTTTTATCAAGCAATAGGTAAATTATACTTTTGTCAAACGCTTGTTTTTTAAGTATTTATAAGTTATTTTTAGCACTAAGTAAAAATCCCACGGTTTCATGCTCACATTTTTAAATTATATCGATGTAACCATATAATCACTAAAACTATTAATTATGAAATCTAATTTTACTTGGCTCATTGTATTTGCAATATTCGGCATTTGCAATTTTATGAATGCACAAACCTTAATGGGGGGCGGCGAATACAAATTTAACGAAAGCAAAACCCCCTGTTTAACCGATGAACAAAGGGAAGCTGTTATGTCGGAATTGAAAAATGGTATTCAAGAATTATCGCAACAAAACACATTAGCATATGATGCCACAAATAGAGGTGCTCACCCTCTTTTTAGTTGGCCCATAAAAAAGAGAAATGGTCTAGCATACAACGATGTCTGGGGCATTTCAAATTACGTGGATCAAAACCCCGCATTTCCGAATCAACTTTTAGATTACAACTGTGGTGCGGTTACCTATGATACAACTGGCGGATATAATCACGCAGGCATAGACGTTTTTACTTGGCCATTTTCCTGGAAAATGATGGACAACAATGATGTCGAAATTATTGCTGCCGCTGCAGGACAAATAATTTATAAAGCCAGTACAAATACCGATAGGAGCTGTTCTTTAAGTGGTGGCAATTGGAATGCAGTATATATTCAACATGCTGATGGCAGTGCTGCCCTATATGGACACATGAAACAGAATTCTCTAACGACAAAAAATGTTGGTGAGATGGTTTCTGAAGGTGAGTTTTTGGGGATCGTTGGAAGCTCCGGGAACTCTACTGGTCCACATCTACATTTTGAAGCCTATTCTGAAATTGAATGGAATGGTACAGGAACGGATGTTTTAATCGACCCATATGCTGGATCTTGCAACAGTTTGAATACTGATTCGTGGTGGCAAAATCAAAAACCATACAAAAACCCTAATATCAATGCGGTTATGACTCATTCCGCACCTCCCGTTTTCCCAACATGTCCAACGCAGGAAGTAACTAACGAAAGTAATGATTTCAATGCTAACGCCTCTGTCTATTTTGGACTTTACATGAGGGATCAAGCCGCTGGAACAAGTGTCAATTTAAAAATCACAAGACCGGATAATTCCATATTATACAATTGGAACTTTGATTTTACGGACAACTATGCCGCTTCATATTGGTATTGGAGTTATTCCGGTGTTTATAACATGAACGGTCAATGGAAATGGGAAGGAACCTATCAAGGACAAACCGTTACGCATACATTCAATATTACAGGAGCATTAGGTGTAGATGATGAAGATTTCAACTCGACCTCAATTTATCCTAATCCAGTTAAGGATATGGTGACTATTACTTCAAATAGCAAAGTTGAAAAAGCGACGATTACTGATATGATGGGAAAAACCATTCGTATCATTAATACCAATGCCGTAGAAGGGATTAAAGAAATTAATCTTGAAACACTTTCAAACGGTATTTACTTTTTGAATTTGCAAGGCAATTTAAATCACAGGAAAATAATAAAATTGGTAAAAGAATAAATCTCATAAAAAAGGCTTCCAAGATGATTGGAAGCCTCTTTTTATTTTTTCAGAACCTCAAAAATATTCCTTAAATCTTTTTTAAAAGGTAAATGGTCCGTACGACCTTTCTTGAAAATATCATTGCTATTACCTTGCCCTTTTCTCATGTTTTTTTGTTCTTCGTAAGGTAGTTGGTGAACTTCCATACAGGTTGATGAACAACAATTATCCATTTTTTCCTTGCAATCGTCACACTGAATAAAAAGTAAATGACAGGCGTCATTTGCACAGTTGGTATGCAAATCTGCAGGTTGACCGCATTGATGGCAATTGGCGATCACATCGTCAGAAATACGCTCCGAGCGACGTTCGTCAAATACAAAATTTTTACCGATGAATTTATTTTCAAGTTTTTCGGTTTCAACCTGTCGGACATAATTGATGATACCTCCTTCCAATTGGAAAACGTTTTTAAAACCTTTATGCTTGTAATACGCACTCGCCTTTTCACATCGAATACCACCTGTACAATACATCACTAAATTTTTATCTTCTTTGTGGTCTTTTAAATCCGCTTCGATAATATCTAATGATTCTCTAAAAGTGTCCACATCTGGTGTAATGGCGTTTTTAAAATGCCCAATTTCGCTTTCATAATGGTTACGCATGTCTACCAAAATGGTGTTTTCATCTTCAATCAATTCATTGAACTTCAGAGCATCCACATGAATTCCTTTGTTGGTCACATCAAAAGTGTCGTCATTTAATCCATCAGCCACAATTTTGTCACGGACTTTTACTTTCAGTTTCAGAAATGAGAAATTGTCATGCTCTAATGCAATATTCAATCTTACGTCTTCTAAAAACGAAATCGTGTCAAGATGCGCTTTAAATTTATTAAAGTGGTCCGCCGGAATGGACAGTTGTGCGTTGATGCCTTCTTTTGCCACATAAATTCGACCGAGTACATCGAGTTCGTTCCACACAAGAAACAAATGATTACGTAAAAGTTCTGGATCGTCGATTTTGGCGTATGCGTAGAAAGAGATTGTCAAGCGTTCTTTACCCGCTTGCTCAATAAGTTCTGCTCTCTCTTTCGCACTCAAAGTATTGTACAGTTGCATGCTATACTAATTTTTTAAGGGTTTAAGATTTTGCAAAGATAGGGAAAAGTTTTTCAGTAGGCAGTAGGCAGTAGGCAGTAGGCAGTAGGACTGTGGACTGTGGGCCGTGGGCAATGTTTTAACATAATTATAGTACAATTAAGCATCCCACAAATCAACAACAAATGATCCAACAACCCACAAAAAAAGCACTTTGGTCTCTCCAAAGTGCTTTAATTAGGCTAACTCGTTATTATATTTTTAAATTTAAAATATTCAAAAAATACAATTCGAGCTAACCTCCATCGGCTTTACAATTGCCATTGATAAAAATCGCAACTGAAACACCTAATGCGTTGTTAAATACAATTTTCTTTAAAAATTTCATCTGTCAAAAATTTTACGGTTAATGATTCAGATGAAACGAGTCGCTTTTCAAACGACAGATTTCATAGCAAGATTTCCCAATCTTATTAAGTAGATGCAAAAACTATAAAAAGGTTGCGTCACGCCATTGAAAAAATTAAAAGTTGTTGTAATTTAGCCTGAATTAATTCAGAAAAATTACAATAAAAATGAGTAGTGAAAAAGACGCAAAATTAAAGGCATTACAACTGACGTTGGATAAGTTAGACAAGGCTTATGGAAAAGGAACTGTAATGAAAATGAGCGATCAAGCAGTGGTAGACGTAGAAGCTATTTCTTCTGGCTCTCTAGGTTTGGATATTGCATTGGGAGTTGGTGGTTATCCTCGAGGACGAGTGATTGAAATATATGGTCCAGAATCTTCTGGTAAGACCACCTTAACACTTCATGCCATAGCAGAAGCTCAAAAAGCGGGAGGTATTGCTGCATTTATTGACGCGGAACATGCTTTTGATAGAGGTTACGCTGAAAAGCTTGGTGTGGACATATCGAATTTAATCATATCGCAACCGGATAACGGAGAGCAAGCGCTTGAGATTGCTGACAATCTAATTCGCTCTGGAGCAATTGATATAGTGGTTATTGATTCTGTGGCTGCCTTGACACCAAAAAGTGAAATTGAAGGCGAAATGGGAGATTCTAAAATGGGTCTGCATGCACGATTGATGTCGCAAGCTTTAAGAAAATTAACAGGATCAATCAGCAAAACGAATTGTACAGTGATTTTCATCAACCAACTACGTGAAAAAATAGGTGTGATGTTTGGAAATCCAGAAACCACGACTGGTGGAAATGCACTTAAGTTTTACGCTTCTGTACGTTTGGATATTAGACGTTCCACTCAAATTAAAGAAACAGACGGAAACGTAGCTGGTAATAAAACAAGAGTGAAAGTGGTGAAAAACAAAGTTGCGCCTCCATTTAAAACAGCCGAATTTGACATTATGTATGGTGAAGGAATTTCAAAAGTTGGAGAAATTCTAGACATCGCAGTAGAAAATGAAATTGTCAAAAAGAGTGGTTCCTGGTTTAGTTATGAAGACACCAAGCTTGGACAAGGTAGAGATGCTGTGAAAGCTTTGATAAAAGACAATCCAGAACTGATGGATGAACTCGAACAAAAGGTGAGAAAAATCGCCAAAGCAGCTTCATCAGACGAATAAATTTAAAAAATCCCGAAAATAATCGGGATTTTTTTATGTTTCCACGCAACCATTCAATGCTTTTTGCATCTACAGATTGAACGATCAATACCTAAATCGATTTTTTGAAGATATGAAACATTTATTAGTAACCTGTTTTTTAATTTTATCATTGACTTCTTGTAGTCTTGAAAATGATTACATCCCTGTAGCCCAACAAGAATATGTGCCTATTGCAAGTGTAGAAGTTCCGGAAGAGTTCGTGCTTGGAGAAATTTATCCCATATACGTAACTTATCTCCGACCATCGGGCTGTCATCTGTTCTACAATTTTTATTATGAAGCAGAAGAGAATCAGCGCACAGTTGCAGTCATAAATACTGTTTATTCTAATTCAGAGTGCCAAACTTACGATCAGGAAGAAGTTGAAGTGTCCTTTGATTTTATGCCCAACCAATCAGGAACATATGTGTTTAGGTTTTGGCAAGGTAAAGATGAGGCAGGAAATGACACCTATTATATTGTTGAAGTACCAGTAGTAGACTAAAAATGATTAAGAATTAAAACCTAACGGACATTTGAGTTTAGAACGACTCATAGAACAATGTAAAAAAAACGATGCGAAAGCTCAAGGCCAAATATATAAACTCTACGCAAGTAAGTTATTTTCGCTCAGCTTGAAGTATTCGAAAAATCGCGCAGAGGCAGAAGATAATCTGCAAGATGCGTTCGTTACTATTTTTCAAAAAATAGAACAATATAAAAGTAAAGGTTCTTTAGAGGGTTGGATGAAGCGAATTGCCATTAATACGGCATTGCAACGGTACAGAAGTGTAGGTGTATTTGATATTGTCAATGAAGGGCAAATCGAAGACGTAAGTGTTGATATTGATGAAGACACAATTAGTGTGGATTATTTGCTTCAAATCATTCAGGAATTGCCAGATAGATACCGTTTGGTTTTTAACTTGTATGCTTTAGATGATTATTCGCATAAGGAAATTGCCGAAATGCTGAATATTTCTGATGGAACCTCAAAATCAAACCTTGCAAGAGCACGATTGATATTAAAAGAAAAAATTGAACAGTACAGAGCGAACCCAAATTCGCAAACCATATAATGAGTGAAAAAAAACATATAGACCGACTATTTCAGGAAAAACTCAAAAATTTTGAGGCCACTCCTAGTGATGCTGTCTGGGACTCTATTCACGATCGTCTGCATGCAGACAAGCGCAAACGACGAGTAATTCCTATTTGGTGGAAATTCGCTGGCGTTGCGGCACTTTTAGCCTTATTGATTACTGTTGGCGTGAAGTTAACGTCAAATGATTTCAATTCTGGCACTATAAATCCAGTTGTGGATACTGAAGAGTCTTCTCAAGATAAAGCCAATGACGGTTTAAATTCGAATAACTCAAAAGAATCACACAACACGATCAACAACGCTACTAATGTTGCAACAGAAAATGAATTGAATGAGGGAAATCGTTTCAATGATGATTCTGACCCAAACAATTTGAGCAATAACCAGAATGGAACTGACGATACATCCGTTGTTATAAATGATAACGGAGCGAGTTCAGAAGATGCTTCAAATAAAACATCTAACGGAAAATCAGAAAAGAGCCGCTTAAATCAGAATACGAGCACCATTCCAAAAGCCAATAAGGATAGGCTTGCCGATGCCAATACTGCTGACTACAAACGAACCAATTCTCAAGATAAAACGAACAACGATTCTAATTCGAATAATGCTTCTGAAAAAAACACTGTCAATTCTAATAAGGACGCGGTTGTTGATACTAACAATCAGAAAAAAGATGCTTTCGATTCTGTAAATCCGAAGGAAAAATCGAAAATGGATAAGTTAATTAACGATTCTAAAAACGATAAAAATTCCCAATTAACTGATGCAATAGATTCAACTGATGGAACAGAAGAGATCGTTGCAGAAGCGAAAAATGACGATGCCAAAACAGATAAAAGTATTGAAGACGCCATTGCAGACGCCAATACCCAAAAGGAAAAAGAAGAAGAAACAAAAATGAACAGATGGAACATTTCTCCTAATGTTGCACCTGTCTATTTCAACTCGTTCGGAAGTGGTTCAACACTTGATGAGCAATTTGTAAATAATGAAAAAAACAGTGAAATCACAATGAGTTACGGTGTTGGAGGTAGCTATGCCATTAATGACAGACTGAAGGTACGCGCTGGCATTAACAAAGTAGACATGGGTTACAGCACCAACAACGTCATCGCTTTTAGAAGTATAGACTCCACAAGTCAGGCAAGATCGGAGTTAAGCAATGTCAGCATGAATAATGATGGAGATAATATGACCTTTTTGAGTACTGAAAGTTTAAACAAAAATACCACTCCAGAAATTATTAATTCTAAATCTGAAGGATCATTAAATCAACGATTTGGATTTATTGAAGTGCCAATGGAATTGGAGTATGCTGTCATCAATAAAAAACTGGGCATCAATGTTATCGGTGGATTTAGCACACTGATCGTGAATGAAAACGAAATATATTCTGTTGTAGATGGTACGGAAACACGCATTGGTGAAGCCAGTAATATCAATAATTTGAGTTATAGCGCCAATCTTGGTTTTGGTATCAACTATAATATTTCAGACAAAATAAAAGTGAACGTGGAACCTACGTTCAAATATCAAATAAATACATTCAGTAAAAGCTCTGGTGACGTACAACCCTATTTTATTGGAGTTTATACAGGATTAAGTTATAAGTTTTAGGTTTTTTTAGTTGGTTAGATAGTTGTTGCAAACTCGCAATGATGACGGAAAGCTGCTCTGTGCCAAGAGTGGCTTTCTCGTTTTAATAACATTTCCTTTTTAATTCTCTCTAGGATTGAATTGTTTCAACTGCTCAAAAATAACATCTCTTGTATTGGTATTCAATCGTTTCGTATCAGCAGTCGTCATGTCCTTCGTCGGAATAAATTTATGGATTTTTACGCGCATCTTTCCTGGACTACCACTAAAGAATGTATAAGAAAATCGTTTTTTATTGTCCGCAAAGGTCATTGGCACCACTGGAATTTGATGATTGATCGCCAATCTAAAAGCGCCATCCTTGAAGTCGTCCAAAACAATCGACTCATCATCTGGAACGCCGCCTTCAGGAAAAATACAGATGCTCACGCCTTGTTTCAAGCGTTTTTGTGCTCTTAAAAACACCGCTTTTCTACTTTTTTCGGAACTTCTATCGACCAAAATACAAGTGCGTTTATAAAAGAAGCCAAACAATGGAATTTTAGCCAATTCTGCCTTTCCTACAAAAACAAAGGGATTTTTTAAACTCACGAGCATCAACATAATGTCTGCCATCGATGTATGATTGGCCACAAACATATAACTCTTACGCGCTTCGGGAACTTCTTCTCGTTCAATATGCCAACGAAAACCCATTCCAATTAAAATAAAACCAGCCCAAACTTGAGCCAACTTAAAAAACATCGGATACCATTCTTCTTTCAATATCGAAATTAATAGCAATGGTAACATCACAATAATCGGAATTGCAAGTAGAATATAAAACCAAATACGGTAGAGAAGCCAGAAAGGGTACTTTATAAATTTCATCTTCTCATTTTATTTTTTTCATCGGTCAGATGGAATGCCATAATTTCACTTTAGATAGTTATTAAAATTTTTAGATGGCATTTCATAGAAACCAAAACTAATTAAATTAATTGAGCTATTGGGCTAAAAAAATTACCTTTGCCGCGAAGTTTAATTAAAAAGATTCCCGCTTTCGTGGGAAGTGAGCATGGCAAGAATACTTACAGGCATACAAAGCACAGGAACACCACATTTGGGAAATATTTTGGGAGCAATTCTTCCGGCAATTCAGATGGCAAACGATGTAAAAAATGAGTCGTTTTTATTTATTGCAGATATGCATTCGCTTACCCAGATAAAAGATGCAGAGACGTTGCGCCACAACACCTATTCGACAGCGGCTGTTTGGTTGGCCTTCGGATTGGATGTTGACAAGACTGTTTTTTACAGGCAAAGTGATGTGCCTCAAACCACTGAATTGACTTGGTATTTGAGTTGCTTTTTTCCATACCAACGCTTGACATTAGCACATAGTTTTAAGGACAAATCTGACCGATTGGAAGATGTCAATGCTGGTTTGTTTACCTATCCCATGTTGATGGCTGCTGACATTTTATTATATGATGCAGAAATCATCCCAGTTGGGAAAGACCAATTACAACATATCGAAATGACACGTGATGTTGCCAGTCGTTTTCATGCCAAGATGGGGGAAACCTTTGTGATGCCAACTGCTAAAATTCAAGATCACACGATGCTTGTTCCCGGAACTGACGGCGATAAGATGAGCAAAAGCAAAGGCAACATTATCAATATCTTTTTGAATGACAAGCAATTGCGAAAACAAATAATGTCCATAAAAACGGATAGCACGCCACTTGAAGATCCAAAAGATTGGGCTGCTTGTAATTGTTTTGCGATTTATAATTTATTAGCTTCAGATGAAGAAATTGCTACCATGAAATCGAATTACGAAAAAGGTGGTTATGGTTACGGAACTGCAAAACAAGCTTTGTTTGAACTGATTGTTGAAAAATTTGCAATCCAACGCGAACGATACCATCATTATATGTCGAATCTTGATGAAATTGACGACGCTTTGTTCATTGGCGTTGAAAAAGCTAGGTTTGTGGCTAATGATGTGTTGAAACGTGTGAGAGCTAAAGTTGGATATTAAATATTCCGGTGAAAACAGGAATCTAGATCACCTCAAACAATTTTCCTGGCAAAGGGCGAATCACTCCTTTCAATTCCATATTTAAAAGAACGCCTGCAACCTTAAAAATCGGGAGTTGACATTCTATCGCGATGATGTCCAGCATCTGTTTGTCGTTTTCTTTTAAATAGTTGTAAATCACTTTTTCCTGATCGTCCAATTCCACAAACAACTGTTTTTGAATAGCTGGTTGCTTTTTGTCTTCCAGTTCCCAATTCAAAATATAAGGAACATCTAATGGGTTTGAAAGTACATGCGCTTTCTGAAATTTGATGAGGTTATTGCAACCTAAACTTTGCATGTCTGTAGTTCTCCCGGGAACAGCAAACACATCACGATTATAAGAATTAGCAATATCCGCAGTTACTAAACTCCCTCCTTTTTCAGCAGATTCGATGACTATAGTGGCTTCACTCAAACCGGCAATGATGCGATTTCGTTTTAAAAAATTCTCCCTATCAGGATTGGAATTACTCCAAAAATCAGTCATAAATCCACCATGTTTTTCAATATCAGTTCTATATTTAGAATGAACCGTTGGATATATTTGATTTAGGCCATGCGCCAAACAGCCAATAGTCTGAAGGTTGTTTTTTACCGCTGCTTTTTGAGCCGTAATGTCCGTTCCATAAGCAAAACCCGAAACGATCACAGGATTGAAAACAGCTAATTGCTCAACCAATTGTTCACAAAAAGCAATCCCATACGTCGTTATTTTTCGAGTGCCGACAATACTGATAATTCGTTGCTTTTTTAAATCGATATGTCCAGATTGGAACAGTAGAATCGGTCCATCAATGCAATGTTTCAGTTTTTCGGGATAATTACTATCCATAAAATACGAACATTCAATAGCATTGGCCTTGATATATTTCAGTTCCTTTTCGGCCGCTTCTAAATGATAGCTTCCAAATAAATCACTAATGGTAGTCGTGCCAATACCGTCGATATTGAGTAAGTTTTTCTTCTTTTCTTTGAAAATTGCTTCCGCAGATCCACAATGACTAATGAGTTTTTTAGCAGTAATGTCCCCAATCTTGGCAACGTTCTGAAGTGCTAACAGATATAAAATTTCGGTTTCGGTCATTGTAGCAGACTGATTATGAATATCAACAGTAAAATATCTACAATGTTAATAAATAACAAGGCTCAAATTTCATTCCGCAACAAAAATTTTTAACTTTGTTTCGATGCATTTAGAAAACTACATAAGCGATTTATTGTACCGTTACGATTGTGTAACTATTCCAGAATTTGGAGCTTTTTTGACACATAAAGTGTCTGCAAAAGTCCACGAAACTACGCATGCTTTTTATCCACCAAAAAAAGTGGTGTCTTTTAATGAGCAGTTGCAACATAACGACGGGTTATTAGCTAGCTACATTACAGAAATTGAAAAGATTCCGTATGAAGCTGCGATTCAAAAAATCAATAAACACGTTAAATCCATCAAATCTTATTTGGTAGAAGGGGAAACTCTGAACTTTCAAAATATTGGTGATCTAATATTGAACAATGAAGGCAAGATGATTTTTGAACCTTCTTATCATGTCAATTATTTGACAGATTCATTTGGTTTGTCACAATTCACTTCAACTTCTGTCACTCGTGAAGTTTACAAAGAAGAGGTCGAAGAACTTGAGAAAGTCATTCCTATTTCGTTCACTCCAGAAAAACGTAAAACGGCACGTCCATTCTTAAAATATGCGGCTGTCGCTTTAATTGCGTTGACTGCTGGTGGATTTGTTGCTTCCAAATTTTATGTGGATCAAATTGAAACTCACAACCAATTGGCACAAGAAGAAGCCAATACCCAATTGGATGCTAAAGTACAGGAAGCGACATTTGTCATTGAAAACCCTTTACCCGCAGCTACTTTAAACGTTGACAAACAAACTGGAAATTATCACATCGTTGCTGGCGCTTATCGCGTGGAAGAAAATTCGATGAAAAAAGTGGAACAATTAAATGAATTAGGTTACAAAGCCCGAATGATTGGCGTGAATAAATATGGACTTCATGAAGTTGTGTACGCAAGCTATTCAACATCTGATGAAGCTGTGAATGCCTTACATCAAATTCGTCGTGAGCACAATGCTTCGGCTTGGTTGATGGTCAAAGAACTTAAATAACATCACCGAAGTACAGTTTAAAGTTGTTTCCCGATACTAATAATTGAAAATAAGTATTTTTCAATAAATTCGTAGATCTAAACTGTGAAACAACATCTCATTAAATCGTAAATCGTTCTTCGTAAATCGCAATTCCACTGTATCTTTGCACTTCATTAAAAAAAGACTAATGGACGCAAAAACCCCAGAGCAATCTAAAACCATCATGACCGACTTGGTATTGCCAAGCGAAACAAACCCAATCAATAATCTTTTTGGAGGTGAATTATTAGCGCGTATGGATAGAGCCGCCAGCATTGCAGCACGTCGTCACTCCCGTCGAATTGTGGTGACTGCTTCCGTGAATCACGTTGCATTTAATCGTTCGGTTCCATTAGGAAGTGTTGTGACTATTGAAGCGAAGGTTTCGAGAGCTTTCAAATCATCTATGGAAGTATTTATGGATGTGTGGATCGAAGATCGTGAATCAGGCTCTAGAGCGAAGGCCAATGAAGCCATTTATACCTTTGTAGCAGTAGATGAATCGGGACGACCTGTGGAAGTACCAGAACTGACTCCCGAAACTGACTTGGAGAAACAACGTTATGATGCCGCTTTACGTCGCAAACAATTAAGTTTGGTATTGGCTGGAAAAATGAAGCCGAATGAGGCTACGGAGTTGAAGGCGTTGTTTGAGTAGATTTGAATTCTTTTAATTATATACCATAAAATTCCTGCTTTCGCAGGAATTTTACATTTTATAAATCCAACCCGAAGGATCTTGAGTCTGCGATGCGCTTCCAACCACTTTAAAAATACTAAAGCTCAAAATAGTTTCATTCTCACCTGCACTGGTAAATACTTCACCTATAAATTGTTTGGTCTCTACCTTATCGCCTTTTTTGACATAGACTTTCGACAGATTTTTATAGGCCGTAAAATAATTTCCGTGCTGAATCAAAACCGTTGGATTTCCTGTTTTGCTGGCAATGACAGCCCTAACCGTTCCTTGAAAAACAGCTCTCACTTTTGAGTTTTGTTCTGTAGCGATTCGCACACCATTACTCTGAATACTGATGGATGGGTCAATTGGTGACGGCTGCGTACCATAATGGGTTTTGACAACACCTTTTTCAACTGGCCAAGACAGTTTTCCTTTATTGGCTTCAAAATTTACTGCCAAGGCTTTTGCTTCTGGTGTGAGTGCAAAACCGGTTGATTTTTTAGAAGACGTCGTCGTCGTTGATTTGTTGTTTTTATTCGCAATTCTGTTCGCTTCAGCAATCGCCTCTTGAATCAAACGCTCAATTTCACGATCGATCCTATCAGCTTCTTGTTTTTTTGTTTTGATTTGTGATGCGTAATTGCTCAAATTCTTTCGAATCGAAGCCACGAGTTCTTGTTGCTCTTTGATGTCTTTTTCAAGTTCTTGTTTGGCAATCCTGTTTTCCTCGATGAGTTTTTCCTTGTCTTTTTTCTGTTGAAGTAAAGATATATTCAGCTCTTGAAGCTTTTCCGTTTTACCCTTGATCTCATTCCCTTGTTGTTCTTGGTATTTGGTGTATTGCCTGATGTATTGCAAACGTTTGTAGGCTTGTTGAAAATTATCCGAAGACAACAAAAACATGACTCTGCTCTGTTCCGATTTGCTTTTATAGGACTTAACAACCATCGCTGCATAATCTTCTTTCAACTCCGTTAATTGATCTCTCAAGCTAGAGATTTCTTTCTGATTGGTGTTGATTTCGCGTGTCAGCAAATTAGCCTGATCGTTGGTTATTTTAATCAGGTTTTGTCTCACGCGAACTTTATTGTTCAAGTCTTCCACCAATGAGACCATTGATTTTTCCTTCTTCTTGTCCGAAGTCAACAAGACATTATACTGCTTTATTTCTTTTAAAATTTCTTGACGACGCGCTTCGAGCTCCTGCTGTTTTTTGCTTTGTGCCTGCAAGGTTGTAAAACCAAAAAGCATCAGGAGAATAAAGATGATATGGGTTGGTTGCTGTAATTTCATTTCAATTGGATTTCTTTGTATCCTTCAGGAATTTCAAATGGAAAACGCAGTTCTTCATTAAGACTGACGGATTTGAATTCCAAATCGATTTTCACTTCAGAATTGTCTTCCACAGCTACAATATTTACAATCTCTGGAACTATTTCTTTAGTGACTAATTGATATTTTTTATAATCAACCTGCAAGAAACGTTTTTCTTCAGATTGCGATAATTGTTGTGAATTTAGTTTAAAATAACTAGGGTTGAATAAGTAGAAAATTTCGAAAACTGGCTTTTGATTTTCTGGACGTAATACGTAAGAAACTTCATTGTTTGAAACCACATAGGTGCCATTTGACAAATCGAAAAGGGTTTCTCCCAATAAAATATTCTGGACTTTGTTGAAATCCAATTCAATTCCCAACAATTCAGATAAAAGAGAAAAATCACCATCAAAATATTCGTTTTCCCATTTGTTATAATAACTCACTTTTTCAGGAGTAATCATGGCTCTTGCGACACCCAAAGGCGCGCTTAACCAGATGACTTTATCTTTTTCGATGCGAAGATTCACAGACACACCATTGGATTTATCCCCATCGGTGAAATCTATTTTAACTTTGGCTTGAAGTGTTTTAAAATCTGCTGTTTGTTTCTGATTTTCCTTAATGATTTGCCTGGAAGACATCGATTCTTTAATAGTTCCAGTTGCTGTCAAGCTTTTTGTTGATTTACAACCTAAAAAACTGACAAGGATTAGAATCAAAAAAACATATTTTGAATAGGTCATTGCTGCTGTTTGGTTAAAGCTTCTGCCTTTTTAGCAAACGCTTGGGATTTGGGAATATTATTGTCGAGTTCATAGGCAACGCTCAATTGCGTATAAAAATCACCTTCCATTTTAAGGTCATCAATAACGTAATCCAAGCCAGATTCCAGTCTATCGATTGCTTTTTTAGGCAAATTGAGTTTATTGTTGGCAACACCATTGATTAAATATAGAATAGGCTGTGCTGGAAACAATTCCAAAGCTTCTTGGCTCCTTTTGGCTGCTTTGTCATCCATATTGAGATCCAATTGCAACAATAGCACATCTTTAATAATAGCGAAGTTCTTTGGGTCTTGTTTTAAGGCTTCCTCGAAGTTATGGAGCGCTTTCGGTTTATCGTCCAGTTTGAGATAGTATTGACCTAATTCTGTTAATGTTTTAGTGCTTTTTTCGGTGCCAACGAGCGAGGTCATTTCCATCAAATCCTTTTCATATTCTGGATTTTTTGAAACAAAATTTACAAAATCATTAAACACTCTCGCTTTAGCTTCTGGAGTGATTTCTGGAGCTGTTAAGGCAATTCGCATCGATTCAATAGCCTTTGGCGTTTGATTGTCATCCAAATAAAATTTATATAATGCCAAATGCACCAATTTGGAATTCGGACGTCTGTCTAATAGTTTTTTGGATAAGTCAAAAGCCTTCTTTGAGTCACCAGTTTCACTATATCGATAAATGAGCCTTAAATACGCATCTTCGTTGTCAGGATTCGTTTTGACACGTGCTTCCAAATTTTCAATTCTGTCTTCATCTCGTCCTGTGATATTATAAATCTGGTTTCGAAGCACATCTCTATCCGGATTGATTCCGAATTCTTGATCCAATTGATCCAACAGCTTAATCGCGTCTTTGTATTCCTTGGATTTTATATACAATTCTGCCAGATCCTGACGATAATCGGGATGGTATTTTACCAATTGCTTCACCGTTTTTATCGCTTTATCCGTATCGCCCTGAAGATTATACACTTCATATAATTGATCGAGGTACCATTCGTTTTCTGGTTCTTTGGAGACGGCTTTTTTAAGTACATTTTCAGCAGCACCATAATTTTTTAGAGCAATGTAATTTTTGCCCAATTCGTAAAGCACGACAATTTTGGAATCGTCAAGTTTTTCGCACTTAAGAAGTGCATCTACAGCTCTTTGATAGTTTTCAATACCATTTTGCTTCAGGGCTTCAAAAAAGCTCTCCTGAAACTTATCTTCCACATCACCCAGATCATCCGTGGGTTTTTTATTAAAATCAACTTGGGCATGGGTTACCTGTGGAATGAAAATCATTCCAATGATTAAAATTAATATGTGAAGTTTTTGCTTCATTCTTTTTCCACTCTCAAAATCTTGAGACACGAATATGTGATTGACGAATTTCTTCTAGATTCTTGCTTTCGTAGAAATTATTCACTCTAAAACCGAATAATCCCCAATGCTAATCGTCTTAAATTCACCATTATAATGTACGTGGTTACCAATCATCGCTTCGTCCAAATTAGCATTTTTAATTGTGCTATGCGTTTGAATTAGACTATTTTTAACGATTACATTTTCCAAAATGCAATTCGTTCCAATAGATACATTTGGTCCTACGGTTGAATTGTTTAAAACCACATTTTCAGCTATATAACAAGGCTCAATGATTTTTGAATTGTTCAATTTAACAGAGGAAGCAACCATTTGCTCTTCACCATCTTGTTGCAAAAAACCCAACATTCGTGAGTTCGTTTCTACAGTGACGGCTTTATTGCCACAGTCCATCCATTCGTCGACTTCGCCTGCTTTGAACGTCTTTCCATTAGCCATCATTTGTTTAATACCATCATTGATTTGGTATTCGCCACCGTTAATGATGTTATTGTCTAATACGTGCTGCAACTCCTGTTTAAGAACGCCTACATCCTTAAAGTAGTATATTCCAATGACTGCTAAATCACTTACGAACTCTTTCGGTTTTTCAACTAGCTCTACAATTTCAGCATGATCATTCAATTTGACGACGCCATAAGCTTCAGGTTGGTCAACTTTTTTTACCCAGATAACAGCATCTGCATTCGGATCGAGGTTAAAATCTGCACGGATTAAAGTGTCTGCGTAAGCGATAACTGCTGGACCGGAAAGTGATTCTTTGGCACACATGATTGCGTGACCTGTGCCTAAAGGTTGATCTTGTCTGTATATAGATGCTTTGGCACCTAAATCGGTTGCCAGTTTGGTCAAGCTTTGAACATCATCATCACCAAAAAATGCTGGATCACCAAGTATAAAGGCAATCTCTTCGATAGGTTGATTCAATACTTTTACAATATCCTTCACCAACCGATGCACTATGGGTTGTCCGGCAACTGGAATCAAAGGTTTTGGAACTGTTAGTGTGTGTGGTCGCAGTCGAGATCCTCGTCCTGCCATTGGTACAATTATTTTCATGATATGTCCTATGAAAGGTATCTTTTTTAAAGTTAAATATTTCAGCTATTGATTAAACTTGATGAGCAATTATCAACCAAGAGGTCCCTGCCTTCGCAGGAACTTGTTACATCTCTCCGGTACTCCCAAAACCACCTTCGCCTCTGGCCGTTTCAGTCAATTCTTCAGTATCTACCCATTCGGCACGCTCATGCTTTGCAATAACTAATTGAGCGATTCGTTCACCGTTGTTAATTGTAAATTCTTCGTTTGACAAATTTACCAAGATGACTCCGATTTCACCTCTATAGTCTGCATCAATAGTGCCTGGCGCATTAAGAACTGTGACGCCCTTTTTAGCTGCTAAACCACTTCTAGGTCTCACTTGCGCTTCATAACCGATAGGAAGTTCTATAAATAAGCCTGTGCCGACAATGCTACGCTCTAAAGGTTTTAAAACTCTGGCTTCAGATAAATTAGCGCGCAAATCCATTCCTGCGGAAGCAATGGTCTCGTAATGTGGTAATTCGTGTGTTGATTTATTGATGATTTTAATGTCCATTATGCTTTTTTGTGATGAATTCTCGATTAGTTTAAGACGCTTCGTAAAGAAGCGTTTTATTTAGATATTAACAATTGTTTGATTTCCTTTTTTTCAAAAAGAAAAACAACACCCAAAAATACTAAAAGTAAAACAGTGCTAACAATGTAATTGTCATTAAATCCATAATAAGAAATTGCAGATATAATGGTTGCCAAAATGAGATAACTACCGATTCGCAACACATCATAAGGGACTGGATAGTATTTTTTTCCCATCTGATAGGAAATGAGCATCATACTGCCATAGGCAAGTAAGGTTGCCCAAGCGGACGCCATGAATCCGATTTTTGGAATCATAATATAGTTGAATGCAATTGTGATAATGGCACCAACGATAGAAATATACATTCCAAAACGCGTTTTGTCGGTTAGTTTATACCAAATGGCCAAATTGAAATAAATACCTAAACATAAGTTTGCCAATAAAACAATCGGAACAATGTCGATAGCGATCCAATAAGATTCGTCCGGCACAATTAACTCTTTGAATAAATTGAGATACGCAACAGTGAACACAAACATTAGGCTGCCACAAATAACAAAGTATTTCATAATGCGAGCGTAAGTTTCTTTGGCATTCAATTCTTTTGCATGGTTGAAAAAGAAGGGTTCGGCGCCAAGTCGGAAAGCTTGTATAAAAATGGTCATAAAAACGGCGATTTTATAACAACCACTATACGCACCATTGATGGATTTACCCAACATTTCTGGTAAGAGCCATTTGTCAAAATTCTCGTTGATGACATACGCTAATCCTGCGACCATAATCGGCAGTCCGTAATTTAATAGCTGCTTAAATATCGGCATGCTGAACTGCAATTTCGTCCTGAAAAAATAGGGAGACAACAATAAAAGCGTGGATATACTTGCCATGAGATTTGCCCAAAATATATATTGTACCAAATCATTCGGGTCGTAGCCCGGAAAGTCAATATTAAACTTCGGTATTGCCCAAAGAAAAAAGTAGTTCAAAATAACATAAATAGCAATATTAGTCAGTTTGATACCTGTGAATTTTATGGGTCTTCCGGTGGCTCGCAAATAAGCAAAGGGCGCTACCACAAGTGCATCCAATACAAGGACCCCAATCAATAAATTGAAATAGGTTTGATTCAGATTGACCAATGCGGCCAATTCACTATTAAAAACAATTACTAGGGTTAAAAATAGAAGTGTGGTAACCGTCAAACTGATTAAGGTCGTCGAAAAGACCTTATCCTTTTCTTTATTCAGATTGAAGAATCGAAAAAAAGCTGTTTCCATTCCATAGGTCAACAAGACGTTGAAAAAGGCGGCATACACATAAAAGGTAGTATTGTCAGAATAACTTGCAGTTTCCAGTTCAACCGTATGCAACGGCACTAAAATAAAATTCATGAGCCTCGGTAAGACCGTCGCTAAACCATAAATTATTGTGTCCTTAAAAAAGGTTTTTATAGTACCCAAAAGTTAAAAATTGAACCGCTAAAGTACAGTTTTATACAGCGATTTGCAATATGATTATTATTGCTTGTCAGGTGCGCCGGGATATTGTTGTGCTGGCTTTTCAATTACATTTTCAATTTTAAAGTATTTCTTCTCATTTTGATCCCTATAATTGACGACGCATTCGGAATCTTTCAATTCAAATGGTAACTTTTGATTGATTTTTGGAACTTGATTGGCGTGTTCTTCTACTACTTCACTACTCATGACAATTGGTTTGGTGTTTAAATTGGTTCGAAACCTTCCAACATACAACTTATTATCTCCTAATGTTTTTTCTAATGGCGCAACTTTACCTCTAAAATAAACTGAATCCAATTGAATGCTTTCTGACAATTCAGACGAAAGTGGAATAAATAAATCCATCCCAGAACCGCCTCCCTTAACTCCAGCAATCCACGTTTGGAAATAAACTTCTTTCAATTCAACAGGTGCTTTTTCTTGCAACTTTTGAGCCGTAGAGCAACCTGAAAAAAATAATAGAATTAGGGCTAAAATAGATAAACTCCTTAGGCGTTTCATAAAGTTAATTTTAGATATTAAAGATACTAAAACAAAAATTCATTCCATAAAAAAAGCCCTACGGATAGTAAGGCTGTTAAATATAAATACGGGTTTAAAATTTAATCTTCATCAACCGTTGCAATGATGGATGCTGGAGAATTGTCATAAATCGAAGGTGGCCCATTTTCATAATAAGTTCCAGCTTTCTCTACCGCAGTCGCAATTTTTAAGTATTTAGTCTGACCATTTTCAGAATAAGCGATCATGCATTCATCACCTGTTAAATTAAATGGATTTGTCGTCTGATTGGAAGGATTTGGAACATAGTCCTTGGAGTCATTTTTTAAAATTACAGAATACATTGCATCCTTTTCAATTAGTTGGCCCTTCATATTTCTAAAAAAGACACTGTCAACTTTCATGTTTGGATTGCTTTCAAATTTAGGGATAAACATATTAACACCTGTTCCTCCCACCTTAATACCCGCATACCATTCCTGAAAAATGATAGGTTTCTGGAGTTTGACTTCGGTAATTTGTTGTGGAGCTAACGCGGATTTTGAACTTGTACACTGAATGGTACTGGAAATGGCGATTGCACAGAGAATAACGATCGTCGTCTTTTTTAGTAGGTTCATCGGATATTTAATTAAGATTTGGATTGTAAATATAGATAAATAATCGAATGGACAAAGCCGAAAAGATTTATTTTCGATGAATTACGTGTATTTTGTCTGATTTATTGTGTATTTCGTCTGACTTTTGTTGATGTTAATAGCTTCTAGGTTGCTTTAACATTTTTCCATTTACTTATTGTACATAAAAAAACCTTGCTTTTTAGAGCAAGGTTAAGATTTTGTATGACATCCCGAAAAATTCGGACTGCTTATTGCAGATAATCATTAATTATTCAAAGCTTCAGCTCCACCAACTATTTCTAGTATCTCATTAGTAATAGAGGCTTGACGTGCTTTGTTGTAAGTCAATTTCAACTGGTCACGTAATTCTGTTGCGTTATCAGTTGCCTTATGCATCGCCGTCATACGCGCGCCATGTTCACTTGCAAAAGAGTCTCTGATTGCTTTATACAATTGAGTTTTCAGTGATTTTGGAATCAATTGCTCAACGATTTCAGCTTTTGAAGGTTCAAAAATATAATCTAAATTGACATTGGCATTACTTTCAATAGGAACAATTGGTAAAAATTGTTCGCTCATGATTTCCTGTGTGGCAGCATTCTTGAATTTGTTGTAAACCAACACAATCTTATCAGCTTTGTGGTGAAGGAATTGATCCATCAATAATTCAGCAATTTCGGCTACATTATCAAAACTTAAATCATCATAAACTTCGCTTTTATTGGCGATTACTTTATTTGATTTTTTAAATGCGTCATTTGATTTTTTACCAATTGTTAGGTAAGAAACCTCTTGATTTGCGTATGTATTGGTCACCAAGTTATTGACTTGCTTAATGATATTTGAGTTGAAAGCACCAGCCAAACCTCTATTTGAAGTAATGGCCACGATCAAAACCTTGTTTACAATACGTTGGTCAGCAAATTTACTTCCAGAATCGGCATCAAGCGTTGCACTTAAGCTTTGCAAAAGTTCCGTCAATTTATCCGAGTAAGGACGCATTGCGGTAATCGCATCCTGCGCTTTCTTTAATTTTGCAGCAGATACCATTTTCATGGCACTTGTAATCTGCATCGTTGAAGATACCGAGGATATTCTGTTACGTATTTCTTTTAGATTCGCCATTTGTTATAATTATGAACTCTTAATACTGAATCCTGAATTATTTTCTATACTTCGCTGATAATTCTTTAGCTACAGTTGTTAATGTATCTGTAACCTCATCAGTCAACTTACCTGCTTTCAAATCAGCTAAAACATTACTATGTTTCGCTTTCAAAAATTCTAGATAATCTCTTTCAAATTCTTTAACTTTTTCAACTGGAACGTCTCTTAACAAGTTTTTAGAACCCGCATAGATGATCGCTATTTGATCTTCAACCGTAAATGGATCGTTTTGTGCTTGCTTTAAGATTTCAACGTTACGTTTACCTTTGTTGATTACATTTAAAGTTACAGCATCCAAATCAGAACCAAATTTAGCAAACGCTTCCAATTCACGGTATTGCGCTTGATCCAGTTTTAAAGTTCCAGCTACTTTCTTCATTGATTTAATCTGTGCGTTACCACCAACACGAGATACAGATATACCTACATTAATTGCAGGACGAACACCAGAATTGAACAAATCACCATCCAAGAAAATCTGACCATCTGTAATCGAAATTACGTTGGTTGGGATGTAAGCAGAAACGTCACCCGCTTGCGTTTCAATAATTGGTAATGCTGTTAATGACCCACCACCCTTTACGATTGGTTTTAAAACATCTGGTAAATCATTCATTTCTTTTGCAATATCATCGTTATTGATGATTTTTGCAGAACGCTCTAACAAACGAGAGTGAAGATAGAAAACGTCACCAGGATACGCCTCACGTCCTGGTGGACGACGTAACAACAAAGATACTTCACGATATGCTACCGCTTGCTTCGATAAATCGTCAAATACAATCAACGCTGGACGACCAGTATCTCTAAAATATTCACCAATTGCAGCACCTGCGAATGGCGCATATACCTGCATTGGGGCAGGATCAGATGCATTGGCTGCAACAATCGTTGTATAAGCCATCGCGCCTTTCTCCTCTAAATTTTTTGCAATCAAAGCAACAGTCGATGCTTTTTGACCGATTGCAACATATATACAATATACAGGCTCACCTGCATCGTAAAATTCTTTTTGGTTGATAATGGTATCAATACAAACTGCTGTTTTACCCGTTTGACGGTCACCGATTACCAACTCACGTTGTCCTCTTCCTACAGGAATCATCGCATCGATCGATTTGATACCTGTTTGTAATGGCTCTGTTACTGGCTGACGATAGATAACACCCGGTGCCTTACGCTCCAATGGCATCTCGTATAGTTCACCACCGATTGGGCCTTTACCATCGATTGGGTTACCTAAAGTATCCACCACACGACCAACAATCTCTTCACCAACTTTAAGTGATGCAATACGTTTGGTACGTTTTACAGTAGATCCTTCACTGATTTGTTTTGAAGGTCCCAACAATACAACACCGACGTTATCTTCTTCAAGATTCAATACGATGCCTTCAAGTCCGCCTGTGAATTCTACCAACTCACCATACTGAACGTTTGAAAGTCCGTAAACACGTGCAATACCATCTCCAACAGTTAAAACTGTTCCTACTTCGTCCAATGAAGCACTTGCTTCAAATCCTGACAATTGTTGCTTTAAGATTGCTGAAATTTCAGCTGGTTTTACTTCTGCCATTTTTTATAAGATATTAGATGTTAGACGTTAGATGTAAGACATCTTGCCTCCAACTCTTTAGTTTAATGTAAATTCTCTTTTTAGTTTACTCAATTTATTTGCAATACTTGCATCGTATTGAAGGTCGCCTACACGAAGGATGAATCCTCCAATGATGCTTTCATCAATCACATTGTTGATTTCAGAATCTTTTCCAGTCAATTCCTTTGCTTTCGCAAGCACCATCTTCTTCAATTCATCATTCAAAGGAACTGCAGTGGTCACTTTTGCAACTTGAACACCTTGCTCTTCATCAAATAACGTTTTATATGTGTCTGCAACATCTCCTAAAATATTGATGCGCTTGTTTGAAATAAGTGTGTCAATTAGGTTAACAGTCGATTTGTTCAAATCTGGAAACACTGCCAACAACGCTGATTTCTTTGTTGCAGAAGGCACGACAGGACTATGAAGCATATCGTTCAATTCCCTGCTTGCGGCAACTGAATTTGCGATTGACTTTAAGTCATCATAAACCGATTTATCCACTTGTTGTTCTTTCGATAAATCTAAAATCGCCTTTGCGTATCGTATTGCTGCTCTTGTATGTGCCATTTTTTTTTAGATATTAGAGGTTAGATAAAGAAGGTGGACTTACCCAATGTATCTAGACTACATCTTTTTTAATTCAATTTTGCATCGCTCAACATCGACTCAACTAATTGTAATTGTTTGTCTTTGTTGGATAATTCTTGACGCACTACCTTTTCAGCTATATCCACTGATAAGGTAGCTACTTGATTTCTCAATTCTGCCATTGCTGCTTTTTTCTCACTTTCAATCGCCGTTTGAGCTTGTTCAATCATTTTGTTGGCTTGTGATTGTGCTTCTTCTTTAGCATCAGCAATCATTTTAGTTTTGATGTCGCGAGCATCTTTCAACATTGCTTCACGTTCTGCACGTGCTTCGTTTAAGATACGCTCATTATCCGCTTTCAAATTTTGCATTTCTTTGCGAGCATTTTCAGCTGAAAGCAATGCTTGCTCAATACCTTCTTCACGTGTATTCACAGCTCCAAGAATTGGCTTCCATGCGAATTTTCTTAAAATGATTAGCAAAAACAAGAAGGTTAATGCTGTCCAAACTACAAGTCCTAATCCAGGTGTAATTAAATCCATTTCTTACTATTTATTAGTTACTCAATTTAAATTTTAAAATACAGAGGCAACCAACCGTTACCTCTGTATCTGTAATCATAATTAAACGATTAATGCCGCAACAACACCAAAAAGTGCTACTGCCTCAACGAAAGCCGCTAAAATAAGTGCTGAAGTTTGGATTTTTCCTTGGATTTCCGGTTGACGTGCCATGGCATCCATAGCAGAACCACCGATTCTTCCAATTCCCATTCCAGCTCCAATTGCTGCTAAACCAGCTCCGATTGCTGCGATTCCTGTAATAGTCATAGTTATAAAATTTAAATTAATTAATGATGCGCTTCTTCGGTTGCCATACCTATATATAGGGCAGACAACACAGTAAATATATAGGCTTGAATTGCAGTTACTACAATTTCTATCAAACCGATAAACAGGGCGAAAGCTACAGACACTGGAGCGACCGCTACTGTTTCAAAAATAAATATTAAGGACATTAATGCCAAGATGATGATGTGTCCTGCTGTAATGTTAGCGAACAAACGAATCATAAGTGATATTGGTTTAACAAATATCCCTACGATCTCGATAGGCATCAAGAAAATTTTCATCGGCACTGGAACTCCAGGCATCCAAAAAATATGTTTCCAATAGTTTTTGTTTCCACTCACGTTCACAACGATGAATGTAAAAACCGCCAAGGTTAAAGTAAATGCGATATTCCCACTCACGTTTGCATTGTTTACAATAGGAATCAATCCAAAAATATTGTTAATCCATATAAAGAAGAATACGGTCAATAAAAATGGCATGTACTTTTTATATTTATGCTCACCAATCATTGGTTTCGCGATTTCGTCTCTAACAAAAACCACTAATGGTTCTACGAAACCTGCAATACCTTTCGGCATATTGTTGTTGGATGATTTATATTTTCTAGCTGCAGAAATAAATATCAGCAGAATGACAATCACAGAAAACCACATCATTGCGACATTTCTGGTTATTGAAAAATCCAAAGGTGTAGAGGCATTAGTTGGATGATGCTCTGCATCAAAAGCCACAGCTTCGGCATTTGAATCTAATTGATATATTTTTTCGTGATATTTTACGAATTTCATTCCATTTTTTTGAACGATGTGATGACCTGAATCGTCATGATGAAATTCACTTGACATAAAGGTGGTCAATCCATTGTCTGTCCAAAGAATTATAGGTAGGGCAATGGTCACTGGCTTTTTACTCCAGTCCATAAGGTGGATTTCATGTGCATCTTTTACGTGATGCATAATCATCTCTTTAGCATTGAATGGCTCTTTGTCTTTATCGTCAGTTTCTTCTGACGCAAAACCAACGGTGGTAAGTACTAAAGAAAAAACTAAAAAAAATACGGCTCTTAAAGTGTTTAATGTCATTCCGAATAGCTTAAAAATACCTTGCTCTAAATTCCGTGCAAATGTACGCACATTATCCTAATTGTCAAACACTTTTTTTATCAATATTAATTGAATGATTTTCAGGGCTTCTTTTGGAGGAATGTTGTAATCGAATAGACTTCGAAAAATAGGTATAAAAAATAGGGAATGAAGAAGTTAAATACATCGGGCTGTTTCTTCTCCAAGTCTGATAGTAAGAGTGGTAAAAGAAATACAATGGACAAGATCATCTTGACAAATGTGCTTCCCATAAAGAGATTAAAGATGTCCGTTTTACCACTTGAATATCTATAATTGATGATGGTATAAAACAAGGTTGTTATGGCAAAATGAAACACATAAATTTGCCATACTGGAAAAAATAATTCCAGACTCTCATCAAAATAGGAAAGCAAATAACTATGGATACCCCAAAGTACCAAGGTTAAAATAACGATTTGGAACAGGAAATTTTGTTGTCTGGTTTTAAATTCAGAAGTCATGAATGGCCTTATTTTGAGTTTGCAATAATACGTCTTATTACATAAACAATTGCCAGAATTGTGGACGATAAAGATAATATGATGGTCCAAAGATTACCATCATTATTATAATGCTCGTCCAGTTTTACCCCTATGAAGCTACCGATACCAATTATGGCAAACATCTGGATAGCAATACCTGAATATTTTGCGTACGAAGAATTAAGCGGATTGCCCTTCTTTTCGTTCTTGTTGCTGTGGTCTTGATCCATTACCCATTTCTTTTACGGTGCCTTTCATCACACATGTGGCGTTGAAAGTCGCTCCTGGTTCTACAGCCAACTTACCTACTTCCACTTCGCCTTCTACGTATGCAGTTGATTTTAATGATAGCGTGTCAGTGAGTATCAATTTACCAGAAAACTTACCTTCAATATCTGCGTTGGCGCTGGTTAAAGTCCCCTTGATGATTCCTGTTCTGCCCAACACGACTTTGCCAGGCGTTTTTACATTGCCTTGGATAGTGCCTTCTATTCTAAAATCGCCATCGCTGACAATATCTCCTGTAATCGTAGAGCCCTTAGCAATTGTATTTTGCTGTGTTCCTGTTTCTGTTGCCATAGAATCTTTTTTTATACCTGTAAACATGGTTAGTTGTATTAGTTTATTGTAAGGCTAAATAATCCATTAAATTCTTATGCATTTGAATAATTCCATAATTTTCTGATGAAATCGCAATGTAAGGTCTAGTAATTTTCGATTTTCTTTCTTGCAATAGGTCTGCAAAACCACTTGCACCTTGAATGCTTTTCAGTCCATGTACAACGACAAAAGTGGTGTTTTTATCATAAATATCCTTGGATGTAGACATGTCATAATAGCGTATCTCTTTTATTTCATCATCCAATTTTTTAATGAATGCATCAATATCTTCGTTGGAGGCATTATTAAACTGATAAATTACATTGAATTTCTTTGACTCTTCATCCTTTGCAAATTCCTTCTTCTCAAGTGTTGGGATTACAGTTTGCATAATTGTTTGAGCTTGTTTTCCTTCTGGAGAATTAGGATAGGTCAAAGAAATAAAATTGACACTTTCTTTGTAGGCTTCAAAACCATACAATCGCGCTCGTGCCGAAGCTTTCAAAATCTCAAATTTAGGAACAATCGGCTCGCCTTCAAATTGAGTGACATAAACTTCTGCTTGGTCAATGACTTGTTGAAATTTTTGATCGCTATATTCCGCATATAGTTTTTCATATAGAGCTTCAGGACTATTCTCATCCTTCGCCAAGCCTGAATCTGGGTTTCTCAAAAGCTCCGCATAGCGAGATGTCGCATAATTGTTCATAATATCATTTTTGACCAATTCTGCTTCAGAGGTAAGGTTCACTTCCTGATATATTTTATACAAATTATATTTAGAAGGAAGTATCAATCGGTCTTCTGGATTGTTATCCAACAATTTTTCCAGTTTATTCTTTGCCAAGGTGTATTCCTTAAACTTCTCTTTATATATCGAACCTAGTTGGTAATAAGCGAAATTTCGTTCTTTGGCAATACTATCCAATACATTTTGGTCTGTTGGAATTTTTGAGATATAAAATTCTGGATCGAATAATTCATCTTCCGATGCATCAGTAAATTGTGGGTTATTTTCAAATGCCACCAGTCCGTTGTTTCTTGTATCAGAAAGTCGCCAGTTATCAGCCAAGGAACGATCTCCCCAAATCTTTATAAATTCATTCTTGCCATAGGAAACAGTCGTTGTATTGTAAAAATAGAATTGTGGTTTGCCGCCACTTGCTTTATTGTTGGCCGCATCACTTCTTGTAATCCCAATGTTGACTTCATTTGTAGTGGTAAGTCCTGTATTTAGACGCTTTGCCGCTTCTTCTTTTTCTTTGGCAGCTTCAGCTTTCATTTTTAAATCATTGGCATATTCTGTAAAGAAAGCCAATTGATCGGCCTCCGAAAGGCTCGCTAGGTTTAAAATACTATCATTTATTTTTGCGATGTCTTCATAGTAAATGACATCATCCAAATTTTCTCGTTTTCGCTTGATGGTTCTATATGGCTTGCTATTTAAAACCATGTTGTTCATCGTGCTATCATAATAGGCACCAGCGATTTTATATTCCGCAACATCAAAATTCATGTCGCCAAGAGTTGTATAATCTACAGCACGAAGTGGTTTGTCCGTTGATTGAGAACGAAGCGATTTGTTATAATATGCAATGGCAAGCGAATCCGACTTCTTTTGTTTGTGAAATTCTGCAATGCGATAATAGATCTTCCCTAAAAACGGACGATTTTCTCGGTCTTCTTCCAAATCGGTCAAATATTCCAAAAAAGCAACTTGATCACCTGTTTCCAAATCGAAATTGCTCGCTTTCGCTAAATGTGCATTGATATAGTAAGCTCTTGGAATTTTTCGATGCAATTCGATCACCTCATCGAAAGCGATGTTAGCGCTGTCCTTGTCGCCAAATTCATTATAAAGTTGACCTCTGATGTAGTTGTAGCGTGCTTTTTCATTATTCTTTTTGGTAAACTTGGCGGCTATTGCCAATTGTGTCAGTGCGCTATCTTTCGCTTTAAGGTTAATATAAGCTTGGGCCATACTCGATGTTGCATCTGCCATGTCTTGGTCGTTCAAAACTTCCTGATCAATCAAGCGTTTAAGATTTTTGATTGCCAACTCTTCGTTTTCCATTCGAATGTTGGTTTTTTCACGCCAAACTTTGGACGTATTAATCTTATCACTTGCTGGATATTTATATAGTATATAATTGAAAGCTTCTAAAGCAGGCACAAATCGTTGGTCAAAATAACGTGCTTGTCCCAACAACAAATAGGCTTCATCAATTTGTGGATTGTGTTCCTTTCCATTGATGTTCATACCATGTTTTTGAACTGCTTTAATGGCTTTTTCCTCTGCACGTTCAAAATCGGCATTTTTTGACTGTCCCGGCAACATTACCTCTTCATCCACCTGCATGCGTTCCACCGAGAGTAATTCCCAATAATTATCCGTAAAAGCGTTGTCTACTGCATCTCGTCCATTTTCAAGAGCAATTTCTCCATTGTAAAGAATGTTATATTTGGTACCAAGCGCATGAAAATTTCTGTTGATAAACGTATCGTTTTTCCGAGAGCAACTTGTGATCACAAGTGATGCACCCAGTAACAGAAGTATGGCTTTTAAAGATGTATTCAATGTGGTTGTATTTGGTTTATAGATAACTAAAAACAGGCGCAAATAGTATGCACTGCCGTAAAAATAAGCATCTTTTTGAATTATTGGGAAATTTTAGGGACTTTTCGAGTGTATGGGTTTTAGCCCGCAGAGACGCAAAGTCGCAAAGATGCCAAGTTTTAGAGATGGACAACTATATGAAAGGTTTCCCGCAGATTTCGCAGAAAACAGGAATAGGTCTGCGTGAATCTTCGAGTTCTGCAGGACATTGTGCTATCCTGCGAAATGCGCTTCCAATTCTCTTAAAGTAGCTTCACTTGTCGCCAAATCTTTAACAATTTCGCCTTTTTCTAGTACAACGATACGTTCACAAACATCTGTGACGTGCATTAAATCATGGCTTGAAATTAAGACTGTGACGCCTTTGGTTTCCGCCAGTTCTTTAATGATGGCTTTTAATCGGATTTGTGTGGTTGGATCGAGATTTGCAAAAGGTTCATCGAGAATGATGACTTCGGGGTTACCTATCAAAGCAGCAACGATACCTGCTTTTTTCTGGTTTCCTTTGCTTAAATCTCGCAAATATTTTTTCTGATGAAGTATCTCTCCATGGAAAAAATCTTCAAATTGCGCTACCAAACTATCTACATCAGCTTTGTTCTGACCTCTTAACTCTCCAATGAAATAGAAATATTCTTCCGCCGTTAAATAACCAATCAGAAAACTTTCGTCGATAAATGACGACGTAAAAGGTTTCCAATCTTCGCTTTCATGAACCAAAACGTCATGGTTTTCAATGTGACCGGTTGTTGGTTGAATCAAATCCAACAGCAAGCTGAAAAAAGTCGTTTTTCCTGCACCATTGTTGCCTACGAGTCCGAAACTTTGGCCTTTGGGAATGGTGAGGGTTTCTATATGTAAGACGGTGGTATCGTTATATTTCTTGGTAAGGTTTGATGTCGTTATCATAATATCGTTTGTTTTATTCGTCTTCGCTAAAAGCTTTGATCATTTTATATTTTGAATCTAAATATTTCGTGGTAATAAAGGTCATTATTTTTTGGTGGAATACAATTCCCAACAATCCGATGCCTACCAAAACAGCAATTCCCACTTCAAAATTGAATATAAAGTAAGCCGCAGCAAAAATTGCCATTGGCAATAGCATCAAGGGTAACCCAATAATCCATTGAACGGCTCCTGTGCCTTGAAAATTGAAAGCGGCTCGTTGATTTAAATCGATTTTTTTTCGGTTGAAAGATCCTCCTATCAAAATGACGTAGGTGTTCACGCCAATATTGTAAACTGCTGCTGCGAAATGAGCCAGTAATATTTTCCATCCAAAATAAATATAAGGAATGCTCAGGACAAAAAGAATGATAACGCTCAGGGTCATTAATGTGTATTTCGATTTAAGATATTGCTCATATTTGATGTTTTGACTCATCAATAATTTGTAATAACCACTGTCCCAAGCTGGAATAAATTGTCCAAAATTAATCAGGAAGATCCCTGTGACAAAAATTCCAATGAAAGCATATAACCACACTTGTTCTTGGTACATGGGTTGTGGGTAAAAGAACAATCCGTACATTAAACCGAGTAGAAGCATCCATACAGCAGACTTCGGCCGTTTGTTGCGCCATAGGAGTTTTAGATCGAGTTGCATAAATGGTGCAATATCTCCAAATTTATTCGTCCAGTCGAGATTGGCAGTTGAGACCTTTTCAATTTTCGTTTTTAGGGAATGGTCCAAAAATAGCTTTTGTCTTAATATTTTAAAATTCAAAAGATATAAAACTGCCAATAAACTGAAAGGAATCAGTAGCAATAATGGGTTTTCAGTAACGGTAATTATTCCCTCTGATAAACCTTCGGAAATATTGATGATTTCAAAATGATTCAACCCATACAAAACAGTTATGACAACTATTATTGGCAAAAAAGACAATTCTGTTTCTGCCGAAAGACTTTCAATAATAAAATTCAAAAAGTTATTGATCAGAGAAATCAGAACCATCAACACCATCCAAGTAATTACTGAACTTGGATTATAATCTTTTAAAAGCAAGGTGATACCAAATGGAATGATTGCAAATAGAGGCAGAAAATTAAAGAAGGAAAACATGGATTTTCCCAACACAAAATTAACTACGCTCCTTCTTTTGATGGGAAGTGTCAACAACGGTTTTACGCTCATGACTGGTAATTTCTGAAAGAAAAAGCGAACCATCAAATCGCCCAAAATCCAAATAAAGATAAAACTGTTGACGATGATAAATGGGTCTTGGTCAGGATAAAATTCTTTTAGGGCAGGGAATAAAGCGACACCTAAAACCAAAAAAGTAGCCATGAAATAGAGTGCGAAAAAACCCATCAAAATTTTCAAGGCAATGCTTTTACCCATGGTTGCAGACCTAAAAAACTGTTTCCATTCGAGATTTAGAAAGTGTTTTATCATGATAATTTTGGTTGTGTTCGATAGATTAGTAATATTAAAATACTTTTTGTTACAATCAAAATGTGATTCTATGAATGTTTCTTACTTTTGCAAAAAAGAATTTCATGTCTCAATTTCATAAACTCGCTATTAGCGAACTCCATAAAGAAACCGAATCGTCTACAACGATAAGTTTTCAAGTGCCATCGGAACTGCAAGATATTTATCAGTTTAAAGCTGGACAATACATCACCTTAAAATCGGTATTAAACGGCACCGAGTTGCGTCGCGATTATTCACTTTGTTCATCTCCCAAATCTGGCATTCTGAAAGTAGCGGTAAAAGCCGTAAAAGATGGCAGTTTTTCTTCTTTTGCGAATTCGCAATTAAAAGTTGGAGATGTTCTAGAAGTTGCACCACCAAACGGTCGCTTTATTTTTGAGCCAAATCCATCCATCAGCCGCACCATCGCAGCATTTGCCGCAGGTAGTGGCATTACACCAGTGATGAGTATCCTCAAATCTGTCATGGAAGGCGAACCAAATAGCAGTTTTGTATTGGTTTATGGGAATAAATCACCGAAAGACACTATTTTTTTAGATGAATTATTGCATTTACAATCTAAATATCAGGAGCGTTTAAAACTGCATTTTGTATACAGTCAATCTCAAGAAGACAAAGCGCTTTTTGGACGCATTGAAAAAAGTACAATCAATTTCCTATTGAAGAATGATTATAAGGATACCAAATTTGATCGTTTCTACATTTGTGGTCCGGAACCTATGATTCACACTGTAAAAGATGTGCTATTAGAATCTGGAATCAATGATTCTCAAATTTTGTTTGAATTATTCACGGTTACCACGCCAGCAAAACCGATTGATGACCATCTAATTGATGGTAAAACGCAAGTGACAGTGATGCTCGATGATGAGGAAACAACCTTTGTCATGGATCAAAAAAAGTCTGTTTTAGACGCTGCGCTTTCAGAAAATCTTGACGCGCCTTACTCGTGCCAAGGTGGAATTTGCAGTAGTTGTCTAGCGCGCCTAACGGAAGGAGAAGTGACGATGCGACAAAACAATATTTTGACCGATGGTGAACTTGAAGAAGGGTTGATTCTCACGTGCCAGGCGCACCCAACAACTCCGACGATTCGTGTGGATTATGATGATATTTAGAGATGGATTTTAGAAAATAGACCGCTATACTATTAGATTTAAAGTGAAATCTGATCAAAGAATAGATTCGATCTTTTTAACAACATCATCCACATAGATTGATTTTATGCAGTCTTTATAGCTTTCAGGGTAGTTATTACCATACACTGAAGTCGGAATTAACGGATAAATATTACGGTTGGTAACGATTGAATACTCTTCTGGCTGATTAAATGGACGAAAGCCTGCAAATGGATGTGTCACACCCCAAAGTGTCACTGTTTTTATGCCTAGCATTGCGGCCATATGTCCATTACCAGAATCCATGGCAAGCATCACATCCAAATTTGAAATGAGGTCTAACTCTTCCTCCAAAGTCAACATTCCAGCAACGGTTGTCACATTTTCAAATTTAGATTCCAGGGCATTCAATTTTTGAATTTCCTTTTCACCACCACCAAACAGAATGATTTTATGTTTTTTTGAAAGTGATTCAATGACAGTTTCCATCATTTGTAACGGATACATTTTACCTTCATAAGCAGCAAATGGTGCAATGCCTATCCATTTGAAGGCTCTGTTTTCATCAACAATAGTTAGCGTTTTTTCATTGAGATCTTTCCGTTCAGGGAATGATGGGTTATTCAAATCCACTGGAAATCCTAAAGTCTCCAGAACATCGGCATATCGCTGAAAGGTTGTTTTAAGTTGAAGAAACTTCTTTCCGGAAACGAGCGCCTTTTTTTCATCTCGCCCTTTATCAATTTGAATGACCTTAATTCCCAAAAAAAAGAACTTTAAAATTTTGCTGCGTAAAACATCATGAAAGTCTGCGACGGCATCAATCTGGAGTTTTTTTAATTCTCGAGATAATTTGTAGAGTCCAAATATACCTTTGTGTTTGCCATCAGGTTCCGCCGAAAAAACAGTCACATTCTTTAAATCCTTGAAAAATGGTTTAAAAAATTCTCGTGTCAATACCGTCAGTTTAATTTCTGGATATTGTTCTGTAAACGCCTTTAAAACGGGAACTGTCATGGCAACGTCTCCCATGGCGGAGAGTCGAATGATAAGGAGGTGTTTTATGGGTTTTGACATCTCTAAAAGGAGATTCTTCCTTTAGCAGGAATTATTTTTGGCCTCTCAACACAGGGTTTAGCTCGTCGTCGTTGTACATTTTCATCTGTTTGTAGACTTTCATGTATTTGTCGCCATTCTTGATGTCGTTTAGCAAGGTGTCGATGGCCGTTGAGAGGTCAACTCTTTGCTCAAGCAAAATTTCTAATTTGCTTTGACAAGTTGATCGATGTGCTTCTGAAGCGTCTTTTCTGGTTGCTTCCTCTTCCATGTGATACACTTTTAAGGCCAAAATAGACAGTCTATCAACTCCCCAAGCTGGACTTTCAGTATTTATTGTGGCATTCGGTTTTGCTGCTACATCATTGTATTTCTGCAAAAAATAACTGTCGATATATTCCACCATATCAGTTCGATCCTGGTTGGAGGCGTCTATCTGTCGCTTCAATTTAAGTGCTGCAACCGGATCGATGTTTGGATCGCGAATAATGTCTTCATAATGCCATTGAACGGTGTCTATCCAACATTTACGATATAACAAGTGTTCTAAAAGATTGGTTTCTTTATCATATTCGTTAGTAAATACTTGGTCAACCGTATTTTTGAGGTGATAGGTTTTAATTACATCCTGAAATATAGTATTGGCTTTTTTTGAAAACATTCGTTGTGATTTTTGAGACTGTAAATATAAGCCTAAATTAATTAACTTTACCACTCAAAACCTCAACAAACACCTTATGCAAATTCATAATCTATCTGAAGAAAATTCAATTTTAAACACCTTTATTTCTGAAATGCGCGATGTCAATATTCAAAAAGACCGCATGCGCTTTAGACGAAATATTGAACGTATCGGAGAACTTTTAGGTTATGAATTGAGCAAAAAATTAAATTATCAACCATCACAAATAACAACGCCTCTAGGTACCTGCGACATCAATCTACCAAAAAACGAGATTGTCTTGTGTTCTATTTTGAGAGCTGGAGTTCCATTGCATCATGGATTACTTAATTATTTCGATGATGCCCAGAATGCCTTTATTTCAGCATATCGCCAACATCAAAAAAACCCTGAAACGTTTGAGATCATTGTTGAATATTTAGCTTGTCCAAGTCTGGAAGGGAAAACACTTATTTTGGCTGATCCCATGTTGGCGTCTGGTCAGTCTATGGTTGCCACATTTGAGGCTTTGAAACCTTTCGGAACACCCAAAGAAGTTCATTTAGTGAGTGTCATTGGCGCACAATCTGGTGTCGATTATGTTCAAAAACATCTCAAAGGAAATACACATTTATGGATCGCAACGATTGACAAAGAGTTAAATAATAAAGGCTATATCATTCCTGGACTTGGTGATGCTGGCGATTTGGCTTTTGGTGAAAAACTACAGAATTAAGAACACTGCCGGAATTAAGACCAATACCCAAATGAGCACTTCTTGAAACCATTTTTCTTTTGTGACTTCCAAATAATTGGTCATAATAATGGATAAAGGGGCGAACATAAAAATAAATTCGCTTCCATCTTTGTACGGAGAAATTAGAATGATCAACAACGCAATAATTGAAGAAATGATGATGATGGTAAATGAAGGGCGAAGACTTTTAGACTTATCCTTGAGGTGTTTTATAAAATAGAAAGATGCCCAAGTTCCATAAGAAATTAAAATGGTAGTAGAAATGATGATTCTGGCGGAATTCAATCCTGTGAAATCAAAATTATACACGAACAGCTCTTCAAAATAATCCGTGAAATCGTTGTTCATCACCAACATCACAGAAATCCAAATTATAATGACTGCCAAGACACCTGTTAGCGGGACAATCCAATTTTTGATATTGATAATTGAGTATAAAATCATCGCAGCAAATATCAAAACAAAGAATAAGATAGCCCAAAAGTAGAGCAATGTGGCAATACTTATCCAAAATGCCGCATCGAATAATTTTTTCTTGATGTCTTTTTGAGTTCGAAGACTTATGATGCGTCGTAATGCCAATAAGATGAAAAAATTGGCCATTAAAGTTCTTGAGTTCAACAAGGTTTCGGGTAGCATTGCCATGAACAATCCAAACATTAATAATTTGTAACTGTTTTTTTTAGTTAGACTGTTTCTGCTGGCAAAAAAATCCAGGAGAAAGAGCGATGCAAGAACAATCGCAAAATAAAAAGCCTGTTTCGCAAATAATTGAACCGTCAGAGCTTCCTGAATGACATACATTTTTGAAGCAATAAACACCATCAGCAAAAATGTGCTTATCAGGACAAAGTGGATAGGTTTTGCTTGCTTGAAAAAATTTGTAATCATTTAATTTGACAATGAATTTAAGCGACTATTATAAAGAATCAGAAATAAAATGTAATTTTGTGGTGTAAATATAATATATATTGGAATGAAATGCGGGGTGTGAATAGGTTCAGAACACTCTAAAATCTTATTAGACATTGCATTTGTCCAATAAAAACAATAAAAAACACTCAAATGAAAGACTTTTTCTACGGTATAGAAGATTTATTTGTAAATGTATTATTTGTGCCTTTTGATGCGTTGAGAGCAATGCAGTTGGAAAGTTGGTGGGGAGCAAACTTCATGTCTTGGATTTTTGTCATTGTGGGAATGGCTGCCATGGTATATTGGATGATTCAATTAAAAGGTTATAACGATAACAATGAAGAAGATAAAAGCGTTACTTCTCATTCTTACCTATAAGTCGAAACCTATATCTTTACGATAATTCATCTTATCAAAATGTAGTTTTTCTATATTTTGATAAGATTTTTTTATGGCTTCTTGATACGTTTTTCCATAGGAAGTGATGGCCATAACACGTCCACCGGACGTTAGGATCTTCCCATCTTTCACTAGAGCACCAGCGTGGAATGGAATGGAACCCTCAATGTTTTCTAGTCCCGTAATTTCTTTTCCTTTTTCATAAGCTTCAGGATAACCGCCGGAGACTAACATGACTGTCGTGGCCGCACGTTCATCAATGATGATTTCTTTTTCGTTCAAAGTTTGGTTTGCGACAGCTTGGAATAACTCCACCAAATCATTCTTTAGTCTTGGTAAAACAACTTCGGTTTCGGGATCTCCCATCCTCACGTTGTACTCAATTACCTTTGGATCATCGCCCACTTTGATCAAACCGATAAATACAAATCCTTTATATGGTAAATTATCTTTTTGGAATCCCAAAACAGTTGGCTTTACAATTTGCTTTTCGATTTTTTCCATAAACGATTCGTCCGCAAATGGTACTGGAGAAATGGCTCCCATTCCGCCTGTGTTTAGTCCTGTGTCACCTTCACCAATACGCTTGTAATCTTTTGCGGTCGGAAGAATTTTATAATGCTTGCCATCCGTTAAGACAAAACAACTCAATTCGATACCATCCAAAAACTCTTCGATCACCACTTTCTTGCTTGCGGAGCCAAATTTAGCATCCACCAACATGTGTTTTAATTCAGCTTTCGCATCATTTAAATTATTCAAGATGACGACACCTTTTCCTGCTGCCAATCCATCTGCCTTCAAAACATAAGGTGGCTTTAAAGTTTCTAAAAATTTAAAGCCTTCCTCAACAGTGTTGGCATCAAAACATTGATAAGCGGCTGTCGGAATATTGTGTCTAAATAAGAATTCTTTGGCAAATTCCTTGCTGCCTTCCAATTGTGCTGCTGCTTTTTGAGGACCAATCACAGCAACATTTTTTAGACGGTTGTCATTCAGAAAAAAATCATGAATACCTTCCACCAATGGATCCTCTGGCCCAACAACCACCATTTCTATATCTTTTGTAAGTACCAATTCTTTAATGGCTTCAAAATCTGTGACGGAAATATTAACATTCTGTGCAATTTGTGCTGTGCCAGAATTTCCTGGAGCCACAAAAAGCGATTGACATAAAGGACTTTGAGCGATTTTCCAAGCGAAGGTGTGCTCTCTTCCGCCTGAACCTAAAATAAGGATATTCATAGTTGTGTTGTTTGCTACAAAAATAAAGTTTATGCCACGAATACACGAATCTTTTTTGAGCTCTTCCAAATGTTGATTAATGAATGAGTGTCAGTGTTTAATAAATTTCTTTACTTTACGGCAACATAGATTTTAAAATTTCAGTTGAAATTATTTGACCTTTCCATGCAACTCAATGGCTTTCCAATTAAGAAAGCACAACGGGCTTTGCTTACAATTCATCATAAAAATGACACTGAATTTGAAACTTACCTCCAGCAACAAAAACAAGAGATTCTCTCCTACCACTTGAAGCAAAACAATTTTTATAAATCTTTGGTAAAAGACAACAAGGTTGAAAATTGGCATTCGATTCCAGTAATGACTAAACGCGATTTGCAAAAACCTTTATTGGAACGCGTGTCAGAAGAATTTTCATCGAAAAATGTATATGTCAATAAAACATCCGGTTCTTCGGGTGATCCTTTTATTTTTGCAAAAGATAAATTCTGCCATGCCTTGACCTGGGCTGTCATTCAAGATCGGTTCTCTTGGTTTGATTTGGATTTTAATAGCTCAAAACAAGCACGTTTTTACGGAATTCCGTTAGATTTGAAAGGCTATTACAAGGAGCGTTTTAAGGATGCATTGAGCAAACGCTTTCGTTTTTCGGTATTTGACATGAGTGATGAAGCCTTCGAAAATCACCTAAAAAAATTCAAACAGACCGATTTCGATTATATCAATGGTTACACAAGTGCCATTGTTCAATTTGCTAAATATTTAAGTAGAAAAAACATTGTACTGTCAAGTATGTGCCCAAGTCTGAAAGCCTGTGTAGTCACCTCCGAAATGTTGTTTGACGAAGACAAAATCCTGATGGAAAACCAATTTGGAGTTCCCATAATCAATGAATATGGCGCTTCAGAATTGGATTTGATTGCCTTCCAAAACCCAAAAGATGAATGGCAAGTGAATAGTGAAACTTTGTTTGTGGAAATTTTGGATACTAATAACCATCCGCTTCCCAATGGCGAAGAAGGACGCATCGTAATAACCTCACTCTACAACAAGGCACATCCCTTCATAAGATACGACATTGGAGATATTGGTATTCTTTCTGAAGAAAGCACCATTAGAAAACCGATTTTAAAAAAACTGGTTGGGCGAACTAATGATATTGCAATTTTACCAAGTGGAAAAAAAGCAGCTGGCTTAACTTTTTACTACATCACAAAAAGTATTGTTGAAGACGATGGCAATGTGAAGGAATTCATTGTGGAGCAAGTCAAAAAAGATACTTTTAAAATCAGTTATGTGAGTGCGCAACCGCTTACTGAAGACAACATACAGATCATTACCCAAGAAATGGAACATTATCTCGAAAAGGGATTGACCATACTTTTTGAACGACAAGAGCAATTGCAACGCTCAAAAAGTGGTAAATTGAAACAATTTTCATCCTTATTAGACCAAAACACATGATTATTACCATTGTCGCAGGTGCACGACCCAATTTTATGAAAATAGCGCCCATCATCGACGCTATAAAAAGTAAAAAAGAAGACGGATTTAATATCAATTTTAGATTGGTACATACGGGTCAGCATTATGATAAAAATTTAAGTGATACGTTTTTTGAAGAATTAAATATTCCGTTTCCGGACGTCAATTTGGAAGTGAAAAGTGGCACACAAGCAGAGCAAACTGCAGCCATTATGATAGGTTTTGAGAAAGACTTGAAGCAAAATCCAACAGATTTAGTATTAGTAGTTGGTGATGTCACCTCAACGATGGCATGTGCAATTGTCGCTAAAAAGGAAGGTGTGAAAGTGGCACATGTAGAAGCTGGGATTCGTTCTGGTGATTTGAGAATGCCTGAAGAAATTAATCGAATGGTTACTGATAGTATCACAGATTACTTTTTTACAACTTCCAACTATGCGAATGCCAACCTAAAAAAATTGGGGTTCTTAGAAAATCAAATCTTCTTTGTTGGCAATGTGATGATTGATACCTTAAGAAAAAATGAGCAACGCCTTAAGCAGCCTGAATTATGGGAACAATTAGGTTTGCAGGAAAAAAAATACATGGTAATGACCCTTCACAGGCCAAGCAATGTAGATGAAGAACGACAATTGAAGGCTTTGATTTCTCAAATAGTGACGTTAGGAAAAGACTATCCAATTATTTTTCCAGTGCATCCCCGAACAAAAAAATTGCTTCAAGATTTAGAACTAAATTTTGAAAACCTTCATTATGTAGAACCTTTGGGGTATTTGGAATTCAATTATTTGGTGAAATATGCGTTTGCCGTGTTAACCGACTCTGGAGGCATCACAGAAGAAACTACAGTGATGAATGTGCCTTGTATCACATTGCGTGAAAACACCGAACGTCCTGAAACCTGCGAAATCGGAACCAATGTTCTTGTCGGTAATGATGAGAATAAAATTGCTGACGCATTTGAAAAATTACTTTCTTGCACTTGGAAAAAAGGACAAATTCCAGAATTGTGGGACGGAAAAGCAGCCCGGCGCATTATAGAACATATAGTTAAAATCTATCAATTGGTTTGAAAGAGATTTTAATCATAACGAGTTATTTTCCACCGGAAACTGGAGCAGCTTCCAATAGAATCTATCATTTATCGGAAGGTTTAAAAGAGCGAGAGTTTAAAGTATCGGTGCTCACTCCACTACCGAATTATCCAACAGGAAAGATTTTTGATGACTACAAGGGTCAATTTAAGTCTACCAAAATAGAAACTGGTGTTACCATCCACCGACTTTGGATTTATGCCAGTAATTCAAAGAACAAATTGTTGCGATTGCTAGCGATGCTGTCTTACAGTTTCAGTTTGATTTGGTTTTTTTTATGGCATAAAATCCCAAAACAAGTCATTGTGCAATCACCACCATTATTGGTTGCTTTTACGTGTATGTTGTTTTTAAGATCAAAAAAGCGACACCTCATTTTAAACGTGAGTGATCTTTGGCCCATTGCAGGTTTGGAATTGGGAGCCTTCAAAAAGAATTTTAGCTATCGTATGTTGGAGCGAATAGAACGGTTTAATTATAAGAATGCTGATTTAGTTTTAGGACAAAGTGATGAAATATTAAGCCACGTTTTATCCATGTTTCCTGAAAAAAAAACGTTTTTATATCGAAACTATCCAGATTTTGAAGCGCCTCATCTGAAGGATTCCCATCATTCAGAAGAAAAACCTATTACCATTGTCTACGCTGGTTTGTTAGGAATAGCGCAAGGGATTTTTAAACTTTGTGAATCATTGGAATATAAATCGTTTGAATTTCACATTTATGGAAAAGGTGCCGAACAGAAACAAATTGAAGACTTTATAAGATCCAACCCTGGTCTTCCTATTGTCTATCATGGTGAAGTGACCAGACAAGAACTGCATAAAGTGCTTTTACAATATGATTTGACCATCATTCCGCTGCTTAATCGTATTTATGGATCTGTGCCTTCGAAAATTTTTGAATACGCTAAATTAGGGCTTCCAATGCTTTATTTTGGTGGTGGTGAAGGTGAAGATGTCATTAAAGAGCATCGTTTGGGATGGATTGCCAAAGCTGGAGATTATAATGATCTAAACCGTGTGATCTCTGGGATACGCAAATTTGAACTGGAAGTAAGTATAAGAAAAAGGATCCAAGAAACAGCGGTTTCAAATTTTGACTTCGAAAAACAACTTGATAGGCTTATCAAGAATCTCTAGTACGCTTTCTCTTCGCCTCTAACAGCATTGATGAACGTTCTAGTGATAATCTTCAAGTCTAGTAGCAAAGACCAGTTTTCAATATAGAAAATATCATATTTCACACGTCCTATAATATCCTTGTCTGACTCTATCTCACCTCTAAATCCGCTGATTTGTGCCAAACCAGTAATTCCTGGTTTTACAAAATGGCGCACCATAAATTTATCGATCCTTTTAGCATAAATATTCGTATGACTTACCATGTGTGGTCGTGGGCCTACAACTGACATATCACCAAAGAGTACATTAAAGAACTGCGGCAACTCATCAATACTTGTTTTACGGATGAATTTTCCGATTTTAGTGACGCGTTGGTCTCCTCTAGTTGCTTGGTACAGATGTGCATCTTGGTTGGGCATCATTGATCGGAATTTAAAACAGTCAAATTCCTGGTAATTAAACCCATTTCGAGATTGCTTAAAAAACACAGGACCTTTGGATTCCATCTTAATCAAAATAGCAATAATAGGTGTGAGCCACGATAGAATGAAAACGATAATAAGGCTGGAAAATAAAATGTCGAAAGACCTTTTGAGAACTGTATTTATTGAATCTTCCAATGGAATATTCCGCAATGACAGTATTGGTATATAATCGTAATACTCGTATTTTAATTTTTTAGAATAGATTTCTTTATTGTCGGGAAGGAATTTTAGGATCTTTAAGTTGTTATCTGCAAAATCAGAAATTTCATTGATTTGAAAGTTTGAAAGTTCTGAAATGGAACAATAAATTTCGTCGATACCTTCTTTTTTAATGTATTCGAAACAATCTTTGAGAACCAGCTCTTTTTTCTCTTTAAAACTAAAAGTTTTTTTATGTATATAGCCGTATTCCGGATTTTTATTGAAGAAACTTTCAAGTGCAAGGGTTTTTTTATTGACACCAAATATGACTGTTTTGCGATAATTACCTCCAAACGACGTTCTATACTTTTGAAGCAAATAATAGAGCGTAAATTTAAAAAACGCGATTCCTATAAAAGATATCAAGACGTGCTTGAAGATAACATTGGGATAAATGTGCAAATTGTAATTATAGCCTGCAAAGGCGAACATCACAAGTGTAAAAAGCACCATTTGACGAAACGTCAGGGCTAAAATCGTCACTTCGCGAGTGAAACGATACACTTCATAGAATTTCGAATAAATGGATAAAACCATCCAGGATAATGAAATAACGCTTATAAATACAATAGGATCAATATTCTTGTAGAAATAAAAAATAGCAAGCCCATTAATGATACTTAAATCAATAAGGTAAGATATTGGTCTTAAATACCCTGAATAACGTCCTTGCTTGAATAAACTCAACTTATCTCTTTATATGTTTGACAAAATCTTTATGTTCACTTTTGAAAAGCTCTTCCTCTGATAAGTTCTTAAAATAGTCGAATGTGATACGCATGCCTTCCGCTCGCTCTACCTTTGGTTCCCAACCCAATAATTTTCTAGCCAAACTAATGTCCGGTTGTCTTTGCATTGGGTCATCAACTGGTAATGGCTTATAAATAACCTTCTGGTCTGTCCCTGTTAATTTAATTATTTCTTCTGCAAAATCCCTGATAGAAATTTCATGTGGGTTCCCGATGTTAACAGGATACGAATAATCACTCAACAGCAATTTATAAATTCCATCTACTTGATCATCTACATAGCAAAATGAGCGCGTTTGAGAACCGTCACCAAAAACAGTGATGTCTTCACCTCTCAATGCCTGACCCATAAAAGCAGGAATCACACGTCCATCATTGAGCCTCATACGAGGTCCATATGTATTAAAAATACGAACTATTCGTGTTTCCAATCCGTGAAAACGATGGTAAGCCATGGTAATTGATTCTTGGAATCGTTTGGCTTCATCATAAACACCTCGAGGTCCAATAGTGTTGACATTACCATAATACTCTTCGGTTTGAGGATGCACTAAAGGATCGCCATAAACTTCCGAAGTTGATGCAATCAACAAACGTGCGTTTTTAGCTTTCGCCAAACCCAATAAGTTGTGTGTGCCCAAAGAGCCCACCTTCAAGGTCTGAATTGGAATTTTTAAATAATCAATTGGACTTGCAGGCGATGCAAAATGTAACACATAGTCAAGTTCTCCTTCAATGTTTACATACTCTGTGACATCATGTTCAATGAAAGAAAAATTTGGATGGGATTTTAGATGGCTTATGTTTTTAGCGTCTCCAGTAATGAAGTTGTCCATACCTACGACCTCAAATCCTTCTTTAATAAATCGATCACATAAATGAGAACCTAAAAATCCTGCGGCGCCTGTAATGAGTACTTTTTTCATAATTGTTTTAGATTCTAAATGTTATTCTTGTGTAATACCGCTACCTATACTGTAATAGATAAACCCGATGTCTTCCATTTTTTGTCTTTCGAGAAGACTTCTACCGTCAAAAATAACGGCTGGCTTCAGCATATTTTTATAAATTTTATTCCAATCAAGTGTTTTAAATTCGTCCCATTCGGTTAAAATAGCAACACAGTGAGACTTGTCACATGCCTTATAAGGATCTGTTTCGACAATCAATAAGTCTTTGTTTTCGTTCTTATCTCTCGTTTTTAAGTAATCGAGATCAGCATACATTTGCTTAGCTCTTACTTTGGGATCATAGACCGATATTTTAGCCTGCTCATTCATCAAATTATCAGCGACCTTGATGGCTGCGGATTCTCGAGTATCATTAGTGTCTTTCTTGAAGGCCCAACCAAAAAAAGTGATTTTTTTATCAGAAACAGTGTTGTATAATGCTGTAATCAGCTGATTAGTGAAACGTTCCTTTTGATATTCATTCATGATGATGACCTGTTCCCAATAATCAGCGACTTCATTCAATCCGTAAGATTTTGCGATATAGACTAAATTCAAAATATCCTTTTGAAAACAAGAACCTCCAAACCCTACGGACGCTTTCAAAAATTTTGGTCCAATACGACTGTCCATACCAATTGCTTTGGAGACTTCATTGACGTCTGCACCTGTTTTTTCACAGATTTCAGACATGGCATTAATGGAAGACACACGTTGTGCCAAAAAGGCATTTGCGGTTAGTTTTGACAATTCCGAAGACCATACGTTTGTTGTTAAGATACGTTCTTTTGGCACCCAGTTTGCATAAATATCAACCAATGCTTGAACGGCATCGCTTCCTTCTGGGGTAGAATCACCACCAATCAATACACGATCTGGTTTCAATAAATCTGGTACAGCCGTTCCTTCTGCTAAAAATTCTGGATTCGATAAGATTTCAAATTTAACATCATTGCCTGTATGGTCTAAAATGCTTTTTATGGCGGATGCTGTTCGAACCGGAAGGGTCGATTTTTCAACAACAATCTTATTTTGTTTAGAAACTCTTGCGATTTGTCTAGCACAAAGTTCGATATATTTTAGATCGGCAGCCATTCCTTTTCCTTTGCCATAGGTTTTTGTAGGTGTGTTAACAGATATGAAGATCATTTCAGCTTCATCAATCGCCTTATCAACTTCAGTGGAGAAAAATAAGTTTCTTCCTCGTGCTTCCTTAACAATGGCATCTAGCCCTGGTTCAAATATTGGTAAATTATCAAGATTGGTATCATTCCAGTCTGCTATTCGTTTTTCATTAAGGTCTACAACTGTGACTTTTATATGCGGACACTGTTGCGCGATCACTGCCATGGTTGGTCCACCAACGTAACCAGCGCCAATACAGCAAATATTTTTTATTTTCATGTGATTTTTTTTATAGGTTACAAAAATAGGAAAGTCATTGTGAAATTGAGCGGATTACAATAAATAAGTGAGCACCACTAAAACCTTAATGATTATCTCAAAATACTGTCAATTTGAGTGGCTTTTTGATTCAAACAAAATAAAGTTAGAAAGAACAAGAGGATTGACATAGGAATATAAAATAGATTACCACTTAATAACGAAAGGGATAATGCGGCAATAAAGAATGCTTTGGAATTTTTAGATTTCACAATGTCTATATAAACAGCGTGCATAAAATAAATAAACACCAAAAAACCTAATATTCCGAAAAACATCAAAATATCAATCAATTGCATTTCCAATCGTACAGTTTCTAGCCCGATAACTCCAATAAAATAATTATAGCTATCCTTTGGGCTTGTCTCTATGATCTCCATAAGATTGTCAGTTCGATAGGAAAAAATTGCGGAAAGAATACCATCTTCCTCAATGACCTGCTGAAATTTTGATGTCGTAAAAATGATCGTAGTCACAAGAATAAAGACAACCAAACTTACAATTCCAAACCTCAACTTGTTGGTGTTGCTTATACTTTTACTGAAATATAGTAGCAAAGCAACCAAGATAAACTCGCCTAAATAAACGCCCTTAATTCCAGAAAGAATTGACGCTATCATTACCAAAGTTAACATAACATAATCTTTTTTATCCCAAAACAACACGGTTGCAGACATATAAACATAAGGTGTCAAACCTTGACTTAACAACAAGCCATTATAGCCAGACCTTCCATATTGGTAGGTGTGAAACACTTCAATATCAAACACGATTCCTGTTAAAATAACTAGAAGATTGACACTTACAAAAATTTTCATGACCCAATAAAACAGACGTAAAAATTCTTGATGCTTCGAATAATGAAAGGAAAAATGTAGAACGGGAAACAAAATCAAAATAAAGCTATATCTTAAAAATTCTTCTGCATACAAATACCAAAAGTTATATTTTACGGCAAAAATCGATGCCAAAGTTACCGATGTGACAATTAAATACTTCAGGTTCTTTATCAGGTAAGCAAGGTTTAGAATTATGAACCCAATGGCATATAGTCCAGCCCCCAGCTTGATGTATCGATTAAATTTAGGGAAGTCAATACCATAGAATATCTCTAATTTATCTATGAAGTCAAAGCCAAATAGAAGAACGACTAGACCAAATATAACGCCAAAATTGATTTTTAAAAAAATGGTCTTTAGATCCGTTTTCAGCATTATGACTCCTTTTTGCAATTCAAGATAAAGTCCTCATACTCGGAGTTTATCCTTTCCCATGTGTATTTTTTCTCAATTTTTGTTGCGTTTTGAGCAGTAAATTCTTTTTTATGTTCAAATGCGGTATCCTGATTCAATATAGTGGTAATATCGGCAGCTTCCTTAAAATAAAAAGCATCTGATTCAAGTATGCTTTTATTAAAAACATTATCATTGGCAACTATCAAGGCGTTCGAAGCCATTGCCTCTAAAAGCGATGGGTTGGTACCCCCAACTGAATGGCCATGAAAATAATATCTTGAATAGTATCTTAAGTTGTTTAAATGATCTTGGTTGTAGTTGGCACCCAAGAAACGAATATGTGGGTTGTATTCAAATTTTTTCTGAAGTCTTTTTCCATACTCATTCAAAGCTCCAAAAATTATCAAATCATAATTGACGTTGGAAGCATCATAACCTTCTACAATAGTTTCAATGTTGTTTTCTGGTTCTAGACGTGCTATCAGAAGACAATAGTCATTTTCATTAACCTCATATTCAGTTAATACATCTTCATTTGGAGCTGTAAACAAAGTAGCGCCATATGCAATGAATTTTGAATCTACATTGTATTTGGTTTTGATATATTCTTGAATTCCAATAGAATCAGAAATCAAATAATCACTTGATTTTACAACCAGTTTTTCAGCATATTCCAAAAATTTCCGAACCTTTTTTGAATATTTGGAACGTTTCCATTCCATTCCATCCATATTGGTGATAATTAAAGGGGTTTTTGGCATCATCCAATACCAGATGGAGCTAGAAGTGTAGCCCAGCTGCAAAATCACATCAAAATTGCGTTTTCTGGAATCCTTAATGCAGTTAAAATCATAGATGAACTGACCTTTGGTTCCTATTTTATATTCTGGATCGTAGCAATGAACTATGTTGACACCTTTATAATCCTTGTCTTGAAATGGATGGTTGTGCGAATTATAAACCGATACGTCATGTCCTTTTTTTGCCAAATACACAGAAAAATATTCCGCAAACTGCTCAAAACCACCATGATTGTTTGGAATGCCTCTAGTTCCGATGATCGCTATGTTCATGTTTTGGTTTTGAATTTATTAAGATCAACAAAACTATGGTAAAAAAGTAAATTCCATTCACTCTTCCAAAAATAGATTCAGAAAACATAATGGCAAACATAAACACAGAAAATTGTATCAAAAGAATGTCTTTGTTTTTTAAACCAAAATAAACACCATAGATCGGTATGAGCAGAAGACATAATAATCCTATAATACCGGTTCTCCAAAACGTATCTACATATTGATTGTGAGGATTATAACTTGTGTGCTTTGTGAGTCCGAGTTCTCCAATGCGCAATGAAAGTTCATCTTCTGCACTATCTGTAACTCCTTTTCCAATCAAATAATCAGGGCCATCCATGGTTTGAAGTGCCTCCCGCCATAAAATAAGTCTCAACGTAAGTCCATTAATTCTGGCGTCATAAGGATCTTCAATATGATTATCTTTCAATATTGAGGTATCGTCAACTCTTAATACATCATTAAAACGATCCTTCAATGGAGAGAATAGTATCAAAATCAATATCAATGGGATGGCCAAAAGCCCCGTTTCATGCGTTTTTACAATGTCAATGAACATAGCAATCAATGTAAAAATCAATACCATTTTAGAGCCACTAAAAACCATAAAAACAAAAAGAACACCAATGAAATAATACTTTCTAAAATCCTTAATCGTCAGATGGATATAGCAAATTGAGAAAAACAATAAATAAGAATAATAAATTGGATGAAGGTATTTCGTGAAATAATCAAAAGATAGATATACTTCATTTCTGTTTATCAATGCATCGAGTACAGAAGTTGATAAAAATCCAAACCCTAAAATTAACGCTGCAATTGGAAAAAAAATCAGGTAATTTCTATTGCTTATCACAGGAATGATTAGGCTTAAAACCAACAATGGCAGAAATCTATCAACGACACTCATATCATGGTAACCGTCGACAGAAACAAAAAGGTTGTTCAATAAGTAGATTAGAAAAAAGCTAATAAGAACAATGCTCATCTTTTGATGTCTAAAATTAATATTGCGCAGTTTTTTTATATTTAAAACAACCGTTAATATCAAAGCTACATTATAAACTGGCGCAGGACAAAAAACTGATAGTATCAATAATGGCAATCCAAAAAATGATACCTTAGTCAAGTTGAGGTATTCAATATTGAACATTCTTAAAATTAGAAAGGCAACTAACGCAATGAAAAACAGCAGTAATGCATATATATACAAATTGCTCAAATCTTCATGATAGACCAATCTCTGAGGCATCTCAATATAACTTTGTGTCGCGTAGATGTCAATGGCAAATGCATCCTCAACATCAGATTTTTTGAATTTTAATTTTTCGTAGTTTTTGATTCTAGAAATATCGATATCCCTAACATCAGTATCACTTGAAATTTTAAGTCCATAAAATTTTAGGGACTGTCCTGGGTTATTAAAATACAATCGGAAGAAACGCAGTTTGAGAGTTTCGTCTATTTGAGCTGCATACGTGTTTTCTGAAGTTTTTTGTAATTGAATGGGCGTTTTAAAATTGAGCTCACTTTGGTTGTTAGCTGCCAAATACAAGATGGGAATCGCATTTTTATCAATATCTGTGTTAACCGTTATTTCAACCTGGGAGACACCATCATCAAATAATATATATTTATTTTGAGAGTACAGCCAAATTAGCGAAATCATTGAGAAAATGATTATTAAGGCTAAATGTATTTGGTTATTTCTAAAGTTCATTATTGATACCTATTCTTATCACTTAACACATGTTGATAAGGATTATAATATGATAAAGAATTGATTTTTAATATGTATTAACTTTTTATATTATGAAATCGGTTTAATAACTCGAGCTGGAATTCCTCCGATAATGGAATTGCCTTCAAAACTTTTTGTAACAACACTACCTGCCGCCACCACTGTTTTGCTTTGTAAAATAACACCATCAAGTATTGTAGCTCCGGCTCCAATCCAACAGTCATTCCCAATTTGAACGCCTTTACGAGTGACCCCTTGATTTTTAATAATTATATCAGGGTTTTCAAAATTATGGTTTTCAGAAAATATTTTAACGTTAGGTCCTATAATTACATCACTTCCAATGGTAATTCCTCCCTGTCCTCCAAAATAACAAGATGCATTGATACCTGAATTATCTCCAATGGTGATACCTGTACCCTTATTTGAGATTACTCCAGTACATATTAAGATAGAATTCTGTGCTATGGTTATATTGTCACCTAAATTAATTCCATCAGACGAAAGCGCATTTAAGTAGACATTATCTCCTAAAATTAAATTTTTGCCAGCACTAAAAGAACCTCTGTGCTTTATAGTTACATTTCTTCCCTTAAAAAAAAGACCTTTTGCTCTTACTAAACAGATTTTTGATATAAATCCTCGTAAGATCTGAAAAATACGTTCGTCAAGTAAAACGAACCATTCTCTATTAGAATACTGACTTTCTATTTTATAATCTTTATCCCCTTTTATTTTTGAAATTATCTTACCTATCATAGTCTGATTCCATTATGGCTATCAATTTTTCCGCAGCAATGCTCCATTTAAATTTTTCAGCTCTTTGAATACCTTTTAAACTATATTCTTTCCTTTTGCTGCTGGACTCAATCAGTAAATTCAGCTTTTTAGCAATATCATTGGGATCATCCGCATCCACATATAGTGCGGCGTCACCGCATACCTCGGGAAGACTCGTTCTGTCTGAAACCACAACTGGCGTTCCGCTTGCCATGGCTTCTAAAGGAGGCAATCCAAATCCTTCTGCAAATGAAGGAAAGCAAAAAACCATAGATAGAGAATACAATAAGGGTATTTCCGATGCATCTACGTATCCCGTAAATATAATTTTATTTTCTAAATTTTGCTGTTTTATAATGGTTTTGAAATCATCTGTTTTATGATCATGCTCACCAACAATTACCAATGGTATGTCTACTAATTTCATCGCAAGTAATAAATTTTTGATATTCTTGCGAATGTTCAACCTACCCAAATATAGAACAAATCTATCAGGGAGATCATATTTCTCACTAACAGCCACAATTTCTGTGTCGCTAAAATCAGCAAGCACTTTAAATTTATTGTTGACTCCATGGTAAACGACATGAATGTTACTTGACAACCCTAGTTGATGCCTCACAATTCTTTCCTTTTCAGTCTCGGAAATCGTGACAATTTTATCCGCTCTTTTTGCCAATGGCTTCAAAAACTTTAAATACATCTTTTCTTTAAAGCCATAATATTGAGGAAAGTCTAGGTACAATAAATCGTGAATATATACGATGCTTTGGAAAGACTTTGAAAAAGGCCCGAAGTTTTGAAATAAAATAACGTCGAGATTTAAACGTTTGGCATGCATAGGAAGAACAAACAGGTTTGAAAAAAGATTGTTGATTTGCGATACATAAACAACCTTTAGATTTTCCGCATGATAAGGAAATTCTAAATTCTCATCCTTGTTTGGTATGAAAAAGAAAAATTTATGTCTTTTGAAGTTATTGGATGCGAGTTCTTTCACCAAATTCTGAACTACCACTCGTCCACTTGGAGGCCCATTAAAAAACCATTTCGCATCAATTCCTATATTCATCTAAGTCTTCTCTATTAGTAAAATTTTTTCATCTCTAAAGTTAAGCTGACTTATCTCAAAATATATAATTATCAAAACAAAATAGAAGAAACCTTGTTTGGGTATATCTGTGCCCAATAAATTAATAAGAAATCCTAATAAAAATAATAAGGAGATCCTATTCTTGTTGGTGTAAAATATTTCTATAACAGATAGCATCATTAGAATAAAACCTATGATTCCTTTTTCTGCCAAAGACATAGCCATATAGGCATCTGTCACTCTGTGGTAATAAACAGGGTCGGGGTTTTCTTTGTGAAAATTAGTGTATCCTGCAAAAATAACATTCTCTGCTTTAGGAGATGATAACGAGCCAATACCATTGCCCAAGGGGTTTTTGTAAAATTTATTTAAAGAATATTCCACAAACATTCCACGCTGTGATATTGCACTTTTTTCAGAAAACGGATTAAAAGTAGATACATACTTTGAAATGGTAGGGTTGTTAACGCTGTAAATAACAACGGAGATTAACATGAGTAAAAATATTCCTGAAATGACCACAAGTCGTTTTGTTACACGTATTTTCTGTGGTCCATACATTGCAAATAGAACTAAAACCAATAGAACAATAGGTCCCCTTGAAAATGTAAGTATGGCTACGGCTATCAATAAAACAACATCAAAATATTTTGTAGATTTTTTAGTGTAATGAAGAATTAGCAGGTAGATTACCGACAATTGGCCCATTATTCTGAAATCAAACACAAAACCCATATTTCTAGGTATTTTTCCGCGGTTGACATAGAAAGGGTTTGGGTTTACCGCTTCTTTGTATATGTAAGCTTGACCGAAAAGTGTTCTAAATTGTGATTCAAAATGTGGACTCAAATAGATAACTATACAGGCAATGAAGGCATATCTGAAAAACTTGAGCAGATAATCATAATCAATTTTTTGAACTGGTTTGATCAAAATCAACAATAAAAACAGAATGAGCGGTAGTATTTCTTCTACAAAAACCGACATTGTATACGTTAGTGTTATTAGACCGAAAAGCAATAAATAAGATGTGTAAACGATAGTCCATTTTAAAGATAAAAACCGATCTTTTATGATCTTATCCGACTTTAAGTAAGAAATGGCTATTAGATATAAAACAGGCAAAAAATTGCACATAAAGTTTAATACATCAAATGAAAAATTATTATGAGGTAATAAAAAGCCCATAATCAATCTTGAAATCAGTATTAATATGAGCGCTGATGTGATATTTTGTTTAACGAAAATTCTGTAATAAGAAATAAATAATACAGGAATTATTAGATAAATCGCGTAGTCTGGTGCTTTGTACACCGTAAGAATAAGTGCAAAGATTAAAGCTAAATAGAAATCAAATTTGAATTTTTTTATTTTCAACATTTCTAATTCATAATGCTTATAAAACCTTCGCTAAGCTTCTTAATGTTTTCTGTTTCCATACACCTTGGATCGCCATAAGAATCAGACATAATGCCCTCAAAGGAGTTTTTTAATAACCATTCAGAAAAATCTTTTAGGTTTGGAATCTCTTCCTGTTTCAGTAAACCTTCAAAAGTTTGGTTGTTTCTAAAATCTTTCCAAGAGATTTCGTTGCAACCATTCAGCCTGTTAAAAAATGTAGGAGCAAAAGTAAACGATTTCCCACCTTTCAAGGCTGCTTCATAAGCAATCGTACCTGAAACAGTAAAAACAGCTTGTGAGTGTTCTAAAAAAAGATAAGAGTTCACACTATTATCAACCAAAAAAGTGTGCCTTAACTTTTTTATTTCTTTGTAAAATTTCAAATCTCGATCCCCAATGGCGTTGGAATGTTCTTTAACTAGCAGTATATAATCTTCTGGCATCATGCGCCATACATTTTTTATCAAATTTAATTGATTCTCATAGTATCTACCAATGACGTCAATGGATGCTTCGGGTTGCTTATGTAAGGTGAATAAGATGGTTTTTTTGCCTTTTGGTAGCTCTTCAATACTAGATTCGGAAACGAATGCCTTGAACAAAAATCGATTTATAATTTCGTTCGTTTTTATTTTAAAATGGATCCAAGGATGACTGTAAAGTGTTGGATCATTCGCATCTTGATTGGTCCTAAATATAAAGTTCTTTAACAACTTTAAATTATGTTTAAGCGTGCTTTTTTCATCAATGAACTTATCATTTAAAGCCAAATAAGCTGGTTTTTCTGCTTTGATTACTTTATTTGATACGTTCAAAGCATTATTAACCTCTTTGATAACCGATTGGAATTCATCTGAGAAAAACGCAAATCGTCCGTTAGGAATTCTTATTGTATGTGGATTGACGAATTCACAATTTAGCTCGGAGGCCTCTTTAAATAAGCGTATGGCAACCAATTCATGAGCCCATGTGAGTTCTCCAAATACATATTGAATCTCATTTCTCTTTATAAAATGATAATAGACATTCTTGAGTTTTAGCAGGTACTTAAAAGTCCATTTTGGTGATTCCTCTTTCAAGACACGATCTCCATACACCAACTCATTTATCTTAAGATCATAATCGATATCTTCAAGTTGTGAATTAAGAATTTGCTTTTTCCCAATATAAAGTACTTGATCCTTTGAAAACTCATCCGATAAATAATCATATTGCTTTTTATTAGGAGTAATCCAATAAACGGTGTAATCGTTTTGTATAAGGATTTTCGCCACCTCTACAAATACATCAGTTTTGTAGTAGTTGGCAATAAAACATATGTGTTTAGCGGAACCTGTCTTCATTTAAATATCACTTAATTCAGCTTATAATTTCGTTTGTATAAAATAAAAACACTTAAAAGTAAAGCTGCAAATGTACTTACAAACATTGATAAAGTGATCTTTTCAAGAAAATCTAATTTTACAGTATAAAGCAAGAGAATGAAAATCACACCCAAAAATCCAGCTATGTACAATTTGATAATGTTTTTATTTTCTCGCCCATAATGCATTTCCAGATATGCCAAAATGCAGCTCATAAATGTATACAAAATGATTAAACTAGAGACTAAAACAGCTCGGTCCAGGTCGTGTTTATCTTTGTTAAAATACAAATAAATAGCTGTTATCGCTACTACAAATGCAATTGATGACATTAATAAAGTTACATATTTGTAAAGCGTGTTTTTCTTCACATGCAGCACATTTTCGACTGTATAGAGCTCCTTGACGAAAAATGCCAACAATGAAGAATGCGTTAGAAAAATAATCATCGAGAAACGTTGTATCAATGACAATAGCACACCATCATCCAACGACATTTTATCTAAAGCATTGATTTTTCCGTAATTGGCAATGTACATCATGATAAACACCTGAATAATGGTAGGCCAAGAGAACAGGAGTGATGCTTTTATAAGTTGTCCAATCTGCAATTCATGATATCGTTCTTGCCACTTTGAAATTAAATTGAATACGATTTTCAGGAAATAAATGATACAGAATAAAATTTGACCAATAAAAATCAGCCAAAGTTCGAATTCCATGCCGAAGAATACATAAATGAATAATACCAACAACGAGATGACGTTTGCGGAAATAGTAACGAATAATCCGTATTGAGGTTTATTCAACAACCTATAATAAGATGAAAGAAATGCAAAAGTGCATAGAAAAAGGGCTCTGGAAACGATGTAAATTACATACTCATCAAACGGAAATATAAAATAATGGATGATAATCAGCCCAGAACCCGCAATGAACAATGCAAAATAAAGTAGGTGGAAAATCTTTACGACTCTGTTGATGATCGCTTGTTTATCTTCTTTGTTTCGATAGACATAATAGAAATATCCTGCAAGGCCCAAATCCAAAAAAGGAATGATTACAATGGTTACAGAATAGATGTATTCAATGGAAAGATACACAGTTTGATCCTTGAAAAGCTGAAGCACTAAAATTGGCAACAAGAAGATTACAGCCTTATCAAAATAGCTCAACGCCATAAAGCTGAATAGGCTTTTGTTGTTCTTAAAAAGAGCTATAATTTTTTTCAAAGAAATGATGGTTTTTGGTCAAATTGTAAGCGACTAACTACAGGGTTTTTGTAGCAGCAGCAAGAACATTTTCAATAAAAATAAAGTAGTTTTTGACCTATAGGTAGCGGTTTGAAATAATTTTGATTTCGATACGTAATTTATTTATGATCTTGATTTAATAACGAAATGATCACAGAATCCCAATATTTGCCATCCTCAAAACAGTTTTGACGCAGGACACCATCTTGCTTGAAATTGAATTTTTTAGTGAAAAAGTCTATTTTTTTGGCGTCGAATTCGTAAAGCTCCATCCAAATTTTGTTTAAATTGAGGTTGTTGAATCCGTAATCAATGAGCAAGGTTGCAGCTTCCTCTGCAATCCCTTTATCATCAATATAATGATTATCCTTACCAATGTAAAATGAGAAATCTGCAGAACGATTGATCCAATTGATGTATAACAATCCCGCTGCTCCAATTGCTTCGTTGGTTTTAAGATCAACAATAGCAAACATATAATTGAAATGCTTGGTTTTCTGCAAACTCTCAAACCATGCTTCTTGATCTGTCAAGGACAATTCCCTGACTTCTCTAAAATTTCGTCTGAAATCCGTTAGATTTCTCCAATCACGAAATAAGGGTAAATCCTCCTTCTCCACAGCTCTTAATCCAATGCTTTTGCCTTTTATCATCTTTAGATATGGTTAGCGGTTAAATGATCACCTGAATCTATATCAGTTTTTAAAATGTTTCCTAAAACAGCATCAATCTCATATGGCTGCAGTCCGCCTTCAGAAATTGGACGCAAGACAATAATGTCCTCTTTTTTCACTGTATCGCCTGCTTTCAAATCTTTATTCACCCGAAGACAACGTCTTTGAACAATCATGGATAATTCTTCGTTTGGCTCTACGCGTTTGATGCCGTCTCCCAAAGCCGATAGCAGCTCATAGGATCGATCTACCATATCTCTCCAACTCTTTGGATTCATTGCAAAGGCATGGTCTGGCCCTTCTTGATTGTTGTCATCTGTAAAATGTTTTTCAATCACTCTGGCTCCCAATGCAATACTTCCCATAGTGGTTGCGTGGCCTGGCGTATGATCTGAAAGACCCAGCATTACATTTGGATATTTTAAACGATACGCTTTCAATACATTTAGATTGCAGTAATTGAAATTTTCCAAGCTGCCTGTGTAATTTGTGTTACACTGCATCAATACCAACTCTTCTGTCTTTTTTAAGGCCATTTCCATAACACGATCAACATCTTCCATTGAAGAGGCTCCTGTAGCGATAAGAACTGGTTTATTTTTATCTATAATATAGTCAATAATCTCCAGCCATGTAATATCACCTGACCCTATTTTGTATAAATCAACATACTGATCCACCAAATCAACGGAATCAAAATCGTAAGGACTTGTAAAATAATCAATTCCTGCTTTATTACATTCTTCTTTGAGTGTTTTTGTCCAATCTTTATCGATGCTAGCGTCTTCATAGACCTCAAACACTGATTTTTTCCATTTAGATTGATGGGATAACTTGCCTTGCATGGCATCAAATCCCTTTTTACTCACAATTTTATTGGCTTGAAAATTTTGAAATTTGGCGGCATCAGCACCAGCTTCTTTTGCCAAATGAATCAGTTCAATCGCTTTTTCTAGCGAACCATTATGATTTGCTCCTATGTCAGCAATAAAATACAGTGAATTCTTATCAACTGTTTTGCTTCCTAACTTAATTCGTCTCATGATAGTTGTCTTTTATTTCTTGGATGGTTTGTGTAAGATTCGGTAATTTTGTCTTACTCAAGTCTTCATATGCTTTACAATTAAGGGTTTGGTCTGTACTTCGTTTTGCCCTGTCTTTAAAGTCTGAAATCTTTCCGCACTTAATTGTCTCTGTTTGTAAATTTAACGCTTTTAGTAATGCAATGCCAAATTGGTATTTTGAACCTATTTCACTACCAGCAACATGAACAATTTTTCTAGAGAAATTAGAAGGATTTTGAATGATGTGTTTTAATTGGTTTGCCATATTCCAAATGGAGATAGGCGTGAATTTTACATCATCAAACAGTGATATGTCAATATTGTTTTTTGAAGAATTTACAATCCATTCCACAAAACCTTGTCGGTTGCTATTGCGATTGGTGCCCACAATTGTGGTTCTTACAATGGTATAATTTGAAGTGGAAGCTGTTAGGAAAAATTCCCCGATTTCTTTTGATTTTCCATACACACTTTCTGGGTTTACATGATCATCTTCAGATGCGTAATGCGTGTCATTGGAAAACACGGCATCGGTTGAGATATAGATGATATGGGTTTTTTCAGCAACTGCTTTTGTAAATTTATTTAAGGTAATTCCGTTCACCAAAAATGCTTCGCTTGGATGCTGTTCGCAATAATTTCCATTGGTCAAAGCTGCACAATGAATAATCACATCGGGTTTTGACCATTCGATTAGTGGTGTATAATCTGAAATAGACAAATCAAAAGCCATGAAATGATCAGCTATATGGATTTCAGGAGTTTTTGAGCCTGTTGCGAATACATTGAAGTCCTCTTGAAAGGATTCTACCAATGTGGCTCCCAACATCCCTGTTGCTCCTGTGATCAATACATTTTTTTTCATAATGTCTGATTGTATCGTTGTAGCAATTGATATTTAAATTCTGCGATTTCCCAGTCATCAAGTGTATCGATATCATGCGCTTCCATTTCTTTGATTTCCAAAGAACCTGTGTTATCTGTCCATAATTGTCCAAATGACATTAGTTTTTCAACATTAAACCAGTAAAATTGTCCCGCATCGTGAAAAGAAGCTTCAAGATCTTGAGATCGGGTAACCAAATGTTGTGGATAAATCATGTGCATCTGACCAGAATCGCTCAATCTCAAACCTCTTTGAATTGGATAGCCATATTTTAAAACTGGAAAAACACAATCGAATTTTGAACTTTCTAAAAATTCATGGAATGTCTTTAAGCGTTGAGCAGATGTGAAAGGCGCTGTAGGATAGATACAGCAGGCTTCGTCGTAAATAGAGCCTGATTCTTTGTAAGATGAAATAACCTCATTAATGACATCAAAAGTGGTCGCAAAATCGTCTGAATTCTTTTTACTTCTCAAATAAGGAACACTTGCGCCATAAGATTTCGCTATTTCGGCAATCTCAACATCATCAGTTGAAACCATCACCTCATCAAAAAGACCGCTTTGTAATGCTGCCTCAATGGAATAAGAAATTATCGGTTTCTGTAAGAATGGTTTAATATTCTTTCTTGGTATCCGTTTACTTCCGCCTCTTGCAGGGATGATAGCAATCCTTTTCATATTTAGACTTCAAAGTTGCTATCTACATGCGATTTTATCAGTTCTCTTAAACTTTCTACTGTTTCCCAATCATCATTGTCACCGGAGTTATAACTGAAGCCTTCAGGAACATGTTTTGCATTAAAAGTGTTGATAAACTCTTCGAGCTTCCACTTATGCATAGCTGGCAAAATTATAAAGTACTTCCCTAAATCGTATGTGTAGAACGAATCGGATGTGGTAATCATTTCTTCATGGACTTTCTCACCCGGTCGAATACCCACAATTGGTTTTTCACAATCGGGACCGATAGCTTCCGCCACGTCCATAATTTTATAAGATGGAATTTTTGGCACGAACAATTCGCCTCCCCAAGCATGTTCTAAAGCATGCATGACCATTTCTACACCACCTTGAAGGGAAATATTGAAACGAGTCATATTAGGATCGGTAATGGGTAAGATTCCTTGTTCTTTTTTCTTTTGTATAAAAAATGGAATCACCGAACCGTTCGATCCCATAACATTTCCATAACGAACAACCGAAAAACGGATTGGATTGTCTCCTTTGATGTTATTGGCAGCTATAAAAAGCTTGTCTGACGTCAGTTTTGTAGCGCCATATAAGTTGATTGGTGCACACGCTTTATCTGTAGAAAGTGCAACCACACGCTCCACTTTTGTTTTAAAACAAGCATCTACCACATTTTCAGCGCCTCCAATGTTTGTTTTAATACATTCATCAGGATTGTATTCTGCGATGTGTACATGTTTCATTGCCGCAGCATGGATGACATAATCCACACCTTGAAAAGCTCTGATTAATCGTTCTTTATCTCTAACATCACCAATAAAAAAGCGGATTTGAGGGTACTGTTCTGGCGGAAATTCCTGTGCCATTTGAAATTGCTTTTGTTCATCTCTTGAATAGATGACCAATCGCCGAACATCTGAATGGTTTTTTAGGATGTGAAGTGTCAATGCCTTTCCAAGTGAGCCTGTACCACCTGTTATCAGTACTGATTTATTTTTTAATGTGAACATCGAATTAAATTTTGGTCATTAAGGCAGATTCTAAATTCTTGTTACCAACAATGTATGGGTCATGAACTTGCTTTCCATTCAAATCGAAGGGTTTAAGTTTGAATGTCAATGAATCTGATTGCATTTCAATACCACCGTTAAAATTGAAATAGTTTTTTAGTTTCTTTCCTGTAATCACAAACGAGTTATTATTATAAGAAAGAGTACATTCAGAAATTTTTATTGGGTCTTGGTCTTCGTTAAAACCAAAATCGAGACGCACATTATAAGGATACACATCTTTAGGAAGTTCAAAACTTACTTGTTGGAACTCATTAGCACCTGTGATCTTCTTCTGAATCATGTGTGAAGCTTTATACGTATCCGATTCATTTTCAAGATAAAATACTTCTAGTGCATCATCTTTTGGAACTTGTACATTCAACAGTACTGAAAACACATTTTTGTTTTCATTTTTCAAAGCATCAGATCCCGTTGTTATCTCATCTGTTGTGGTTTCCGTCTTTGAGGTATCGTTCTTACAGCTAATAAATAGAATTGCGCAGATAACACAGGTTGCAATAAACTTCATATTCATCATTTTTATTAAACAATCATCCCAGCCGCCACAGTTTCATTCGTGGAATCGTTGACAAGAATGATACTACCCGTGGTTCTGTTTTCTCTGTATGAATCAATCATCAAAGGTTTGGTAGTTCGGATTTTCACCTTACAGATGTCGTTCATGTTGCAGATGTCATCGTTGGAGTTACGATCCATCGTTTTCATATCTATTTTATAAACCAGCTCTTTAATCATCGCTGTTTCACTGTTCGATGTATGATAAATTGTGTATTTCTCACGTGGTTTAGAAGATGTTTTGTTCAACCAGCATAGCATCACTTCTATATCTTGGACCACTTCTGGTTTATTATTTGAACGCACAATCATATTTCCTCTACTAACATCAATATCATCTTCAAGTGCAATGGATACTGACATTGGCGCGTAAGCCTCTTCCAATGTACCGTCAAACGTATCAATGCTCTTTATTTTTGATGTGAAACCAGAAGGCAAAACAGTCACCTCATCACCTATTCTTAAAACTCCACTTGCAATACGGCCAGCATAACCTCTATAGTCACGATGAGTGTCATTCTGTGGTCTTAAAACAGTCTGAACCGGAAAACGTGCATCAATCTTATTGACATCGCTACTGATATGAACAGTTTCCAAAGTATGCAACAATGGCGCGCCTTGATACCAATCCATATTTGTGGAACGATGGACTACATTGTCGCCATCTAGTGCACTGATGGGGATAAATCGAACATCTTTTACCAATAATTTTGAGGAAAACTCTTCAAATTGGTCAATGACTTTATTATATGCTTCCTCAGAAAATTCTACTAAATCCATTTTATTGATACAGACCAAAATATGTGGAATCTGCAACAAAGACGCAATAAATGCGTGACGCTTGGTCTGTTCAATGACCCCATGTCTCGCATCTACAAGAATAATGGCTGCATTTGCAGTCGATGCGCCTGTAACCATGTTACGCGTATATTCCACGTGTCCTGGAGTATCTGCGATGATAAATTTTCGCTTTGGTGTTGTAAAATATCTATACGCGACATCGATGGTGATACCTTGCTCGCGTTCATCTCTTAAACCGTCTGTAAAAAGCGCAAGGTCTACGCCCTCGTGGCCTTTTTTCTTGCTGGTTTTTTCAATGGCTTCGAGTTGGTCTTCGAAGATGGACTTTGAATCGTATAGTAAACGTCCTATCAAGGTGCTTTTTCCGTCATCGACGCTTCCTGCGGTTGTAAAACGTAATAGTTGATTATTCTCTATCATTTTTCTGTGTATTCGTAATTATTAGAAATATCCTTGACGCTTACGGTCTTCCATGGCTGTTTCTGAGCGTTTGTCGTCTGTTCTATTGCCACGTTCTGTTTGGCGCATGGTTGACACTTCATCTACAATCTTTGAAAGTGTATCAGCATCTGATTCGATTCCACCTGTAATAGTAATGTCACCTAAAGTTCTGAATCTAATTTTCTTCTTTTCGGTTTTTTCGTTTGGTTCTAGTGTCAAGAATTCTGAATATGGAATCCATGACTCATTTCGCCACACAACGTCTCTTTCGTGCGCAAAATATAGCGAAGGAATACTTAAATTTTCCTTTTCTATATAATTCCAAACGTCCATTTCTGTCCAGTTACTGATTGGGAACGCTCTGAAATGTTCACCTTCAAAATATTTCCCGTTAAAGATGTTCCAAAGTTCTGGGCGTTGATTTTTTGGATCCCATTGTCCGAAATCGTCCCTATGTGAAAAAAAACGTTCTTTTGCTCTTGCTTTTTCTTCATCACGTCTTCCGCCTCCAATGGCACAATCCACTTTATTGCTCTCTATGGCATCCAAAAGGGTTGTGATTTGAAGTGCGTTTCTAGTAGCGCTTTTACCTTTTTCTTCAGCAACACGACCTTCATCAATCGATTCTTGAACAGAACCAACGATTAGATTTAAGCCTAATTCTTTAATCAAATCATCTCTGAACTGAATGGTTTCAGGGAAATTATGACCTGTATCAACGTGCATCAAGGAGAACGGAATTTTGGCCGGAAAAAAAGCTTTTCTTGCCAAATGGGTCACTACAATGGAATCTTTTCCTCCAGAAAATAGAATCACAGGGTTTTGAAACTGTGCGGCAACTTCTCTTAAAATAAAAATTGCTTCACTTTCTAATTCGTCTAAATAATTGAGATAATATTTACTCATCTTAAAGTTTTAATTTCGGTGTTATAAAATCCACTATTTTTTCTACGGCATCCTCAACAGATTCTTTTTCTGTGAGAATTTCTATATCTGGATGTGTTGGTTCTTCGTAAGGAGCAGAGATTCCAGTCATATTTTTGATTTCTCCCGCTCTGGCTTTTTTGTAAAGCCCTTTGACGTCGCGACGCTCACATTCTTCGACACTTGTGTTGACGTATATTTCGACAAAATTAACATCTTTGACTATACTTTTAATGTTCTCACGGTCTTTTTTATACGGTGAGACAAATGCTGCCAAAACAACCAAGCCAGCATCAATCATCAAATTGGCTGTCTCTGCAATTCTACGAATATTTTCGGTTCTATCTTCGGGAGCGAAGGTTAAATCACTGTTAAGTCCCATTCTAATATTATCGCCGTCAAGCGTATAGGTCTTAATTCCTTTTCTATAGAGCGCATCTTCTACTTTATTTGCTATTGTGGATTTGCCAGAACCCGAAAGTCCTGTAAACCATAACAAAAAAGAATTGTGTCCGTTTCCTTTTCTTCTTTCAGTTGCGGATACTTGATATAATTGGTCAAATATATTCTCTTTCATTTCAATTCGGTGTTTCTAGTTTCCAAACCGTATTTCGATTTATGCCATACTTTTTCATGGAAGAAATAGAGAAGCATTTTAGTAATCACTTCCGCCATGCCTATTTTGAAGCCTGTCATAGGATTTCCTGTAATCAACCAAGCTAATAACATCGTATCCAATGTTCCTACAAGTCGCCAGGTGATAGTTTTTAAAATATGACGTTTATTACTGTTTTTGAAAATAATATTGAACCAAATCCTTTCATGGAAATAGTACAAAAGCATTTTGGTAATCACTTCCGCAAATCCGATTTTTAAACCCGTCAAGGGGTTTCCGGAAATGATCCACGACAGTATAATAGTGTCAATAGTACCGACGATTCGCCACGTAATGGCCTTGGCAATATGTCTCTTTCTTGAGCTATCTTTCATTGTTTCGAGACCAAGAACCAAGGGTTCAACAAGTTTTCTTTATTATATAATAATGGTTTATCAGTTTCTTTGGAAATGACCTCAACACCAACAGCATTGCAAATTGCTTGACCCGCGGCTGTGTCCCATTCCATGGTAGGGGCGAATCGAGGATACACATCGGCATTCCCTTCTGCCACCAAACAAAATTTCAGAGAACTTCCTTTGGATACGATTTCGACTTCTTTGCCCTCTTTTTTCAGGGTTTCGGTATAGTCCAATGTCTCTTGGCTCATGTGCGAACGGCTTCCGACAACTCTGACCAACGTGTTATTGTCGGATTGTGGTTTTAAAGTTTGTGCCATTTTAAGAACGTCATCAACACTTGTGGTATGTGATTTTAATTCGGCTTTAAAAGCCATGTTTGCTTTCACGTCAGCTACATATAACACTTTAGTTGCAGGAACATAAATGACGCCTAAAACAGGTTTCTGTTCAGATACCAAAGCGATATTGACTGTAAACTCACCATTGCGTTTGATGAATTCTTTGGTGCCGTCTACTGGGTCTACAACCCAACAGGTGTCCCAGTTTTTTCTGATGGAATAGTCCGTTTGTTTATTTTCCTCACTGATTATTGAAACATTTGTTGGTTTTAGATAGGAATTGATAATATCATTAGCCTGTTTGTCCGCTTCAGTTAAAGGTGATTTATCATTTTTTAATTCCACATTAAATGGGGAATCATAAATTTTCATGATGACGTCTCCAGCTTCCAAAGATGCTTTTATCGCTATTTTTAAATGTTCATTTATCATTGAGATACCAATTATATATTTTCTGTAATCCTTCGTCCAATTCTACAGAATGTTTCCAACCGAGTTGATTCAGTTTTGTAACATCAGTCAATTTTCTCATAGTGCCGTCAGGTTTGTCGGAATTGAAAACCAAGTCTCCTTTGAAACCTATGAGTTCTTTTATTTTGTGTGCCAATTCACCAATAGAAATTTCAACGCCCGAACCAATGTTGATATGAGTGTTTCTTATTTCTCCTTTTTCATCTGAATACGTGTCCTTAAAATCTCGATTTTCCATGATGAATACACAAGCATCAGCCATGTCTTTAGACCAAAGAAATTCGCGTTTTGGACTTCCTGTTCCCCAGATTTCAACACTGTTTTCGGAGACGCCAAATTTTGACAAATAGTTTTTGGCTTCTTCGATGGTTTGAAATTTTGTGTCTTTCAAAACTTCATCATATTTAGATTCATTCAACAATTTCGCCAAATGAATTTTTCGAATCAATGCTGGCAATACATGAGATTTTTCCAAATCAAAGTTGTCATTTGGACCATACAGATTTGTCGGCATGACCGAAATGAAATTCGTTCCGTATTGCAAATTATAACTTTCGCAGGTTTTGATGCCTGCTATTTTTGCGATGGCGTAAGGTTCGTTGGTGTACTCCAAAGTATCTGTCAACAAATACTCCTCTTTCATGGGTTGTGGTGCGTTCTTTGGATAAATGCAGGTGCTTCCTAGAAAGAGTAATTTTTTAACGCCATTCACATAACTTTGATGGATGACGTTATTTTGAATCATCAAATTTTCATAAATGAAATCTGCTCGATATACATTGTTTGCCACGATTCCACCAACTTTTGCAGCTGCCAAAAACACATATTCCGGTTTCTCGGATGTAAAGAATTTTGCAACTTCCGTAGTGTTGGTAAGATCAAGTTCCTTGTGCGTTCGTGTAACGATATGAGAATATCCCTTTTCTTGAAGGTTTTCCATTAACGCACTTCCAACAAGCCCTCGATGACCAGCAACATAAATTTTAGAATTCTTTTCCATCGATTTACTCGTAATAATTTTTGATTGTGTAGCCGTTATCCTTTAGGAACTGTTGCTTTTTCATCAGTTTGATATCACTCGCCATCATATCTTCAACCAAATCTGCCAAATCATATTCTGGAACCCATCCGAGTTTTTCCTTTGCTTTTGTCGCATCACCAATCAATAGTTCTACTTCTGTTGGTCGGTGATATGTAGCATCTACAGCAACTACTTCTTTTCCTATTTCCAATTGGTATTCTGGATTTTTGCAGGCTTTAACAAATCCTTTTTCATCAACACCCTGACCTTTGAATTCAAGTTCGATACCAACATGTTCAAAGGACATTTTTACAAAATCTCTCACTTTTGTGGTTGTTCCTGTTGCAATGACCCAATCTTCTGGTTCATCAGCCTGTAGAATCATCCACATCATTCGTACATAATCTTTGGCATGTCCCCAATCGCGTTGTGCATCTAAATTTCCTAAAAATACCTTGTCCTGAAGACCTAAAGCTATTTTTGAAGTCGCTCTCGTTATTTTCCTTGTCACGAAAGTTTCTCCTCTAATTGGTGATTCGTGGTTGAATAAAATTCCGTTGCAGGCATACAAATTATAAGCTTCACGATAGTTAACCGTAATCCAAAACGCATACATTTTTGCAACCGCATACGGACTTCGTGGATAAAAAGGTGTGGTTTCCGTTTGTGGTACTTCCTGAACTTTTCCATACAATTCAGAGGTTGAAGCTTGATAAATTCTTGTTTTCTTTTCCAATCCGAGGATTCGGATGGCCTCAAGTAGTCTTAAAGTTCCTAATCCGTCAACATTTGCCGTATATTCTGGGATTTCAAACGAGACATGAACATGACTCATAGCTGCCAGGTTATAGATTTCGTCTGGTTTTATTTCTTGAATGATGCGAATAAGATTCGTGCTGTCGGTCAAATCACCGTAATGAAGCACAAAATTGCGGTCTTCAACATGTGGATCTTGGTAGATGTGGTCAATCCTATCTGTATTGAACAAGGACGACCTACGTTTGATACCATGGACAATATATCCTTTTTTAAGAAGGAATTCACTTAAATAAGCGCCATCTTGTCCCGTGACTCCTGTAATTAAAGCTACTTTCTGCTGCATGCTGTTTTTGAATTAATTTGACCCATAAAACGTCAAAAATAAAAAACTGTTTGAATTTGAAGACGCAAAGGTAGTGTTTTGTGGTAGGAATTTATAGTGGCAAGGCGTGTTATATCAATTGTTTTCTAAAACGTCGTTCAAAACGTTATCCGCATCAGATTTCCAATTGTTTTGAACTTTATATATCTTCTGTGTCTTGTCATTGCTCATTACACTATAATTAGGACGTTCTGCTTTTGATTTGAATGAATCAGTCGCAATAATCTTACTCTTGTCATAATTCGGAAAATGGTCAGCGATTTTTAACGCAAAATCGTACCAAGTTGCTTCACCTTTAGCACTGAAATGATAGATTCCAAAGTTTTTGTTTTCTGTTTTAATCAAGAAATAGATGAATTTTGAAAGCTCCACACAACTTGTCGGTGTGCCTTTTTGCGATGTGGTGATTGACAGATTTGCATCTTCTTGAATTTTAGAAGCGATGGTCGTTACGAAGTTTTTAGGATATTTTGAATAGAGCCAAGATGTTCTAATAATAAAAAACTGATCTAAAGACTCTTGAATTAGTCTTTCGCCAGCCAATTTAGAGCGACCATACGCATTAATCGGATTAGTCTGGTCCGTTTCTAGATAAGGCGTATCTTTTGTGCCATCAAACACGTAATCTGTTGAGACATGAATAAGTTTGGTGTTGGACTTATTGCAACTTTCTGCTAAAAAGCCAACTGCTTCAGCATTTGTTTTAAAGGCATCTTCAATCGATTCTTCTGCTTGTTCAACATTTGTGTATGCTGCACAATTTATGCAATAGTCAAATGCATGATTTTGAAAGTAATCGCTCAATACCTCTCTACTAGAAATATCCAGCTCTGATTTTGTAACGAAATGTAAATCAAGATTATCGTTATTTTTTTGATATAAGTCGTGTAATGTTTTGCCTAATTGACCGTTAGCTCCAGTCACTAAAATTTTAATGCTCATTTTATTGAGTTTTCAAATGTGGGAAGTCCTGTATCCTTTTCAGAAATGATAAACTGTGATTCTGGCAACTGCCAGTCAATATTGAGATTCTTGTCGTTGTATATGATACCTCCTTCGGATGCTTTGTTGTAAAAATTGTCGCATTTATAGGAAAAAGTCGCCGTATCGCTCAAAACGACAAATCCGTGAGCAAAGCCTCTGGGCACGAACAACTGCTTTTTATTTTCTGCGGACAATTCAATTGAGAAATGGTGTCCATATGTTTTAGAATCTTCTCTCAAATCCACTGCGACATCTAAAACCTTGCCTTCAATCACACGAACCAATTTGGCCTGTGCATAGTCTCCTGTTTGATAGTGAAGTCCTCTTAAAACTCCTTTCGTTGATGCTGATTCATTGTCTTGGACGAAGTTGACTTTATTACCAATCAACTCATTGAACATATTTTGATTGAAAGTTTCAAAAAAGTAACCTCTTTGGTCTTTGAAAACTTTTGGTTCAACTATAAAGCAGCCTTGTAAGTTTGTTTCTGTAACAGTCATTACTTGTTGTTCAATAAGCCTAATAAATTCTTTCCATAACCACTTTTCAACAATGGTTCTGCTAACTCTTTGAACTGTCTTTCATTGATGAATCCCATTTCAAAAGCTGCCGCTTCAATTGCTCCAATTTTCAAGCCTTGGCGCTCTTCTATAACTTCCACAAATTGGGAAGCTTGCATCAACGACTGAAACGTTCCTGTGTCTAACCAAGCGGTTCCTCTGTCTAAAATACTGACGTTCAATTTACCTTGCCTTAAATATTCTCTATTGACATCAGTTATTTCTAATTCACCACGATGGCTTGGTTGTATGTTTTTAGCAATTTCCACAACGCTGTTATCATAAAAGTAGATGCCTGGGACTGCAAAATTTGACTTTGGTTTTGTTGGTTTTTCTTCTATTGAAACAACCTGACCTTTGTCATTGAATTCAACAACACCATAACGCTCTGGGTCATGAACACGATATGCATAAATAATTCCGCCTTCAGGATCATTGTTTTCTTGCAATAATTTTGAAAGGCCAGATCCATAAAAAATATTATCTCCTAATATGAGGGCTATTTTTTCTTTACCTATAAAATCTGCTCCAATTATGAAAGCTTCGGCAAGACCATTAGGTGCATCCTGAACAGCATATTCAAACTGACAACCATACTTTTCGCCATTGCCCAACAAATCTTTAAAAAGTGGTAAATCTTTAGGTGTGGAAATGATCAATATTTCTCTGATACCTGAATACATCAAAGTTGAAAGCGGATAATAAATCATCGGTTTATCATAAATAGGCATTAATTGCTTACTTATCGATAATGTTAATGGATGTAATCTCGTTCCTGAACCTCCTGCTAGTATAATTCCTTTCATCTATTAATTGTATTGTTTTTGATAATAGTTTTGATAGTCACCACTTGTAACATTCTTAAGCCATTCTTCATTGTCCAAATACCACCGAATTGTTTTCTTCAGACCTTCTTCAAATTTCAAAGACGGTTCCCATCCTAATTCATCCTTGATTTTAGTAGCGTCAATGGCATATCTCAAATCATGTCCTGGACGGTCTTTAACGTAAGTGATCAATTTTTCTGATGCTCCTTTTTCTCGCCCTAATTCTTCATCCATTTGAGCGCACAAGAGTTTTACCAGGTCGATGTTTTTCCACTCGTTAAAACCTCCTATATTGTAGGTTTCTCCCAATTTCCCCTTATGAAATGCTATATCAATCGCTTTAGCGTGATCAATTACAAAGAGCCAGTCTCTTGTGTAATTGCCATCACCATATACTGGAAGCGGTTTATTATGGATAATGTTATTGATGAACAACGGAATCAATTTCTCTGGAAACTGATTTGGTCCATAATTATTAGAGCAATTGGTAATGATATACGGAAGTCCGTATGTTTCTCCATAAGCTCTTACGAAATGGTCAGAACTCGCTTTTGATGCGGAATATGGCGAATTAGGGTCATAAGAGGTAGTCTCTGTGAAAAGCCCTGTTTGTCCTAAACTTCCATAGACCTCGTCTGTGCTGATATGATAGAATTTTTTATCGCTAAAATCATCTTTCCAAAGGTTTTTAAAAGCATTTAGCAAAATCATGGTGCCAATAACGTTCGTTCTCACAAAGGCTAAAGGGTCTTTGATGGATCTGTCAACATGAGACTCTGCCGCTAAATGGATGACGTTTTCAAATTTATGTTCTTCAAACAATGAATTTATAAAATCCTCATCAGTAATATCTCCTTTTACAAATGTGTAATTGGAATTTTCCTCAATATCCTTTAGGTTTTCTAAATTACCGGCATAGGTAAGTGCATCTAAATTGAAGATATGATAATCTGGATAGTTATTAACAAATAACCTGACCACATGAGAACCTATAAAGCCAGATCCGCCCGTAATTAATATTGGTGTTTTAGCCTTCATAGTTTTTAATATATTTTATCGTTCTAAGGGCAAAGTAAAAAAAGCAAAGCAGCAAAAATGCTACAATTGGAAACGTGAACCAAAATTTCTGTGTCATTTTTGTCGATTCATTTCCTACTTCAGGGAATCTAGATAAAACATCATAATAAGAGGCTTCCTCTATTTTCATTTGATCCAACTTTCTTATAGAATCCCTAATTCGCATTCCGCTACCGATAAGTTCATATTCGTAGGTTTTTACTTTTTCTTGCTGTAATGGCAATAATCCCTGAAGGCCTACGAGAGCAGATCCTTTTTCGGATTCCTTTTTCATAATATCGATATAAACATTTTGAAGCGTGTCCATACGATCCAAATCTTTTTGGTAGACTGATTTTTTCATTTCTAGAGTCTCATCCCTTATACGCTTTTTGTCAATAGAATATCTGTTTGAAAAGGTAGGATTGAATCCATCTTCAAGCTTTCTGAAAATATCCATTTGGAATGATTTGACAGTGACTAAAAACAATTCGCTAGAATATATATCTCTGTTTTCGACAAAATCAAGGTAGGTTATATTTTGGGCTCTCGTACTATCTAGCGATCTTAAATAAAGATCATACTGTTTAAGCAGTTCATTCTTTGTTTCAGGTCCAGATTCCACCTCAAAACTTACTAATTTATCGGCTTCCTCTTCACTGATATTGAAGGTTTCTGCCAAAACTTCATGATTACCTTCTTTTAATAGAGAATTATAATAGCTCATATTGGTAACCAACTGATATTTAGAATCAAAATATGGTTTTACCAGCATACTCGCCTCGTAAATTTCTGGTTTGCTTTTTTCCAAAAAATACCCAATTACAAAAGCCAATCCTACGACTACGGCAACAATAACCATATAGTCGATTACAATCTTTAAGAATAAAATAATCGCATTAAACAAGCCTTTGAATATGGAACCGACAAATCTAAAAAACTTATCAAACAGGCGCCCAATCGCGTTAAAAATCTGACCTAAATCAATTTCTTCAGAGTTTTGTTCTTGTAAATTATTACTCATTGCAGTAACTTAATTAAAAATTTGTTGTAATATTTTCCTAGTGATCAAATAGGTGGGTTTTACTCCTGATGTTCCTAATCCTCCTGATGCTAAAGTACTTCCTGTTTCTAATGGATTATCACTAGCGTAGTATGCATATCTCACTTTCACGTCGGGATTGATGCTTCCTCTAACTTTGGCTGCGGCTTGAATGGCTTTTTGATAATGTGCACCTTCCATTTCTAAACCGATCACATTCCAGGTAGAATTAAAAAAGAACTTTAAAATCTCTTTATTCTGTAAGGATGTTCCTAAAACGGTAATCATTGAGCCTTCACAAACATGGATGCCTTGATTATCAAAATCTTCTCTCGAAAGTTCGTTGTCAAATGGGTAATTATCCGCAGTTCCTTCAAATATGTGTGCAGATGGAATCATTATATCCCCTTTTCCTCCTTCCAGTATACCTGCTTTTCCCATTATGGAAACAGATTCCACATTGAGATGTGCTTTTTTGCCATTGACCTTAATTGGTTTCAACAATTCGTCCATCGTTTCATAGGCTTGCTCTCCAAACGCATAATCCATTACAAAAATGACAGGTTTATCAGCATCTTCTATCTCTTTGGACACTTCCAAATCAGTTTTTGTAAAATCGATTTTTGCGGTATCAAAAATTTGGACGTCTATGTATGTACCCGAAGCGTCCGGAATATAAATCATTCCTCTTTGCAACGCTTCTTTGGTAACTTTATTGCGTAAATCTTGATTGTCCTTTTGGCTTAGCGCTTCATACACTTCAAAAATTGTCTTTTTAGATGCTAAAGATTTCAATGCTTGAGGAGCAAAGAGCGAATTCATAACGCTATGCATATTGGCACTAATTATATGAATCGGTCGCTCTATCAGGTTGTTTTTTAGCAAAGCATCTTTGATACTGTCTGCCCATATCTCACCATGTATGTGATGTCCCAATCGCTCTCTTAAAACTGGACTGAAGGTAACAGTTCGCTTGTTGTTATTTACCACCTCTTCTAATGCCAATTTGCCCAACCAATACACCAAATGTAGAAAGCGATCTGGTTGGTCTGACAAAGAGAAGGAGTCATACACCTGCGTTATTTCGTTAAACGTTCTACCTAAAATGTTAGCGGTATGTGTTATGGCAATTTCTCTGTCTTGTTGAGATAGTTCCTTTTTAGAAGCGACTGCTTTTTCAAGTTTTATCCAATCACGAGTGGTGGTTCCTTGTTCGTCAATCAATACACGCTTACTTATTTTGTGAGATTCGACGAACATAAAAGTCAAATGCGTAAGAATATCGTAAATCTCTGAACGTCCACGAGTGATTTCAATATTCATTTGTTCATCATCGATTCGGAAACAGTTCCGTCTTCTTTTTGGAGGGATTATTGCCTTAAAGTGTGAATTACTATAACCTTCATCACTCGTTAGGTTGATAAATGTACATTCTTCTATGCCGTATGGCAACCTATCTATAACATAAAGCAGACCTTCAAGTTCTGCTTTCTCTTCACCTATGGAACCATAAATTTCTGGTCTTAATTGCAACAAGGCTTCGCGAAGCGTTTCGCCCGAAATACCCATCGGTTTATAAAAGCCTCGATTGAACAAATGTCGCATGGTAATGTACATTCTTTCAATCGCATTTGAGCTCTCTTGTGCTCTCGTTCTGGCGTGATTTTTTTTGTTACTCATTGTATTTCTTTAACCTGCAAATATAGTATTATTTAGTTAATTTCAACGATACCAAGGCGTCGGCGATTTTACGATCATTCGATAAGCGCGGTATTTTGTTTTGCCCTCCAAGTTTTCCAATAGATTTCATATAATCCTGAAATCCATTTTTTTTGACTAAAGTTATCTTTAATGTTTGAAGTACTTTTCCTGTAATTAAATCTAAATAATACGAGTTTTGCTTCTGAAGCGAATTCTCTATTTTTTGAATAATTTCAACTAAATTTTCTGGTGCATTTTCAAATTCAATAAACCATTCATGATAAGGTAAACCAGAATCTGGATTGATTTGTGGCGCCACTGTAAATTCTGAAACCTGAATATTGGTAGATTCCAAAGCATCATTCAAGGCTTGCTCCACTTCTTTGCCAATAACATGTTCGCCAAAAGCCGAAATGAAATGTTTGATTCGACCAGAAACAATCAGTCTGTATGGTTTTGTGCACGTAAATTCTACAGTATCGCCCAGATTATATGCCCAAAGCCCTGCGTTTGAAGAAATGATCATCACATAGTTGACGCCAATTTTTACGTCCTTAATAGTGATGCGTTTTGGGTGTTCTTCAAAAAATTCGTCCGCTTTTACAAACTCATAAAAAATTCCTGAATTTAGTTGTAGCAACATGCCTTTTTCGTTCTGCTTGTCCTGAAAGGCAAAAAAACCTTCACTGGCAGGATAGAGTTCAATACTGTCCACCTTTCTTCCGATGAGACTTTCGAATTTGGCCCTATAAGGCTCATAATTCACACCGCCAAAAATGAATAAATTGAAATTTTTAAACACCTCGCCAACTTTCTTACCCGTTTTCTGATTGATCTTTTCATAATACATTTGTACCCAAGATGGAATCCCAGAGATAACGGTCATGTCTTCCGGCAATGTTTCTTCTACGATCGCCCCAACTTTCATTTCCCAGTCGTCAATACAATTGGTTTCCCAAGAAGGCATTCTGTTTTTTTGGAGATATTTAGGAACGTAGTGCGCCACAATTCCTGATAATCTTCCTAGTTGAATCCCGTTCTTTTCTTCCAAAATCGGACTCCCTTGTAGAAAAATCATTTTGCCATTGACAAAGTTACTGTTGCCTGTTTCTGCGATGTACATTAAAATGGCATTTCTAGCAGCTTCAACATGTGTCGGCATGCTTTCTTTGGTGATGGGAATATATTTTGAACCTGATGTCGTGCCAGATGTTTTTGCGAAATAAATAGGCTTTCCTTTCCAGAGAATATCTTCTTCTCCAGCTACCACCATTTCTATATAAGGTTTTAAATCCTCATAATCTCGAATGGGAACACGTTTGGTAAACTCTGAATGGGAATTGATATTTTTAAAATCGTGGTCTTTGCCGAATTTGGTTTCGGCCGCAACAGATATTAACTTACTAAAGACTTTATCCTGTGTTTCGATCGGTGCATTCGCCCATTTTAAAACGGACTTTTTAACTATATAAGCAAATGGTTTGGCTAAAGCTGATTTTAGTGAAAACATTATTTGAAGTCGATAAAATTAGTTGGATTGATCGGATATCCTTTACTCCATAATTCAAAATGGAGATGAGGTCCTGTCGTATAGTCTCCTGTGTTTCCCGCCAAGGCAATCACTTCGCCTGCTTTGACCAAATCACCTTGTTGTTTAGTTAAGGAAGCATTGTGTTTATAAACGGAAATTAGTTCTTGATTGTGTTCAACTATAACAACATATCCTGTTTCTGAGGTCCATTCCGCAAAAATGACGGTGCCGTCGGCAGTCGCCTTTACAGGAGTATCTTTAGCGACCACGATATCTACGGCATAATGCTTCGTTTTTATATCATACCCTTCTGAAATTGTTCCATTTACCGGAGGAAATAAAATAAAATTGGATCCGGAACTTGAGGTTTCAAACAAATTATATTTATCTTCTTTGTCAACTTTTTCACGCAAAATGGAGTCTTCTTTTGAGGTAGCAACCTTGATGGCCGCGATGTCATTTCCAGCAGCGGCTATAATAGAATCTCTATTGAATTGTACTGTTTTAACATCCCCAGTCAGTACACGTTTAATAGAGGCGTAATATTTTTCATTCAAAGAAATGACCTGCTGAAGTGAGTCTGATTTAAAACTTAATTCTGTAGCTTGTTTTTTTAATCGTGCGGATGAGTATCCTGGTATAAATTCCCTTAGAGATGTAAAAGCGATCAAAAATGTCGTGCCTGCAATTAATATAATAGTGGAGAGCATTACTATGACAAAGACATTTAACCGCGTTAATTTAATGGCGAAACGCTCCTCAAAGGTATCTTCATTAAGTACTACCAGTCGATACTTGTGGAGTAGTTTCTTTGCAAATTTTTTATCTTTCTTTCTTTCTGCCATTAAAAACAAAATTAATTAAAAATCGTCCAATTAGTATTGCCATTTTTCTAAAGTTTAATTTTAACGTATAAATTGAAGTTTAATTATTAAATTTGTAGTTCAAAATTAAAATGTTATGATATCAGCAGGTATATTTTTAGCGATTGGAGTTTGGCAGATCGTTGTAGTGGTCGTCTTGGTTTTATTGCTTTTTGGCGGAAAGAAAATCCCAGAATTGATGAGAGGTTTAGGCAGTGGAATAAAAGAGTTTAAGGACGCTAGTAAAGAAGACACCGACAAAGAAGCGACCACAGAAAGAAAAGAATAGTTTTCGGTCAATACGAAAAAAAAGCCAACAGTGATGTTGGCTTTTTTGTTACTTTATCTTTACAGATCTCAAAATTGCTTCGAGTTCAAATACGTGGTCACGTTTTTCTATAGAAGGGGCAAACACATAGCCTTCAACAACGACATATCTGTTATTCGCCTTGTCTTCAATAGCATAATTTATAAAAGGTCCAGACATAAAGGCGTTTTTCATGTCCCAAATTCCCTTGGTTTCTATGGTTGGTTTTCCATCTATAGTAGTTTCAAACACATAGGGCGCATAAGCTTCTTCAGTAATCATATATGCTCCTTCAACAGAACTTTGAATATGAGCCTTACCAATGGAATCACGCATTCTGATAATGTCACCTACTGTAGTACTATCGGTTTTATGGATTTGATTTGAAGGCACTTCATAAATTAAAAAATCCATATTGCCTGTGGTAATGTCCTTTCTGATCCAAAAGAAGTTGTCCTCCTGGGTGGCAATTCTATAAGCTGTTGGAAACTTTATGTCAACACCCAATTGATCTTGGATGGGTTTGGAATCAAACAAAGAAATATTGATACGTCGTTGTTTTTCTTCGATCTCTTCCTTTTTGAATGCTGCAATGATTCTTTCAGCATTGTTTTTCATCTGATCAATGATTTCTTGATTGGTCATTCCAGACACAACAATTAAGGTTTGTGGTCTTGAAAATGTGTCTTCACCAATCGAAGTGTCTGCTGATTTTCCTTTCTCAATTTTTAAGACGATTCGGTTTTTTGTGGCAAAACCAGAAAATACCTGTGGCGGCATTTGGCTAATTGTAAATATCGGCTCTTCTTGGGGTAGTGCAGGAACTGCGGCTGCAAAGATCTCCCTGGCAGCTTCTCCTACACTTTCTTCCCAAAGCAAATTATCTACAACAACCAAAAGATTATTGATATTACCCGACGAAGCAGGTACGATTCGTTGGTTGGACGATTTATCGTTACAGCTTAAAAATGTCAGCGTAATTGTTAAAAACGTGAAAAGATATTTCATTAGATTCTGATTTTATAATGGCACAGGAACAGCTTGCTTTAAAGACTTGACAAATGAATCATTATGACGGATGATTCATTTTGATACTTTTAGGGTGGTTCCTACTTTTAAGTTACTACCACTAATATCGTTCCATTTTTTGATATCATCAACAGAAACACCAGAAAATTTTTGTGAAATACTCCATAAGGAGTCGCCGCTCCTCACTTTATAAGTCTTTGCGTTGGTGGAAACGATAGCTTTCGAATTTGAAGAGTTATCTGTAGAGTTTGATGTTGAACTAGAAGAAGTGCTACTGTGTGAGTAAATTTTAAGCCGCTGACCTACCTTTAAGTTGTTGCTTCTCAAACCATTCCATTTTTTAATATCACTCACGCGAACACCATATTTTCTCGCCACCTTACCCAGATAATCACCAGACCTTACTTTATAGGTTGTTTTACTTTCCTGTTCCAATAATTGCGGCATTGGTTTCTCTCGTTTGTCGCTTTCACTTTGCACATGTGCATAAATTTCCTTTTCATTGGTCACAAATCTCCCGATAGCGTGACGAGGTAATCTCAAGGTGTGATCTTCACCTTCTACATAAGGGATGATGTCTAATTTATAGGCTGGGTTTAAAAACTGTAGTTCCTCAATCGGTAGTTCCATCAATTCGGCCACTTGATCTAGACTTATCGTTTGTTTCACGTGGATCGTATCTGTTTCCATATAACGGTATCCTGATGCTGCTTTTTTAAATCCATGCTCTTCGGCATACTCAAAAATATACATTGTCGCCAAAAATGCTGGGAGATAGCCCGCTGTCTCACGAGGTAAATGTGGTCTTAAATTCCAGTAATTTTGATAACCACCAGAACGACGAATCGCTTTGCTGACATTTCCTGGTCCTGAATTATAGGCCGCCAGAGCCAAATCCCAATCGCCAAAAATCTCATATAATTTTGCCAGATACTTACTAGCAGCAATCGTTGATTTAATGGGATCGCTGCGTTCATCTACATAACTGGTCACATTCAATCCGTACATTTTTCCGGTAGGATACATGAACTGCCATAGGCCAGTCGCACCAACTCTAGATTTTGCCCGTGGTTTTAATGCAGATTCTACTATCGCTAAATACTTTATTTCCAATGGGACATCCATATTGTCCAATTCCTTCTCGAACAATGGGAAATAATACTCACTCAATGCCATCAAACGTTGCATCGAAGAACGTCTATTTTTTAAATAGGATTTTATAACACTTTCTAAGCCTGGATTGTATTCAATATTGAAAGGCGTATTCGCGCTCATTTTGTGCAAACGCATTTTTAAAGTGTCTGTAGAAAGTTCTGGAAGATCCACTTCTTCAAACTTAATGTCAGTAATAGATTGATAGATGGTATCAAATAAGGTATTACTGTATAATTCTTCGAGCCATTTTTCGTCATATTCTGATGCGACTTGTTGGTCTTCCCATCTTTTGACGGTTAAAGAATCAATAACTGGTTCAATTGTTTTGATACCCGTTGGATTACCATCTAAAATAGAATCGATTTTAGAAGGATTGACCTTATTGACATTTTTTCCCTTTTGTTCAACTTGAGAAAAACACGTGAAAATGCTCAATAAAAGTGCAAAAAATAGGGTTATCTGTTTTTGGTTCATCCGTAAAAGCTATAAGGTATCTAAACGATATGGTTGGTTAAATCGTACAATGATATTCAAAAACAGTATAAAAAACAACATTTTAACACAATAATTTGCGTTTCATCGGAATATTTCCACGCTTCATCGATAGACTAATCATTCAAAATTGCTGCGATTCCTGGAAGCGTTTGTCCTTCTAGACTTTCCAACATGGCGCCTCCACCTGTGCTCACATAACTTACTCTGTCATCAAAACCGAATTGCTTCACGGCCGCTACCGAATCACCTCCACCAACTAATGAAAACGCTCCATTTTTAGTGGCTTCCGATATGGAATTTCCTAGTTCAATGGTGCCTTTTGCGAAGTTCTCCATTTCAAATACACCAAGTGGTCCATTCCAAAGTATGGTTTTGCATTGCATCACCACATCATGAAAATTCTTGATGGAATTTGGGCCTGCGTCTAGTCCTTGCCAACCTTTTGGTATTTTATCTATATCGACTTTTTTGGTCTTTGCATTATTGTCAAATGCGTCTGCAGCAACCACATCGATTGGTAAATGAATTTTTACATTCTTTTCTTTTGCCTGTTTCAAGATGTCCAACGCCAAGTCCAACTTGTCATCTTCACAGATGGAATCCCCTACAGTGCCACCTTGCGCTTTCACAAAAGTAAACGCCATGCCACCTCCAAGTATGAGATGGTCAACTTTGTCGAGAATATTCTCGATAACAGTGATTTTTGAAGATACTTTTGCACCTCCCAAAATTGCCAAAACGGGTTTATCTCCGGTTTCCATGACTTTTTCAATACTTTCAATTTCTTGTGCCAGCAATGTTCCGAAGCATTTTTTATTTGGAAAAAATTCAGCAACAACTGTAGTGGACGCATGAGCTCTATGAGCGGTTCCGAACGCATCATTCACATAAACATCTCCTAATTTTGATAAATTTTTGGCAAAATCTTTGTCGCCAGCCTCTTCCTCTTTGTGAAAACGTAAATTTTCCAATACTAAAATTTCGCCCGGATTTAAATCTTTAGCGGCAGCTTCAGCCTCTTTCCCAACACAATCATTCACAAAGATTGCTTTTACACCAATCACTTCCTCTATTTTATTAATAATGTGTTTTAGAGAAAATTGGTCTTGCACGCCTTTTGGTCTTCCCAAATGGGACATGAGAATACAGCTTCCACCATCTTCCAAAATTTTAATAATCGTTGGTTTTGCAGCTTCTATTCTAGAGGCATCTGTAACGTTGAAATTTTCATCCAAAGGGACATTAAAATCAACACGAATAAGGGCTTTTTTATCTTTGAAATTGAAATCATTTAGAGTTTTCATGTGCTGGTGTTTTTATTTGAATGACAAATGTAACCAATTAAAAAGAGGATTAAAATGACTTTTTTAACAAATTAAAATCAAACACCTCATGATGAATTCATTGAATATGATATTAAAAACCAAATTGTCATAATTAGAAATGTCAACAAATTAACCCTCAATCTGGGAATTTTATAGACTGATAAAAACCCTATCTTTGCGCCATGCTATTTTCAGACATTTTAGGCCAGGAACATCTCAAAAATCATTTGACACAGAGTGTGGACAATGGTCGCGTTTCGCATGCACAATTATTTGTGGGTCCTGAAGGGTCTGGTACCTTGCCAATGGCGATTGCCTATGCACAATATCTTTTGTGTCACAATACAAATGGTGAAAACAATGGTGAGAACGAGTCCTGCAACCTAAAATTCAAGAATCTTTCTCATCCCGATTTGCACTTCGCCTTTCCAGTTGCGACCAATGATAAGATTAAAAGTCATCCGGTTTCCAAGCTTTTTATGGAAGAATGGCGACAAATGCTTCGCGAGCAGCCTTATGGGAATTTGTTCGATTGGTACAGAATGCTCGGAATTGACAACAAACAAGGTCAAATTGGTGTTGACGAAGCACAAGATATTGTGAAAGCTTTGTCCTTGAAGTCTTATGAAGGTGGTTATAAAATCATGCTCATTTGGATGGCGGAAAAGCTAAACACCTCTGCGGCAAACAAGTTGTTAAAGCTAATCGAAGAGCCACCGAACAAAACAGTTTTTATCTTGATTGCAGAAGATGAAGAGCAGATTATCAGCACCATTCGTTCGCGATGCCAAATACTTCATTTTCCTTCTTTGGCCGAAGCGGTTATTAAGCAAGGACTCATCAAAAATTATCAATTAGAGGAATCGATTGCGACCAAAATTGCACACCAAGCTGATGGTAACTATAATAAAGCCTGTGATTTGGTGTACCAAGATTCTGAAGATACGCAGTTTGAAGATTGGTTTGTTTTTTGGATCCGCTCCGCATTTAAAGCGAAAGGCAATAAAAGTGCCATTCATGATTTAATCAGTTGGAGTGAGGAAATTGCGAAAACTCGGCGTGAAACACAAAAGCAATTTTTATCGTTTTGCATTGATTTTTTCAGGCAAGCCTTATTGCTTAATTATAGTGCAAATGAACTGGTTTATATCGAAACCAAGACTAAAAATTTCAAATTGGAAAACTTTGCGCCATTTGTGAATGAGGCGAATATTCTGGAAATAAGTGATGAATTACAAGACGCGATTTATCACATAGAACGCAATGGCAACTCCAAAATAATCTTAACGGATTTATCCATCAAATTAACACGATTATTGCATAAAAAAGCCAGCTAATTAGCTGGCCTTATTATATTTAAGTCTAAAAAATTAGTCTTTTTTGTATGCTTTATTTAATTCTTCTAAAACTTCTTTAGTCAAATCTTTGTTTTCTTCACCATACATTACACTTCCAGCATCATTGCTACCTAATATATAAGTATAGCCATTTTTCTTACCATAGTCTTTTACAAACGCGCGAACTTCTTTAATCAACGTATCTATTTCGGTTTGGCTTTCTTTTTGGATCGCTTGCTCCTCCATTTGAAACTGTTGTTGCAACATTTGTTGTTTTTGACCTAAAACTTGATATTGTTCCTGTGCATCCTTTTGAGCCATCGTTGCTGCTTTTGCCTGGAAAGCTTGCGCTTCAGATTGAAATGATTTGCCAATACTGTCAACTCTCTTATCAAACTTTTCAATTTTCGTTTTGAAAGTCGTTTCGATATCTTTTCTTTTTTGATATTCCTTGATCAATTCAACATTGTCTATAAATCCTGTTTTCATTTCATTTTGACATGATGTCATTACTAACATTCCGAAAACTAACAATACTACTTTTTTCATTTTTTGGTTTTATTTAAATTTTTGCAAATGTAACAAAGTCTACAGGAATAACGAGAAAATAATTTATATTGATAAAAACTATGATTTAAAAATTTCCAATAGTTTGAATAAATCAAAAACAAGGTGATTTAAAGCGATTTGCGAGGGTTTCGAAAAAAGGACAAGGATTTGTGGGTATTATGGGTCTAGAGACTCAAATAAACGATTTAATTAGTTTTTCTCCTTGTTTATGATATAAATTAGGGAGGAATATTCACCAGAAGTGTTCGCCTTGAGATTTGAACGCCATCCGTTCCAAAATGCTTTTAGAGGATTCATGGAACCTGTTTTATTCTTCTCCGAAAGTAGACAAACATAGAAGGAATCAAATTTCATTGGCAACACCGAACGAACTTTCAAACCCACCTTTTCAGATAATCGTGAAATTGACGTTTTCGAAAAATGCCATAGATGTCTAGGCACATCAAACGCAGCCCAAAATTCTTTATAATGATTCGCATCATGACTATTAAAATTTGGAACAGCAATAATCAAAGTACCATTAGATTTTAATAACCGATTGAAAAGAGAAAATTGTTCATCAAGATTAGGCAAGTGTTCCAATACATGCCAAAGTGTGATGACATCAAAACTATGTGGTTCAAATTTCGCAAGCATTGCGACATCAAACACGAGATTACCAACTTTTTGGTTCGCTAGATATCTTGCCTGTTCGTTGGGTTCAATTCCAATAACAGACCAGTTATCTTGTTTTCCGACCTGCAAAAAATCACCAGTTCCACATCCAATATCAAGTAACTTTTTGTTATCATTAGAGACAGTGTTGATCAATTTCAACTTCCTTTTTAAAGCTATTGATTTTACGGATTGATACACCTTTTCCAGAAGGTTTCTTTTGGAGTCTGTATGTGAAATATAATCCTCGCTTTGATAATAACTAGGTAGAGTTTTCTCTGAAGGTTGAGGACGTGTTTCAAGCATATCGAATTCTTCATTGTAAACCAATTCAAAACTTTCTCCCGAAACGGAATGATCCTTTACATTTAAATATGTGGTGTTTTTTGTCACAGAATATGGGTTGGATTTAGAGATATAGGTTTTCAATATTTTTAAAGATTCGAATAAAGCATATTGAAAATATACCTACGTTCCACGTGGAACATTTGAAAACAATTCGAACTTTAGCGGCCCATATAAACCAATAACACAGAAACATCGCTAGGGGAAACTCCACTAATTCTAGATGCCTGCGAAATAGTAACGGGTCTAATTTTCTCAAGTTTTTGACGTGCTTCAATACTCATGGATTTCAATTTTGAGTAATCAAAATTAGCAGGAATCTTAACATTTTCTAAACGGCTTAACTTATCTGCATTGTTCTTTTCCTTGTCGATATAGCCAGAATATTTAACCTGTATTTCAGTTTGTTCGATGATCTCTTTATCCAAATTGTGCTCTTGTATATAGCCCTCAACCGATTCAATCTTTCTAATATCATTCATCCCAATGTTTGGTCTAGAGAAAATTTTAAACAACTTTCCAGTTTGATTTACCGGTGCCGAATCATTTGACTTGAGAATTGGATTGATGTCTTCTTGAGTCACGCTCGTATCTTTAAAAAAATCCACAAAGGCTTCCGCCTTGGAATGTTTTTCTTCCATTCGTCTTAAGCGCTTTTCTCCAGCCAAGCCCAAATCATAGCCTTTTGGAGTCAATCTAATATCGGCATTATCTTGTCGTAACAAGGTTCTGTATTCTGCTCTTGAGGTAAACATTCGATAGGGCTCTTCAGTCCCTTTGGTAATTAAATCATCCACCAAAACTCCGATATACGCTTCGTCTCTTTGCAAGATAAATTCATCTTTGGATTGAACTTTTAAAGCAGCATTAATACCAGCCATCAAACCTTGAGAAGCAGCCTCCTCATAACCTGTGGTACCATTTATTTGACCAGCAAAATAAAGGTTCTCAACCAATTTTGTTTCTAAGGTATGCTTCAATTGTGTTGGTGGAAAATAATCATACTCGATTGCATAACCAGGTCTAAAGAATTTCACATATTCAAAACCAACAACGGAACGCAACGCTTTAAATTGGACATCTTCAGGCAGCGATGTAGAAAATCCATTCACGTAAACTTCACACGTATTCCAACCTTCAGGTTCCACAAATAATTGATGCCTATCTTTGTCCGCAAAACGATTAATCTTATCTTCTATTGAAGGACAATATCTTGGCCCCGTACTTTGAATCCTTCCATTAAACATAGGCGATCTTTCAAACCCTTCACGCAGTAAATCGTGAACTTCTGGGCTGGTATATGTCATGTGACAATCTCTCTGATGTATCAGGGGTTTTGTGATATCAGAATACGAAAATTTTTCAGGAACAACATCGCCTGGCTGGACTTCCATCTTTGAAAAGTCTAACGATCTTCCATCGACCCTTGGAGGTGTACCTGTTTTCATTCTGCCAGATTCAAAACCGAGTTGCACCAATTGTTCAGTAATTCCTGTTGCGGCTCTTTCTCCTGCTCTTCCACCCCCAAAATTCTTATCACCGATATGAATTAAACCATTTAAAAAGGTTCCGTTTGTTAGGACAACAGACTTCCCTCTGACCTCAATTCCCAATGATGTTTTAACGCCTACAACTTTATGATTTTCGACAATTAATGCGGAGACCATCTCTTGATAAAAATCAAGATTTGGAGTTGCCTCAAGCATCAAACGCCAATCTTCAGCAAAACGCATTCGGTCACTCTGCACCCTTGGGCTCCACATTGCAGGTCCTTTAGACTTGTTCAACATCTTAAATTGAATCGCCGAAGTATCGCTCACAATTCCGCTATAACCACCAAGCGCATCAATCTCGCGTACAATTTGTCCTTTCGCAATTCCGCCCATGGCAGGATTGCAAGACATTTGTGCAATGTTTTGCAGGTTCATGGTGACAAGCAGTGTCTTGCTCCCCATATTGGCAGCAGCGGCGGCAGCTTCGCTTCCTGCGTGACCAGCACCAACTACTATAACGTCGTAATTTTCGTTAAACATATCTTTTGATATTGTTCCACGTGGAACATTCGGTGAATTAAACTATAAAATGATTTTTGAATTTGCAAATATACGTTGATTTCCCGAATATTAGGAAAGTTGTGAAATGTAGTAATTTTCTTTCGAGCGCATTTGGGCCTCTTCCTCTTCTGACTTGTCTTTATATCCACAGTAATGAAGGACACCGTGTACCATGACGCGGTTTAATTCAGTTGGAAAATCGACTTTAAATTCCTCCGCATTTTCGACAACGCGTTCAATAGAAATATAGATATCACCATTGATTTGTCGCCCCAATGTATAATCAAAACTGATAATATCTGTTAGCGTGTCGTGATCTAAAAACTCAATATTTAATTTCAATAGATACTTATCATCACAAAAAATATAATTGATCTCACCTTCGTTGAATTTTTCCTCAACAATAACTGAAGATATCCAATTGGAAATGGTCAATTCATCTGGAAGTTCGAAATCTGTTTCGTAGTTAAAGCTGATCATTGGTCTTCTTGAAATACTCCTGTACTTTCTTTTTATAAACTTCCTGCAAAGGTAAGGCTTGTCTATTTAATATTTCCGTAGTGTTGAAATATTCCTTGGCCGTCGGGATTTGATTGTTACTGTCGTTGTTATATTCCTTGGAATTGGATTCAGCTTTACGTTTATTATCTTCCTCTTGTAGGAAACTTGCGTTTTCCATTTTGAGCAAACGGTGTTGCAGATCCATCATTTTCTGAAGGGTTTGATTGGTGAATCCTTTGTTGAGAAGATCCATTTCAATTTCTTCCATTTTTTCTAAAAGCATTTTGCCTTCACCTTTAGTTCCTGCTTCTCCCAATTTATTTTCCAATGCCTGACGCAGTTGTTGCTGTTGTTGATAGATACGGTATAATTCACCATTCATGTCTTCATTTGACCCTTCGCCTTCACCTTGTTGCTTTCCGTCTGTTCCATTCTTTCCATTTTTACCGTTATCCCCATCAGAACCTTCACCTTCTCCCTCCTGACCTTCACCGCTTTTACCATTCTTTCCTTCCTTGCCTTCGCCTTCTTTTCCTTCGCCTTCCTTCTTACCTTTGTCACCTTTTTTCATACCGTCTTCCATCTCCTTATTGAGTTCCTCTTGGCTCTTTATGATATCTGGCAATTGCATTCCATCGCCTTGACCTTGACCCATTCCTTTGCCTTTGCCCTGACCTTGGCCTTGCCCAGGATTCATTTGGGCTTCCATATTATCTAAAACGTCACTTAAGAAGCTCGCTAAATCATTAGTGGCGGTTATGGTGTATTGTTGGGTAGATACGCCCTGATACAATTGGTTTTCGGACAACTGACCGAGTGATTTGTCAATATTAAAAAAAACATCCGTAATTTTTGAATTCACCGTTTCTGCAATCATAGGTTGACGTAGTGACAAGGCGAACAAACTATCGTCGATATGTTCAAAATGTTCGCGAAGACTACTTTGTTTTCTCAAGTATTTGCCATAGCCATTATTGTTGATCTGAATGCTCTTAAACTGATTCATCAAACTCTCTTGGTCGAACGAAAAGAGCACCAAATTGTCCAGAATTTGTCGCAAGGCAGCAGCATCCTCTTCCATCTGTTCACCTCCGCCAGACATCATGGATTGTTTCATCTCTGCTCCCATCTCCTTCATCTTCTTACCAGCATCCTTTTGCTTTTTCTGCGCGTCCTTTTGCTTCTGGTCAGAACCTTTTTGATCGTTCTGATCTTCGTTTTTCTCCTTTTCTTCTAAATCTTCAGTCGCCTCCTCCTGGTCTTTTTCAATGTCCTTTTCAGCCTCCTTGTCTTGAGGTACTTCAAGTGGCTTTTTTAAAGCTTCGTTTTCTTTCTGGAGTGCGTCCATTTCTTTTTGAAACTCTTCAAATTTTTTGTTCAGCTCCTCTTGCTTTTCTTTCGTGTTTTCTTCCTTCGACTCTTTGGATAATGCATCTTGCTTATCTGCCAATTTATCCAGCTCATCCATGAGTTTTTCGGCCTTTTTAGCAACGTAATAACGCTTGGTCAACTCTAACAGCTGCTCAAGACTTTTCTGTTTGTTTTTGTTCTGCTTTGCTAGTTGTTCCAACTTTTCGCTCAACTCTTCTTTTTCAATTTTATCTTGAAGCTTTTCGAGCTCTTCAAGTAATTTTTCATCTTTCTTAAGTTGCTCTTCATTGTCTTTTAAGCGTTCTTTCAAATCCTCTTTAAAATCATCCTTGTCTTTATTTTCTGGTTGGAAATTTTCAAGATTTTCTTTCAACTTCTTATTGAAATTCTGCATCATTTCCTCTTGCTGCTTTTGACGCTTCAAAAAGTTTTCAAATTTCTTCTTATCGTTAAAATTGAGTTCGTTCTTTTCTTTTTGGGTTTTTGATAATTCTTTTAATTGCTTTTCTTGTTCTTTCAGCTTATCAAAGGACTTACCCATATCTTGGATGGTTTCACTTTGTTCTTTTAATTGCTTTTGCTCTTCCTCATCTTGAGTTAACTTTCTATAAGTGAACACATTGCTCTTGGTGCTTTTATAATTATGAATCGCATCATTATCAAACACTTGAAAGTAAAGTTCATAGTTAACACCTTCTTCCAATTCCAAATTATTTGGAAAAGCCGTCACAAATTCATCAAAATTACCCGACGCAATAGGCATTTTCTTAATGGATTTTTGCTCTTCTGCGTTGGATGGATAATAGACCAATTGCAGTTGGCGAAGCCCATAATCATCACTGATTTGCCCATAAAAATAAAGCGTTTGATTATCTAAAGAGTCCTTCTCCATTTTAACATTAAGCTCTGGATAGGCATCTCGCACGACATTGATTGAGAATGCGAGATTCTCATAATCCTTGAGTTTTTCATTACTGGTCGAAATGTTATAATCAAATTTCTGGTAGATGCGTTTTGTGGCTTCAAACTTTCCGCTTGATGTATTCGCGAACTGAAGCGTATCCTTTGCGTATAATGACACGTCATTCGTGGATCGTGTATTAACTTTCCATGTAACATTCGTGCCTTCGGGAATGGTTGCGCTTCCTGTGCTTTTCAAGGTTTCATCCTGTTTATTGAGATAAGCTGGATAATCTAAAACCATTTCGAAATTGACCAAAGTTGGAACTTTTACAACATTTAAATTATAGTCTTTCGATCGCACTTCATTTGCAGACAGACTAAAATCAAGGTCTTTTTTGGGTTGTGAAAAAACATATTCAAACTGTCCTGGTGCGGTTTGTTGCAAGAAATATGTTTCACCATTGTAATGGATTTGCGCATTCTCGGGAATTATAGTTCCAGCGGTTTTAATCAGAAGTTTATAATCTTTATTCTCGATCGCCTGAAGGGATTCATTCATCACATAGAACTGAAAAGGCGCGGGTGGTTCGTAGGCTGTTTTGTAATTGACCACTCGATCGTAACTATCGCTGAATAGATTGAAATGACCTGTAAAATAAGTCAGCAGTAACACCAAAACAGGAATTGCGGCATATTTCAAATATTTTATGTTCTGTCTAAAATTAACCGCTAGTTTAAAAGGAATCGGCTGAAGCTCGACAGATTTTTGTTCAATACTGGCCAATAGAAGCTCCGATTCGTTGGAGTCTTTTTTCAGTTGAAGAACATTCAGCAACTTATCACTGACCTCCGGAAAGTGTGTACCAATGATTTTGGAAGCATCTTCATAATCAATGCCTTTTTGCAGTTTGAACAACTTTGCTAATGGAATCGCGATGAACTTGAAAAACAATGCCATTTCCACAGCAATAAACATCCAAAACAAGATAGTTCTAGCGGTTGGATTCAACCAAAGCACGTATTCTACAATCAATGTCAACAAAAAATATAACAAGCCAATCGCAAAAAATAAAATAGCGCCTTTTAGCAACTCGTTGGTATAATAGCGCCTGATAAATTGTTCTAATTTGATTTGTATGGTTTTGAAATTGTTCAAAATTGTTTGGGTATAAAGTCTTTCGCAAATGAATTCACTCATCTAACTTACTAAACTACAATTTTATTTTAATCTATAATTGTCTAAATTTTATAAGGTTGTGTTAATTTCGAGAAAATAATGTCAAAAATTGATCAGACACATTCAAACCACGAAACACATGAAATGAAAGACTTAAAGTATTTAACGGCATTTTCATTCCAATTACAGCGTTTATTGGCTTGTATTATCAAGGTTTATTTTCCTTTTTGACGTCTTTTTATGGCTTGTATTGCAATCAAAACTTTCATCTTTGATATATCTACTTATCTTTGCAGTTTAAATTATAAACAATGACCAAACCCGTTCGTGTGCGTTTTGCACCAAGTCCGACAGGACCATTACATATAGGTGGTGTTCGTACTGCTCTTTTTAATTATTTATTTGCCAAAAAACACAATGGTACCTTCATTCTGCGGATCGAAGATACAGACCAAAATCGCTATGTGGAAGGTGCGGAACAGTATATCATTGAGGCGTTGAATTGGGGTAACATTCCTTTTGACGAAGGCCCTGGAAAGAACGAAAAATTTGGTCCCTACAGACAAAGCGAGCGTAAACACCTTTATAAACAATACGCGGATCAATTGATTGCTTCCGGCAATGCGTATTATGCCTTTGATACAGCTGATAGTCTTGATTATTACCGAAAAGATCACGAAGCAAAAGGTAAAACGTTCATTTATAATTGGCATAACAGACATTTGCTGAAAAATTCACTGACGCTTACTGCGGAAGAAACACAGGCGAAATTGGATGCTGGTGATGATTTTGTCATTCGATTTAAATCTCCTCAAGACAAAACTTTGCATTTGAATGATATCATTCGAGGCGATATAGAGATTGATACAAATATTTTAGACGACAAGGTTTTGTTTAAAAGTGATGGTATGCCAACCTATCACTTGGCAAACATTGTAGATGATCATTTAATGGAAATAACGCATGTCATTCGTGGTGAAGAATGGTTACCGTCATTGGCACTACACTATCAATTATACGATGCGTTTGGATGGGACAAACCGCAATTTGCCCATTTACCATTGATTCTAAAACCTACAGGAAAAGGAAAATTGAGCAAACGTGATGGTGACAATTTAGGATTTCCGGTATTTCCTTTACAATGGAATTCGACTGAAGGTGAAGGTGTTTCTATTGGCTACAGAGAAGAAGGATATTTTCCGGATGCGATGGTCAACTTTTTAGCATTTTTAGGCTGGAATCCAGGAACGGAACAAGAGATTTTCTCGTTGGATGATTTAGTAGAGGCATTTGAATTAGAGCGTGTCCATAAAGCTGGAGCACGATTTGATCCTGATAAAATAAAATGGTTCAATCATCAATATATGCAGTTCCAAAATGATGATGATTTGGCACAATTCTTTAAACCAATTGTCGATCTAAATTTAACGAGGAATTCAAATGATTTGTCAAGTCATGACATAGATGTGAATTACATTGCATTGGTCGTTGGGTTGATCAAAGAGCGAGCAACTTTCGTAAGTGAATTTTGGGATTTATCGTCTTTCTTTTTTATAGCACCAAATCACTATGATGAAAAATCGTTTGCTAAAATAATGAACAATGACGCTCGAGAATTGATGAGTGAATTGGCTCAAACAATAAGCCATGTTTCAGACTTTACGGTTCAAAACCTCCAAACAGATGTTAAAGCTTGGATTGGCAAAAAGGAAGTTGGTTTTGGTAAGGTCATGCAGCCATTACGATTAGCTTTAGTTGGTGCCATGCAAGGTCCTGATGTGTTTGATATTATTTTTATGATTGGAAAAGCAGAAACCGTGCAGCGAATTGAGAATTTAGTCGAAACGATGTGAGAATGATTGATATTCAATCAAAGTTCATTTTTTTAAACATGAGATTCCTGCCTTCGCAGGAATTTTTTTTACAAATAGATAAACGCCATAAATGCCAACATCGACTGATTTCCTTTAAAAGATTTGTTCTCTGGTGAAGCATCTAAATTTTGATCATTCAGTTTATCGAACATATTGGTAATCCCATAAATGTACTGAACTCTTAACTTAAAATGGTTAAAACCAGCCGTTGCTCCAATGGAGGCGTTCACATTGAATTTTGAAATGTCACTGATATCATTTGCCGTTAGAGCCGAATAGCCATTAACCAAATAATTGGCTTGACTGTCGTCTGTCAATTCCATTTTTCCACTGTATTGCAGCATTGGTCCAGCATCAATCATCAAATAATCTTTAGCAAGTTTTGCGTGGAACAAAAACTGCGCTTGCACCATCATTAATTTATATTCCATAGGCTCGGCTTCTAAAAGTGGCAATTGTCTGCCCATAATTTCAAAGTTGCTCTCCGAGACTTGCATCCCATAACTAACGGTATACCATCTATGTGGCACATCTAAAGTTGCTGCCATTCCTCCTATCCAACCGCTGCCTTGTACCGTTTCGAAATTGTCAGTTTTGATGTCGAATTGTGTCAAACCACCACCAAGTCCAATACCATTGACGATATTTACAGTTCCGTGTGCACGACGTTGCGAAATAGAAGTTGTAACAAAACCTATACTAAAGGCTACTAATAAAATGAGTTGTCTGATTTGCATGACTATTTGTTCAAGTTTCAACAAATATAACTTAAATTAGACGTGTATATTTTCTAACCTATTAAAAAAACAGTCATGAGCTTCCTTTGGTTTCCTTTCATATTCTTGGCGCTCGTCGTCTTATTTTCATCCTTTTTTACAGTTAAACAACAATCCGCCGCCATTATAGAACGCTTTGGGAAATTTCAAAGCATCCGTCATTCTGGACTACAGATGAAAATTCCGATCATCGATCGTGTGGCAGGACGTATGAGTTTAAAAATACAGCAATTGGACGTCATTGTAGAAACCAAAACCTTGGACGATGTATTTGTGCGTTTGAAAATATCGGTTCAATTTATGGTTATTTCAGAAAAAGTGTATGATGCATTTTATAAATTGGATTATGCCCATGACCAAATCACAAGTTATGTTTTTGATGTAGTACGTGCCGAAGTTCCAAAGATGAAACTGGATGATGTCTTCGTTAAAAAGGATGATATTGCTATTGCGGTTAAGACTGAATTAAACGATGCCATGTCAGATTACGGTTATGACATCATTAAAACATTGGTGACTGATATCGATCCTGATGCGCAAGTAAAAGCTGCGATGAACCGAATCAACGCTTCGGAGCGCGAAAAAATTGCAGCTCAATTCGAAGGTGATGCCGCTCGTATCCTGATTGTTGAACGTGCGAAAGCAGAAGCCGAAAGCAAGCGTTTACAGGGACAAGGTATTGCAGATCAACGTCGTGAAATTGCTAGAGGACTTGAGGAGTCCGTAGATGTCTTAAATCGTGTTGGAATTAACTCCCAGGAAGCCTCGGCTTTGATTGTGGTGACACAACATTATGACACGTTACAATCGATTGGAGAACATGTGAATAGTAACTTGATCCTTTTACCTAATTCGCCACAAGCTGGAAGCGATATGTTAAACAACATGGTCGCAAGTTTTACAGCAAGTAATCAGATTGGTGAGGCGATGAAGGAAGCCAAGCAAAAGAAACTACTTGGTGGTGATAATAAAGCTTAAATAGAGATAGAGAAAAGAGATTGAAGTCTGAAACTATTAAATTTTAATATATGATATTGTCAATAATTCTCGGATTGTCCACTGCCTCCATGGCATTTTGGGTCTGGACAATGATCGATATGAATAGAAGACGATTTATAGATCGTTCGGATCGAACCAAATATTTACTGATGATTCTATTTTTTCCACTAATTGGTTCTTTCCTGTATTTGCAAATTCGAAATACATTGACTTCCGCAGAATCTCGAGTATTTAAACCAAAATTCAATAGATATTAAATATTGACTACAATAAAATATTCTCAAACATAATGTTTAGCGTATATTTTATACTTACTCTTCCTTTCTGCCATACAGGATATTTTTCTCGATCTTTCTTGCGAATTTTAAATTTCGATCAATATTTTAGTTGACAACTCCATGCATTATAAGTTAATCATAAAGTTACATTATCGGTCTTCACTAAACTATCAATTCAATTTTTGAGGATCGAAAACTATTTAAAAGGATGCCGTTCCTCCCAATCCTGCGTCGGATTCATCAAATTGAAAATAAGTTTTAATGATCCATTCATAAGAGGGTTTGTGTGTTTTAAATACACATTCATTTTGTGAGGTAACGCACCTATTGAGCTTTTAATTTCCATAGCTGTTCGTGCAAACACTATCGATTTGAACTGATTTGTAATGCCAAACTCAAGCATATCATACAACATATTAAGATACAATTGATTTGAATGCTGATAGGCTTCATGATAACCTAAAAAATAGGTTTCAAGTACCTTACTGTTTATGATTAGACTGTAAAACCCAATCAGTTCACCTTCCAAATAGTAACCGAAGACCTTAAAATTATCATTTAGATGGATTTTTAAGGCTAAAAAATGTCCTTTTGGAAGAATAAAGGTATTTATTTTAGCATTATTTGATACGCCTTTATAAAGGTCGAACAGTCGATTAGTTTGCTGTTTGATATCGTCTAAAGTCATTTCCTTTTTAGTGATATGACTTGCCTTTTTCCTGGCGACTTTATAGCGTTGCCTATATTTCTTGTTCAATGCCGATAGATAAGCTTCAAAATTGTTCCATTCCGATTGAATGTCTAACATCATATTCGGTTGCACCGTTATTTTATGAAGTTTCAAACTTTCAAAAAAGTCTCTTTCAACATGAATCGTGTCATCTGTGAAATAATCTTTCATCATAACAATTCGAATTCGCTTGTTATGCTCGCTTTTAATGATGGTTTTCAACTCCTCCATCGCTTGATAGATAATTTCTAAATATTGCTTTTGTGAAATATTCTTGAAATCAAAATACATTCCATGCTGACCTGTGTGCATTAGATTGCCCACCACAAGCATATTTCCTTTTAAAAACTTGGAGACGTAATGCTTAAATTTCTGTTTATAACAGGAATCTTTATGGTTCCGAAAAATGTCTTCAAGATATAATTCAATTCTTTGGAGAACCGCTACTCCAACGAGTTTATCTTCATTGAATATACCCAGATAATACCATGAAATATTGTTAGGTGACATGTTTTCCAAGGCCTTGAAATAAGCAGATTGTAAAAAAATATCATGACATGTCAAAGCATTCCAATTCTTTGGAAGCTCATGAACCTTTCTGTAAATTCTAAAATGTATCAAATTCAAAAAAGAAAAGACTGAATTTCAAAAACCCAGTCTTCATATCAACAAATTTAGCAAAATATTAAACCCAACCACAGATAATGGCACCCATTATGGTAAGGGTTACCATCCAATAGCCAGCATTCACGAAAATGTATTTAGCGCTTTTGTGCTCAAATAATCCATTGATGGCAATGATTGGGAAAGCAAAGAATAATCCTGCTATAAGTCCATGAAGAGCGCCGTGCTTGAAGGTTCTAAATTTGGTGCCATAATCATCCATAAATACCTGAAATGAAGGTAGAATTTCATCCGTAAGTTGCCCACCAATCATACCATAAGCACCTGTTTGATGCACTGTAAGCGACATAACAACAATGGTCATCATCAAGGATAATAACGTAGTCAGACCGAAAATTTTTAGCATGTTACCTTTTTTTAATTCGTCTTCGGAAAGTCCTGCAGCATTCATCCAAACAGTACCAAAAACTTTGGGATGATACCAAATAAATCCCACAACGAGTGTTGTTAGAGCAGCCACAGCCATGGCTAAAAAGTTAATTTCCATAATCTTAAATGTGTTGGTTAGTTGATTAAATGTACAAAAAAAACCTCAACGTGAAGCTGTTGAGGTTTCATAAAAAGTGTTATCATTGGATTAAATCGCTTGCGCTTCCTTATTCAATAATGCATCTTTATCATCCAAACCATTTTGAATAAATTGGTCGATTTCATCATTTCTTTCTAACCCAGCATCCAACAATACGCCCAATGTGATCATGGTTGCAATTCGAGTTCCAATTTTTTTAGCAGCAGTATTGAACCAAGGTTGTAAATCTTCGTAACTGACTTTTTTGGCCAATTCCATGATATCTGTTTTAGTTTTTAACTGCTTTTCTTCGGGAAGATTGGTATACTTTTTACCCAATTGCTGTATGATATCAATCGCTTTTCGCTGCGGCTGATTATTTTTAGGCTTTTGTTGCGTCGGCTGATTGTTTTGAGGTTTTTGCTTTTCCCAGGAGTCACGTAAACCAACCGTTTTATTGAACACCAGTTTATCAGATGTTGAATCATTATCTACGTTAAAATAACCAATTCGTTGAAACTGAAAACGGTCTCCTACTTTAGCGTCTTTCAAACTTGGTTCCACATAAGCGGTCACTATTTTTAAGGATTCAGGATTGATAAATTCCATAAAATCTTTATCCGGATGCGAATCAGGAGCTTCATCCATAAATAAACGATCGTATTCTCTTACTTCGGCTTTGATGGCATGTTTAATGGAGACCCAGTGCAAAGTTCCCTTTACTTTTTTAGAAGTATCTTCTGAGTAGGTACAATGTATTTCTTTAATGTTTCCTTCATCGTCCTTGACGACGCTCTCCCCTTTGATGATATAGGCGTTTTTCAATCGCACTTCGCCTCCTAGTTGCAAACGGAAAAACTTACTGCCAGCTTGTTCTTTAAAGTCTTCACGCTCGATGTATAATTCACGAGAGAAAGGCACTTTTCTAAATCCAGCGCCTTCATCTTCTTGATTGTTTTCCGCTTCAAGCCACTCCTCTTTTCCCTCTGGATAATTTGTAATCACCAATTTCACCGGATCTAAAACAGCCATTACTCTTGGTGCTTTCGTGTTTAAATCTTCGCGAATACAGAATTCCAAAAGAGCAACATCAATAACGTTTTCTCGCTTTGCAACACCAACGGTTTCCACGAACTTTTTGATAGCATCTGGCGTATAACCTCTACGACGTAACCCAGAAATGGTAGGCATTCTTGGATCGTCCCAACCAGAAACAATATTGTCTTCTACTAGTTTGAGCAATTTACGTTTGCTCATAATGGTATAACTTAAGTTCAGACGTGCAAATTCGCGCTGTTTTGGACGTATTCTGTCGGAAGCGACCACTTGGTCCAAAAACCAATCATAAAGCTCTCTGTGTGGCTTAAATTCAAGCGAACATAAACTATGCGATATACTTTCAATATAATCACTTTCACCATGTGTCCAATCGTACATTGGGTAGATGCACCAATTATCTCCTGTTCTGTGATGGTTCTTTTTTAAAACACGGTACATAATGGGATCGCGCATGAGCATATTGGTATGTTGCATGTCGATCTTTGCGCGTAGAATGTGAGAGCCTTCTTCGAAGTCACCATTCTTCATTTTCTCAAATAATTGGAGGTTTTCCTCGACACTTCGATTTCTATAAGGTCCATCGATTCCGGGTTGGGTTGGTGTTCCTTTTTGCTCTGCCATGGCTTCGCTAGACTGCGAATCGACATAGGCTTTGCCTTGCTTGATAAAATAAATTGCCCAATCATATAGTTGCTGAAAATAATCGGACGAATACAATTCGTTGGCCCATTTGTAACCCAGCCATGAGATATCTTCTTTGATGGCGTCTACATATTCTTGTTCCTCTTTCGCGGGATTGGTATCATCAAATCGAAGGTTGACAGGCGCATTATATTTTTCACCCAATCCAAAACTGATACCAATTGCTTTGGTATGACCAATATGTAAATAGCCGTTAGGTTCTGGTGGAAATCGAAAACGTAAATCCTCTTTGGATAATCCGTTTGCTAAATCTTCTTCTATGATGTGCTCGATAAAGTTGAGCGGTTTTTGTTCTTCTGACATTTTTTTCAAATTGTGTATAGATATTTATACATCAGCAAAATTAAGGAATTATACCTAGTACGACCTATATTTCTAGATGAGAATGCTTAATTTTATAAAAACTTTAAACGATGAAACAATTAAATTATACCTGTCCAAAATGCCAAAACAAAACCTATAAAATTGGCCAATTACGAGCTACAGGAGGTACACTTTCTAAAATATTTGATGTTCAAAATCAAAAATATTCGTCCGTAACTTGTGAACGTTGCAGTTATACCGAATTTTACAAGACCAAAACGAGCGGATTAAGTAATGTTTTTGACTTTTTTACAAGCTAATGGGAACCATAAAAGTAGAAAACATCAGAGTATTTGCCAATCATGGCTGTCTGGCAGAAGAAACCAAAATTGGTAGTGATTATCGGGTGGATTTACAAGTGAAGGCTGATTTACAACCTTCAGCGCAATCTGATAGATTAAGTGATACTGTGGATTATGTGTTGCTCAACCGCATTATCAAAGAAGAGATGCAAGTGCCATCCTATTTGCTAGAAACAGTTGCGAAACGTATTTTAACACGGATTTTTAATGAAGATCAATTGGTTAAAAAAGCGACTGTTAAGGTTAGTAAATTGAATCCTCCAATAGGTGGTGACGTTCAAATGGTAACGATTAAAATGACTGAAAAGCGAAAAAATCGTTCGTAAGTAGTGTAAAACCTTAATTTTTTATACATTTGCCTGCTCAATTGGTGTCGTGGCCGAGTGGCTAGGCTCAGCTCTGCAAAAGCTGCTACAGCGGTTCGAATCCGCTCGACACCTCAAAAACCTTCAACTTATGTTGGAGGTTTTTTTTATGTAAAAATATGATTGGAAAATAGCGCCAGATTTCTAAAACCTGATAGTTTTAATATTAATTGATCGGATTAATCTGCTCAATCCTATCTTTCAACAATTCCTTCTCTTTAGGAAAAAAGACTTGGATCAGCAACAACACACCAAATCCTAAAATTACTAAGGCAATTATTTTTTTGGTTTTATAAATTAAGCGAGGCGTCAATTTGTTTCTTAATCGTTTTGCAATCAATATTTTAAAGATATCTATTACAAAATACGTCATCAGAATGGTTGCCAAAAATACAATCAAGCCTTCCGTAGATTCGGTAAAAGAATTGCCAATAACTATAAATCCAAGCCAGCCAGCCAATACGCCAATGTTTATAAAATTGAGAAGAAACCCCTTTAAAAATAGCTTGTGGTAGTTTTTTTGTATTTCGACTTTGTGATACTCTCGGACAATGGAACGAAAGGATTTTGAAGTTTTAGTAAACGTGATAAATCCATAAACCACTAAAAGAACACCTCCAAAAACTAAAAAATTAGGATCGTCCTTTATTTTTTCAAGAAGTCGATTGGTACTAAAAAAAGCAACTGCGATAAAGAAAATATCAGCCAACATCACGCCTAAATCAAAAATCAAGGCGCTTTTGAAACCTTTGGTAGCACTGGTTTCCAATAGCACAAAAAAAACAGGACCAATGGTAAACGCTAATATGATACCAAAAGGAATGGCTGAAAGAATATCATCAAACATTAACTGAGTGTTTCCTACAAATTTAGAAAAAAGAAGTGACAAACTTATATAGAAAGCAACGCTTACATGATAGGCTCTACTTCAATTAAACTGCTACATGGACTGCTGTTCCGGTAACGGAAACAAAAAAGTAGGAACCAGCTTCTGTCTCTATATCAAGACTAATGCCAACTACTGCATTAGCGTTCAGTTTAGTAGCGTTGATCTTCAACCTTTGAAATGCTTGTTCTTTGGCTTCATTCATCAGCTCCTCAATCATTTGCATATTCTTTTCTGTTTTAAAAGAAAATTTTGTTTTCAGTTCTGCAGAGGTTCCTGTGACGATGCCTTTATATTCAATGATTTTAAAACCTTCTATATTGTTTGTAGTGGTTAGTATCATAATCTATTTTTTTAATCAGTAGCTTTTCGTTAACACTTGTTACTTCTATTTAAAAGATGCTTCCATTATGTTTCTAACGACGATCTTAAGCGATTTCTGGTTTTCCTATCAATGTAAAGTCCAAATGTTTTTTAACTAAATCTGTATTTTTCACCTTTACAACCACCTCATCACCCAATTGATACATGATTCCTGATTTTTTTCCAATCATCGCATATTGAGTTTCATCAAATTGATAATGGTCATCGTTCATGTCCCTTACACTGACCATACCTTCGCATTTATTTGAAATGATCTCAACATAAATTCCCCAATCGGTAACACCAGAAATGACACCCACAAATTCCTCATTTTTATGGTCTTCCATAAAGCGGATTTGCATGTATTTAATGGAATCTCTTTCAGCTTTGGTTGCCAAATTTTCCATATTACTGGAATGGTTGCATTTCTCTTCATAGACGTCTTCGCTTGCAGATTTTCCGTCATCGAGATAATGTTGCAACAATCTGTGTGACATTACATCTGGATAACGTCTAATTGGCGATGTGAAATGACTGTAATAGTCGAATGCCAAACCGTAATGTCCAATATTATGTGTTGTATATTCGGCCTTACTCATCGTACGAATGGTTAAGGTATCCACCAGATTTTGTTCTTTTTTACCTTGAACATCTTTTAGTAAGCCGTTCAATGATTTAGAAATACTGTTCTTATCCTTGAAATTCAATTTATGTCCAAACTTGGCAACAATTCCTTGTAATGCGGCCAATTTACTTTCATCCGGTTCATCGTGAACACGATAGACAAAGGTCTTTTTCGGTGTTTGTTTACCGACGAATTCTGCCACTTTTCTATTGGCCAATAACATGAACTCTTCAATTAGTTTATTGGCATCTTTACTGGTTTTAAAGAAGACTCCTACTGGATTTGCCTCTTCATCTAAATCGAATTTTACTTCTACTTTATCAAATGAAATTGCACCATCTTTCATTCGTCTGCGACGCATTATCTTGGCTAATTCATCCATTTTCAAAACAGCATCAGCTACTTTTTGGTCCGCTAGATAAGCTTCTCCGGTAATCGAAATGTCTGCTGGAATTTGATTTGCTTTCGTCTCAATGATCACTTGCGCTTCTTCATAAGCGAAACGAGCGTCACTATAGGTCACAGTTCTTCCGAACCATTCATTTTTCACTTCCGCTTTATCATTGATTTGAAACACTGCAGAAAAGGTGTATTTTTCTTCGTGAGGTCGTAATGAACAGGCATTATTTGATAATACTTCAGGAAGCATTGGCACCACTCTATCCACTAAATAGACAGAGGTTGCACGTTCGTACGCTTCATCATCGAGTATCGTTCCTTCTTGTAAATAATGAGAAACGTCCGCAATGTGAATTCCTATTTCGTATAATCCATCATCCAAAACTTCAAACGATAAGGCATCATCAAAATCCTTTGCATCTTTTGGGTCAATGGTAAAGGTCAAGGTTTTACGCATATCGCGACGTTTGGCGACTTCTTCTTTAGTAATAGAAGTATCCAATTGATTTGCAAACTCTTCCACTTCTGGTGGAAACTCATAAGGCAGTCCGTATTCCGCAAGAATGGAATGGATTTCAGTGTTGTGTTCGCCTGGTTTCCCAAGGACTTTCAATACTTTCCCCATTGGAGAATCCTCCCCTTCTTCCCAAGATTCTAACAATACCAAGACTTTGTCACCATCTTCGGCTTTGTTGATTTTATTGATCGGAACGAAAATATCTTTGTACATTTTTCCGCCATCAACGACTACAAATGCATAGTTTTTATGGACTTGGATGACACCAACATATTCACTCTTCGCGCGTTTGATGATGTTTGTTATTTCACCTTCAAACTTTCCTTTTTTACGGCGTTTGTAAACGTAGAATTCTACTTCGTCTCCATGAAGTGCTTTATTGATGTTATTGGATGCAATAAACACATCCTCATCAAAATCATCTGAAATAATGTAACCAGAACCTCTGGCAGCCATGTCTAATTTTCCTACATGGTATTCTGTGTTCACAACGGCTTTATATTTACCGCGTTCTACTTCTACTATTTCTTTTTTTGCAAGTAACTCGTTTAGTTTTTTGATGATTTGGTTTCTACTACTGGCATCAGTAACCTGGAGTTTGGCAGCAATTTGTTTATAATTGAAGGATTGGTTTCTATCTTTTTTTAAAATACTTAGAATGGTATTCGTCAAGTTCGAAATCCCTTTATTGGATTTCTTTTTTTTGTGTCTTGTCATTTATAATTGTAATCATATTGAATTTCTAAAGTTAAGTGAAATTCTGTTATTTGAACTTAATTAAAGGAGAAGATTGGTAATTAAGTTTGTGCAAATGTATGATTTATATATTAAATGAATATTTGGTTAAGGTTATTTTAAGATTATTGATAGTTTTCAAAATCAAAATATTTAAAATTTCACTTAAATAAGGTTATCCACATTTATATAATACATAAGCAGCTTTTATTTTAAATTTAAAAAAAACAATGGTGGTTATGATAGCTTGTTAATAGCGGTATAACTTTTTCTGGAAATATTTTGTTGGCATTGATTTTACATGTTGTTAATACAGAGTTAACATTCCATATCGATGTAAACTCTTGATGGAGAATCATATTTTATATGTTATCAACATCTGTTTATAACCGTTGTTAATTGTAAAAACGGCATAACTTTCTTAAAATTTCGTGTGGATTTCTCTTGTTTTTCGTCTGATAACTCAACCAAAGAAAACTGCTAACTTTTTTGGTTTAGAACTTCCAATTTTTGTTTGTAATAATTAATGGATTCCACAAATTTATCTTTTAGATTTTGATAGCAACTTATGAACAAGTAATGAATACTCTAAACACTTAAATTGTTATCAACTGTTTATAGCATTCAAAAAACAACTGATTTCCTATCAATTAGTGCTGAAATATACCTTTTAAAGACATACTTCTGCGCTTCGTAACAAATTTTTGTAGGAATTCATCTTCTGGATTATATTTATTCTGAAATTCAAATCTCGTACTATATACTCAATACGTGTTTTATATTATGCAAAAACTTAACTCGACCAGAGATAGATTGTCTTATACTTTTCATAAAGCTTCCATCGACAGATTTAAAATAGTGCTTTTCTGTGTGACTGTATTTGTCATCACATTAAATCTAATATGCTGTATGTTGATATAGGGAATCAATGTACATTTATTTTATTAGGGATTTTAATTAATTACAGCTTGCCTTGGTGTTTTACATCGAGGCTTTTTTTATTTTTGTAGAAATACAACTTCACATGAATATAGCAATAGGAAATGACCACGCAGGAACTGATTACAAAAAAGCTGTTGTAAAGCATTTACAATCGAAAGGACATACTGTCAACAATTACGGAACAGATTCTGATGATAGCGTTGATTATCCAGATTTTGTGCATCCAGTGGCAAAAGATGTGGAAAACAAATCCGTAGATTTAGGAATTATCATCTGCGGAAGCGGTAATGGTGCCAATATGACTGCCAATAAGCATCAAGGCGTGCGTTCGGCACTTTGTTGGACCAAAGAAATCGTATCGCTGGCAAGACAACATAACAATGCTAATATATTGAGCATTCCTGCACGATTTACAGCCGAGCAGCAAGTGATTGAAATGGTCGATACGTTTCTAAATACTACCTTCGAAGGTGGCCGTCACGAGAAACGTGTTGAAAAAATTCCGGTAGTAAAATCTTAAATGGGCCACGACCACGCACATCATCATAAAGATATGAAAGGAAGAAATCTACTGATTTCAATCTTTTTGAATATTATTATTACGGTTGCGCAAGTGATTGGTGGGGTACTTTCTGGCAGCTTATCTTTATTAAGTGATGCGCTTCATAATTTTAGTGATGTCATTTCATTGGTTGTTAGTTATATTGCCTCCAAATTATCCAAACAAAAGGCCTCCATTCATAGAACCTTTGGTTACAAACGTGCCGAAATTTTGGCCGCATTTATCAATGCATCTACTTTAGTCATTGTTGCAGTTTTATTGATTATTGAAGCCTTCAAGCGCTTTCAGGATCCGCAAGAAGTAGAATCTGGATTGGTTATTTGGTTATCAATTGTTGCAATTTTGGGTAATGGATTTAGTGTGATTCTCCTTAAAAAAGATTCTAAAAACAATATGAATATGCGGTCAGCTTATTTGCATTTGTTGACAGATATGATGGCGAGTGTTGCGGTATTGATTGGTGGATTGGTGATGAAATATTTTGAATGGTTTTGGGTGGATAGTTTACTGACATTCTTAATTGCACTTTATCTTATCTACGTAGGTTACGATTTGCTCATAAAATCGTCTAAAATGCTCATGTTGTTTACACCAGAACACATCAATATTAAAGATGTCGTAAGAGCTGTGCATCAAATTCCAAAAGTGAACCGTTTGCACCACATCCATATTTGGGGACTGAATGATGATGAATTGCATTTGGAAGCGCATTTAGATTTTAATGAAGACATAACATTAAGCGAATTTGACGAGATTCTCCATCAAATTGAAGAATTGTTGCATCGCGAATTTTCAATAAATCACGTTAACATTCAACCTGAATACAACAAAGAAGATCCGAAGGAAATCATTGTCCAAGATTAAAGCGAGATAGAATATAATCCATATTCAAAGAACACGAAATTAAAATGCTAAAGATACTGCCCAAAATGTTTCAACAATTGTCAACTGACGAGTTGTATGCTATTCTTCAACTGCGAAGTGAAGTGTTCGTCGTAGAACAAGATTGTGTCTATCAAGATATTGATTATAAAGATCAAAAAGCACTCCATATTTTAGGTTTTAAAAACAATACTCTAATTGCATATACGCGAATTTTTAAACCAGGTGATTATTTTGAAAGTGCCAGCATAGGTAGAGTCATAGTTAAAGCTGATGAGCGAAAACATCAATATGGCTATGATATAATGGAATCCTCTATAATGGCTATCAAAATTCATTACAACGAGACTAAAATCAAAATTTCAGCACAAGTATATCTGAAAAATTTCTATAATAATTTAGGATTCAAAGAAATTGGAGAGAATTATCTGGAAGACGGAATTCCACATGTACAAATGGTAAAAAACTAATTGTTTTCACCAACATAAGTGACCAAGATCTCGACGCGACGATCATATTTAGGTTCGCCTCCCAAGGGAAATTTTCGACGCATTCCCACAAATTTCATGCGCTTTTTATCCACACCTTTCTTGGCCATATAATCGTAGATATATTTGGCTCTGGCCTGCGAAAGATTTCTTTTTTTTGTTTTTCTGTCTAGTGCATCACGTCCATTTTGGGTGCAACACACATGGCCTTGAATGGTAAAATAAATATCATCCCGTTTGATCATAACCTTGGCGATGTCCTCCAGGGTTTTTACCGATTCTGGCATGAGATAGCTGTAACCAGTTTTGAACAAAATATTTTCAAGAACGATATTGTCCCCGGCTTTGATGTCTCCGCTCAAAGCTTTTGCGGCATCAATAGATTTTGTTTTGACTTCCGGTTTAGGTGGAAAAACTTGTTTTACAATAATTTGAACTTTTCTGTTGAGCCCTCTTATTTTATCGACATTTTCCTCCTTTACCAATTTCAATAGCACTTCTCCTTTACCGTCGGCATTGATAATGACCGATTCGTCAAATTCGTTGTTGGAGAAAATAGCGCGAATGTTGTTGGCGCGATCATTAGATAATTTCAAGTTATAATCGTGACTGCCGCGATCATCACAAAACCCATAGATTGAAATGGTTTCTATATCTAAATTTTCTATTTCAGAAAGAAATGCCAAGAGTTTGGTGTGTTCGGTTTCGGGAACTTCAGACATATCGGATTCAAAATAAACCTCATGCGTCAGCTCCTTTTGAGCCAAGACAGTCTGAACAAACAGAAGAAAAACAAACAAGATTGTTTTCATAGGTTATTAGAAAGGGGTTATAAATATAGTAAATTACATCTTAAATTCTAAACAGGTAACGATATTACAGATTTAAGTAATTTGCAAATTTCACAGGATTTTTGAGCAATTCGGTACTTTTTTTAATTTCAGCATTGTGGGTTAAATAGTAGCTATACAGACCCTCTCTGTAAAAATAACGTTTCACAATTTCATCGGTCAGCAAATCTTTTAGCTGCTCTTTGTTTTCATCGATCGCTTTGCTTTTATAATTTTCCAAAGCACTAATCAAAGCTTTATAATTAATATCAATCGTCGTGCTCAACTCTTCGTCTTGAGCCACCATTAAAGCCTTGTCAAAAGCTTTTTCTGTCTTGGTTTCAAACTTAAAATTATTGGAAGTAAGATACTTTTTGAAATCATTAAAATCACTATCAGAAAACTTAAAATCATTCAGATCGCTGACCGAATTTTTATAGAAATACTTCGTAGCATAATTAAAAACTAGATTTTCATCAAGAATAGCTGAAGTAATTGGACTTATTTTCGAAGCTTCCAACTCAATATCCGGTTGGATACCTCCACCGTCATAAACCGTTCGTCCTCTTTTGGTTTTATAAGCATTATAGTTTTCTTGATTGACGCGTGTCGCATTGCCCTCATCATCCCGATTCCAGTAATCCAAGGCCTGAATACACCGACCGGAAGGTGTGTAATAACGTGAAATGGTAATCTTCATTTGCGTTCCGTATACTAACGGTTTTGGACGCTGTACCAACCCTTTTCCAAAACTGCGCGCACCGATGACTACAGCTCTGTCCAAATCTTGTAAGGCTCCAGAAACAATTTCGCTTGCAGAAGCAGAAGTTCCATCTATTAAAACCACTAATGGAATCTCTGTATCGATCGGGTCTTTTTGAGTGAAATAGGTCTTATTGTATTTTTCAACTTTTGATTTAGTCGTAACGACTAATTGGTTTTTCGCCACAAAGATGTTAACAATGTTTACTGCTTCATTAAGCAATCCGCCACCATTGCCTCTTAAATCCAAAATCAATTTTGTTGCACCTTGATTTTTTAAAGCTCTCACAGCTGTTAGTGTTTCTGCAGAGGCTTTATCTCCAAATTTTCGAAGGACGATATAACCAACTTCATCATCTATCATCGAATAATGAGGTACATCGTGAATCTCCACAGACTCCCTTTTGATGATTGTGGTTTCCGTTTTTCCCTGTCTCAAATAGGTCAGATTTACAGTGGTTCCGGCAGCTCCTTGAAGCAAATTACCTGCATCATCCTTGAAGTCGGCCACAACGATGTTATCCACTTTTATGATTTCGTCTCCAGCCTTTAACCCTGCTTTATCTGCCGCGTAATCTTTGTAAGGCTCTACGATGACCAACTTGTCCTTTAAGGTCAATACGCTCGCTCCTATTCCTGTATAATCCCCAGTATTATTGATTCGGGCATCTTCAACATCCTGTTCGTTGTAAAAATTAGTATACGGATCCAAATCCTGAAGCATGCTCTTGATGGCAGTGTCCATCAATTCGCCTGGATTGGTCTCATCGACATAATTCATGTTCAGCTCTTTGTAAAGCGTCGTGAAAATCTCGATTTGTTTGGCGATTTCGAAAAATTCACCTTTATAGAAAGCACTTCCAGAAATGAAAATGGCAATAGCCAAAACGGGGATGATGACTCTTTTTTGTATTATTTTTTTCATGACAATCGTAATTTAGTCAGTGGTTGTTTTTTGAAGGAATTTGTCAAAAAGTTGTTTCATTTTAAGGCTGACGTTATGAAAATCCGTTTCCTCCTTGCCAATGTACAAAATCATAAACGCATAAGAAGCCGAAAAATTGTTAAAATAGGCAGGTTTTTGAAGTCGATAAGCCTCTCTCAACAATCGCTTAATTCGGTTGCGGTCCACTGCATTCTTAAAATTACGTTTGCTTACTGAAACGCCAGCTTTCGCCTTCACACCATCTTCAAATGAAGTGTGAAGGTACACCAAGCGCAATGGATAAGCGGCAACACTTTTACCCTCTGCAAACAGTTGCGTAATCAGTTTCTCGCTTTTGAGTTTTTCTTTTTTATTGAAGGTGAATTTCATACTGTCCAAAGGTAGTAAGGTTTCATAAATAAAAAACCACCTTTTACAAGTGGTTTTCTAATCTAAATATGACAGAATTCTATCATAGCTTATTGTTCTCTTTATTGATGTCTGCCATAAATCCATTTGGATCAATAACAATTGATTTTATGTAAGGTCTTGCCTTTTCAATGGTAAATTCATAGGTTGGGTATGCCCAAGCCCAATCGTTTAAAATAGTAGCAGAAGTTTCTTTGGAACCAAAGGTTGAACGATACGGAATATAAAATTGTTGTTTGGTACCATCTGTATATTCCACTTCAATATCAAGAGGCATTCCCATTGGACCCATACGCTCTAAAGTAACTTTTGTTTTATCACCTTCATTCTTAACGTCCTTAATTCCATAATCGATGGTATTTGTAGTTTGGGTCCATTCTGTTAAATACCAATCCAATTGCATACCAGATACCTTTTCCGCAATTCGTATGATATCCATCGGTTTTGGATGTTTGAACGCCCAATCGTCAAAATAGTGCTTTAGCGTAGTATCTAGGTTTTTTTCTCCAATGATATATCCTAGTTGTGCCAAAAACAAGGAACCTTTCACATAGGAAGATACGGAATAAGATCTGTTAAAAACATAATGATCAGCATGTGTGGATTGTGGTTGTTCTTTTCCAGAAGTTGCATAATTCACATAACTCTTATAGGTGTTTTCGAACGGATTCAATTTGTTGGAATTGTTTATTACATTCAAGGCTTTATCTTCAATATAACTTGCAAAACCTTCATCCATCCATGGGTGTTTGCTTTCGTTATTGGCCAATATAAATTGAAACCAACTATGTGCCATTTCATGAGCCGTCACACCGACCAAACCATCCATTTTTCCTTCACCGAGTATCAAGGTACACATTCCATACTCCATACCACCATCACCACCTTGAATCACTGAATATTGCTCGTAAGGATACTTCCCAACATTATCACTGAAATACTGAATCAATTGAGCTGCGATTGGAGGTAAATTTTTCCAATTCTCCAATTTATCTTTCGGCATTGTTTTTTTATAAAGAAAATGCAATAGTGGACCATTTTCAACCTGCAATTTGTCATGATTATAATCTGGGTCTGCTGCCCATGTAAAATCATGTACGTTCGGCGCCTTAAAATGCCAAGTGAGCGTATTGCCTTTTTGTTTTTTTACGGGTTGCGTTTCATAGCCATGACCTATTTCGTTTGGATTTTGAAGGTAGCCAGTACCGCCTACAACATAATCTTTATCAATGGTGATTTTCACATCAAAATCGCCCCAAACGCCGTGAAATTCTCTAGCGATATATGGGGATGCATGCCAACCTTCATGGTCATATTCGGCCATTTTTGGATACCATTGAGACATAGACAATGCAACACCTTCTGAATTGTTTCGACCAGAACGACGTATCTGAACAGGAACTTGAGCCTCAAACACCATATCAAAGGTTGTTTTTGAACCTGGTTGGATCGGTTCGTTTAAAGTCACTAGCAAAACGGTTCCCACTACTTCGTATGTCAATTTTTTGCCGTTTTGAGTTAAGGAATTTACCTTAATATACCCAATTTCATTTGGTTTTAATTTAGCAATTCGACTTTCATAAACAGGAGCTTCTTTAGTGCCAATATTTGGAGCCATTCGTCGGTCTGGATCTGCGATTGTTTGAACTCTTGCATCCATTTCGCTTCCTGGTTGAAAAGCATTCGGATATAAATGATAAAAAACACGATCGAGAACATCTGGAGAGTTGTTGGTATAGATCAACTTTTGGGTTCCTGAATATTGATAGTTTTCGACATTCATATCGATATTCATAGTATAATCGACGTGCTGCTGCCAATAAGTTTCGATTTTAACATCACGTGATTGCTGGGCACTGCAAAACAAATTGATAGTTAAGACTAATGAAAGAAGAAAATATGGTTTAGAGATAGGTGTCATAAGATTTGTAAAATTATGAAGCCATATAATAATTTTTATATGGCTTTAAAAGTGTTCTATTATTTGCTAGCAAGCTCACTTGCCATGATCAGGGCATTGTAAGCATTTGCAATTCTTCCTGTTTTTGAAAGAACAGAGAAGGGTTTTACATCATTTGCATCACCACCGACAATGACTTTGGTGCTTAAAGGCAATCCGGAATTAATCACGACGTTTTTAACTTGTGCGGCGGTCAGGTTTGGATATTGAGATCGTACTAGCGCAACAATACCAGCCACGCCAGGAGATGCCATGGATGTACCACCGATAGATTTGTAATCATTTTCTGGGAAGGTGGAATAGATATCACCTCCGGGTGCAAACACATCCACATTAATAGTTCCATAATTTGAAAAACTGGATATCATTTTAGATCCATAAATTGGGTCTAGAGAGCCAACTGTAATGAACGTATCTGAAACTTCTTTTTCGTTATTAACTGCATCATTTGGAAAATTATAGTCCACATCTAAATTTAGTCCATCATTACCGGCCGCATGTACAAAAACCACATCTTTGTCAGACGCATATTTGATGGCATCACGCACCCAATCACTATGCGGAGAGAAGGATTTTCCAAAACTGCCATTAATAACTTTTGCGCCATTATCAACGGCATAACGAATGGCAAGTGCAATATCTTTGTCATATTCATCACCATTAGGAACTGCTCTCAATGACATAATTTTTACATTGTTGGCAACACCATTTGCGCCTTTTCCATTATTTCGCTCGGCGGCAATAATACCAGCAACGTGCGTTCCATGACTTTCTGATTTAACTGATGGCTTTACATTGCCATTTCCGTAACCTGGTTTATCGTTTAGAATATTTGGGTTATCACCGGTTTTTCTACCTTTGAAGTCCTCGTTCAGATTATAATTTAAGCGGTCGCTAAATTCTGAAAGACCATCATTGATGTTTTCTAAAAATTCTGAAACTGAATCCACATCAAGACTATATACATATTTGATGATCGAAACTGATTGAAAAAGCGCCTCATCAGTGGTTTTGATGGCATTCACGTCGGCCTGCGTATAATCGCTCTTCTTTAAATGTTTAGACACTGCTACATCGGCCGTAGAAACCTGTTGCTTGATTTGCTCATACTGCGTTTTATACTCCGTATATTTTTGAACTTCTTTTGCCTGAAGTGATTGGGCCTCTACATATCTAGGATTGCTTGTGTCGCCACTTGCCAGCAATCTAACATATTCAAGTTGCTCGTTGTAGGCATCTCCGAGAAAATTCCATCCGTGGACATCATCTATATAGCCGTTGCCGTCATCATCTTTCCCATTATTGGCAATCTCTTTTGTGTTGGTCCAGATTACACCATCTAGGTCTTCGTGGTCGATATCGATACCCGAATCGATCACTGCGACAATAACAGTTTGTCCTTTTTTGTTTTTTATAATGTCTTCATAGGCTTTATCAACACTCATACCCGGGATGGTGTCTTTAGCTAAATCAAGATGTCCCCATGAATTTTTTTGGGTATCGGTCAATTCCGATATCTTGAGCGGCATCGAATCAATATTCTCAATTGGTGTTGATATAACACCTTTAGAGGTTCCGCCGCAGCTGATTAAAATACTTGCGGCTATTGTAGAAAAAATTAAGGATCTGAAGTTAAATTTCATTGCTATTTAGGGTTAAGTGAATAAATATGAATTAATTGAAAATATCTGTTGTTTTATAGACATCTTTAAGTCGAACACCCTTTTCTGTGTGCTCTACAGTAATGATTTGATTGTGGGCATCGTGCTCTAAAAACAAATAAAAGTTTTCGTCGGCCGCCATATTGAGGAATTTCTCTTTTTCATTTAATGTCAATAAGGGACGTGTGTCGTAGCCCATTACAAACGGTAGTGGCAAATGACCTGCTGTTGGTAATAAATCTGCCATAAAAGCGACGGTTTTGTCTTTATATTGAATCAAAGGAATCATTTGTTTGTCGGTATGCCCGTTGGCGAAGAAAATATCGAAACCGAGTTCTGAATTTTTAAGAATATCACTTTCAGGAAGCGAAGTGAATCTCAATTGTCCACTTTCTTCCATTGGCAAAATATTTTCCTTTAAAAAAGATGCTTTTTCACGGTTATTTGGCTCTGTTGCCCATTTCCAATGCTCTTGATTGCTCCAAAAGTGAGCATTTTTAAAAGCGGGTTCATATCCTGTACGGTCTTTGTTCCATTGGATACTTCCACCACAGTGATCAAAATGTAAATGCGTCATAAAAACATCTGTGATATCGTCTCTATGAAAACCGAAGTTTTTCAATGAGGCATCGATAGAATTATTTCCCCATAAATCATAGTATCCAAAAAACTTATCGCTTTGTTTATCTCCCATACCTGTATCGATCAAAATCAATCGATTACCTTCTTCAATAAGCAAACAGCGTGCCGCAATATCGATCATATTATTGGCGTCTGCGGGATTTGTACGTGTCCAAAGAGCTTTTGGTACCACGCCGAACATCGCTCCTCCGTCAAGTTTAAAATTTCCGGCTTCTATTGGGTATAATTCCATGTTGAAATTGATTTTTAGAATCTCACAAAGTTATAAAAAGGCTCGAGGAAAAGTCGGTGAGCGCATGGTTTATTAGGTGTATTTTAACATTTTGGATATTTTAGTATTTGAAAGATTTCTTTGAAAGCTATATTTTTTGGTTAAATTTATAGAAACATTGTTCCGATGGCAATTAAGAAGATTATTGAAAAACCACTTAAAATAAAAAAAATGAAATTGTTGCGCTTTGGTCGCGATTTCAAACCTGATGAACAAGTTATTTTAAGGGATTATCTCGCTATTGAACGAACACGCTTGGCCAACGAGCGCACATTACTTTCCTATATAAAATCTTCACTTTATCTTTTGTTGGGTGGGATCACAGCCATGCAACTAAAAAATTATCCCGATTTGAGATATTTGGGAATCACCGCTTTGGTCTTTAGTGCCATTTTTTTCTTTATTGGAATCTATCGTTTTACATTATTGAAAAAAAGTTTAAAGCGGCTTTACGACATCTCTGATCATAAATCTGATGTTTGATAATTTCTTTTAATATTTTTGGCTCGACAATTTTTGTGAAATACAAAATTTATAGTTCTTACATTTGAACCAATATATCATCCATATCTTTCACTATAAATTACAATTTAACATCATATGATAGAATTAGCAGGAATCATCATTTTAGGAATTTTGGCACAATGGGTCGCTTGGAAATTCAAAATACCAGCCATTTTACCTTTGATTTTAATCGGCTTATTGGTCGGACCCATAGCGGCCGAATACCTATCTCATGATGGCACAAAATGGATTGAACCTATTTGGAATGGTGAGGAAGGACTCTTTCCTGGTGAAAGTTTGTTTTATTTTGTTTCCCTAGCGATCAGCATTATTCTGTTTGAAGGGGGCTTGACCTTACGCGTTAAGGAAATTAAGAACGTGGGACCTGTGATTACAAAGTTGATAACAGTTGGTTCTATCGTAACTTTTTTCGGTGCAGCCGTCGCAGCACATTTCATTTTCTTTCTGACTTGGAAAATGGCTTTCTTATTTTCGGCATTAATAATCGTGACCGGTCCAACGGTCATTACTCCAATTTTGAGGAATATTCCATTAAAACAGGACGTTTCTGCAGTGTTAAAATGGGAAGGGATTCTTATTGACCCAATTGGTGCGTTGGTTGCCGTATTAGTGTTTGAGTTTATCAGTGTTGAAGGAGGAGGAGAGTTCACCAAAACAGCAATGATTGAATTTGGTAAAATCGTTCTTTTCGGAACCACCTTTGGCTTTACGTTTGCGCACGCCTTAAATTTTTCAATTAACAAGCGATTAATTCCTCATTATTTATTGAATGTATTTGCTTTGGCATCTGTTTTGGGCGTGTTTGTGCTATCCGATGCGTTCGCTCATGAATCGGGACTTTTGGCGGTCGTGGTGATGGGAATGGTTTTGGGTAATTCCAATTCACCCTACCTCAAAGAACTGCTTTACTTCAAAGAATCTTTAAGTGTTTTATTGATTTCCATCTTGTTCATTTTGCTCGCGGCGAACATAAATATGGAAGAACTATTGTTGATTTACAATTGGAATACGGTCGTGTTATTTGCTGTTGTCGTATTCGTTTTACGCCCTATTGGGGTATTTCTTAGCACGTACAATTCGACCCTTCAGCTCAATGAAAAATTATTTATTAGCTGGGTTGGTCCAAGAGGTATTGTTGCGGCAGGGATCGCTTCTCTTTTTGGTTTAAAACTGGCGAGAGAAGGCGTAGAAGGTGCCGAGTTTATTACGCCATTGGTATTTATGATTGTACTGGGAACTGTCTTACTCAACGCTACAACTGCACGTTATGTTGCAAAAATGGTGGGCGTATTCTTGAATAAGTCAAACGGCATTTTAATAGTTGGCGCCTCCAAAGCGTCACGATTGATTGGTAATTATTTGGAAAAAAATGGGAGACACGTGGTATTGATAGACAATAATCAATCAAATATTTCAAAAGCGAAAGAAATGGGCTTGGAGGCCATTAATTCTAATATTTATTCAGACAGCCTTGGTGACAATATTGAATTGAATGATGTAGGATACCTGATTGCATTAACGGGAAATGTTGACATCAATGAATTCGCAATCGAGAAATTTGAAAAGGAATTTGGAGAAAATGGTGCCTTTAGACTCGTTACATCTGATGAATTGAATGATCCAAACCAAAGACCGAAACAAGGGCTTTTCATTCAAACGAATGATTTCATTTCCTTGGCAGAAACGACACGAAAGTACCCTGCAATTCACGAAATGGATCTAAAAGATAAAGCCCATTACGAAAACCTTATCGAATTGAGCGAGAAGGATCGTGACATCATACCTTTGTTTCTGAAAGACGAAGAAGGCCAATTACACATCATTTCAAATATTGATAAAGAATACGAAAAATTTACTGAAGGTTGGAAGTTGGCGTATCTGGGTAAGGCATTTGATGTTGAAAAAATGAAAGCGAATGAACCTAAAAAAGAAGAAGCCCCAAATTGATATTTGAAGCTTCTCTATAATAAAATACGGTAAATGTTTATTTGATGACAGTTCCATTCGGAATCGTTGCGCCTTTTTTAACCACTACAATACCATCTTTTATCACGTATGTATCGGTTTCGGTATCCTTCGAATGACCACTTCCATTTATTCTAACATCGTTTCCAATACGGCAATTCTTATCAATAATCGCATTTTTTATAAAGCAACGTTTCCCAATTCCTTTTGGGATAACTGTTTTTGAAGTGACCTCATCATATGTTTGATAATTGTCAGACCCCATGATATAGGCGTTGATTATTGTAGATTCATTGCCAATACGGGCTCTAATGCCTATGACGGAGTGTTCTATTTTAGCTGCGTTAATAATACAACCTTCCGCAATCACGGATCTATTCAAAGTGGTTCCGGATATTTTTGTAGTCGGCAAAATTCTTGCTCTCGTAAAAATACGTTTGTTATTATTGAACAAATCAAACTTTGGAATGTCATCGGTCAGACCTAAATTAGCCTCAAAGAAAGAGTCTATATTCCCAATATCAGTCCAATAACCTTCAAATTGATAGCTCAAGGTTTTATGTTTTTTTATGGATTGTGGGATGATTTCCTTTCCAAAATCATTGGTATCAGGATTGCTCATCAACTCAATCAACAATTCTCTGTTAAAGATGTAAATTCCCATGGATGCCAAATAATTTCGACCTTCTTTTTTCATCTCGTCGCTGACATTGGATGTCCATTCAGGCAACAAACTTGCGTCTGGTTTCTCTATAAATGAGGTAATGACATTCTTTTTATCAGTCTTTAAAATTCCGAAAGACGTGGCATCCTTTTCATTAACGGGAAGCGTGGCGATGGTTATCTTGGCTTCGCTTTTAACGTGAGCATCCAGCATTTCATTAAAATCCATTTGATATAGTTGGTCACCAGAAAGAATTAAGGCGTACTCAAAATCATGACTCAAAAAATGGTGCATGCTTTGACGTACGGCATCTGCTGTACCTTGAAACCATTTATTGTTTGAAATGGTCTGTTCCGCTGCCAGAACATCTACAAATGCATTGCTGAAAAAACTAAAATGATAGGTGTTTTTGATATGTTTATTTAAGGATGCAGAATTGAATTGGGTCAACACAAACATACGTGTGATGTTTGAATTGATACAATTTGAAATTGGTATATCAACCAATCTATATTTTCCCGCGATAGGCACAGCTGGCTTTGAGCGTGTTTCTGTTAGTGGATATAGGCGTGAACCCTGTCCGCCACCTAGGATGATTGAAATTACTTTGTCGTGGTGCATAATTTAGTGTTGTAAGGATTGATATAGATTAATATAAGTTTGAGCTGACGCATCCCATGAATGGTCGATTTGCATGATTAATTTACGATTTTTTTTGAAATGATCTGAAAACTCGGTGAATTCGATGGCTCTTCCTATGGCGTGAACCACTTCATGGACGTTAGGACCAGAGTGACGAATTCCAAAACCTTTTTCGCCAACGTCGACAATGGTGTCTTTTAATCCGCCGACACTGTTGACAATTGGAACCGTTCCATATCGCAGCGCATACATCTGGTTCAAACCACATGGTTCGACCCGAGAAGGCATTAGAATGAAGTCTGCGGCCGCATATAGCGTGTGAGCGAGTTGTTCGTTATAACCAATATAATTATTGTAGTAGCCTGGATGAAGATGCTTTAAATTTTCTAATTGATTCTCAACATTGCCATCACCTGAACCCAACATCACGATCGATATTTTTTTTGATTTCAAAACCGTGTCAAAAACAAAAGGCAATAAATCAGCCCCTTTTTCGCCCACCAAACGTCCAATGAACACAAATAAAGGCAAATCAGAATTCAATCCGAATTGCTCACAAATAAACTCTTTATTGGCTTTTTTGCCAGATTCGACGGATTGGGTAGTATAGTTTTTTATAATGTAATCGTCTGTTTTTGGATTCCAAACAGCGGTGTCAATTCCATTAAGAATTCCGACACATTTATGACTTTCACTTTGCAGTAAATGTTCTAATCCATTTGCAGCATATTTTAATTCTTCCATATAACTCGGAGACACGGTTGTGACTTTCCAAGCACATTTGATACCTGACGCCAATGGATTGATGATTTTGTTCCAATCCAATAGTCCAACTTTATCAAAGTCAAAAGGTGGAATTAAATGCACCAAATCATGACTAAACCAACCTTGGTATTGGCCATTGTGAATGGTGATGACCGAAGGTGTACTACTCAAACGTTGATAAGCATAACTTTGGGACATCATAAATGGAATCAATCCTGTATGATGATCGTGGCAATGAATGAGGTCTGGTTTTGCTTCCAGTTGCACTAACCAATTGAGTGTAGCAATCTGAAATGCCAAAAATCGGCCTGTATCTTTGTCAGAATAAACGTAATCTTTGTAAAGCAAATATGGAACGTCCACAAAATAAATATCAAATCCCAACTCATTGTTTTTCAAAGTGAGAATTCGAAAATCCATCAACATTCCAAGTTGCAATTTGCCGTAATAAATAGTTTCAAAATCGTGTGAACGCGTGAATTTGTTATCATAAAAAGGCATGATAACACTGCTTTTTTCGCCTAATTTATTTTGGTATTTTGGAAGGGCGCCCACAACATCACCCAAACCGCCAACTTTGGCTATTGGGTAACATTCGGCACTAATATGGAATATGGTCATTTTTTAATTCAAGGTTAACGTTCAGAATCCAAAGTTCATCAATTCTCGATTTTCGATCCTTTATTGAATTACTTGTTTTAAAACTACAAAATATTTGATCATATTACTGCACAAAGAATTAAATAAATTTTTAAGGATTCGTTAACTACTACCTATGAAGATTAAGAAATCTCTATTTTGAGATTGGGATTTTGTCCGTTTTGATAAAATTGTTAAGTCAATTTATAAGAAATTTTTCAAAATTAGTGCAATCGATGATGTTGACTTTCGTATCATAAGTGTTTTCGAATGTTTTTGGAATTTTGACTTTAGATTTTGCATTCCATTTGAATTCGTATGCTTGAATGGAATTGTTATCAACCTCAACATAGTCTATTTCTTGTTGGCTGGTGGTTCGCCAGAAATAGGGTTTTGCCTTAATTCCTTTGTAAGAATTTTTTTTCATACGTTCGCTTATTAAAAAATTTTCCCACAACGCACCTTTATCCTGTCTTGAATCTAAAGGTCTGAAATCGTTAATTACAGCATTACGAATGCCATTGTCATAAAAATATATTTTTTGATTGCGTTTTATTTCGTTTCTCAAATTTTTACTAAAACTTGGAAGTCTGAACACGACATAACTATTAACAAGAATGTCTATATAATTGCTGACCGTGTTTTTGTCAATTCCCAAAAGTTGGGACAGTTCGTTATAACTAACTTCCTGACCCGTCTGAAACGCCAAGGCTCGTACCAATTTTTCTAAAACTTCAGGCTTTTTCAAATTGTGAAACGCTAAAATATCTTTGTAGAGATAACTATCGGTCAATGTTTGTAGAATTTCTGATTCTTCGCCCAAATTATTTATGACATCTGGATACATTCCGAAAATAAGACGCTGCTCCAATTGCTGATGGGCTTTCACGAAACCAGTGTAATTTTCAAATTCTTCCCATGAAATAGGGAATAGGTAATATTGCCATTTTCGTCCTGTTAAAGGCTCGTTGGTCAAATTCTTTATTTCAAAAGCTGAGGAACCACTGACCAAAAGTTGCACCTCTTTAAATTGATCTGTAATAATCTTTAAGGTCAGACCAATGTTTTCGATGCGTTGCGCTTCGTCTATAAACACCAATTGATAATTGCCGATAATGGATTTTAGTTGCTCTGTATTCGCATTCTGAAGAAGTGACCTCACAGTAGGGTCGTCGCCATCCAAAAACAAATATGTTTTGTCTTTTAGAATGTCATTGATTAAAGTGGTTTTACCAACTTGTCTTGGACCAATGAGTATGATGGCTTTTCCTTTACCAAATTTGGCAAGTAACGAGGATTTTATCAGGCGATCAATCATTATTTGTTGATTGTATTCACCAAATATAGTGTTTTTCAGTGAGTTCATTCACCAAATATTATGTTTTTTGGTGAGTTAATTCACTATTCTAAATGTTTATGAATAGGAGAGAATCGGGGTTGATAGAAACCAATGTAAATTTAGCCATGGTATTTACTAGTTTTTCCATCCATAAAAAGTTTGATTGTAACTCAAATAGAAACCTATTTTTGATTCTCAATTCCGTTAAGTTTTGGGTATCGAAAATGATCCCGACGCTTCGAGACTGCTTTCGCAGGAATTTTAGTCATTCAACTTCAAAACAGCCATAAATGCTTCTTGAGGAATTTCTACATTTCCAACTTGACGCATACGTTTCTTCCCTTTTTTCTGTTTTTCAAGAAGTTTACGCTTACGCGAAATATCGCCACCATAACATTTGGCCGTCACATCTTTTCGAAGCGCTTTTATAGTTTCTCGCGAAATGATTTTTGCGCCAATAGCCGCTTGAATAGGAATGTCAAATTGCTGACGAGGTATCAATTCTTTCAATTTTTCACACATTTTTTTTCCAATAGTTTGCGCACTATCAGCATGAATCAAAGATGATAACGCATCAACTGGTTGTGCATTCAAAAGAATATCCACTCGAACTAATTTTGAAACTCTTAACCCTATTGGTGAATAATCAAAAGACGCATAACCTTTAGAAACAGTTTTCAATCGATCGTAAAAATCGAATACAATTTCCGCCAAAGGCATGTCAAACGTGAGCTCCACACGCTCTGTCGTAAGATAGGTTTGATTGGTTATCACACCACGTTTATCAATACATAAAGACATTACATTACCCACAAAATCTGCTTTGGTAATAATAGTCGCTTTGATATAAGGTTCTTCTACACGATCTAAACCAGAAGGATCGGGTAAATCAGATGGGTTGTTGACTATGATTGGTTCGTCTACATTCTTTTTAGTGAAGGCATGGTAAGAAACATTGGGAACCGTTGTAATCACAGTCATATCAAACTCACGCTCCAACCGTTCCTGAATGATTTCCATGTGCAACATTCCCAAGAATCCACAACGGAAACCGAAGCCCAAGGCAGCCGAGCTTTCTGGAACAAATACCAAAGAGGCATCATTCAATTGCAGTTTTTCCATGGAATTACGCAACTCTTCGTAATCTTCTGTGTCAACAGGATAGATACCTGCAAAAACCATCGGTTTTACGTCCTCAAATCCTCCAATCGGATTTTTTGTTGGGTTTTTGGCATCTGTTATGGTATCACCTACTTTGACTTCTTTCGCCTCCTTAATTCCTGTAATCAAGTAGCCAACGTCCCCAGCTTTTATTTCATTTCTAGGGAACTGCTTTAGCTTTAAAGTTCCAACTTCATCCGCATTATACGTATTACCAGTAGCTATAAACTTAACAAGTTGATTCTTTTTGATAGAGCCATTGATGACTCTAAAATAGGTTTCAACACCTCTAAAAACGTTATAAACAGAATCAAAAATTAATGCTTGTAACGGTTCGTCCACATTTCCAGTGGGCGCAGGAACACGTTTGATGATGGCTTCTAAAATCTTATCAACACCAAAACCTGTTTTTCCACTGGCGTGGATGATTTCTTCAAGTTTACATCCTAATAGATCAACGATATCATCGGAAACCTCTTCGGGATTAGCGCTCGGCAAATCGACTTTATTGAGTACTGGAATGATTTCCAGATCATTTTCCAAAGCTAAATATAAGTTCGAAATGGTCTGTGCCTGAATGCTTTGTGCAGCATCTACAATTAATAAAGCTCCTTCGCAGGCCGCAATAGAACGAGATACTTCGTAACTAAAATCGACGTGACCAGGCGTGTCAATAAGATTAAGCGTGTATTGTTCACCTTCAAAGGTATATTCCATTTGGATAGCGTGCGATTTAATGGTGATGCCACGTTCGCGCTCCAAATCCATATTATCTAGGAGCTGATCTTGTTTTTCTCTGTCAGTTACCGAACCCGTAAATTCCAATAACCTGTCGGCAAGGGTGCTTTTTCCGTGATCAATATGTGCGATAATGCAAAAGTTTCTTATGTGCTTCATAAAATCAATTCCTACAACTTAAATAGTTTGCAAATATAACTGATTTATTGTGCTTTGAAGGAATTTATTTTGTTAGTGGAATCCATAAAATAATGGAAAAACCGTAATTTTAAATGTAAAACAATTCATAACTTGCAATGTTTAAAAATTTACAATTTGAGAAGACCTACTTATTTAATCTTAATTCTTTGTGCTTTTTTATCAAGTACAATGGGTGTGGGGCAAGATCTATCCGTTACAGGAAAAGTTGTTAGTGATAACAATGAACCAGTACCTTACGCAACTGTTCTTTTGTTAAAATTGATAGATGCAGAATTTAGTGATTATAAAGGTGTTTCGACGGATGAAAATGGGTTTTTTGAATTAAAAGATCTGGATAGTGGAAGTTATAAAGTATCCATCAGTTTTCTAGGATTTGAAAACTTCTCCCAAGAGGTTGCTTTGGATGGCACATTAAATTTAGAAACAATTGTCTTAAAGGAATCTGTTCAAAGCTTAAATGAGATTAGCATCGTTGCTAAAAGACCAACCTTGAAAAAAGAACCCGACCGCTTGGTTTTTAATATTGAAAACACAGCGTTGACAGAAGGCACTATCTTTCAGGTATTAAAAAGCACACCGGGTATTTTGGTATTGGATAACAGTATTCAAGTTAAAAATACGACACCTACAGTCTATATAAATGATAAAAAAGTTCATTTGAGCAGCGAGGAGTTGGTGCAGCTGCTGGAAGGTTCCTCTGCCAACAGTATAAAATCTGTGGAGGTTATTACAAATCCTTCGGCGAAATATGATGCCTCCAGTGGCGCTGTTATTAATATTGTGATGAGCAAGAATTTGATAACTGGTTATCGTGGTAATGTGTTTGCAAACTATACACAAGGTGTATACCCTCGTTATGAAGGTGGGATGAGTCATTTTTTCAAAAATGAGAAGATTGATTTTTTCGCAAACTATACCTATTCAGATTCTAAAATAAGTCGCGAACAGTCCGACGTTGTCAACTATTTCAATTTTGACAACACGATTGACCAAATATTTAAATCGAAGACAGATAGAAATACGTGGTCAAACACACACAACCTAAATTTTAATTTTGATTATAGCCTGAATGAAAGTAATACCTTGAGTTTATCTTCAAATATGTTTGCCTTGCCTAATTTTGAATTTAGAATCGACAATAAAACAGATGTTTTTGATCCAAATGGTGCATTGAATTACTCTATTAATTCCGAAAATTCATCTGATGACACCAAGTACAATCTCGGATTCGACATTGATTTTGTCCATAAAACTAAAAATCCTGGAGAGCGTCTTGCATTCAACACCCATTATACAGCATATAATTACAAGCGTGATCAACATGTGTTTAGTAATTATTTCGATAACAATTCAGTTTTCTTACAAAATACCGCTTTCAGAACAGACAATAATCAAGACACTGAAATCCTTACTGGGCAAATGGATTATACATTACCAATAGATCAGACTTCACAATTTGAGGTAGGAGTGAAGGGTTCCAATATTAAAAATAACAGTGATATCACACAATTTGATATTGTAGGCGCGCAAGAAATCATTGATCCTAATAACACCGATGTATTTGAGTATAATGAAACTATTTTTGCAACTTATGTAAACTATTCAAAGGAATGGGAAAAGTTGTCGATCGTAGGGGGCTTAAGAGTGGAACAAACCAATCTTGAGGGTTTTTCAGTCTTGGACAATGTTAAAAATGATCAGGATTATTTGGAGTGGTTCCCAACTGCAAGTATTAATTATAATTTCAGTGACAATTTTTCACTTTACACTAATTATAAACGCAGCATTCAACGCCCAAATTATCAGGATTTGAATCCTTTTCATTTCTATTTGAATGACTTTACAATCGTAAGTGGAAATCCAGAGTTGCAACCAATACTTACGAATCATGCTGTAGTTGGAACTTCTTTCTATAAATATTTTACGGTAGAGGCTTATTACAAATCGAATAAAAACAACATTTATGAATTGCCTAGACAGGATAATGTCAACAATATAATCAATTTTCAAACTATCAATTTTGACGAGACGATAGAGTATGGCTTTGATTTCGCAGTCTATTTTAATGTTACAAATCACTGGTCGGTATATGCTGTGACCTCGTTCTACAATATCGAAAATAACACGACTTTTGATGGGACTTTGGTTACTCAAGACCAATGGTCCAACTACAGCATTTTACAGAACGATTGGACGTTTTTAAAAGACCAGAGTTTGAATGCAAACCTCACAATGTATTATGTCGGTAAAAACATTCATGGTTACCGACTGATTGAAGATAGAATCGTATCTATTTTATCAGTTTCAAAATCTATTTTGAACAAAAAAGCGGTGATTTCACTTTCAGCAGAAGACTTGTTCAATACCCAAGATTTTGATGAATCCGTTCGCTATCTAAATCAAAGCAGAATAGCTAGAGACAATCAGGACAACCGCTTTATTAAACTCGGATTCCGCTATAAGTTTGGAAACTCAACTTTGAGCACCAACCAACGCAGTAAAGGGCAACAAGAAACAGATCGACTGAAGACAACATCAGACTAGTCTTGCCACTCCGCAATAAACAAGTTTGTATCTCTTCCACCGCCATTATTTCTATTAGAGGAGAAAATCAACTTTTTACCATCATTTGAGAACACTGGAAACGCATCAAAAGTTTCACTATGAGTTACACGCTCCAGACCTTTTCCATCAATTCCTATCATATATAAATTGAATGGAAATCCCCGTTCCGCCTCAAAGTTTGAAGAAAAAATAACCCGTTGGCCATCTGGTAGAAAGAATGGGCTCCAATTGGCATTTCCGAGGTTCGTCAATCGACGCAATTCACTACCGTCTGCATTACAGATATATAATTCCATTTCTGTAGGCTGCACTAAACCTTCGTTCAACAAATCTTTGTATTCTTTAATTTCTTCATCGCTTTTAGGACGGGAAGAACGGAAAATAATTTTTGTGCCATCAGGCGAAAAGAAGGCGCCACCATCATAACCTAATTCAAAAGTGATTTGCTTCACATCACTTCCATCAAGATTCATCGTATATAGATCGATATCACCATTTCTGGTTGAGGTAAACACAATTTTATCTCCTTTTGGAGAGACGGTTGGCTCGGCATCATAACCGACTTCATTAGTTAGTTGGGCTGTAATGTTACCTTCTAAATCGGCTACGAAAATGTCATAACTATCATAAATAGGCCAAATATATTTACCATTCTTTTTCAAAGGCGTTTCTGGACAAGCTTTGTCACCCAAATGTGTAGAAGCATAAATAATATGTTTGTTGTCAGGTAAAAAATAGGAACACGTAGTGCGTCCTTTTCCAGTACTAACCATTGGCGGCATTTCACTTTCAAAAGTCTCATCGAAATTCATCAAAAACATTTGATCACAGTTGACATTCCAGTTTTTATTGTTAGATTGAAACACGATTTGCTGATCATCAAAACTCCAATATGCTTCCGCATTGTCACCACCAAAAGTGATCTGTTTTATGGATTTGAAGTGTATTTCTTCAGGAAAAATTAAGGAATCTTTGTTGGAAGTAACTTCCGGTTTTTCAGTTAGATTATGGAGCTGATTTTTGTCTTTACAAGAAAATAGAGAAAGGACAAAAAATAGGGAGAAAATGTATTTCATGCGATTATATAAATATTGCCTAATTTTGCTCAAAATTAATGTTTATCATAATGAAATGCCAATTACAGACCCTAATTCTGTGGAAATCTGTAATAATGCGATTGTATAGGACTCAATAAAATAGTTTGACAAATGAAAAATATTATTTATTTACTTTTTTTACTTTCAATAGTTTCTTGCAAAAAGGAAATTGTTGTTAAAGATGTAACCATTAAAGATGACGTTGCAGAATTGGCTTCAGACACGTATGAAGGGCGAGAAACAGGTACTAAAGGAGAGCAGGCAGCAGCCGATTATATATCTAAAAGGTTTGAAGATTTAGGTCTAGAACCGAAAGGGACTAAAGCATTTTTTCAGACTTTTACCTTTAAGCCTAAAACAGACCCTCACAGCCAAGTTGAGTACTCAACCATGGCGGAAGATAGTACCATCACAGGAACCAATATTTTAGGTTTTATTGATAACAAATCAGAGAACACTATTGTGATTGGAGCGCATTATGACCATCTAGGTTTTGGTAGTGAAGGATCCTTGTTTAGAGGTGAAGAAAAAGCCATTCATAATGGTGCTGATGACAATGCAAGTGGTGTTGCCGTCATGTTGAATTTGATTTCTAAATTAAAAGTGGCAAATACAGGCAATAATTACTTGTTTATGGCCTTTTCTGGGGAAGAAGAAGGCTTATTGGGCTCAAACTATTTTGTTAAAAACCCAACATTGGATCTCAAAAACATCAATTTTATGATCAATATGGACATGGTTGGTCGTTTGAAGGCAGATAGTACTTTAGCAGTTTACGGTGTGGGAACTTCGCCACGTTTCAAACAAACATTATCAGCTAATAATACGCAATTTAATCTGATTGAAAAGGAATCTGGAGTTGGACCATCGGATCACACATCCTTTTATTTAAATGACATTCCGGTTTTGCATTTTTTCACTGGTCAGCATGAAGATTATCACAAACCAAGTGACGATTCAGATAAGTTGAATTATGAAGGGATGGATGCTATTTCGGATTATATTTTTAATGTGATTTCTGATTTGGACACCGCAGGAAAATTAGCCTTTAGAAAAACGAAAAACGAAAGCGAAGAAGTCCCTCGCTTTAAAGTAGGGTTGGGTGTCATTCCAGATTACTTATTCGATGGGAAAGGCATGCGTATCGATGGTATTAGTGAAGATAAACCTGCTCAAAAAGCAGGATTACAAAAAGGTGATATCGTAATCCAATTGGGTGATAGCACCATCGTCGATATGATGAGCTATATGCGCGCATTGTCTGTTTTTGATGAAGGTGATGCTACCAAACTAACTGTTGACAGAGATGGAGAAAAAGTTGAGGTAAAATTAAAATTCTAATACGCAATTCTCATCTTTTCTTGATTTGAAGAGTTTTCATAATTCGTAAATCAATCACATGATTAAAACCAAAGAGGATTTTATTATCAAGATACATTTGATAGTTTCTGTTTTGATCGTTGTTCCTGTTGCATTTGTGTATGGTTTCAATCCCGACTCCCAATTTTATATTCATCTTCAAACGATTGACGAGAACAATCAATTTAAGGCCGTCATGGGACTGTATTTGGGATTTTCAGCACTCTGGGTGTTGGGAATTTTCAAAATGAATTACCTAAAAATTGCGCTTATCTCAAATATGATTTTTATGTTAGGCTTGGGATTTGGTAGAATTGTGAGCATTCTTCTTGACGGAATTCCATCATTTGGATATCAATTTGGCGTTTTAGCGGAATTATTTCTGGGTTGTTATGGACTTTGGGTTTTGAAATATTTCGATATCATGAAAAAAATGTAATTTTACCTCAAAATTCATCACTTTGATAAAAATAGGCGACATACAACTTCCTGATTTTCCATTGCTTTTAGCGCCAATGGAAGACGTGAGCGATCCACCATTTCGTGCATTGTGCAAGGAACAAGGTGCTGATGTCGTTTATACCGAATTTATATCCAGTGAGGGATTGATTCGTGATGCTGCAAAAAGCGTCATGAAACTTGATATCTACGAAAGAGAACGTCCTGTTGGTATTCAGATTTTTGGAGCCAATTTGGAAAGCATGCTTCAAACCATAGACATTGTTGAAAAATCGAACCCAGATATTATTGATATTAATTTTGGATGTCCTGTTAAAAAAGTTGTGAGCAAAGGTGCTGGTGCAGGGATTTTGAAGGATGTTTGTCTAATGGAACAGCTGACGGCCGAGATGGTCAAACGCACGAATTTACCAATTACTGTAAAGACTCGATTAGGTTGGGATGAAGATTCAATTCGTATTGTTGAGGTTGCAGAACGATTGCAAGACGTAGGGTGCAAAGCTATTTCAATTCACGGACGTACGCGTGCACAAATGTATAAGGGAAACGCTAATTGGGGCCCGATTGCAGATGTCAAAAACAATCCAAGAATGCACATTCCTGTATTTGGAAATGGCGATGTCGATACGCCAGAGAAAGCCATGGAAATGCGAGATTCCTACGGATTGGACGGTTGCATGATCGGTCGTGCTAGCATAGGAAATCCTTGGTTTTTTAAGCAGGTTAAACATTTTTTTAAAACGGGTGAACATTTGGCTCCAGTCAGTTTAGAAGACCGTGTGGATGCCGCCAGACGACACCTTCAAATGTCTATCGATTGGAAAGGGGAGAAGCTTGGTGTTTTCGAAACCCGAAGACATTATACCAATTACTTCAAAGGGATTCCAAACTTTAAGGAATACAGAATGAAATTGGTGACTAGTGATGATTCAGTAGATGTTTTTGCGACTTTTGACGAAGTCTTGGAAGCATTTTCCGGCTATGAATTTGCCTAAAATCTATTTTTCTAACAATTCTGATAGCTTACCGTCAGAAACCGTAGATAAAACTAAAAACAATTGTTGTTTGGAGTCATTTTGTTCACCGAGAATCAAAACTCCTAAACCTCAAAACACCTAAACACCTAAACTTTTTCAAACCATTTAAACGTTATAGGCTCCTCCCATTTTTTAGATAAAAAACTAATTCTGAACCAATTTCTCGCTGATTCTACCCGAAGCGATTTTTGAAGCCAGAACCCCCAAAATTATAATCGTAATTAATACAATTAGGGCGTTTAACAATTCTAAAGTAACAGGGTAAGGAAGTGAAGGTGTTAGCATTACTAAATTGAATTGTTGTTGAAGAAACACAATCGTAGCACCTAGCAAAACCCCAATAATTCCACCCAATACCGTCATTAAGCTACCTTGAAGAAAGAAGATTCTTTTAATGTCTTTAGTCGTTGCTCCTAAATTAAAGAGCGTATTCAGAGAGCCTTTTTTATCCAAAATCATCATAATCAAAGCACCAATCACATTAAATAGAGCTATGATAATCACCAAGGTAAAAATCAGATAGACCGCAAGATTTTCGGTGTTCAACATTTTATACAGTGCATCATTGAGTTGTGCTCTGTTTTTGACGACAACCTTCGTTCCAAACGTGTTCAAGATAGCATCGGTTACCTGTGATTCATCAGCATTAGGCTTTAATTTCAATTCCATGGAGCTGATTTGATCCTCTTCATAATTCAACAAATATCTTGCATTTACAATATCGGTGAATACGTAAGTGTTGTCTAAATCTTCATTGATTTGAAACACACCAACATTCACTGCAGTAATGGTATTGTAGGCACTTTTAACTGAACTAATTTGTCCTTTTCCAGGTTTAGGGACATAAATTTTAGGAGCCTTTCCGTAATCAAAAACACCCATGGAGAGTTGGTGTGCAATTCCCCAGCCAGAGACAATTTGCCCAGAGTCTGGTGCAATCCACTGACCTTGGGTAATCATCGAATCCATTTGAGTGACGTTCAAGTAGTTTTCATCGACACCCTTGAGTGTACATATCAAATTTTTATTGTCAAATTCAATAAATACGCGTTCTTCAATCACTTTTGAAAAGGAGGCAACACCATCAATTTTAGATAGGGCTATGGAATCCGCTTTCGTCAATAACAATGATTTCCCTTGAGCTGGAAGCACTTTTAAATCAGGATCGACAAAAGAAGAAAAACTTAAACTAAACTCTTTTAAACCACCAAAACCGGAGAGCACTATAAATAATGCTGCTGCTGCGATCACAACGCCTGAAGCCGCAATAATGGTCATAATATTTATGGCATTGCTGCTGCTTTTTGAAAATAAGTAACGCTTAGCGATGTAAAGCGCGAAATTCACTTATGACTTTTTACGTTTGTCCAATAAATCAGCATCTCTGATCGGATCATCCTCTCTTTTCAACGATTTATCAATACGCTCAATATACTCTAGCGAATCATCAATGAAGAATTCCAAATTTGGCATACGTCTCAATTGATTTTTGGTACGTTGCGCCAATTCGTGACGAATCAATGGCGTGTTCGAACGGATGCCCTTCAATAATTCGGCACCTTCTTTATTTGGAAAAATGCTCAAATACACCTTGGCAATGGATAAATCGGCGGTGACGTTCACCTTACTTACTGAAATGATGATACCTCTCAAACCGCCTTTAGTTGCAGCTCCCTGAAGGACTTCCACCAAATCTTGCTGTAAAATCCCTCCTATTTTTTTCTGTCTATGACTTTCTTCCAAAATTTTATAATTTAAAAATCAATTAATTACAATTGATTTAATTTAACGATTAAAAACCAAAAACTGGCATATCAATTGCAAAAATAGAGCATATTAGAGGATTATTGTATTTTTGAAAGGATAAAAAAGTAGGTTATAAAAAAATCATATATTTCCATTTTAGCTAACTTAACATGAATAAAATAGAACACATAGGCATTGCTGTAAAGAACTTGAGTGCATCCAATAAGTTATTTGAATCTTTGTTTGGTGCAGCGCCTTATAAAATAGAGGAGGTAGAAAGTGAAGGGGTCAACACCTCTTTTTTCAAGTCTGGGCCAAACAAAATAGAGCTATTGGAAGCTACAAATTCAGCAAGTCCGATAGCCAAGTTTATCGAGAAGAAGGGTGAGGGCATTCATCATATTGCATTTGCGGTTGATGATATTGAAACCGAGATAGAGCGACTTGTTAAAGAGGGTTTCATTGTTTTAAACAAAACACCAAAAAAAGGTGCTGACAATAAGCTGGTGACATTTCTTCATCCCAAATCAACAAATGGCGTCCTCATTGAATTATGTCAAGACATAAAGCCATAAAATTGTTGTGGCATATTAAAATATATATTAGATTTGCATCCTCTTAACCGGTCCTATAGCTCAGTTGGTTAGAGCACCTGACTCATAATCAGGTGGTCCCTGGTTCGAGCCCAGGTGGGACCACTAATAAACACAAAGCTTCACAGAGTTTTATCTCTTTGAGGCTTTTTTATTTGCAAACGGTTTGCAAACGTCATAAATTTCAACGATTTAGATTTCATTTGAAAGATTTTGAACTAGTTAAAAGAAAACAATTGACTAATTTGTTGAAAATTTATATTTCAAAAGTGATTATTTTTTCTTGGACCTCAAGTGACTATCAATTTCCGATTTTCTTAAAATTTCTTTCAAATTGAGCTTTAAATTCTTTACTGTTCAAAAGAGAAACCTTTGTTGCGAAGAAAAATTTATAATTACTTATAGAGTCTTCAACCAAATTTGTAAGTGTATCAGAAATTATCCTTCTTATTCATTCAAATATTGTTATTATACAACGCCGAAAGAAGTTCAGGAATTAGTTGAAGATATGCGCATTCCAAGTAGGGCAAAAGAAGCCTCTGGACACTAGTCGTTCACAGCCAAAAAAATCAAGAATTATTAGAAACGACATCAGTGTCCGTTTGTTCTTTCATCAGTTTCATTCCTTTGGCATAGAATACTTTAGATTTAAAAAACTTTAAACTCGGTTTTACAGTTCCATATTTCACATGCCGTGGCGAATAAGCTTTAAACTTGGCTTTATTATTATTCAACTTTTTAACCAAATCTATCTCATTTTCAGAGTTGTCAGTGGAAAGTATCAATAATCGATTTCTATTTTTCCAAGTACCTACAACTCTTGTTGTTTTTGCCTCCGTTGATGCTTCATATTCGCGATGCGAGATAAACTGGAATGTATTATCGGGGTTTAGGATTATGGTGTAGGTTAGTGCGCCTCCTGCAGTAGACACCCAAGTGTTTGTATAGGTGCCTTCCATACTTTGTGAAAGCATGTTAAGGTTAATGGTAAAAAAAACAACCAGAGCAAGTAAAAATTTTTTCATGTTATTTGAGGATTGGAATAATCATCGAATGACTATCTAAACAGGGCAAAGATAGATAATTCCTAAAATTGGGTTTAATTTTATAATACTTTAAGATAAGAAATATTAGATAAGCAAAAGATGTACCAAAAAAACCATGTTATATGATTTAAGGCATAATTTTTACCATTATACATATGTTGATATGGCATATAACCGTTGACATCTAAAATGAAGGTTATAATTGTTTAAAGAAATTACTGACTAAAATTAAGAGACAAAAGGAGATCCAAGAAACTTCTACCAGTCCACAAAAGAAAGCCCAATACTTGCCGTTGTTTGATAGTAATTATAATCAATCAGGCTTTCGCCATACCCTGTAAATATCTGTAAATGCGCCCGAAGATTATTCTTTATTGGAAACAGATAGTTCAATTGCAGGCTGCCTCTATTATCATTGAATGCGAGTGAATTCGTAAGCAAAGCACTAATGCTCGTTCCATTTTTCTTATAAATGACCGTGGTTTCTGCCCTTCCAATATAATCAACAATTTCTGGGTTGTCGTCTTCTTCGTCGCCATCCAAACGCAACCAAGGCTTTATATAAATCTGAAAGTTATCGCGTTCGAATGCCATTTGGAACATCATACGGTTCCAACTTCGAGAAATTGGGTTTTGACGACCGTTGGATTGATGGTTAAAACCGACACTGGCCATTTTTGCCTTAAAACCCAACACGTTAAAATTTAATGGATAGGTCGCTATAAGTTCCGGTTCATAATTTAGCTCCCTAAAAGGACGCGATAGTGATTTGTTATACACTTGCCAATGTGCAACTTGTGTGTATCCAACCCAAATATCACCTTTTCCAAATAGAAAAGATTGAATAACTTTAGTCTTAAAACTGATTTGAAATTTAACTTCCGCATTGTCAAGATCTATGGGCTCTGCCAAGGAATTATCCAAACCTTCACTTTGTGGGTTTTTATTGACCCGTGTGCTCATCCGCAAGGGATGAATATAAAATGGCTTGTATGAATTGAGTCTAAAAGTTCCGCGCTTATCTTCTTTATTTAGTTCCCATTCCTGTGACATAGTCTTTGTAACAAGAGAATCGGGACGGCTAAACAGATTCTGGCTCTGCAAGCCTTGAAAAGTCACCATAAAAAGAAAAAGTAAGAATTTATACATGTAGTGTATCAGATTGTTATGCAAAGGTACTAGTTTGGAAAGTTAATATGCATTTTAACACTTTAAAATAAATCATCAACGTCCAACGCTTTCTACTTTATACCTAACGAATACTAGAGGAAGACTTAAGAGTTCACATATGGTCATTAAATTCGAAGTAAATAAATGTTAAACCTATAAAAACAAATAGTATGAAAACTTTAAAAAACAGTATGATCGTCGGGATTCTTTTGATAGCAACATCAATGTTGTCCCAAACCCAAGAAGTAGAATTTGATGTCTACTCTAATTCGGCAGCGAAAGCATCACGTTATCTGCTTGCAGATGATGTCGTATTAAGAGATTGCCCAGCCACTCAATGTGAACAGTTGACTACCATAAAAATCGGAACGTATGTGCGATTGTTAGCAAAAAGTGAAACCCCACAAACAATGAACGATGTGTGCAGCAGATGGTACAAAGTGAAAATGGGCCCACAAGTCGGATGGATTTGGGGAGGGTTGATTGCCCAGAAAATCATGGTTAGCAATGTGGATTCAGAAACGAAATTTTTATTTGGAGAGGCAGGAGAAGATATCAATTCCCAAAAGCAATATCAAATTAGAGCTATCAAAAATGGTATGGAAATGGACAAAATCGTCTTTAGTTCATATGCTTTGACTGCGTCCCAACTGCAATTGGAGTCTGGTAAAGATGCACATGCCACAAAAGACATCTTCCGAATGAGCTCAACTTATGAAGATGACCGATTCATCACATTTGAGAATGGTGCCTTCAAGCCATTCACAAGAGAAACGGTTAGGATTTCAGAATGCGCTCAATCCCAAGACCAAGTTGTGACTAATTAAACAAATGAGCAATAAAGTTAAAAGCCGATTCTGAAAAGGAGTCGGCTTTATTGTATCTGATATAGCCTGTAACCTAGAATCTAATTTCTGGGAGATTGAATAAATTGAATGGTTTCCAAGATCGTTGTCTGCAATTTAGAAGGCAATTCTTGTTGGGACCAAGGATGTGAAGCGCCAAAGACATGGTCTGAATCAGCAATCGGAAGAAGCTGGCTGTTAGGGCTCCATCCCTTTAATAATAAAGCTGCATCATAATTGACGGAAGGGTCGTCTTTCGCATGAATTATTAAATAGGGGATTTCGATCTTTTTTACTCCGGATTCGATATGAAGTCGTTCTTCATTTGCTATAAAATCCTCATAAAACTGATAGTTATGCGGCATTTGTTGTTTCGTGCGTCCATTCAAAACATATTTTACACCATCGTTTTTCCATGCTTCAATTTCTTGTTGGCTTCCCATTCGATTTCCAAAGTCACTCACACTTGCCCATGTAACAAGCTGACTTATTCTGTCATCTTCCGAAGCTTTTAAAATTGCAATTCCACCACCTCGCGAATGACCAATGAGACTAATTTGTTTTATATTGATTTCCTTGGAATAAAAATGGACCTCTGAAGATAGATGTGTGATGACATCATCCAAATCCTCCAATTCTTTAGAGTAATTATTTTCTGCAAAAGCATCCAAATCGGGAAAATCAATGGGTTGTTCCATCGTTCCGCCATTATGCGAAAAATTGAATTTCACAAAGAAAAAACCAGCTTTCGAAAATTCCCGCGCAACCAGATCCCAGGCGCCCCAATCTTTAAAACCTTTATAGCCATGACAAAAAATAACCAAGGGCTTTTGTTTGCCATCACGATTGAAAAAAGCATCCCAGAGGATTGGTGTTTTGTTGGGTCGATTTAGAATTTGGTTTTTTTCTTCCATAATTTAGATGAATAAATACAACTATTTACGTTTATCAATGACCAACACAGGTTTACGGCTTATTTCTGAATGTTGTAGTTTTTGAATGATATCTTTATCATGAAACTCTATAGTTGGTTTGACACGCAATTTAGTCCGGAAATGATTTTCAATCTCTTTTAAGAACTCATCAGATGGATGGTCTGAAGCTATTTTGACAACAATTTCATCGGTGTGAATATCGTTATTACTGATTTCAATCACGAAACTATCGATGTCTTTAAAATCATTCAACACATTGAGCATCGCTGGCGGATAAAGTGTCGTGCCTTTGTATTTTACCATCTGCTGTTTGCGACCAATTACAGGACTTAAACGCAAAGTATTTCGTCCGCATTCACAGGGATTGGAATGCGCAATGACCATATCTCCAGTTTTAAATCTTAATAAGGGCATGCCTTCAACGCCCAATGTGGTAATCGTCAATTCACCAAGTTCACCTTCTGTTACTGAACGATTGTGTTCATCTAAAATTTCTGCAATAATCAATTCTGGATGGTGATGACCTCCTTTTTGAGATGTACATTCCGTGAATGCTGTGCTCATTTCGGTCGAAGCGTAGGTGGAATATAAGTTGATGTTCCATTCATCTTTAATTTTTTGACCCAAAGTATTCAATGAAAAATCTTCGTTCCGAATTGGTTCACCAATGCAAATTACGCCCTTAATTTCATTAGCATTCAACGCGATGTTGTGTTTCTTCCCATAATCAATCATTTTGAGCAAAAAAGAAGGCACACCCACCAAATAACTAGGTTTGAATTTTTGGATGGAATCCCATTGCAATTCTGGAACGCCAGCACCAACTCGGATGATGCCAACTCCTAATTTTCTAGCACCTAAAAAATACGCCAAACCAGCCATAAAGCGTCGATCCATTGTGGTCATGAGTTGCAAGGTGTCGTTCACAGTCATACCTGCACATGCGAAAGAAATGGCTTCATTATATGCCAATCGGTCTAAATCTTTGTCTGTCAAAGCGAAAGTTACAGGTTCTCCCAAAGTTCCAGAGGTTGTGACATAATCAATAACTTTATGCTTTGGAACGCATAAAAAATCATCATTATATCGTTGCAAATCATCTTTTGAAGTAGTTGGAATTTTTGATAAATCCTCAAGAGTTTGAATCTCTGAAATAGAAATATGGTTTGTTTTAAAAAGTTGTTGATAGAAAGGCGAATTTTCGGAAAGATATAGCAAGGTTTCTTTCAACTTTTCTTCTTGAAATGCTTTGATTCCTACTGCCGATTTTAGTTCTATTTCTGGAATCATCGATTCGCTTTTCGTTTGGATTTCTTGATGAATTTACGCAATTCTTTTTCATCAACAGCTGTTGTGACTTCTTTCGTAGCAGCTAGTTCAAAATTCAGTAAGGCTTCCGCATATTGCTTTTGTTCATAGAGATAGATTCCAACCAGATAGTAGGCTTTCCAATACTCTTGATTGAATTCCAGGAGCTTGTTTCGCTCTTCTTCGGCAACTATTTGTTTGGTGTTGATTGCTTTTTCAATGTCACGTTCCAAGCACCGATAGGTCTCGTAATTTTTGAATGTTTCCGAATAGATGAAATCATCTTCCACGATATTCCAGTTTTCATCCGCAACCGTAACTTTTGATGGATTGTTATCTCGATTTGCAAAAACCTCATTCAAATCATAGGCGACAAATTCACCCAATTGATACGGATTTGAAGATACCCAAACTTTCAACTCATTAGGTTTAAAGACGATGCCGTGATGTGCCAGTAATTGATTGATGGCCTTTTCGTTGCCGTAACCAATCATATCATCATTCAGACCTTCTTTATTTCTTAAAATAGCGACGGCTTCAGTAGGATTTATTTTATCTGTTTCAGAAATTAGTTCAGACATACGTTCGAAACGATATGCGGAATGACTTTCCTCAATGGCTTTTTTGTTGCGTCGATCATTACGATGCTCATCACTTTGGAAATGATTCGAACAAATCAGTTGATTGCTGTTTTCAACCTCATAAACACCAAATTTCTTTGGAGATACTTCAATGAGAATTGCTTTTTTATCGATGGCACTTCCCACCATAATTGATTCCGAAACGAACACTTCACGTTTTTTGGCTATCGCAATTGCTTCATCAATTGTGGATGCGTACTGCAAAATTTCACGAGTCACAATCGAAATAGGTGTTTTTGCGACCAAAGGAATTTTTGATTTTCCCGCATTGATTGTAACTGTCAGTCCTTTTTGATTCATTCCCGAAACGACTCCGATTAATCCGCCCCATGTGACTGACATGAAATTATAACCTTCATCAGGATTTATAAAGGCAATGATTTTATTTTCGGCAAAATCATCTCCTGCATAAAAATCGAAATTACGACCGATGAGTAAGTCGCCATCTTCGGTTTTATCATCCCAAGCAGCAAAAGAGGTACAACCAACGAGCATCAAATCGTTCAAGGCATGCCCAATATCATGTGCACCATGAAGGTAAAGGGCTCGTAAATAAGGTGTTGCTATATTGTTAAAATCTTCAGACATGTACTGTGATGTGCCGTAAATTTCAGATTTGTATTCATTGGGAATGTGCTGATATATCTTTCGATTATACCAAGACAGAAATTTTCGCAAGAATTTCTGCTTGCCTTCCGATGGCACAAGTTCATTGATTTTATCAAAAAACACTTTTTCTTGCGTGTACATGAGTGGCTGCGTCAATTCGCCCGTAATGAGACCAATTTCTAATGGGTCACCTTCCACATACATTTCCCAAAGTCCTTGTTTATTTTTGGTCAAAAAACTGTTTCCAACGAAAACCGTCGAATCGTTAACCACTTTTTTTTGGGGAATTTCTGCGTTGTAGGTACTTAAATCCGGTTGATTGTTTACAGATTTTTTGATGCCACAAGACACTAAGGAGGCAGCAACTAACCAAATAAAAATTACGTGGAATCGGCAGGTTTTTTTACGCACTTGGATGTTGCTTTTTGTAATTACGATTAATACGCTTCACCATTTTTTCTTCCTTGGAATCTACCCAAGATTGGCCAAAGACACGACGCATTAAATTCTCAAATGTTCGCATAAACATAATATTTTTGAATAGCTCTGCCAAACGTCCTGGTTTACGTGGAAAGGCTCGCAAGGTCATGGAAAATCCACCATCATCATAAGTTATGTAATGCCAATAGCCACTCGGCATATACAGCGCGTCTCCATGTTTCATCGTCACGGAAATGCCTTCAGCCTTCTGTAACATAGGATATTGATCAAAATCAGGATTGTCCATATCGATGGTTTCGAGATTATGAACCGTAAAAGGCACTTTGTATAAATGCTTCGCTTGGTCTGGCGCAAATAATGTGACCTGTTTATTGCCATGAAAATGGACATGCAGCAAATCTGCTAAATCCATATCGTAATGCGCCAACACTTTAGAACCTTTTCCTCCAAAAAACATGACAGGTAATTTTTTGAAAAACTTCAAACCAATATCTGGATAGCTAAAATCTTTGGTCAGTTCTGGCATTTTCTGAAGCACATTGAAGAAGAACATTCTCAAATCCGTTGGTTGCGTTTTGAGGAGGTCGATATATGCTTTCAGCTTCATCTTTTTAGCAGGAACGACGGAGTTTTGGCGTCCTTTTGTGGGCTCGTTGTTATAAAGAGGCACAATTTGGTCGCCTGCTAAACTTTGGATATAATCGAGATTCCATTTTTCATAAGCAGGCCAATCTTTGGTTAAGTCCTCAATCAAAACTGGTTTTTGAGGCTTGTAAAACTGCTCTATAAAATCTGCTTTGCTGATAGATTTTATTCGTGTAATCGGTATGGTTTTGATTTTGCCCATATCAATGCTCCTTTTTATCAAAAATAAGAAGTTTAAATAACAATGGTTGAATCGTGAAAGCAATTAACATAGCTGTGAGAATTCCAATCATAGAGACCATCGAAATGGACTTCAGGGCTGGGTGTTTTGCTAATATTAAAACACCAATCCCCAGAATAGTTGTTATTACGGAAAGTAACACAGAGGTTTTATGCGTAGTCAGAACATGCGCTTTATGATCATTTGCCAACAATCCATTGGTCATAAAAATGCTGTAATCAACTCCCAATCCAAAAATAAATGACGAAATCAAGATACTAAAAATATTGAATTCCATTTTGAGAATTCCCATAATTCCAATGGTAATCAACCATGTAATTGCAATGGGAAGTGCCGTTACCAAAGTTAATTTCCAATTTCGGTAAAACACTAATAACAAGACCAAGACTATTGCAAAACAATACCCGATCAGGTTGTGGAAATCGGATTTTAAATGTCCAAGCAATGTTTCGTTGAGGTTTTGTCGGTCGATCACCATCGCATGCTGCGTATTTTTGAAATGGTCTTTTACGAATAGAACTTGTTCTTCGTCAACTTTCACAATTGAAGTTATGGTATAAAAATCACTGTCAGAGGCTATAAAATCTTCGGTCGGGATAGCGCTCATCGTTTTGAAACTTTCAGCAGTTATAGGTTTGAATTCGGTTTTTAATAAGGCATAAAATTCTTGAAACGTGGTGCGTTTAAATCCAAATGCATTTCCACTTTCTATCAATTGAGCTTCAGTTTGAATTACTTTTTCCTCTGTCCAATAGTTTTTCCAAATCGAAATCTTCATCTGTTGTGATTTTTCAGAAGTCACCAGAGCGCCAACAGAATTAAAACTGATGATTTTTTGTTGTGATTCCAATTGGCTCAACTTGTCAAAAACACCATCGTTTACTTCCAAAGCACCTTGTATCGAATTTCCATAAGCAATAATATACAAGGATTTTGAGGTTTCGTTGGTCAGGCTGTCGAGCTGTTTTTCAGCTTCTTTTAAATGTTGAGGTTCATAGTTTAATTTGGAAATATCATTGTTGAAATTTACATTTCCATAGGTAAACACGCTGATGATTAGAAGTAAAAGAATGCCACCAATAATGACTTTATTTTTGTGAAATTGGTAGGCTGCAATCGTATCTATAAAGGTTGATTTTCGTTTCGTTCTGGCTGCATTTAGTTTATAAACCTGCGGAATGAAAACCAATGCAAATACGGAAGCGCCCAAAACACTTATGGCAGCAAAAATCCCCAAATCTTGCAAAGCCTGCGAATCAATAAAGAGTAAACACAAAAATGCCAAGGCCGTCGTAACACTACTCATCAAAATTGGTTTTGAGACATCGCTGTATAGCGTATCGATGGTGTCGTTATTTCGAATATGTGTCAGCACGTGCAACGAATAGTCGAGCGTTACACCCAATAGAACAGCACCAATTCCTAGAGAAATTGCAGAAATATCGTGTCTAATTAAAGATAAAATGGACACAGCAAGTAGACCCCCAAAAAGTGTCGGAATTAAAAGAATGATGGGAATGCTCAATTTTCGATAGAAAAACACAAAAAGCAACAGTAAAACAAATAGAGCAAGCGTCACTGTCAACTGAATATCCTTTTTTATTTGTTGCGCATTCGCGACTGCAATCAAGGTGCCGCCAAACAATTCACTATTTATTTTGCCTGCATATTCAATATTTAAATCATTTTGAAATTGATAAAGTTGATCTGCAAATAATTCGTTTGTGTCGGTTTCGCTGGACTTATGTTTTGGTGTGATGAACAACAGTAAATTTTGTTCGTCTTTACTTACCAAAAACCCGTTTTTTAGTTCGAAATCGTCATTGAATCCCAATTGCTTCAACTGTTTCAATCCCAGTATAGAAATTCCCAAAGGGTCTTTGATAATCGTTTTTTTTGCGATCAAACCAGAAGGCGATGCCAAAATTTTATAATTCGATTCGGTCAATGCCTTAATGGAGTCCTTTTCGAGCTTGTTTGAAATGACTTTGTAGTCAGTATCTGAAAGAAATAGTGGAGCGTTTTCAAATATAAAATCCAAGGTTTCAAAAATGGTTTCATCTTCTACTTTACCTTGAATGTCTATAATATAGTCTGAAGAATTAGAGTTTAAACTGTCTAAAAATTGTTGTGCATAGTCCGTTAAATCTTCAAGTGTTCCTTCTGATTCTCTCTTAATATTAATTATGATTTTATCACTGAATTGAGCCGTATTGAGTACTTTTTGAAGCTGCTCGTTATCAGCATTTATTGGAATCAATTTGGAAATATCTTCATCAAACTTGATTTGTGAAGCCGTCCAGATTAGTCCAGAAAAAACAAGAATTAAGAGAATTAACGCAACAACTTTGTTCTTTTGGATGTTTTGATATGTCTTATTTAAAAACTTAATCATGAGCCCACACTGCTTTTTTGTCAACTATTGAGAAAAGTAGATAGCCAAAACCACCAAAAATCACTGCGCAAGAAACTGATAATGTGATACTTCCTATAAGGTAGGATTTGAGATTTTGAACCAAGTCTATATTATTCACAATAGTGCTCAATTCGTAATTTGTATCAATTCCTAAAACCCAATTCCCTGTCTGCAAACTAAAAAGTAAAACGAACGGAATGAAAGGCGGCAAGCTGATGTTGCTAAACGCGAATGAAATTACCTTATTCAATTTGAGAAAAATCGCCAAGAAAATGACAATAATCGTATGAAAACCCCAAAGTGGTGACAAGCCGATAAAAACGCCCAAGGCAATGGACAACGCTTTCTTTCTTGGGGAATCCTGATGTCCTAAAAAGTCTTCAACAATAAAACGTTTAAGGCCTTTTTTTTTTAGTTTTCTATAAAGATTTTGAGGTGTGATGTAAAACAATCGAACCAATAAAAACCAAGTGTATAGAACGACCATCCGAGCAATATCCATAAAAGGTCGAAAATGAGACACACGTTCGCTCATGTCATATAGCACACGAATAGGCACATGGATTATGTCTGCTCCTGCCCAGTAAGATTTAACAATGGCTTCAATTTCAAATTCGAACTTCTTGGTCGATTTCATAAAGCGAATAGCCTCCATAAACTTGATAGGATACAAGCGAAAACCAGATTGTGAATCGTGAAGTTTAAGTCCTGTTGCGGCTTTCATCCAAAACGTGGACACACGATTTCCTTTGGCGCTTCTTGCTAAAACATCAGCTTCATTCATATTGCGGTCGCCAATGATCAGGATGTTTTTGTTTTCGGAAGCGTCCAATGCCTCGATAAAATTGGGAATGTCAGATGGGAAATGTTGGCCATCTGTATCTAAAGTAATTGCGTAGTCAAAACCTATGGAAACGGCGTGTTTAAATCCTATTTTTAGGGCATTTCCTTTTCCAACATTTTTCGGTTGATGCAGTTGGACAATTTGAGGATAATTACTTAAAATATCTTTCGTCGCATCCGTAGAGCCATCATTCACTACAATGATATCAGAGGTGTACGTCAAAACGCCATCAATAACTCGCTGCAACGTTTTTGGATTATTGTACGTCGGCAAAACTACGCAACAGCGATAGGTTTTTAGTTTGGATGTAATATCGGCAGGTTCCATTACAGACTGTTGGTAGGGATTATTTTTTTACAAATGTAACATTACATTTCAATACCGAGCTTCCGTCTTCAAAAGTTGTGGTGTTTTTCACTTTGAACAATTCATTTTCAATCGTATAGCCAATGTTGAAAATAAGAATCGATTGCTCACTCGGATTGACTAAATTCAAAAACTTAATTTGAGAAGACGATTGTATTTGGAGTGATTCATCAAGATGGTTTTCTAATCCGTTTTTAATAATTTGAAGCATCGCAACTCCAGGGGTTACAGGGAAATTTGGAAAATGACCTTTAAAAATTTTATGATTTTCATGAAGTTTCACAATCATTTCGAATGAATGGTCATCGAGTGATTTCAAGTCTTTAACCTTATAAAAATCGTCTAACAACATACTTTTAAATCTTGAATTCTGAATCAGAAATTGTTGTGTTCAATTGTTTGTTCTTGAAGAGAATCAAGGTGTAATCTTCGTTTGGCTCTAAAAGTTTCACTTCATTGACTTGGGCTGATTCCTTATCAAATTTCAATTCAAACGACGCTATAAATTTCTTCATTCGCTTATCCTTTGGAATGAACTTAACCAAATAATCTTGAGCGATTTTAAAATAGGAAATCTCAAATTGCGATTCATCAAACATGTCGCCTTTGATACTATTGACAATCAGAGTATTCAAGCTTCGAAACATGCGATTGGAGCTTAAATCCATTTCGTCTTTTTTGCCCTCATTGTTGACCGATAATTTGTCTTCCTTAAAGATTGCGACATTTTTATAAGGTTTTACATATTCCCATTTGACTAGATTCGGTGCCTTAAAAGTCAGTTTTCCTTCAGAAATGATAGCATTATCTAAAACGCTTATTTGTTTGGTTTGCGTAAAATCACTTCGAATGCTTTTAGTGGTTCGCGCTGTTTTCTGGACTTTTTCCTTGAAGGATTTTTGTTCTGATGCAGACATTTTTTCCTGCGAAAAAGCCTTGAGATTTGTCGCGACAATTAATAATAAGCTGAATATATACAGTCTATACTTCATTGATTAATTCGTTAATGGTGACCATTTCATAGTCGTGTTTTTCGAGGAATTGCAACAACTGTTCCAAAACATATTCGATATGTTCATGTGTGTCGTGGAGCAAAATTACAGAACCAGGTTTAACGTCCTTCAGAATCCTTTTAAGAATTTTTTCACGATTTCCAAGCGCTGTATCAAAAGAACGAATATTCCAACCGACCAACTTATGGCCTGTTACTTTAATCGCCTTGGCAAGATTTGGAGTAGTTACACCAAAAGGAGGGCGGAATAGAGTCGTTTTTTTACCGATAACTTTAAAAATCGCTTGGTCGGTTTTTTTTAATTCGTCCAACCAACTTTCTGTAGATTTAAAATCGATGGTTGTGCCATGCGTGTACGAATGATTTCCGATGTCGTGCCCATCAGCATCTATCTGTTTTAGAAGTTCGGGATGTTTTTTGATTTGTCTTCCTATGCAGAAAAAACTTGCCTTTGCATGGTAATCATTTAAAAGTTGTAAGACTTTTGGTGTGAACTCTAGATGCGGTCCGTCGTCAAAAGTAATGGCGATTTTTTTTGATTTTATGTGATTGTTTGAGGTGAATGCTTTTAAAAACAGTTTCCAACTCATGGAGAAACTTCCAATTAAAACCAGCCAAAAGAAAGTTGAAAAAAGTAAAACATACCACCAAACAGACACAAAAAGTATAGGCTCGCAAATGAGGAGAATTACGAAAAGCGCCAAGGCTGTCCACGCAATATATTTGAAATTTAACATCGTCTCAACAAGATAAAACTATGGTCACGACCTTTAAACTGGTTGTATAAAAGTAGCGTTTTAATCTCTGATTTTGGTGAATTTTTTTGAAGCGATCCGCTTGGTATCTCTTTTGATTTTAGAATTTCACAACCAAGAAACAATCCGAAAGCCGAAGCCGTATAAAATTCACCACACCATTTTTTAAATGGTACAATTGGAACTGAGTCAGAAAACATAGAAGCCAATTCGTCATAATACGAATCATAGACGTCACCATTGGTTCCTAAAATTAACGCATCTATATCTGAAGAATTCAAATTATTGTCCTTTAAAAAAACTTGAATGTTTTTGTTAACAGCTTCTTTCGAGATTGAACTAAAAGTTTGAATGTCTAATAATTCAACACCATTATCTATACTTTCAGAAGACATCAAAAAAAACGAGGCGCCTTCACCAAAAGGAAGGCTGATGCCGTCAGAAGTTTTGTCTTCCATCATTCGCACGGCATCGATGATTTCAGTGCCCAGTTCATCTACACCACCAACCAAGATATTTCGAGCTTCGTTTTGACTCAATAGTAAATGGGCGTCTAGGAGAGCAGACTCAAACGACAACGAACCATGAACATACGTATTGTTATATGCTTTACATTTTAAATTTAAGGCGATTTGCGCACCAACAGTGTTGTGCGTTGATTGAATAAAAGCCGTTGGCGTTAAAAATTCCTCTTCATTTTCGATGATGGCGTTCAAAAATTTTTCGGTGTCTTCGATACATCCCATACCTGTGCCAGTCAAAATGGCGTCTGGTTGTTGAAGCTTTGCGATTTGAAGTGCTTTGGTTGCGGTTGCCACTCCCATTTTCACACCAGTTGCCATTCGGCGCAAGGCGATTGGAGAAATAAAGTTTTTGTAATTTGGATGAATTGCTTCAACTTTTTTACCTGAAATAAGATGCAGTTCCAAAGATTCCGTTTCAAAACTGTGTTGAGCGGAAATGGAGGCAGCGCTATGGATATAACAAGGCTTCATACTTTGGAAAAAATTAAGGTAGAACAATTGCCTCCAAATCCGAAGGAATTTGAAAGAACATGCTGAAGGTTTTTTTGTTTCAAAACGGTCGTTGGCACCAATCCTGTTGCTGGGATTTTCGTCTTAAAATTTAAGTTTGGAAATATAGATTGTTCCTGAATGGACATAACAGAAAACACGGCTTCAATAGCTCCAGTGGCTGCCAACGTATGTCCTGTAAATGCTTTTGTGGAACTAAAATCAGGAATTAATTCCCCAAAAACACGCTTAATGGCGACACTTTCTGATAAATCGTTATTTGGCGTTGCAGTTCCATGCGCGTTGATGTAATCGATTTTGGTGGAATTCAAATTGGCAACACTTAGAGCTTTTTGCATCGCCAAAAATGCACCTTCTCCTGTCTCGGAAGAAGCGGTGTGATGAAAGGCATCATTAGCGTTTCCATAACCAGATAGGCGTGCCAAAACTTTCTTATTCTCTTTTTCAACCATTTCGTCAGACTCCAAAACCAAATACGCAGCAGCTTCACCTAGATTTAGACCTTTGCGGTTGGCATCAAAAGGCGCACAAATTTCATCGGAAAGTATCATTAATGACTTGAAACCATTAATGGTAAACTTCGATAATGCATCTGTTCCACCTACGATGACACGATCCAGTTTTCCAGCAGTAATCAGTCGCGCACCGAGCATAATGGCGTTGGCAGCAGAAGAACAGGCAGTGCTTATGGTCGTAACAAAATCCGTAATTTCAAGTTCGTCGGCAATTTTTTGAGTCCCATCACCTAGATGGTGGCTCGCAATATATTTTTGAGCTTCAGCTTGGGTTTGAAATCCTTTAAAATACCGCTCGGTCATGTCCATGCCACCCACTGATGTCGAAGAAATAAAACCTGTTCTGATGTTTTTATCAATTTGCAGGTTTGCATTTGCAACCGCCTCTTTGGCAGCAATCAATCCCAATAAAGTGGTTCTGGTAAAGTTGTTGTCTTTGGGAAGTTTCAGGCTGAAAATAAGTTCTTCATTGGTCAACTCAATTTCACCAACCTTTATTTGGGACGCCTGTTTTGAATGGATATTTTGTAAATCACCAATGCCAGATTTGGATGACAACAGCGCATTTTTGTTGGCTTCAAGAGTGTTTCCAATAGCGGAAATGATGCCCATTCCAGTAATGGCAATTCCTTTGTTTTGGATATTATTTCGACCTGTGTTCGTCAATATAAGCGGCTAAAACCGATATGGATTTGAAAATTTCCTTGCCTTCTTTTGGGTCGGTTAATTGGATGCCAAAATCTTTGTCCAACATTACAATCAATTCCAAGGCATCGATGGAATCCAAACCTAAACCGTCTCCAAAAAGAGCATCGTTATCATCAATATCAGTAATGGAGATATCTTCTAAATTAAGAATTTCTATGATTTTTTCTTTCAGTTCTTTTTTTAATTCCGTCATTGGGACTTTCTATTTATGTGGATATAATCGCTCAATCTCCTCTGGAAGATGTGCAATATTACCATTTTCTGACACCAAATATAAGAAAGCTTCGTAATTATTGTCATCAAAATCAACCCAACCACAAAGTACTTTATCAGCTTTGTTGTATTTGAGTAAAAAATCTGCATTGATATGAAGATGTTTTGCGTTGAATTGGTCGAAAATTAAAAAGGTGTTTTCGGAATGTAATTGATGTTTAATACTGATTTCGCCCATACAGATATTAGGTAAGGTGTAGACGAAAATTGAGGGGCTTGGATAATAATTATTCTTATCGGAAATAGAAATTTGATGTTTAATATCTGTATCTAAACTGGAAGCCTTGTTGGACAAAATGATGGCTATGTTTTCGGTTTTTTCGGAATGAAGGCTGTTTTTTTTCAACAAAATATCAGCTGCCAAAAAAGCTAATTTGCTCAAATTATCCATTTTGTAGAATTTGGAATAATTCGTTTCCAGATGAATCGTGGCGGATTTAATGAATTTTGAAAACTCTGGTTCGTTATTATAAAAAACAGTGTTTCCATTCAATGAAACCGATTGGTTTTTGATATGGCAATATGCTTGTATGAAATGATTTTGTGACAAAATGGTTTATTTTTTACACACCAGCATCGTATGGAAATCGCCAATGGCAAGGTCTTCTGAAATTTTCAATCCAGCTTTAGAAATCAATTTCTTAAAAACTTCAGAATTGTACATTTTGCTGTTTCCATTTGCCATGACTGTAAAATAGAGCGAGGTGGCTTCCAGCACAAATTTAGCATTATCAAACTTCTGTCTATCTGTAAAAGTTTCAATAATAATAATTTCTGTATCTGAATCCATAGAAGCCACACATGTTTTCAGGATTTTAATAATTTCATCCTCGGAAAAACAATCGAGAAACTGACTCATCCAAATGACATCGGCACTTTTTGGGATTTGAGGATTGTTGTGTAACCAATTGATTTCATGACCAACAATTCGTTTCTCAAAGCCTGCATTTTTGATATTTGCTAGAGCTTTCTTGAGTTGACCAGGTAAATCGAAAATATTAATTATTACGTTTTTATCGTAATTCAAACACTGTAAGGCAAATTTTCCTGTATTTCCACCAATATCAAAAAGTGATTTCGGTTCATTTTTAAAAACACGTTTTAAGGCTTCTTCAAAAATTCCGTCGGAATAATGATGATCAAATTCAAACCATGATTTTTGGACTTCAGGCGTCAATTGAGACAATCCATCATAAATCGTATCCCATTCTCCTAGCTCTTTCAGGCCTTCGGGTGTTCCGTTCTTGATGGCGTCATTCAAATGAAACAATCCTTGATAGCAAACATCGTTTGTGAAATTCAGATTGACTTCCACGGTCTTGTTGTAATTCAGAAAGTAGCCAGTTTTGGTAAGTTCAAACTTGCCTAGTGTGTCTTTTGTAACAATGTCATAACTTTCTGCAATTTCGAGCAAAACACCCAAGCCATACTCACTCACAGATAATTTTTTTGAAATGTCTGCAATTGCGATGCCTCCATGTTCCCGTTCATCAAAAATCAGGTCAAAAACGCCAAGCTTTCGTAAGGATACTGTGGTTTGGAAAATAAAAGGTGCGAAGGCGATTTTTTGTGCTTCTTGCAAAGCGTCAATCGCTCTAATTGGTTTTTTGGTCATGTGGTTACTTTTTTAAAAAACGCGGCTGTGTTGCAACCACCAAATCCTGATGCCGTTTTTAGGAACATTGATATTTCCTTTGTAGTTGTTTTTTGGATGATGTTGAGGGGTTTTGAAACTCCTAATGTGTCAAATCCGGCGGAAGCAAATAGAGTGTTTCGGTGCAAGGAATGCATTCCAACAATGGTTTCGAGCAATCCTGAAGCGCCCAAGGTGTGTCCAAAATAGCCTTTTAAACTATTCACTGGAACATTTTGCAAACCCAAACGGTTAAAAGCAATAGCTTCCATTTCATCATTGAAAGGTGTGGCAGTTCCGTGAGCGGAAATAAAATCGATGTCTTTAATTTTTAAATCGCCTTCTTGCATTGCTTTGGAAATACTTCTGAATAATCCTTCCCCAGTTCGTGAAGGACCTGAAATGTGATTGGCATCGTTATAAGTGGCATCTGATACTAATTCAACTGATTCTGTTGCCAATTTAACTTTATCCGATGTAACTAACAAAGATGCCGCAACTTCGCCTAGATTGATTCCTGAACGATGGTGTGAATAAGGTTTGCACGGCAAATTGCTTAAAGCTTGAAACGAGTTGAACCCAGAAATTACAAACTCCGAAACCAAATCGCCGCTGACGATAAAAACATGATCATAAATGCCTTGTTTTAGATAGCGATTGGCGACAGAAATTGCCAAAACTCCAGAGACACAGGCGTTCGATACCACTATCGCTTCATTCTTAAAACCAAAATATTTTTGAATGCAATTCCCTAATTCGCTCAAATAAGCACGTTCTTTCGGGAACTTTGAATTGGATTCCAACACGTCGATATTTCCTTTGGTTGTTGAAATTATCAAACCGACGTTTTCAATCAATTCTATATGCGATTTTTTGATGATTTCATCTAATGAAAGAATCATCATTTTCTCCAATCGCGTAAAATCATCATTAAGATTTAATCCGTTTGAAGAGTTTTCTAATTGGATGTTGTCAACAACTGAAGCACAAATTGGTTTGTGAAATAGACGTTTGTCATCAATCAACGATACTCCAGATTGCTCATTTTCGATGGCATCCACAACGAATTCGCTGTCAAAACCTAGTGATGAAATGATATTGTTATATGACAAATAGGTTTTAGTCATCCAATAAATCGTGTTTTCGTTTCCAGTTTTTGAAAAATTCGGGATTTGATAATGACATGTCTCCTGTATCGACAGCTGTAAAAACCTGTACAGTTTCTCCTTTACAGATAATTTCTCCTGCTTCGTTTTTTATTCTGTAATTAAAGATGATCTTGGCCGCTCGAGTGTTTATAAAAGAGACTTCGACAGTCATCATGTCGCCATATTTTAAAGGACGCAATTGTTCCGTCGAAGTTCTAACGATGGGAACTGCGAATCCTTCTTTTTTAATATCGAGATAGGAGATTCCAAATTGCTTTCCGAACGCTTCACGGGCTTCTTCAAAATATGAAATGTAATGTCCATGCCAGACAATTCCCAAAGAATCAACTTCATTGAACCGAACACTTATCTGATGTGAAATTGAGAGCGTTTTCATTCGTTTTCTTTTAAAACCAAAGTCATTTCGGCGGAAGCTAAAATCGTTTCATTATGTTTTGAAACCAAGGTGACATTTGTCATGTTTGCCAGTTCGTAAGTGATTTTGGCTTCGGTTGAAATCATATCGTCTCTATTAGGTAACGTTTCGATTTTTAAATTTTTAATACTTGCGATAAATCCATCTTTAATGGGCAAATTCTGACTATTATACTTATAACCCGTCATCAATGCGGCGGTTTGCGCCATGTGCTCAATCAAACCGGTTTCAGCGAATTTTTCACTTTCCACAAAGATATTAGAGATCAAAACTGTTAAACCAACGACAGCTTTCACACCATCAAAATAACATAAAGAATCAACCATGATCATTGGTTCGCGATGCGGCAAGAGTTTCTGTATTGCTGCAACATCACTGATGGGCTCTTTAATTAAATTGTTAGTTGACATCACTCCAAAAGTCGTAAAAATTAAACCATTGCAATGGGTATTCCCTCACTATTTCTGTCACGCTTTCCGTGTATTTATCAAGTAAGTCTTGCGCATTTCTCGATTTGATTTCTACACGTCGTGCATACAGATGATAATGGCGTTTAGGTTCGCGCATCACATACACAAAGAGGACAGGAACTTTCAGTCGGCTTCCTAAATGAAAAGGTCCCATCGGAAACTTTGCGGTTTTTCCCAATAATTCAGCTTCCATGCATTTTGTGTTTTCAAGATATCGATCGCCCGAAATACAAATAATACGGTTTTGCGCCAAGGCAGCACTAATTTCGAAAATATGAGATAAATCTTCCTTTACAATGATAAATTGCATCTCGTCTTTTTTCAAATATTGACTCAAATAATCCTTGATATGTTGATGGTCTTGGTCGGTAATCACGATGCTGATGGACGTATCGGTCAGACGTCCTTTGAAAAAATACTGTGCCAATTCAAAGTTACCAATATGTGCACTTATCAAAATGCCACCTTTGTTTAGCTTTGCGACCTCTTTCATTAGTTCTTCTCCATCAAATTCGAAGGTGTAATCGTCTCTTAAGCCAGATGATATAGCAATTTTATCCACCAAGGTCTGTCCAAAAACATAATAAGTTTTATAGATACTGATGGCCGTTTTAAACCATGAATAATTGAGACGCTTTCTAAAATAAAAGCGAAGCCCACGCACGTTTTTTCTGGAAAACAGACAAAAATAAGGAACAGGCAAATGCATAAGAATATACGCTGCTTGAATGCCAAAATTTTTGATAAAGAACACAAAAACTTTAAAACCAAAAACGGTGCCTCTCGATTTTCCGTCCCATTCCGTTGCCATGTATAAAGAAAAGTTTTGCTTGTTTAAGCGGATTGATACTAGAATTTGTTGTGGGCAAATTTACATTTCTTTTACTAAAGAATTCCTCCGTTGATACTGATGACTTCACCAGTAATATAGGAAGCTTTTTTTGAAGCTAGAAACGACACCAAATGTGCGACTTCTTCAGTGGTGCCAAATCTATTCGCTGGAATCATTTTTTTAAGTTCCGTTTCATCAAAATCTTTAGTCATATCACTTTTGATAAAGCCAGGAGCGACGGCGTTGACTGTAATATGTCGTTTAGCCACTTCTTGTGCCAATGATTTTGTGGCGGCAATCACAGCGCCTTTTGCTGCTGAATAATTGGTTTGTCCAGCAACGCCTTTGAGACCGGAAACGGATACTATATTAATAATTCGACCAAATTTATTTAACAGCATATCATGTAATAAATGGTTCGTGACATTATAGAAACCATGAAGACTTGTGTTGATAACGTCGTGCCATTCAGTAGGTTTCATCCATAAAAATAAACCATCTTTCGTGATGCCGGCATTGTTGACGATAACTTCGATAATCGCATCTTCATTTTCCTTTTTCCATGCGCTTAAAGTGAATTTGACTTGTTCGGCTTCTGCAACATCAAATTGAAGTAACTCTCCCGTACCACCTGCATTGTCAATTTCTTCTAATGTACTGACAGCTTCAGTTTTTTTGGAATTGAAATTAACGAGAATATGATAGTCTGAATCTTTAGCAAGTTGGATGCAAATTGCTCTTCCAATGCCTCGCGAACCACCTGTGATGAGGGCGCATTTTCGTTTGGTCGGTTTAGTCATTTTCTGTATTCATTAGAAAATATTTTACTTCATTTACGTAAGGGTACATCACCACATCCTCCTTAAACACAGGAACGATACTGCGAATTTCATCATACATCTTCCTTGTGTTGGAAGACACCTTGTCCTTTGCATCCAAATATTCAATCGCCTGAATGATGGTTATCATTTCAATAGCAACCACCTCAAAGGTGTTTTCGATTACTTTTTTGGTGATTAGCGCAGCATTTGTTCCCATGCTGACAATGTCTTGATTGTCATTGTTGTTAGGAATGCTATGCACATACATAGGGTTGGACAACATTTGGTTTTCCGCTGTTGTGGAGGTTGCGGTAAATTGAACGCCTTGCATTCCAAAGTTGAGACCTAATTTTCCAAGATTCACGAAAGCAGGAAGAATATTATTTAGTTTCGGATTCAATAGATAATTGAGCTGTCGTTCGGCGAGCATACTCATTTTAGTCACCACTAATTTAAGTTTGTCCATTTCCAAAGACACATAATCACCGTGAAAATTTCCACCATGATAGACATGTTTGTTGACAACATCTACAATAGGATTGTCGTTTGCAGAATTGATTTCTTCAATCAAAATAGTTTCAACCGTATTCAAAGTGTCCAAAACAGGTCCTAAAATCTGTGGTACGCAGCGCAGTGAATAATACTCTTGAATTTTATCTTCAAAAATCAAATCTTCTTCGGTGTCCTTATATAAATGATGTTCGCGTTTTCTAATTAATTGACTATCTGACAAATGCTCACGCATGTTTTTTGCAATGATACGCTGACCTTTATGTTTTTTGGATTGATTTAGTTCATAGGATAAATGATCATCATATGCTTTCACGATTTCATTGATGGCTGAAGAACATGCAATCATCCAATTAAGCAATCTTCGAGCATAAATGGTATTTACAAGTCCAATTCCTGTCATGACTGATGTGCCATTCATCAAAGCCAACCCTTCACGGAGTTCCACTTTTATGGGATTGAGATTTTCAGCATTAAAAACGTCTTTTGTTTTTTGCCGACTTTCATTGTAATTGACTTCACCTTCACCTATCAGTGTCAAGGCCAAATGTGCTAATTGTACCAAATCGCCACTCGCACCTACGCCACCATGTTCGTAAATTATTGGTGTAATATTTTTATTAATGAGGTTTGTCATCAAGGTTATGGCCGATTTATGAATGCCAGATTTTCCCAATGACAAGGTATTTAATCGGGCCAGCATCGCTGCTTTAACATACATGGAAGGAATTTCTGCTCCCGACCCAGAGGCATGACTTCTTATCAAATTGTACTGAAGTTGAATGCGCTCCGAATCTTTGATTTTGTATTGCGCCATCGGACCAAACCCTGTATTGACGCCATAAATAACTTTATTTTCTGAAAAGGATTTTAAGAACTCAAAACTCTTCTCTACAATATCTTGAGTTTCGTCATTGATTTCTATAGAGTGTCCTTGAAAAACAACTCGATGGAATGCTTCAATATCTAATTCGCCTTTAAGTGTAACTATTGAGAGACTGTTCACAATATTTTTTTGAATAATTTATAAAAACCCAAAGTAAAGTGGTTATTTTGGGCTACAAATTTAGAATAATAAATGATTTAATTGCGGCAGATTCATGAACGATGTAAATGTAGACGTGTTGATAATAGGAGCAGGACCTTCAGGTTGTGTGGCTGCCGCCTATTTGAATCAGCACAACATTTCGGTGAAAGTCGTTGAGAAAAGTAAATTTCCACGTTTTGTGATTGGCGAGAGCTTGTTGCCAAGATGTATGGATCATTTTGAAGAAGTTGGTTTGCTAGCTATTCTTGAAGCTCAAGGTTTTGAAATTAAAAGTGGCGCACGCTTCATTAGAGGTAAAACCATTTGCGAGTTTGATTTTAGCAAGAAGTTTACCCATGGTTTTAATTGGACCTGGCAATTGCCTCGTGCGGATTTTGACAATGTATTGGCACAGGAATTAATCAAAAAAGGTGTGGATATTTCTTTTGAACATGAAGTGATGGATGTTCAGTTTTCTGAAGACGGTTCATCGATTACGACAATAAACGATGACAAAGGAAAAAGCTATAAAGCAAACGCAAAATTCATCATTGATTCAAGCGGTTATGGACGTGTTTTACCTCGATTACTAGACTTGGATGCACCTTCTACCATCCCCGAACATTCATCTATTTTTAGTCATGTCAAGGACATAGATCGTCCCAAAGGCAAAGAAGGAACCTTGATTACTTTTGATGTGATTGATAAAGATACATGGTTTTGGGTCATCCCTTTTTCCAATGGGAATACAAGTTTGGGGTTTGTTGGGAAAACAGACTATATCAATTCATTTAAAGGAACGCCGTCGGAACGTTTGACGAAAATGCTCAATATATCCGATTATTATTACGAACGTTTCAAACATGCTGAATTTGATTTTGAACCTAAAATAATCCAGAATTATTCAAAATCTGTAAAACAATTATATGGTAAAGGTTATGCGTTAACAGGAAATAGTGCAGAATTTCTGGACCCAGTGTTTTCTTCAGGAGTCACTTTTGCGACAGAATCCGGACTGAAAGCTGCAAAATTAATTACAAAGGAATTGCAAAATGAAGCTGTTGATTGGGAAAAAGACTATTCAAACTATATTAAAGAAGGTGTCAATGTGTTTGCTTCCTATGTGAAAGAATGGTACACTGGAAATCTACAGACAATTTTTTTTGAGGGGAATGATAACCCAGATATCAAAAGACAAATTTGTTCTGTTTTAGCAGGATATGTTTGGGATCAGAAAAATCCCTTTGTCAAAAATCATGACCGACTGATAAAAACAGTTGCCCGGGTGATTGAAATGGAAAACAGAATTGACTAATTATCATAAGTTACTTTTCAATATACTATAACATCGTTGACAATAACAATGTTCCAACGACTAGTAAAATTAGTGACAATATCCCACCGATAATTACGAAATGCCTAAATCGATAGGCCCCTGTACCATAAATCAAAGTATTTGTCTGATAGCCCATTGGAGTAAAGAAGCTAAAGTTGGCTGCAAATAGAACCGCAAGTATAAAAGGTTTGGGAGGTAAATCAAGCCCTGCAGCCACAGTAATAGCGATTGGTGTGACAATGACAGCGGTTGCATTATTACTTATAAAACCACTCATCAACATCGTAATGGCGAATAAAACGCCTAGAATTATGATGTTATTTTGTCCCATGAGCAAATTGAGCAATTGATCAGAAATCCACATATCAGTTCCTGAATTATGCATCGCGGTCCCCAGTGGAATCATTCCAGCTAAAAGAAAAATGATTTGCCAATTAACCTTTTTATAAATTTTTGAAAGATTGATACAATCCGTTATTAATAATAGACCTACTCCTGTTAAAGCACTCGTCAAAATGGTGAGCACACCACTCGCGGCAAGTCCAACGACCGTGAGTAGCGCGAATAAACTCAAGGCACGCTTATAAGGGTTAATTTTGTAATCCTCCTCGTGGTGCTGTAAAACGATGGTATTGTCTAAGGAGTACAGATGATTAATTTCGTTTTGGTTCGCTTTTAACAACAACTTATCACCGGCTTGTAAATTCGTATTTTTAATGATTTTTGGAAGTCCAAATCGCAAAGCTTTTTTAAATTCTTTTCTGTTCTGAACACCTAAAGGAATGGCCGTATTGTAGAGTAAGGTTTTGATTTCGGAAAAAGTCTTGTCTATAAATTCGGAACCGGGAAGCACCAATAGCTCTACGTATCCATACTTGTCTTTTGGGTTATCTGACACTTCAAAATCTTCAGAAATATCCAATTCTCCTTCGGCCGTCAGTCTAAAATCTTCTTTTGAAATACTGGCATAAGCTTTTACATCGCTTATAACCACAAGTTTGTCATTTGATCTTAATGTTGTGTTAGGTCCTGGAGCGGTATTAACAATATCATCTCGAATTAATTTTAAAACTTTTATATCCGGATTTTTGTAAAATTTAGCTTCCGAAATAGACTTTCCTATAAGTTTTGATTCTGGCTTTAGGGTTAAGGCGAACATAAAAGTGTTGTCAATAACTGTTTCGGCTAGTTCGTCCTTGTTGGTTTTTGGCAGCCATCGACTGGCAAATGTCATAAAGACAATGCCTACCACTAGTAGTACAAGTCCATAAACCGTAAACTCAAAGAATGAAAACGGCTCGACACCTAACTTTTTCGAGACAGAATTGACCAAAAGATTTGTTGAGGTCCCCATTAATGTACAGCTTCCTCCCAAAATACCAGCAAAAGAAATGGGCATTAACAATTTTGGAGCGGAGAAATTATACTTTTCAGAGAGCTGCGCTATTATTTTTATGAAAATTACTACTACCGCGGTGGTACTAATAAATGATGAAATTGTTGCCGAGACTACCATAAAGGCTGGTACCATTAACAGCAAAGGCAAAACTTTCAAGCGTTTTATGGATTGTGTTAAAAGGTCTATCACGCCATTCTCTTCCAATCCAATTGCGAGAATCATGAGCATGAGTATGGTGATGGTTGCGGGACTTGAAAAGCCACTGATCGCTTCTTCTGGAGTGGTGAGCCCCAATAAAATCAGTGACACAATGATTAAAAAAGCAATCTTATCAATGGGCAAGAATTCGGTGGCGAAGAGTAAAATTGTCGCGCCGATGATAACAAAAACAAGGATAATTTCTATACTCACAATTGTGGTTTATATATGCTGCTTTTTAAGAATTCTAAATCAGCTGCAATTTAGGGGATAAAAGTTTCAAAGTTTTAAAATTTGAACGAATTCTCGAATAAATTTAGTTGTGCATAAAAACCACGAATTTTAGCACCATTGTTAACCTTATTGAAAATTTGCAATTAATATTAAAACCATATTATCATTTTTAACGTATGTTTTGAGAAAAATGAGAGATAATAATTCAGGCAGGTAGTTGGTCTTTATATAATTACATTTTGTCCGATTAAAGGTTAATTTTTAAAAAATTATTTGACAAATTACCTAAAATGTTAGAAATAACATATATTTGATCCATATGAAATTGATGATTAACCCTGAAAATTAAATACACTTTATCGACGTTTTTTGCACTTTATAGATGTTTTTTTTAATTTTTATTTTGTTAAGTCACTTTTTTTTATACATTTACAGCATAATTTTCACAATGGGATTACAGAACAAGAAAATTTTAGCCTCAATCTTATTTGTATTAATAAGTTTTGTATCTGTTGCACAGGGCGGTCAACCACCACCACCCATGCCACCGCCACCGCCAGGTCTTCCTATAGACAATTGGGTGTATGGATTATTCGTTGTGGCCTTGATTTATGGCATTTTTAAGAAATTTAAGTTTTCCAAAGCGTAAGCGTCGCTTACTTTTGAGCCATTAGTCGCTGTACATATTTTCCTAAAACATCAAACTCTAAATTCACAATACTATTCTGTTTCAATAATTTGAAATTGGTGTGTTCGTGCGTGAACGGAATAATAGCAACACTAAATTGGTTTTTTTTCGAATTTACAACCGTTAGACTGACACCATTGACAGTAATCGAACCTTTCTCAATCGTTATATTGTTTAATGAAGAGTCATATTCAAACGTATACTCCCAACTTCCATTATTTGATCGAATGGAAATGCAATTGGCAGTTTGGTCAACATGACCCTGAACAATGTGCCCATCCAATCGGTCCCCAAGTTTCATCGCACGTTCTAAATTAACCATATCATTTACCTTGAGATTGTTAAGGTTGGTCTTATCTAAAGTTTCTTTAATCGCAGTCACTTTATATTCTCCGTTATCAATGGCCACAACCGTCAAACAGACACCATTATGGGACACGCTCTGATCAATTTTTAATTCTGAAGTAAAAGCGCTTTTAATCGTGATATGAAGATTATCATCTTCATGACATAGATTGGTCACCAGCCCTAAATCTTCAATAATACCTGTAAACATAATGTCGAATAAATGGTTAAATTTGCAGAGATAATCATCACGATTTCTTGCGTGATACAAAGATAAGACATTAATGAAGAAGGCAGAACTTATAAAAGTTGGTATTTCGGTAGGCGATTTGAATGGGATTGGTGCAGAAATTATCTTGAAAACTTTCGAAGATGCTAGAATGCTCGAATTTTGCACACCTGTGATTTTTGCGTCTATCAAAACCATGTCGTTTTTCAAAAAACACTTTGATAGTGCTGTTAATTTTCATGGCATCAATGATGTCAGTCAAATTGTAGAAGGGAAAGTAAATGTGTTAAATGTTTGGAAGGATAATGTCAATATCGAATTCGGAAAGGAAGACAATGAAGTTGGCCTTTTTGCTGTAAGATCTTTGGAAGCGGCAACCGAAGCTTTGAAAAATGACGCTATTGATGTGTTGGTAACTGCTCCCATTAATAAGTTAACTATTCAATCAGAGGATTTTAAGTTTCCTGGCCATACTAATTATCTGGCAAAAGAACTTGGCGGCACCAGCCTGATGTTTATGGTAACTGACGGATTAAAGGTTGGTCTGTTGACCGATCATGTTCCTGTAAAGGATGTATCAAGTCACATCACATCAAAATTGATTGCTGAAAAGGTTGAAACTGTTTATAAATCACTAGTGCAAGATTTTAGAATAAATAAACCTCGAATCGCTATTTTAGGCATCAACCCGCACGCAGGTGACAATGGAGTAATTGGAGAGGAAGATGATAAAACAATGAGGCCAACCCTTGAGAAAATCAGGGAAAAAGGAAAATTGGTTTATGGTCCTTATTCGGCTGACAGCTTCTTTGGATCAAAAAACTATAAGAATTTTGATGCTATCATCGCATCGTATCATGACCAAGGACTTATTCCGTTTAAAACCATCACTTTCGGTGAAGGGGTTAATTACACTGCGGGATTGTCTAAAGTTAGAACTTCGCCAGATCATGGAACTGCCTTTGAAATCGCAGGTAAGGGTGAAGCCGATGAAAGTTCGTTTAAGGCTGCAGTATTCACAGCAATGAAAATCTTCAAAAATAGAAAAGAGTATAGAAAACTTACCAAAAACCCTCTAAAACGAGCTCCAAAAAAGATATAAACATTTTTTTGTTGATATCACTTTTACATAAATAAAATAGTTGTATATTTGCGGGCTCAAAATGAATGTGACAATGAAGCCCTTTAAAGATTATACCATACAATTTGTAGGTTTAAAAGTAGGAAAGCATCATTTTGATTATCAGATTGATAACAAGTTCTTTGAGTATTTTGAGTATGAGGAATATAACGATGTCAATATTGATGTCGATTTGCTTTTTGAAAAGAAAACAACCTTTTTGGAATTAAATTTCAAGGCAAAAGGAGTTGTAAATGTCAATTGTGACACGACCAATGAACCTTATGACCAAAAAATCAAAGGTGAATTTGACCTTGTTGTGAAGTTTGGGGAAGAATATAATGATGAAAATGAAGACATTTTAATCATTCCTCATGGTGAATATGAAATCAATGTGGCGCAATATATATATGAGTTGATCATATTGTCGATGCCAACGAAACGTGTTCATCCTGGAATTGCTGACGGCACATTGCAGTCTGACATACTTAAAAAATTAGAAGAATTAAGTCCAAAAGGGCTAGAAGAAAAAGAGAAAACAGAGGATATTGACCCTCGCTGGAATACATTAAAAAAACTATTAACGGATAAATAATAATATAAAATGGCACATCCTAAAAGAAAAATTTCTAAAACTAGAAGAGATAAAAGAAGAACACATTACAAAGCGACTGTTCCTACAATCGCTACGTGTCCTACTACAGGAGAAGCACACTTATTCCACAGGGCTCATTGGCACGAAGGAAAACTTTATTACAGAGGTCAAGTGCTTATCGACAACTCTGAAAAAGAAGAGAATTTAGCATAACTATTATGCATGCATATAATAAAACGCTCAACCTTGAGCGTTTTTTTTATGATTAATTTTTGAAAGTCTTAAAAACAACTTAATTTGCATCACTTTTGTTCAATTATTTAGTAAATTGAACAAATATTTCCGCTTTTTGGTCTTTTTTGGCCAATTTTAAGGTCATTTTAATACACTATAATGAGTAAAATCACTGCAGCCATAACTGCCATCGGAGGATACGTTCCAGAATATGTATTGACGAATCAAATTTTGGAGACATTGGTAGAAACCAATGACGAATGGATTACCTCGAGAACAGGCATCAAAGAACGTAGAATATTAAAGGATGATGGCAAAGGAACTTCTTATCTCGCCATCAAAGCAGCCCAAAATCTAATTGACAAATCCGGAATTGACCCAACAGAAATTGATTTGGTCATTGTTGCTACGGCAACACCCGATATGAAAGCTGCATCCACTGCAGCTTACACAGCAACCCAAATTGGTGCTACGAATGCATTTTCTTTTGATTTAGAAGCTGCCTGTTCAAGTTTTCTGTTTGGGATGTCGGTCTGTTCAAGCTATATTGTTTCCGGAAAATATAAAAAGATATTATTGATTGGAGCGGATAAAAATTCCTCCATGATTAATTATAAAGACAGAGCCACCTGTATCATCTTTGGCGATGGGGCAGGCGCAGCCTTGTTTGAACCAAATGAGGAAGGGCTAGGTCTTCAGGATGAACTATTAAGGAGTGATGGGACAGGTCGTGACTTTTTACAAGCAACTTATGGAGGTTCATCATATCCGTCCACGCCAGAAGCGGTCGCTGAAGGTAAACACTACATTTTTCAAGAAGGTAAGACAGTATTTAAAAATGCAGTCTTCAATATGGCCGACGTAACAGTCAAAATATTGGAGCGAAACAATTTAGATAAAGATAAAATCGATTGGCTGGTGGCACATCAAGCCAATAGACGCATTGTGGAAGCCACTGCAAATAGAATAGAAATCGATGAAGATAAAGTGATGATGAACATCCATAAGTATGGAAACACCACCTCTGGAACTTTACCTTTATTGCTCCACGATTACGAATCCCAACTCAAAAAAGGTGACAAATTAGTATTTGCAGCTTTTGGTGGAGGTTTTGCGTGGGGTTCAATTTATTTAACCTGGGCATATAATTCATAACTAACCAACTAACAACTAATTATTTTTTAATTTAAGAATTATGGATATAAAAGAAATTCAAAATTTAATCAAATTTGTTGCCAAATCTGGAGCAAGCGAGGTTAAACTGGAAATGGACGATATCAAAATCACCATTAGAACTGGTGGCGATGAGAAGGGCGAAAATATGACCTACGTTCAGCAGATGCCGATGAGCGCCCCTGTATCACAAGCGCCTCAAGTGCAGGCTGCTACACCTCAAACTTCCGCAGCTCCCGCAGCAGTAGCAGACGAAAACTCAAAATATGTGACTATAAAATCACCTATTATTGGTACATTTTACAGAAAGCCATCACCAGACAAACCTGTTTTTGTTGAGGTTGGTAAAACCATTAAAGAAGGCGATGTATTATGTGTGATTGAAGCAATGAAACTTTTCAACGAAATCGAATCAGAAATTTCAGGTAAAATTGTAAAGATTTTAGTCGATGATTCGTCTCCTGTGGAATACGATCAGCCATTATTTTTAGTAGACCCATCCTAACTCGAAGTTTAGAAGTTTAAAAGTTTAAAATTCGGAAAAATAAATCCGGAAACATAAACTATAAACCACAAACTCTTAAACCGAAAAGTATGTTTAAAAAAGTATTGATAGCCAATAGAGGAGAGATTGCACTTCGTGTCATCAGAACCTGTAAGGAAATGGGCATAAAAACCGTTGCAGTGTATTCAACTGCTGATGCGGAAAGTTTGCACGTGAAATTTGCCGACGAGGCGGTTTGTATTGGGCCACCAGCGAGTAAAGATTCCTATTTAAAGATGTCGAACATTATTTCGGCAGCCGAAATTACAAATGCTGATGCGATCCATCCTGGGTACGGATTTTTGTCCGAAAACGCAAAATTTTCAAAAATATGTGAAGAACACGGCATCAAATTCATTGGTGCTTCTCCAGATATGATTGCTAAAATGGGTGACAAAGCAACTGCAAAAGCAACTATGAAGGCCGCAGGAGTTCCTTGTGTACCAGGAAGTGATGGTATTATTGAATCGTTCGAACAATGTGAAATAATAGCCAAAGAAACCGGTTATCCTGTGATGCTAAAAGCAACTGCAGGTGGTGGTGGAAAAGGAATGCGTGCTGTTTGGAAACCAGAAAATCTTAAAAATGCTTGGGATTCTGCACGTCAAGAATCAAAAGCGGCCTTTGGAAACGACGATATGTACATGGAAAAACTCATTGAAGAGCCACGTCATATTGAAATTCAAATAGTTGGCGATTCCACGGGAAGAGCCTGTCATTTGTCAGAACGTGATTGTTCTGTACAACGACGTCACCAAAAACTGACCGAAGAGACGCCTTCGCCATTTATGACTGATGAACTTCGTGAAAAAATGGGATTATCTGCAGTTAAAGCAGCAGAATATATCAAGTATGAAGGCGCAGGAACCATCGAGTTTTTGGTTGATAAACATCGCAACTTTTTCTTTATGGAGATGAATACACGTATTCAAGTAGAACATCCGATTACGGAACAGGTCATAGATTTCGATTTGATTCGTGAGCAAATTTTAGTTGCTGCAGGAGTGCCAATATCAGGTAAAAATTATTTACCACAATTGCATTCAATTGAATGTCGTATCAATGCGGAGGATCCATACAATGACTTTAGACCTTCACCAGGAAAAATAACAACACTTCATGCGCCGGGTGGTCATGGTGTGCGTTTGGATACACATGTATATGCAGGGTATACGATTCCGCCAAATTACGATTCTATGATTGCAAAGTTGATTACAACAGCGCAGACGAGAGAAGAGGCGATCAATAAAATGAAAAGAGCTTTGGATGAATTCGTAATCGAAGGCATCAAAACTACCATTCCATTTCATAGACAATTGATGGATAATCCAGATTATTTGGCTGGAAATTATACCACCAAATTCATGGAGGATTTCAAAATGGAACCAAAGGAAGAAGAATAATTAAAGAACAGAATAAGAACTCCGAAAATTGATTTCGGAGTTTTTTTTTGAAATATGAAAAGCTTCCGTATCTTTAAAATCAACAAAGTTCACTCCATGAAAACATCAAAAATCGGCTCCTATATTCTTTTATTTTTCGTTTTCTTCACGGTTACTTCTTGCTTTGAGATTGTTGAAGAAGTCGAAATGAACAGTGATGGCACGGGTAAACTGATGTTTACGCTCAATATGAGTCAGAGTAAAAACAAGTTGGCTTCCATCATGCTTTTAGATTCGATAAATGGTTATAAAGTACCTTCCAAGAAAGACATTCAAAGTGGCATCAACGACATTATTTCGGAATTGAAGAGAGCAGAAGGCGTCAGGAATATTCAAAAGAAGGAAGACTACGAAAACTTCATCTTTTCCGTTAGTTGTGATTTTAAAAAGATAGAGAACATCAATAATTTAACAGATGAAATTACTCGAAAACAAAAAAACACGGCATCCTCTACCTATCTCTTTAATACTTCAAAATCAAATTTCACTCGCAAATACACTTATTCCAATGAAATAAAAAAACAATACAATAAATTGCATTCCGAAAATAAAAAGGTCTTCAATGATGCCACTTACACAATCATCTATCGCTTTGACAAGACTATTGTGACTCAAAAAAATCCAACAGCTAAAATATCGAAATCCAAAAAATCAAGCATGCAACGCATTAATGCTATGGATTTCATCAACGGAAGCAGCGATATTTCCAATTCTATTCAACTTCAAAAATAAATACACAAAACCAACAACATGAAACAATTTTTACTTTTAATTTTCCTAGTTAGCTTTAGTTCCGTTTTCTCACAAGACCTCACGTCATCTATTCCAGGTGACGCCCTTATAGTTGCAACGGTCAAGGGTGAAAATTTGACGCAACTTATGTCCATTGACGAAATAAACAACTCCTATGTGGGAAAAGAAATTCTAAAGGATTTTTCTAGAAAGCAAGAGACACCGTTTGCCTCTCTTGCCGATTTGGGTTTCAATTTAGAAGCTTCTTCACATTATTTCCTTCAGGCAAATGATAGTGTTCGTTATAATGTATTTGTTGTGCCTATTAAAAATAGTTCACAATTGGAAGCGCTTCTTGTCTCAAAAAACGAAATGAAAATCGTTTCTAAAGATGGTTTTAAAATCTTGGAAGACGAAAAAAAAACAGATGTGGTGATTGTTTGGAATGATTCCAAGATGCTCATGGTCATGGGAGAGGTTTCTGACCGTTATTTTGAAGAAAAAGAAGTGATGGAGCGTTATGGGCTTCAAGACTTATATGATTACAGCTACGACATTATTGAAGAAGCTGAAGATTATGGTGATTACGTAGTAGAAGAAGCATACCCTGAAGACTCTGAAGACATTGAAGAAACGGTTATCGAAAGTACTGAAAATGATGTAGAGGAAGTGGAAGAACCGGTTCTAATGTCACCTCCACCACCTGTTGCACCAACAAGTCCAGAAACTGAAATTGCTGAGGACGTGTATGAAGATGAATACGAAGATGAGGATGAATATGATGACAGCTATTATTCTGATTATAGCACAAAATATAATACCAACTATGACATTAAGAAAGGTCTAGAAAAAGAATGGTCCATGGCACAAGCTATAAGGCTTATGACTCAATCTTCGTCTCAATCGATTGTCAGTAATAAATCTTATATGTCAAGTTTAGACAAAAATGCCGAGGCTACCTTATGGGTGGGAGATTTTTCGAAAATCTACGACAATTTAATGGGTGGGATGTATTATGCCGACCTCATGGGTTTCAATTTCGGGAGTATGTATGCTGATTCTGAAATGAGCGCAAAGTTATATGCCGAAAAGGATGAAATGCGATTGAATACAAGCTATACAATGAGTGAATCCATGGCTGATAGTTACAAGAAAATGATGGACCAAAAGTTGAATCGAAAATTTTTCGATTACATCAATGAAGACCGAATGATTGGATATATGAGTTATGCCATGAATACCGAAGAAGCGCTCAAGGAATATCCGAAAATCCTTAAAAACTTATATGGTAACATGCCAATGTATGGAGAAGAAGCTAGTCTTGGTGTCGATTTATTTGAATTGTTATTAGACGAAGAAGCTGTTGCCAAAGTTTTGCCAGGTGATATGCTGTTTTTGCTGTCCGGTATTTCTGAAAAGGAAATGACTTATAAAACGTATAATTACAATGACGATTTTGAATATGAGGAAATTGAAAAGACCAAGAAAGAAACTGTCCCTGACTTCCTGATGATGATCACCTCTGAAGATCAAAATCTGATTAAGAAATTGATGAATTATGGTATCAAAAAAGAAGTTATAGAAGCTAAAAACGGATACTATTCCATGGTTATTCCAGAAAGTCCATTGTCAGTATTCATGGCTTTCAAGGATGATATCGTATTCATTGGCACGTCCGAAATAGAAATGAGCAAAATTGTCAGAGGTACCTTCGATTCGAAATTGAGTTCCAAGCACAAGAAATTACTTAAAAACAGTAATTACGCCGCTTATTTAAGTGGTAAACAATTAGCTTCTAAAATCCCTATGGATGAATTGGGTGAAAAAGAAATGACTAAATTAAATTGGTTTTTGCAAAATTCCGAAGACGCTTATATTTCTAGCTCAAAAATGAAAGGGAATGTTATAGAAGCTGATATGGTCATTGGTGTTCCAGCTTCGCAAGAAAACTCTCTAAAATATATTTTCAATATGATTGAGACCTTTGCCAAGTAAATGAAACGATTGAAGACATTTTTAAAAAGAGCAGCCATCGGTATCGTTGTGCTGCTCTTGATTTTAGTGGGTGTTTTAATATATCGGAACACCGTTTCTTATAAAAACGTCATTCATAAAGATGCCAATTCGATTGTAAAGATTCGCGTTGACGCCATCGGAAGAGCCATTGTGTGGGATGCGTTCAAAAACCCGTCCTATTATTACCAAAATCAGAATGAAAAGGATTCCATTGATGATGACGACAAATTAGAAAAGGGTTTTCAATTGCCTGCCAATGTATTTCTATTTACCATTAAAGGGAAGAGCGTTTCTACCTTATTTACATCTTTTAATATTTCAAATTCAGACAATTTTAAAGCTTATTTGTCATCCGATTTTAACATGGAAAAGGCCTATAAAATAGGAAATATTCAAGTTTCGAAAAATAAGGATGGAAATATTTTGGCTGCTTATACTGACAAACAGTGCGTATTGGTTTATAATCCAAAAAAGGAATCTGTTGACACTGTTTTTGAGGATGTATTGATTAAGAATAATACGCTCAAAAGTGGTGATGACTTGTTTGACATAGCAAAAGATGCTACTTCACACATCAATTATGTGTCTTTAGATGATAGAGTTTCTATCAACTTTAAGAGAGGATTAGCCATCGTTGAAGGTTATGTCGCGATATCAGATAATGTAACATTTCCGAAGCAAACTTTATACCCAGAATTTTCAGAAGGCAGTAGTTTGAAATTTTATTTGAATGCTTTGTCCTCAAAAAGCAACGAAACCATCACATTCAATGATTTTAAAATTGAAACAGACAGTATCAATAGTCATTATAAAGGTAATTTTTCCATTGAAATTGCAAACACAACTTTACAGAATAATACAATTGTCACTTACGAATACAACGATGATTTTGAAAAAGTAGAAACGAAGCTTCTATCAGAAAAACAAGTGCCTGAAATCACACTTCAACTATCGGCAGATTCTCAAAAAATGCTGCAATATTTAAGGAATGAGCATATTCTTAAGGAAAACAAACTTAATCCAGAGTTGTTTCCATTATACCAAGTGAGGGTGGATTCTACGTCCTTTGGTTTAAATGCGAGCACCAATCTGAACCACCAGATAAATATTAAGAAAATTTCACATGATGCTTTTTTTGAACTTCAAATTGATTTCGAAAAACTAAAACAGCAGAATCATTTTCCTATTTTGAATCCGTATTTCGAAAAATTTTTGAATTTGGATGTGAAAGGTTTAAAAGATGAAGCGAAGAAGACCAAGATTGTAGGACAAATCAAACTTCAAAATGAAGACATTCTAGCCATTTCCCAATTGTTACTTTAACCAAAAGAAAGTTCAACTTTTTTGTATCTTTCCTTAAAAATCAGTCATGAATTTAAGCTATTGGGAAATAAAATCCTACCTGACAAATGTCGATTACACCATCATCGGAAGCGGTATTGTTGGTTTAAATTGTGCATTGCAGCTTAAAGAAAAATTCCCAAAATCCAACATACTGATTTTGGAACGAGGTATGTTGCCACAAGGCGCAAGCACAAAAAACGCTGGTTTTGCCTGTTTTGGTAGCTTGAGCGAAATTATCGATGATTTGAATTCTCATTCGGAAGAAGAAGTTTTCAATTTGGTCAAAAAGCGTTTGGATGGTTTGTCGTTGCTCCGAAAAACACTTTCTGATAAAGTAATTGACTACCAACAAATGGGAGGTTATGAATTGTTTTCAAATTCTGACAAAGAACTTTACGAAACATCTGCAACAAAGCAGGAAGGCATTAATTCATTGTTGTTGCCGTTATTTAAAGAAAATGTTTTTTCATTCAGAAACAATTCATTTCAGTTTGAAAAAATCCAACAGCAATTGAATTTTAACAAATTTGAAGGTCAAATTGACACTGGGAAAATGATGATAGCATTGACGGACTTGGTATTAAGCAAAGGCATCAAAATACTTAATTCAGTTTTTGTGGAAAATTTTCAGGATGGAAGTGATTCCGTCAATGTTAAAACCAATCATTTTGAATTCAAAACCAATAAATTATTGATTGCTACAAACGGATTCGCCAAGCAAATGATGGACGAAGAAGTCAAACCAGCCAGAGCACAAGTCCTTATAACAAAACCGATTGAAAATTTAAAAATAAAAGGAACCTTTCATCTCGATAAAGGGTACTATTATTTTCGTAATATTGACGACCGAATTTTATTCGGTGGCGGACGGAATTTGGATTTCAAAGGTGAAGAAACCACCGAAATGATACAAACCGAACTGATTCAAAATAAATTAGAAGAATTGCTAAAAACAACCATTTTACCAAACACACCATTTGAAATCGACCATCGTTGGAGTGGAATTATGGGTGTTGGAAGCACAAAAAAACAAATTGTAAAACAACTTTCGAATAATGTTTATTGTGGGGTGAGATTGGGCGGTATGGGGATTGCGATTGGAAGTTTGATAGGTAAGGAGTTGGCACAACTAATTGATTAATATGATAAAAAGAATACTCAAATTTTTATTGAAAGCGTTTCTCTGGTTTTTGGCCATTCCAATAATTGCAGTCGTCCTTTTTAAATGGGTACCAGTACCAGCAACACCATTAATGATCATTCGCAGTTATGAACAATGGCAAGAAGACAAACCTATCGTCTGGAAACATGATTGGGAATCGATCGATAATATCTCAGATTATTTGGAATTGGCGGTCGTCTGCACGGAAGACCAAAATTTTCTAAAACACAATGGTTTTGATATGGTCGCTATTGAAAAGGCAATGAAGCATAACGAAAAATCAAAGAAAACAAGAGGCGCCAGCACCATCAGTCAACAAACCGCAAAAAATGTATTCTTATGGCAAGGTCGCAGTTGGGTGCGCAAAGGTTTGGAGGTTTACGTCACATTTTTAATCGAATTGATTTGGTCCAAAGAGCGCATCATGGAAGTTTATCTGAACAGCATTGAAATGGGAAATGGCATCTATGGCGCAGAAGCTGCCTCGCAATATTGGTTCAAAAAACCAGCCATTAAATTGAATAAAAACGAAGCGGCAGCTATTGCAGTCATACTTCCCAATCCTAGAAAATACAGAGCCAATCCTGCCACAAGTTACATTGCAAAAAGAAAAGCTTGGACTGTGCGACAAATGGGCTTTCACGGTGGAAAACTGAATTATGACAAACCCAAAGAAAAATAATCTGGAACTCAAACAACAGTTGTACAAGTTGTGTCAGGATTTTGTTGAAAACAGAAATAAAACAGTACAAAATACCATAAAAGAAATCCAAGAATCGCTGACGTCTGAAACTAAAAGCAGTGCAGGCGACAAACACGAAACGGGCCGCGCCATGTTGCAATTGGAACGAGAAAAAGCAGGACATCAATTAGCAGAAATAGAAAAATTGGAAGAAAGTCTTTCAAAGATTGATGTGACGTTTACATCTCAAATCGTTGGTTTAGGAAGTGTCGTATTTACATCGCAGGCCAATTATTTTATAGCCATTAGTGCTGGGCAATTGAAAGTGGATTCACAATTATTTTATGCGATTTCTCCAAACACACCGATTGGGTTGCTATTGATGGGAAAGAAGGTTGGGGATGCGGTTGGTTTTAGGGACCAGCGGTTTAAGATTAAGAAAGTTTTATAAACAAAAAAAGCAGACCATCTTTCGTCAATCCACTTTTCCTTTCTAAAATTATCGCTTATTTCTATTACGTTTTTCTCTTTTCACTTTCCAAGGCGCATTCTTCTGCCAATCGCCAGCCATGATGCAACCATAAGGCATCACTTCATCAATGACAGTTCCAAGACCGAATTCTTCCATTTGTTGTCTTACAGCATTGGCACTCTTATAAGCAGATGGCAACTCGGTAATATCGATTTCCTTTGAGAAAAACCGAATGTCCAAACCTTTGGTTTCTTCTTTGAAGATTTGCATGGTTGTCCCAGTTTTACTTCGTCTATGTTGTGTTCGGCTCACGTTTCTGCCTGCGCCATGAGGTGCAAAACCTAAATTGGTGGCAGTCGTGTTGCCTTCCACAATCAAGACAGGCTCTGACATGTTCAACGGAATCAGTCGTGGTCCTGTGATGTCTGGCATAAACTTTTTGTCCAATGGCGTCGCGCCTTTAGCATGGTAGAACAAATCACCATCTTTAAAGACAAAGTTATGTTCGTTCCAATAACGGTTTTCGATGTCTATATTCAAGATTTTTGAAACAGAATCGTGCAATACTTCATGGTTGGCTTTCGTCCAACTTCTGATGATTTGCAACGCATCCCAATAATCTTGTCCTTCTTCAGTTTCAAAAGGAATCCATGCGTTCTGTTTCATTGTGTTTGGCGATAAATCCTTTCTGAAACGTTCAGCGATTTTCATGCCTTTATCATACAATCGTGCGCCTGGACCTCGTGAACCATGATGCGTAACCATCATCGTATTGCCTGTTTTTTTGGATTTACCAACAAACAAGAAATGGTTACCATCTCCTTGTGTTCCCAAATGCGACCTTGCAATTGAAAGCATCTGCTTATCGTTCAAAAAGCTGTTGCCTTCAAAAGCCTCCAACAATTCTTGTGGAAAACGAAATTGTGAATCTCTATCTCTTCCACCTGGACCGAAATGTGTGTTGGCATGAGCAGCATCCAAAATGTCTTTTGGGTCTGCTTTTCCAAAATCGGTCAGCATAACCGAGCAGCAAATATCCGCGCTGTGCATTCCTGGATGGATGGCGTTTTTGGCAACCGCAACACCACCAACTGGAATCGTTCCGTCTGGACCTGCTGGACAGGCATCTGGCATGATGGCGCCATCCACCAACGTTGGCGTTTTCATTAGGGTTTGCATGGAATTGACCACTTTGGCAACGTTATCTGATTCCAATTCGTTGTCTGCTTTGATGTTGATGGCAAAGTCGATAGGTTTTGCGTGCAACTCAATAGGTTCTGGCAATATGAATTGTTCCAAATAAGTGTCCCTTTGTTCACCTTCCAATGCGTTTTCATTAATATGTTCGATGGCGTCTTTCATCCATTTTCCTTGTCGGAATCCCAATGCGATTAAATCGTGTCCTGTGATGTTTGTTTCTGTTGACATGTTTTTTGTTTTTAATGATACTTCAAATATTATATTTTGTTGTGGAAGTAGTAGGACTCGAACCTACATGCTTAAAAAGACCTGATTTACAGTCAGGCGAGCCAGCCAATTGCTCAATACTTCCGATTTTGTCTGGAAAGCAAGACTCGAACTTGCAACCTCTCGCATCCAAAGCGAGTAAACGACCAATCGTTATGTTTCCAGAATTATTATTTTAAAGAACTTTTTATGAAGCTCCACCAGCTTCCTCGTCTGGTGGAGCACTACTTTCGAAATCTTGTTTAAGTAGATTTCTTTATGATTACTCTACAAATATTTCACGCCATTGCGCAATGTTTTTGCGTAGTAAAAATAATTTTGAAATTATTTTTGTTTTAGGATCATTTCGTATTGTTTATCCCTGTGGTCTCTTTCGCCCATAGGACTTCCCTTGAAGGTTTCAATATTTATAAACCCATTGGATTCCGTGATTAAAGAGTCTGATTCTTTAACAGCTCCAGCGTTCTTATTGCCATAATCTCCTGTCAATTTTTTGGTGGCAGGGTCAATGTCGCCCCAAAGTTTATCTGGTTTTCCATTGTCTATGACTTCTACGAAATATGTGATTCCCGTAATTTTCGAACTCACAACAAATCGTCCTGTTTCCTCTGTTTTTGATAGGAATCGTTTGAGTAATTCTTGTTTCATGATGGTTCTATTTTAAATGATTATTACTTCTTTTTTTTCGACTTCTTGCTTTTTTTATTTTTACGGGACGCCTTTTTATTTGGTTTGATTTTGTCCTTGATTCTTGAAATTTCAGAATCTATAAACGAATCAAACTGATTGTTGTAAACTAACAACTTCGCTTTTTTAAAGTTTTTCAATGCTTTTTTAAATTCTTCACGACATTCAAAAAGTTGCGCTTGCAAGACTAAAAGTTCGCCTTTACCGACGGCTTTTACGGTTTTTGCAAAGTCAATCAACTTTTGAGCTTCGTCATAATCCTCGTTCCAGAGTAATACCAAAATGTATCTTGGATATACTTTTATGAAATCCATTTTATTCGCCAATGCTTCGGCATAGTAGTGTTTGGCTTTTTCATAATCACCAAATTGCTCTGCTTGCAAACGTCCCACGAGAAATAAAGCGTAGGCATTATTAGCCTCGTAGGACAAAGCGTAATTCAGATTTTCAACGGTTTCTTCCAAATTGTATGGATAGGCATCGATGGCTTTTAGCACGTAGTTGTTTAACAAATTCGTGTCCATTGTTTTAATGTATTAATGATTTGATATACGTCTGATTTCAAGAATTAACTTGAATCGATCTAAAATTTTTTAACTGTTTTTGGAAATTGATGTAGCAGGTTTGCTAACGTCTGAAAACAAAAAATCCGAAACAGTTTTCATTTGCTTCGGATTTTTCATTTATAATTTGAAAAGTATATCTAACGATACGCTCGAAGCACCTCAAAAGGCAGAAACCCTTTTGGAAAGTCTTGATATGATATAGATAAACACATAGCTTCGATTTTTGTTAAACTTATTTTTTGCTTTATTGCGATGCAAAGATTGGGATAAAAATTCCAATAATCAAAATTTATTTTTCAGGTCAGCTCAATTTCAAGCCCTTAATACGTAGTATTAAAAATTTTTGAAAAAAGCAAATAATTTTCTAAAAGCGATTTTTATTTTTAGTTATTTCCAAGGTGCGCATGATAATTGCGTAGTTATTTTTTATATTTATTTCAATATTAAAACTCTGTTTAAATTAATGAGAAATATCTTCATTTTTTGTCTTCTAAATTTTGTTATCATTCAAAATATGAATGCTCAAATGACACCTTCCGATAAGGTCAGAGTTTCTGAATTTTTGTCTGAATATGTCAATGAATTGCGAATTGAAAAAGGCTTGTTTCCATTAAAAAAATCTGAAGATTTATCAAGGGCAGCGGAATTACATTCTGATTATATGTCTGACCGAAATTCGTTGACACACATCGAGATAAAAACAGATTTTCCAAATCCTGAAGATAGAGTTCATAATTTTAACAGAGAGTTCATTGGTGTTGGCGAAAATGTGCTGTTTACGAAACCAAAAACCTTCCCATTAAATGATAGTGAATTGAAAAAATTGGCATTTGAGATGTTTCGGTCTTGGAAAGCTTCTGCTGGTCATTATGCCAATATGGTATCTCCAGAATATATCTATGGCGACTTTGGCTTTTCTTATCAAGAAAAATCGAGACGCGTCTATGCAACCCAGGTTTTTGCCAAAAAAGGATACATCATTGAAGGCCAATTGTCCCAAAATGCCTTTTCGATTAAAGCAAGTGATGAATCTTGTGATGATTTAATTGGTAACAGGGGAAACCTCGTCGTCAATATTGGAAACTCTATTTCAATTGAAAACAATGAAGTCTTTTTGAGTCATCATAACCTTCAGACCATAAAAGGAATTTTCGAAAATCAAAACGATGGAATCGCAATCGATTTGGTGACACGAAATCAGATGCCATGCGACGCTGAAAACAGACTTGATTTATCTGAGATTTATGAAGGTGTCTTACTAAAACCTGTTTATAGAGATCCTATTTTTTCGGGAAATAGTGCACAAAATCCAAATCGATTGGTCGTTGCTTTAGGCAAAATACCCAAAGAGTTACAGGGTAAAGAAGTTAGCCCAAATATCATTTTAATCAAAGAGGGAAGAAAGTGCAGTTATGCCGTTCCTTCCATGGTACCAAGTCGAGGTTATGAATTGAGACCAATTGAACCTTTAATTATAAATCCGGAAATTCAATTGAAAATGGAAGGCATTAATGGCATTATGGATGTCGAATTTGACTTTGCAAGTGGAAAAATAACACCTTTAAAAAATCCTAACATCAATTTGGAAGAAATAAAAATTCATTCCATTGATATCAAAAGTTTTACCTCTGTCGATGGAAATGAAACTGCAAACGAACTATTACACAATGCACGCGCTCGTTACATTCAAGAATTTTTGTTCTCAAAATTGAATAATGCTTCAATTCCAATGACAATTGATGCCAAAGAAAATTGGGAACTTTGCTTTTATCATTTGGAAATTTTGGGTCTTGATGAGACTTTAAAACAAGATAAATTAGCGATTCGAAATTACATTCAAAATCATAAAGATGCCAATTGGGAAGAAGCCTTACAATTTCAAAGAAAATCGAAGGCCATCCTTTATACTTACGGATCTTGGTCTATTGACGATGCTAATGTGCTGAATTACAACCGAACAGATGCTTTAATAACAAAGAACTATAAATTGGCGAATAAAGTCTTGGCTGAAATGTATGAGAAGGATAACAGTAATCTTTTTCTTAATGAAGAATTCATCATTGATAAATTGTTTGACAAGCAGGAATTGGTGCAAAATGTTTCGGCATTGCTTTTAAAGGATATTTATAATTTTAAACTTGACAATGTGGTTTTCTTCGTGAGAAATTGGCTTTCAAAACCAGAATTGCTCTCCGCGGAAGCTCAAAAGAATCTTCTCAATTTATACACAATTACAAGCCGTCAGCTATTACGGAATTGGGACAGTAGCACAGAAGATTTTTCAAAGGTCATGCATCCGTCAAAATTGGAGCCACTATTCATTAAATATAAATCTAAAGATGTGGTAAATCCTTTGTTTTTAAATTTTCACATGGCAGCGATTCAATATTATGGACAAATAAATGAGACTGATAAAATCGTAGAATCGTTCAATTTTATCATCAAATATTTCCGAAATGAAGCTATAGATATTGAAGATGATATTGCTTTGTGTCTGTTTTTCAATAGTTGGAGCAGATATGATTTGACTTTGGAATCCTTGTGGAAACGCTATGAGTACGATGAGCTCAATGAGGAGTCTTGCTTTATTTTTGCGAAGACATTGGTGGCCTATAAGAATGATAAATATCGCGGAGAGACATTTGACATTCATAAGATTGCCATAAAATTTAATCAAAAAAGATGGTGCGAATGGATTGATGCTGATTTTCAAAATTTAAGAAATGAAGGTGTAAAAAACCTATTCTGTAATACCTGTAAAAAATAGCTATGGCAGTCAGCAAAAACGCACTAATAAGATACAAAACCATCGACAAATGTCTGCAAAATAATTTTCGGGATTGGACGCTGGATGACCTAATTGAAGCAGTTTCAAATGCGCTTTATGAATATGAAGGAAAAGATGTGGATGTCAGCAAACGCACCGTTCAGTTGGACATTCAAATGATGCGAAGTGATAAGTTGGGCTACAATGCGCCAATAGTCGTCTATGACCGAAAATTTTATAAATATGAAGATTCGGATTATAGCATTACGAATAGCCCAATCTCCAATCAGGATTTATCAAAATTATCGGAAGCCGTGTCGTTTTTAAAGCAATTTCAAGGTTTTTCGCATTTTAAGGAATTAGGAAGCATGGTTCAGAAATTGGAAGACCATGTTTACACGCAAAAAACTCAAGAAAAATCGCTGATAGATTTCGAGAAAAACGACAATCTAAAAGGTCTGGAGTTTTTAGATGAACTATATCAATTTATTCTTAAAAAACAGGCCATCGAAATTACCTACCAATCCTTTAAAGCGCGCCAACAACAGACTTTTTGTTTTCATCCCTATTTGTTGAAGGAATTTAAAAATCGTTGGTTTATCATTGGGAAAAAACACAAAACTGAAGGTTTTATGAATTTGGCGTTAGATCGAATCATTTCACTATCAAATAGTAAAAAAACCTATGATTTAGATGCTAATTTTGATGCGTCAACCTATTATAAAAACGTGATTGGCGTATCAGTAAGTCCACAAATGGAAACGGAAAAAGTCATTCTTCACGTTAATCACAAACATGCGCCTTATGTGGCAACCAAACCTTTGCACGCTTCACAACAGGAAATTGCACGCGATAATTATGGTGTGACCTTTTCTTTGGATGTCCAGCACAATTTTGAACTGGAAAAGGAACTTTTGGGATTTGGCGAAGGCATCAAAGTCATCGCTCCCGAACGTTTGAAACGCAATATCAAAGACAGATTGTATGAAGCGATTGACTCCTACGAAACCGATATTGCTGAAAAAGGATTAAAGGCCATTAAAAAACGCTTGACTTATAAGGGTTTTGCGATCTTAAATAAAGTGTATTCTAAAAGGGACGTTCGTAAGTTAAAAATGAGATTGGACACTTATATTCGAGAAAACGATGAACAAGCTTTTGGAATGCGAGAAGTTCTGAAAAAACTGCCCGAACTGAAAGAAATTTTATTCAACAGAAATTTAAAAAAAATAGTGAGAAACATTGATAAAGAGGTCTTTTTAACCAAAGCTATTTATTTTGATAAATCGTCAAAGGATAATTGGTACGTTACTTGGCATCAAGACGTTCCGATTAATGTAAAAGAGAAAATTGAAACCACTGGCTTTGGCGCTTGGACTAAAAAAAATGAGGTGATTGGCGTTCGTCCTCCAGAGGAAATCAGTAAAAATAGCTTCTCAATCAGAATTCATTTGGATGATACCACTTATAAAAATGGTGCTTTAAAAATCATTCCAGGAACACATAATAAAGTGATGAATGACGAAGAAATCAAGTTAATAAGCTCCAATTCCATTCCTTACGTAAGCGAAGTAGCTTCTGGGGGCTTACAAATTATAAAACCCTTATTGCTGCATGCCTCTTCGGAATCCATATCTCAAAAAAGACGCCGCGTTCTCCATCTTGTGTTTTCATCTATCGAATTACCAAATGGATTATCCTATTCCGAAAAAGAGTCCATATTTTAAGTGATATAGAGCACGTCATTTGTCCAGCAGACCGTATCTTTAGTAAAAATTAATTGCTTAATAGTCTTTGGAGTCTTCACAATCTGTTTACGATGTTATTATTATTGGTGGTGGTTTGGCTGGTTTATCGGCTGCCATTCATTTACGCAAGCATGATTTCAATGTGTTGCTCATCGAAAAAAACGTCTATCCAAAACATAAAGTCTGTGGCGAATATATATCCAATGAAGTGTTGCCGTATTTGGATTATTTAGGAATTGATGTGTTCGCATTAGGTGCAAAAAATATCACAAAATTTGAATTGTCCTCTTCAAAAAACAACCTTGTAAAATCAGATTTGCCAATGGGTGGATTTGGCATTAGCCGTTGCACTTTAGACGAAGCACTTTATTTAAAAGCGACCGTAAATGGTGTAACAGTGTTGCAGGATACAGTGATGGATGTTCATTTTTTGAATGATAATTTTCAAATTGAAACCAAATCAAATCAAGAAATAGTATCTAAAGTAGTCATTGGCGCGTACGGAAAACGTAGCTCACTCGATGTTAAATTGAATAGAAATTTTATTAAGAAAAAATCGCCCTATTTGGCTGTCAAAACCCATGCGAAAGGTGATTTTCCCGAAAATGTAGTGGCATTGCACAATTTTGAAGGTGGTTATTGTGGTGTCTCAAAAGTGGAAGATAATCACGTCAATATTTGTTATATTACCGATTTTGAAGCGTTCAAAAAATTCAAGAGTATTGAAGAATTTCAAAAGGAAGTGGTTTTCAAAAACAACTATTTGAAATCTATTTTCGAAACCACTGATCCTGTTTTTGAAGCACCTTTAACGATAAGTCAAATCTCCTTTGACAGTAAATCTCCAGTTGAAAATCATATGTTGATGTGTGGTGATTCTGCAGGCATGATTCACCCATTGTGTGGTAATGGTATGAGTATGGCGATACGAAGTGCACAATTAGCATCTGACCTCATTATTAACTATCTTAATAAGAAAATCGAATCGCGCGCTCTTTTGGAGAAAAGCTATACAAATAGTTGGAACAAAAACTTCGGTAGTCGTTTGAAAGTTGGTCATTTTGTGGCAAATGTTTTCAGAAATAACCAATTGGCAGACACATCCATAGCACTTCTAAAAACGATGCCGTTTTTGATCCCTATGATTATCAAACGAACACACGGTAAAACTATGATTGTGAAATGAGTCGATTGGTGAACACAAAATATCGCACGAATGATGAGGAACTCATGGACGATTTCTCCATTGACGGCGAACTTTTGCATGATACTTTGGATAAATTGGCTACCATTAATATGTGGTTGGGAGGAAATGGTGTCACAATTAATGGACTAAAACTTCTATTAGATGGACAGCCAAAAAACAAAACAATTACAATTATCGATTTAGGTTGTGGTGGTGGAGACATTTTGAGAGATATCGCACAATTCGGACAAAAAGAAGGTTACGATTTTGAGCTCATAGGGATTGATGCCAACCAACACGCAACGGCGTATGCCAGTAAATTATCATCCCAATATGAAAACATACGATTTCTCAATTATGACGTTTTTTCGGAAGAATTTAAAGCTTTAGAATACGATATAGCCATCGCGACCTTGTTTCTGCATCATTTCAAAGAAGATCCGCTTTTAGAATTGATGACCAATTTGTTGAAACGTTCAAAAATCGGACTGGTTATTAATGATTTACACCGCAATCGTTTAGCTTATTATTTATTTAAATTGATAACAATTCCAGTTAAAAATAAAATGATTATTGAAGATGGACTCACTTCAGTTTTAAGAGGGTTTAAAAAACCAGAATTAGAAGGTCTATCCAATAAGTTGAATGCTAATTACCACATAAAATGGAAATGGGCGTTCCGATACCAATGGATATTAAAAAAATAATATGAGCGTAAAAATAACATCAGTAGCCAAGCAATTACCCAAATATTCAAGGGAAACCAAAGACATTATTCCTTTTTTGAATCTGTGGATGACAGGTCAGGAGGACCGATTTCAGAGGAAAGTCATCAAACTATTTCAAGGTGCTGGTGTGGACAGACGCTATTCCATCATGGATCCAGAGGAGGTTTTCACCAACACTTCTTTTGAAGAAAAAAATGATATTTATACACGCGAAGTTATCAAATTGGGAGAACAAGCCTTACTGAAATCATTAGAAAAAGCGAATTTAAAGTCATCAGATATTGACTATATTATTACCGTCAGTTGCACTGGAATTATGATTCCGTCGCTGGATGCCTATCTCATTAATAGTTTAAAAATGCGACAAGATATCGTGCGACTTCCTGTCACAGAAATGGGTTGTGCTGCAGGCGTTTCAGGAATAATTTACGCGAAGAATTTTCTAAAAGCGAATCCAAATAAGCGGGCAGCTGTAGTTGCAGTAGAGTCACCAACTGCCACGTTTCAATTAGATGATTATTCCATGGCAAACATCGTAAGTGCTGCCATTTTTGGAGATGGAGCTGCAAGTGTCATTTTATCGTCTTATGAAAATGAAGAAGGTCCTGAAATTATAGATGAAGCCATGTATCATTTTTATGATTCCGAAACGATGATGGGGTTTAAATTGGTCAATTCGGGGTTGCAAATGATTTTGGATAAAGCCGTGCCTGAAACTATTTCAAAGCATTTTCCTCAAATCGTACATCCATTTTTAGAACGAAATAATATAAATATCAATGATGTGCACCATTTGATTTTTCATCCAGGAGGAAAAAAAATTGTCCAGACTGTGGAAGAATTGTTCGGTTCCCTTGGAAAAAACATAGATGATACTAAAGAAGTTCTTAAATTGTATGGCAATATGAGTAGCGCAACCGTTTTGTATGTGCTCGAGCGTTTTATGGATAAACAATTACCAAAAGGCGATATCGGACTGATGTTGAGTTTTGGTCCTGGTTTTTCGGCGCAACGAATATTACTAAAATGGTAATTAATACAGATTGCCACTGTTTTGAAAAACAATATGGTAAAAGAATTTGAATATAAAAATCAATGGGCACTTATTTTGGGTGGTTCCAGCGGATTGGGGCTTGCGACCGCAAAGAAATTGGCGAAGCATGGTATGAACATTTGCATTGTCCATCGCAATTCAAGAATTCAGGAAGAGGAAATTGCATCTGAATTCAAAATCATTAAAACCGAAGGAATTCAATTTAAATCGTTTAATGTCGATGCTTTTAAAACTGAAAAACGAAATGAAGTGATTTCAGAATTAGCAAAAATTTTCAATGAAAACGATAAAATTCGAACCTTGGTCCATAGCGTTGCTAAAGGAAATCTGAAACCAATGCTTTCAGAAGACAAGCCAACCTTAAATTCGGATGATTTCAACCTAACCATCCATGCGATGGCCATCAGTTTGTATGATTGGACCAAAGCAATTTTTGAAGCGCAACTTTTTGCTGAAGATGCCAGAATTATCAGTTTCACAAGTGAAGGCAACACCAAAGCTTGGAAAAACTACGCAGCAGTTTCTGCAGCAAAAGTGACTTTGGAAGCCATAACCAGGAACATCGCGTTAGAATACGCATCACATGGAATTAAGGCGAACTGCATTCAAGCAGGCGTAACCAATACAGCCTCCTTAAGAATGATTCCAGGAAGTGAGGATATTATAAAACATTCGCTATTGAGGAATCCTAATAAACGGTTGACATTGCCAGAAGATGTTGCAAATGCGGTTTATCTTTTAAGTAAAGACGAAGCCAGTTGGATAAATGGTTGCGTAATTCCTGTGGATGGAGGCGAACACATCTCCTAAATTCCTGCGAAAGCAGTCCGACATTTTGGGAATAGCAATATTAAAATAAAGAGCAATATTTAAAGCAAAATCTAATTCAGTTATCAATATTAAAAATGACCACAAAAGAAATCATATCCTTATTGCCTTACGAACAGCCATTTCTGTTCGTAGAGGACCTTTCGGAAATTTCAGAAGAAGCAATAACGGGTCATTATACATTTAAAGAAGAGGCATATTTCTATAAGGGACATTTTAAAGACCATCCAATCACACCAGGCGTTATTCTAACAGAATGTATGGCACAAATAGGTGTCGTTTGTCTTGGGATTTATTTATTAAAAGATCAAATTGACAACAATTTTCAACCACAAATAGCCTTGACTTCTAGCCAAGTTGATTTTTTTCTACCAGTATTTCCAGGTCAAAAGGTGACGGTTGTTTCAGAAAAGGAAGTCTTTCGATTTGGTAAATTGAGATGCAAAGTGAAGTTGTTCAATGAAAAAGGAGAATTGGTCTGTAGAGGTATTATTTCAGGAATGATCAAAATTCCTACTTAATAGAAAACTATCAACCTGAAATATTTGTTATATTTAGATAAAAGTAAATATTAAAGGTATTGCTGATTTTTAATAATAAGATTCCCACTTTCGTGGGAAATAAATATGAATAGAGTCGTCATCACAGGAATGGGAGTTGTTGCGCCGAATGGTGTTGGGTTGGAGGCGTTCAGAAGAGCCATTAAAGCTGGTACTTCAGGTATAAAAGCACACAAAACGATGAAAGATGCGCTTTTTTCATGTTGTATCGCAGGAACTCCAGAGATTTCTGAAGAGAAAAAATTGGAGTATTTATCGCGATTGCAATTGCGCGGTTTCAATAGTACAGGTATTCTGTATGGCTGCATTGCAGGCATGGACGCTTGGAGGGATGCTGGATTGGAAATCGATTCAGATTCAAAAAATGATTATGATAGCGGTATTATTTTCGGAACCGGTACTTCTGGTATTGATAAGTTTAGAGAAGCCATTTATAACCTAGATGCTGGTGATTTACGACGTTTGGGAAGCACGGTCGTTGTTCAAACTATGGCAAGCGGCGTGAGTGCGTATTTAGGAGGGATTTTAGGTTTGGGGAATCAAGTTACGACCAATTCTTCGGCTTGCTGTACAGGAACGGAATCCATCATTTTGGGCTACGAACGCATCACTTCCGGTAAAGCAAAGCGAATGTTAGTCGGCAGTACTACTGACAGCGGCATTTATATTTGGGCAGGCTTTGATGCGATGAAAGTGATGACCTTCAGACATAACGAAGCGCCTGAAAAAGGCTCACGGCCAATGAGCGCATCTGCCAGTGGTTTTGTACCAGGAAGTGGAGCAGGTGCAATGGTTTTAGAATCGTTGGAAAGTGCTCTCGAGCGAAATGCTACCATCTATGCAGAAGTCTTGGGTGGTCATGTCAATTCTGGCGGACAGCGTGATGGCGGCACATTAACAGCGCCAAATGCAGAAGCGGTGCAACGTTGCATCACCGAAGCGATGAAAAGTTCAGGTATTGAAGCGAAGGACATCGACACTATCAATGGACATTTGACAGCCACCTCAAAAGATAGTCTAGAAATCGAAAACTGGACGAAAGCATTGAACCGCGCTGGAGATGATTTTCCACCTATTAATTCCTTAAAGTCGATGGTCGGACATTGTTTGTCTGCCTCTGGTAGCATTGAGAGTGTTGCAACTGTTTTGCAGTTGAAAGAGCAATTTGTGTTTCCAAATATTAATTGTGAAGATATCCATCCAGAGATTTTAGAATTGATCAGCGAGGATAAAATTCCAAGAAAATTAGTAGAGAAAAAAATGGATATTGCTGCAAAGGCAAGTTTCGGTTTCGGAGATGTCAATGCGTGCGTTATCTTTAAACGGTATTAATAATTTTTAATGAGCAGAATTAAGATGGCTTAACTCATAACCTATCTTGTATGCTCGAGCTTATATCAACAAATTTAATATGAAAAACGAAGAACTAATCGCAAGGCTTAAAGCCATCGTCGAACCTTATATACAAGATGAAGAGGCTTTTAAAAACCTATCTGAAGACACCAACTTTATTACGGATTTGAAAATCAATTCTGCCAATTTGGTAGATGTCATTTTAGATGTGGAAGACGAATTTGACATTCGAATTGAAGATACAGAAATGGAAAAAATGATTTCCGTAAAAGCCGCAATGGACATCATTAGCTCCAAAGTAAAAACAGCATGATTGGTAATGACATTATCGATTTAAGTGTTGCCGGTGTCCATTCTAGATGGCAGGAAAAACGTTTTTTGGATACGCTTTTTTCGGTTGAAGAGCAGGCGATGATAACAGCTGACGAGAATCGGTTTCATAATATTTGGCGACTGTGGAGTATGAAGGAGAGTGCTTATAAAATATATTCACGAACGCTCAAATCTTCAATTTTCAATCCCACACATTTCAATTGTAATATCAATTCTGAAACTTCAGGAACTGTTTCTTTTGATAAGCAAATTATAAATACAACGACAGAATGTAATGCTAATGTCATTTATTCTACTGCAAACCTTCAAAATATTCAATTGAATACAAGTTTAATATTGGAGGGTCATTCGCAATTCGAAAAAGCTCAATTTTTAAGAGAAAAGGCGATTCATGAATTTGCTAAATTAAAAGCTATTGACAATAAGGACGTTTCAATAAAAAAAGACAGATTTGCAGTTCCACATTTTTGCATAAAGGAGAAGGCTCAAGATACTTTATTGACCTTGACACATCATGGTAGTTATGGTGGATTTGCTATTTCCTATTGATAATTTCTAAATGAACCGATTGTCCCGTTGGAATTGATTCGTGATGCTCAAAAAATATAGATTGTCCGTTCAGGTCTGCCTGAATTAGAAAATTAACGCCCTTAAAATAGGCTTTTTTTACTGTGACCTCTAAAGCTGAATGGCCAACTGCCTTCAGTTGATGTGCATAAAAAATCTCATTATTTATGACATTAAATTCACCGAAAAACGAAGCAATTAAGGGTTCTTCGGGGTTCTTGTAAAGTGTTTTTGGAGTATTGGTCGCAATGATTTTTGATTCGTGAAGAACCACCATCCTATCAGCATATCCCAGTACATCTTCGCTATCATGCGTCGCCACGATGCAAGCGATTTTTTTAACTTTCAAATATCCAAAAATGCTTCTTCGCAAAGATTGCTTCTGAAAGTTATCGATATGACTAAAAGGCTCATCCAACAGTAATAGTTCTGGTTCTTTTGCCAAGGCTCTAGCGAGAGCGACGCGCTGTTTTTGCCCACCGCTTAAGGTTTTGACTTTTGTTTTGGCGAATGGCGTTAATTCTACAACTTCCAATAGCTCTGCAATCCGTTTATGCTTTTCTTCCGGAAAAAAATTGGATAGATGTTTCCCAATGTTTTCTTCTACGGAAATGAAAGGCATCAATTCAAATTCCTGTGCGACGTATTTCATGAAGTCATAACCTACCACCAAATTGTATTTTGGTCCTAAAATTTGGGTGTCTTTCCAAAACATCTCACCTTCGTTCAAATCATATTCACCATGAATCAACTTGAGGAGTGTAGATTTTCCAGAGCCACTTTCGCCAATTATGGAAACATGTTCACCAACTTCTACATTCAAATTGATAGCGTCCAAAACCATGGCTTCGGCATACTGAAAAGAGAGATTTTTAATTTGGAGCATGTTACAAAATTAGCATAAAAAACTAAAGTCAACTTTGCAAAGATGAAACATTTTACAGATAACTTTAATTCATAAAAAAAGCTCCTATATCAGTGAATAGGAGCTTTTGTAAATAAAAGTTATTGTTATTGTTTGATGAATTTTTGGCTTTTGATTGCATTGCCAAACATTAATCTAAGAACGTAATTTCCTGTGCTCAATCCTGATACATCAATAGTATTTGATGTCAATTTAGAATTAAGAACACGTCTTCCGTTCATATCAAATACCGAGTAAATAGCATCATCCAAATTTTCTAGTGTGCTCAAATTCAATACTGTTTTTGTTGGATTCGGATATAAGATCAAATCTGTTACGGTTGATCCATTAGTGCTTAAGGTTGAACCTTCATTGATAACAATTGTATCATTGATAGTAGGATCTAAAACAATATCTACCACACCAGAAGGCCAAGACACTTTAATATAATCTATGGTGGTGTTTGTGCCAATTCCGAAATGTGTATTCAAACTATGCATGAATCTGAAACCTTCACCACTTCTTACATCTCTTATTTGAGTTCCTGTACTCGTTCCAAGTTCAACACGAGCACCAATTCCGTTTTTATTACTAAATCCTCCCTCTGTATTACCAATAGTAACAAGTTTTATCCAGTTGTTGGCATTTGTACTGTTTGTATAAATGCTACCATAAAAGAAGTCTAAAAAACCATCGTTGTTAAAGTCACCCATGGATCCAATGTCTGGAAGGGTTAAATCGTTGTTTACGTTAAAAGTTAAATCACCATTACCAAATAATATCGATCCGTTTGAATAGATGTCTAAAATTCCATCATTATCAAAATCTCCAGGGACATTTTCATGACCTATTCCAGCAGTACCAATATTAGCCCCATCAGTAACATCCGTAAATGTATTGTCACCATTATTTCGCATTATTTTGTGATCGTATCCAGTACTTGATCCAACATAAACATCCATATCGCCGTCGTTGTCATAATCACCCCAAGCAGATGACCAAGTTTGAATAATATCTGCCAAACCAGCTGATAAACCTATTTCCGTGTAAGTTCCGTTACCATCATTTCTATATAATTGATTGGTTCTTCTTGCTTCATTTCCACCGCATTTCGCCATAAACATGTCAATGTCACCATCATTGTCAAAATCAATCCAAACAGAGCCATAGTTACCACCAGAAGAATAATTACCCAAACCATTTGTGTTTGAATAAACCAGAGTACCTGAACCATTATTCATAAATGAGACACTCGGAGCAACATCATGACAAACAAAAGCATCAAGATTTCCGTCATTGTCTATATCGACAAAATTTGAACGTTGTGAAAATATATTTTGAGATCCTGAAATTTGCTCAAATGCAGTACCGTCCGCGTTCGCTTTCATAAAAGTTACACCATTTGTATCGCCATACAATAAGTCATTATATCCATTGGCATCCCAATCGCCTGCGGCTAAACTCCAAGAAGGTTGATAAGTAGCCGGAGTGGTTGCAATATTCACACTATTGAATCCACCTGCAGGTAATTGATAGTTAATGTTGATGTTTGATGTACTAATAGATACCAAATCATCCAGAAAATCACCATTCATATCTACAACCGCTCGGTTAGAACCAGACGTTGAGATACTTTGCTGTGTAAAAGTAATAGGCGTGTGAGGTGGCGCTTCGAAATCATCTTCTGTCAAAGAAAAATCAAAATCGCTACTGTTATTCCAATTGTTGTCCCAAACAATATAATAGGCCTGACCAGAATAGGCGGCAAAACTAGCTACAGAAAGATAAGAGCTATTGTTGCTACCAACAAATGTACCTCCATCATCATCTCCTGCAACACAGGTCAATGAGCCGCAAACTCCTGTATATATTTGGAGACGTGTATCTTTGTCTCCGTTCACAGTTAAATCTGAGCTTACCGTGACTGTGTAATCTTGAGTAGGCACATATTTAATCCACTCGCCAGCTGTTGCATTGCTGCCATTTCCTCCGCTACAAATTGTTGGAGGCTGATCGCCATTGATTGTTCCAACACTATATGTGCCTTCTGAAATAGAAGTGGAATTAAAAGCGTCCGTACAAGAATTATAACTTTGTGCGTTTAGTAAAAATGCTGTCAAGCAAAATACTGATGATAGTAATGGTTTTTTCATAATTAAAGATATTATATTAATTGCAATTTTCAGTCAATGAGTTGATCCATGATTCTATAAGCGCCACCCCTTCATCGTGTCTAACAGTACGACCAAGTAATGGCATTCGTATTTCTTGAGCAACAGAATTAAGTCTTGCTGCCATAATTGAGCGTTGTGCATTTCCCGGATTGACAATATACGTCAGGGCAGGATCAAAAATCTCTTGTGCTTCGACACATACTCCCAAGTTAGTGATATCGGAAGATTCATTGAAAGCGAATCTTACAGGTCGATAATCACAATGTCTATTGTCAGAATGGCAATGTGCACAATTGATGTCTAAATAAGATCGAACTCTCATTCCCAATGGTTTAGAGCTATCTTCCCAATCTACAACAGTATTGATCGTGGAAGGATAGGTATCTTCTAAATAACCAACTTCCACCCATTTATCAAGCTGATTCATAGTGCCAGCAACATAATTCATTGTACGATTTAAATTCTGTGGTTTTACACCAGTAGGAATCCCTATGTCATTTTCAGATTTATGGCATGTCAGACATTGTGCACCCGATGGCACATAATAATTGACATTTCTCTGAACACCATTATCCATAAATTCTATCGGCACAAAACTTCCATTTAAGTCAAAGGTTGCTTGTGTCTGCTCATTATTCCATTTATAATTAGCAAACACCCAACCGTCTTCTTTGAGAATCTGCAAACGTGTTTCAAGGACTTTCGTTTGTCCGTCAGGAAGCACATTATCATAATAAAAATTCTTGATGAGCATTGTTCCTATCGGAAAATCCAAAACCGAATGATCATCTACATATGTAGCACTTACACCACTTGGCATCCATATAAAACGTTTTTTATGCGCATAATCTGTAAACAGCGGGGATATCAAATCATATGGTAGAACCCCATACACTGGACTTAAATCTTTTAAGATTCCTTCAAAAAAATTATATTCTGTAAGGGTCTGATAAGGAATTTGATCAATATCAAAATTCACTGGCGACACTTGAACCGGATTATCGTCAGTCTCTAACGACGTGTAACCATCATCATTTCCGCAAGAGAGTGAAGTCATCACTAAAAGAAACAGGCACAAATAATTTGTGTAATCCTTAAACATTTATAGTAAAATTTGGAATGCTAATATACAAAACCTTCCTATAAAACGGTCAATTAATTGGTTGTAAGACATGAATTTAAGGTTCAGTTGAATCAAATTTAAAATTTCACATTTAAAAATACATTTAAACCAATTGATTTCTTAAAAGATGTTCTGCAATTTGAACTGTATTGGTAGCTGCGCCCTTACGCAAATTATCACTTACAATCCATAAATTTAAGGAGTTAGGCTGGGAGCCATCTCTTCGTATTCTACCCACAAAAACATCATCCTTTCCATTTGCATAAATTGGCATTGGATACGTGTTTGTGTCTAAATTATCCTGAACCGTAACACCATCAGTTTTGCTTAACAATTGACGCACATCACTGAGATCAAAATCGTTTTCAAATTCGATATTGACCGCTTCACTATGACCTCCAGAAGTTGGAATTCTAACAGCGGTTGCAGTTACTGCAATCGTTCGGTCGTCAAGTATTTTTTGAGTTTCGCGCACCAATTTCATTTCTTCCTTGGTGTAGCCATTTTCTTCAAAAACATCACAATGTGGAATGGCGTTTTTATGGATTGGATAATGATAAGCCATTTCGCCTTTAATGCCAGCTAGTTCATTTTCCAATTGCTTAACTGCTTTTAAGCCAGTTCCTGTGATGGATTGATAGGTCGAAACGACAAGGCGTTTGATTTTATATCGTTTATGTAGAGGCGCCAAAACCATCACCATTTGTATCGTTGAACAGTTGGGATTTGCAATTATTTTATCTGCTTTGGTTAGTTGTGATGCATTGATTTCTGGCACAACTAATTTCTTGGTATGATCCATTCGCCATGCGGACGAATTGTCAATGACAGTCGTGCCAACTTCAGCAAATTTTGGAGCCCATTCTAAAGATGTCTCTCCTCCTGCAGAAAATAAAGCGATTTCAGGTTTTTGCGAAACGGCTTCAGCCAGACCAATAACCTTATAGGTTTTACCTTGAAATAAAATTTCTTTTCCAACGGATTTTTCGGATGCAACTAGCATCAATTCCGTGAAGGGAAAATTACGTTCATCGAGAACTTTCAACATCACTTCTCCAACCATGCCTGTGGCACCAACGACTGCTATTTTCATTTTTAATCCAATTGAATTACAAAAGTAACCAATATTTTAATTCCGTTTTTTAAAATTTACCCAAAAAAGAACCCGAAACTTTCGAATCGGGTTTAGGTTAGAATATGTAGTGTAACGGATATTATTTTTTTAATGCATCTCTAATCTCCTTCAACAAGTCAATTTCAGTTGGTCCAGGAGGTGGTGCAGGAGCTTCTTCTTTTTTCGCTCGTACTTTAGCATACGCTTTTACAATCATGAACAATACAAATCCAACAATGATTAAGTTGATGATTGAGTTGATCCAGCGACCATACATAATTGCATTTTCAGGTTTAACAATGACTCCATCCGCTCCTATAACAGCAGGTGAAAGCACGTATTTCATGTCGGCAAAATCCATACCGCCTGATACAGATCCAATGATAGGCATCATGATGTCACTCACAAAACCATTGACTACCAAGCCAACAGCTCCAGCAAGTAAAACCGCAACTGCCAAGTCTATGACGTTGCCAGTCATGATAAAATCTTTAAATTCTTTCCACATAATAATTAATTTTAAGTTAGTTATGAAACGACTAATGTAAGAAAAATATAGAAGTGTTAAAAAAAGTTAAATACATTTATTTTCTAACGATGCGTTTTACACGTTGTGAAATAGCGGTAATCAATTCGTAAGAAATGGTATTGGCCTTATGAGCCAATGCGTCAGCAGTATTATTTGCATCAAAAATGATGACTTCATCACCTTCTTCACAGTCAATTTTAGTCACGTTCACCATGACCATATCCATACACACATTACCAATTAATGGCGCTTTTTTGCCGTTGATGATGACGTAGCCTTTACCATTGCCATAAATACGACTGATACCATCGGCATGTCCAATTGGGATTGTAGCAGTTTTTAGCAAGGCGTCGCTTTTAAAAGCACGATTGTAGCCTACAGATTCTCCTTTTTCAATATGATGTATTTGCGAAATGACAGATTTTAAGCTCGCAATCGGTTTGAAATTTTTATTTTCTTTTTCAGAATTTCCAAAGCCGTATAAACCAATGCCACTTCTCACCATATCAAAATGTGCTTCCGGATAATTCAAAATGCCGGATGTATTGCACATGTGAAGTTTTGGAGTGTATCCAAAAGTGCTTTCAAATTTGAAGATTATAGCTTTGAAAGATGCTATTTGATGTAAGGTGAATTCTCTTTCGTTTAAATCTTCGCTCGCAGCCATGTGCGAAAAAATGGATTTTATTTTGAGTGTTGATGTGTTTTTTAGCTGTGAATAAATAGCATCAATATCTGACTCAACAAAGCCAAGACGATTTAAACCTGTATTGAATTTTATGTGAATTGGATAATTTGTTTGCTTTTCTTTAGCTGCAACCTTGAGAAATTCAGTCAATACTTTTTGATTATAGATGCTAGGTTCCAAACAGCGTTCAATCAACATCTCAAAACTGACGGGCAATGGATGCAATACTAAAATGGGTCTTGTAACGCCTGCATCGCGAAGCGCAACTCCTTCCGAAGTGTAAGCAACTGCGAAATAGTCAACTCCTAAATCTTGAAGATATAAAGCAATTTCATTTGCTTCACTACCATAGGCGAAGGCTTTTACAACCGCCAAAAACTGCGTTTCTTCTCCTATTTTTGATTTTAAGAATTCAAAATTGTGTTTTAAGGCTAATAAATCAATTTCGAGGACCGTTTCTTGAGCTTTAGGCATTGGTATCTTTCGTTTTGGGCGAAATTTCTTCAGCATCGTTAACTTTCATATTGCGCACTTTGTCTCGAACCATAGCTTTGTAAAAAGCGCCTCGACTTAATGGTTCGTACTCATCCACCTCACCAAGTAGGACTAGGGCATCACTTTTTGCTTTTCGATAGCTATATTGCGCCAAATTTCCTGTGCGCGTACAGATTGCATGCACTTTTGTGACATATTCTGCAGTCGCCATTAAATAGGGCATTGGACCAAAAGGATTGCCTTTAAAATCCATGTCCAAACCCGCAACAATGACTCTTACGCCTTTATTGGCCAAGTCATTACAGACACGAACGATTTCATCATCAAAAAACTGTGCTTCATCAATACCAACCACATCACAACCATCCGCCAAAATTGGAATGTTTGCAGCTGCAGGAACTGGTGTCGAACGGATCTGGTTTGCATCATGTGACACCACCATATCTTCATCATAACGCACATCCACAGTAGGTTTAAAGATTTCAACCTTTTGCTTTGCAAATTGCGCGCGCTTGAGCCTTCGAATTAATTCTTCGGTCTTTCCAGAGAACATCGAGCCACATATAACTTCAATCCACCCAAATTGTTCTTTAGGATTTACTGTATTTTCAAGAAACATTTTGTAATTTTAACACTAAAACGAAGTCATTCTACGTTTTTATAAAGGTGGCGTAAATTTATTAAAAATCAAAAGCATAAAACAGATTTAAAGTTAAAAAGTTATGAAGAAGAAGTTGGAATCGGAATTGATGAGCATTGCCCATCGTATTTTGAAATTGAAAGGAAAAGAAGATGTGGTTAAAATGCAGTTTGAAGCGGGACAATTATATGAAAAATTGTCGGTTTTAAAATTTGCGCATGAAAATTTTGAAAATGGGGCTATGCCAACCATAGGTGGTGATTCTTCGTTTTTTGAAATGCTCGATGTCGCTTTCAACAATAAAATTAGTGACAACATTGAGCGTGAAGATAAAATCTATATCAATCTAGACGAAGTTGAAGATGATGGTATTATGGAGCCTGTCATGGAAAAAATAAAAGACATGTTTGCTCAAATGCCTCAAGAAGCTGATGAGATAGATATTATCGTAGAGGAGGCCATTTCAAAACCAGTTTCTAAAAAACACGACTTTGACGAATTGACTGCAGATTTTAAGGACATTCCGGTTTTTGATCCCGTTTCCACCACCCAACATGCTACACAAGAAAATAATTCCGAAAAGGAAGCCTTAAAAAAATCGCGTTCACTCAACGACAAATTAAAAACGGGAGGATTGAACATTGGTTTGAATGACAAAATTGCCTTCATCAAGCATTTGTTTGAAGGGAGTCGTGAAGATTATGATCGAGTTGTTTCACAAATAAACACATCAGATTCTTACAAAGAGGCAAAAAATTTGGTTCAGAACATTGTCAAGCCTGACTATAATAATTGGGAAGGAAAAGAGGAGTTTGAAGAACGATTTATGGAAATTGTTGAAAGTAAGTTTGATTAATGAGCAAACTCTACATCGTACCAACACCAATTGGTAATCTTAAAGACATGACTTTTAGAGCCGTTGAGGTTTTAAAGGAAGCCGATTTGATTTTGGCGGAAGACACTCGCACATCGGGAAAATTACTAAGGCATTTCGAAATTTCTACGCCTTCGCAATCGCATCACATGCACAACGAGCATAAAACGGTTGCTAAGTTGATTCAAAAAATAAAAAGCGGAACAGTCGTTGCATTGATAAGTGATGCAGGAACTCCTGCTATTTCCGACCCAGGCTTTTTGCTGACACGAGCGTGTATTGAAAACGAGATTGATGTAGATTGTTTGCCAGGTGCGACCGCTTTTGTACCTGCTTTAGTGAATAGCGGCTTGCCAAACGATAAATTTGTATTTGAAGGGTTTTTGCCAGTCAAAAAAGGACGTCAAACACGATTATTATTACTGGCTGAAGAAACAAGAACTATTATTTTTTATGAAAGTCCTCATAAACTCATAAAAACACTTTTACATTTTTGTGAATACTTTGGAGAAGACAGACCTGTATCCGTATCGCGTGAGCTGACCAAACTCTATGAAGAGACCGTTCGAGGCACAGCCAAGGAAGTTTTACGACATTACACCGACAAACCACCAAAAGGAGAAATTGTCATTTGCGTAGGTGGAAAACCAAAAGGGTAGGACAACTCAAAATCACTTTACATTATTTAAATTATGGAAGAAACAAAGCATTATGACGTTTTTGTCATTGGAACTGGAATCGCTGGTCAGACGGCAGCCAAAATTTGTATAGGAGAAGGAATGAAAGTCGCCATGGCAGACAATCGCGGGTTTGGTGGAACCTGTGCTATTAGAGGCTGCGATCCAAAGAAAGTTTTGTTACAATTTTCTGAATTGGTGCATAAAAGCCATTTATTGTCCAATAAAGGAATTAATAAACAGCCAAAAGTAACGTGGAAAACAGTCCAAATTTTTAAGTCGTCATTCACTGACCCTGTTCCTCCAAGCACCGAAAAAAAATTGACGGATTTAGGAATAGAACTGTATCATCAATCTCCAGTGTTTCAAAATGAAAACCAGATTTTGGTTGAAGGGAAGTTGATTTCTGCGGATACATTTGTGATTGCCACGGGAATGATTCCGAGAGAATTATCCATTGATGGAAATGAGTATTGCCAAGTGAGTGATGACATTCTTAATCTTAAAAAATTACCAAAATCAGCGACCTTCATTGGTTCTGGTTATGTAGGAATGGAGTTTGCCTGCATGATGGCGAGCATGGGGACCAAAGTGACCATGATTGAACAGGAATCAAAACCATTGTCGCAATTCGATGCATTTTTAGTAGAGAAATTAAAAGCATATCTCGAAACAATTGGAATCACATTTATACTTAATGCGGAAGTGACATCTGTGGAAAAATTAAAAAAGAATTTGAGAGTTCGCTATCAAGTAAAAGGAAAGAGCAAGTCCATAAAATCACGAAAAGTGTTTAATACAGCGGGTCGAATTCCGTCCATAGAAATGCTTGAGCTGTCAAATGCAAATGTAAAAACGGATCATAGTGGTGTTCTTGTAGACGATTATCTACAGAGTGTGTCGAACGCAAAATTCTATGCCTGCGGCGATGTGAGCAGTAAATCACTTCCCTTGACGCCACTCTCTGGATTACAGGGTTATATTGTTGGGAAAAACATCATTAAGGCGAATTCCAAAAAGTTTGAAGTGCCGTGTATTCCATCAACTGTGTTTACCAATCCTAATTTATCAAGTGTCGGATATTCGGAAGAGGAGGCAAAAAAGCGCTACAAAAATGTAAAAATTTATAATAACGACGCGAGCGATTGGTACAATGCGAAAAAGGAAAACAACCCAGTATACGCTTATAAAATTCTGGTCAATGAACGAACCGACGAAATTGTGGGAGCACATTTATTGAGTTCGCAGGCAAATGAAACTATTAACCTATTCTCAATGGCAATTCAACAAAAAATGACAGTTGCGGAATTTAAAAAACAAATGTTTACCTATCCATCTTATAGCAGCGATTTGAAAAGTATGATGAAGGATGACGATTAACCAGTTTTTACTTAAAATTAATCCCTAAAGATGCCCTTAATGAACAAATCATTTTATCTATTTTTTCTAGGATTTTTTCTGGTTATTAATACAAAAGCACAAACTCTAAATCCTTCCAATTATTCCGATATCATCAGTCAGGAATTCACAGGTGATCTCGCTTACGAAACGACCGCTTTTATTGAAAAATATTGGCGTGTGGTGGGAAATTCGGGCTTTAATAAAAGCGTTTATTTTATTGCTGAACAATTAGAAAAAGCGGGTTTTGTTTTGCAAGAGAATGCAACAGAAGATAGCAAATTGACTTATCGAATAGAAACGAGACCACTTAAAGAACCCACTTGGGAAGTAATAGATGGTGCTGTTAAAATTACAGGTGAAGACGAACCGTTGTTGCAACACAAAACAAACCGCAACATGATAGCTCTCAACTCTTACAGTACGCCAAAAGAGGGCGTCGAAGCGGAAGTCATCTTTGTTGATGATGTGAAAAAAATTAAAAACTTGGATGTCAGAGGCAAAATAGTCTTTGCGGAATCAAGTCCTTTTTGGGTATTTAATTTGGCTGTTTTGCAAGGTGGTGCACTAGGTATTTTGGTCTATGATAATCCAGATTACTTACAACCAGAAAAAAATGTTACTTCCATCCAATTCCGTTCAATTCAACTAAAACCAGAGCAGCAATCTTGGGCAATCGCATTATCATTTGCAGCGAAAGAGCGTCTGAAAGAACGTTTATCAAAAGGCAAGGTCAATTTACAAGTACAAATTGAAACAAAGATTTATGAATCAAAAGAATTGACCATTGTCGCCGACATTCATGGTTCCGAAGCGCCTCAAGAACGATTGGTTTTTAGTGCTCACATACAAGAACCTGGCGCTAATGACAATGCTACCGGTGTGGGAGTTGCTCTAGAAATGGCAACTTTGACGGCGAAATTCATCAAAGACAAGCAATGGAAACCAAAGCGCACTTTGACATTTCTTTGGGGAGACGAAATTGTGTCAACCAAAAGATTTGTGAAGGAAGATAGAATACGAGCAGACAATACAAAATGGGGCATCAGCCTTGATATGGTGGGTGAAAATACAGACATCACAGGTGGTTCTTTTTTGATTGAAAAAATGCCAGATCCAAGTGCCATTTGGACTAGGGGAAAAGACAAACATACAGAATGGGGAGGTTCGCCCATGAGTTTAAGCCAAATGCAACCACATTACCTAAATGATTTTTTGATTGATCAGTTTCAAATTCAAGGCAAGCTTGCCAATTGGGAAGTCAATACAAATCCATACGAAGGAGGAAGTGATCATTCTCCCTTTTTAGAAGCTGATATTCCAAGTGTTTTGTTTTGGCATTTTACAGACCAGTTTTATCATACCGACAATGATAGATTGGATAAAGTTTCAAAGGAAACCTTAAAAAATGTAGGTACAGCAGCATTAGTTTCGTCTTATCTACTTTTGAATTCGGATGAAAAAACAGCGAAGCAAATCATCAAAACAATAGAAGAAGCTGGAATAAATCGACTCAACGAAGAATTGGTCCAAAGCAAAAATGCCATTCTAAAAGGCGAATCGAAGGACCAACAGCTAAAGATTATTCATGCTTGGGAAGATTGGTATATAAAAGCGATCGGCAGCACTACGGATCTTTTAAATGATAAAGAATTGCTACAAGAATTGATTGCTTCATCACAAGAAAAAATTCGAATGACTGTGGAGAGGGTTATTTCTGGAATTTAATTGAAGAGAATTATATTAAGAAAGACCTCACCATTTCTGATGAGGTCTTTCACAATTAACAAACCAATCAACTAATTCCCAATTTGAAGTCTATTTCCTTCAATCCAATTTTTATGTTCGTCACCATAATATAAGTAGACTGTACTTGCAGGTGCTTGATAACTTCCAGCGATATCAGCTTTTAGATCCAATCGAAGTGTTTTGGTTTCGGAAGCATCAAATTCTCTCCAATAGAAAACCAAATAGTTGTCGAACACTTCATAATAAGCTGCTTTATTTTGTTCAAGGATTTCCTTTAATTGCCAAGGTTGTGGAGTGGCTCCAGATGGAATGCCTACAATCGCTAGTGCCATTCCTAATTTTTCGTTTTTAGAATTGGCAACTTTGATGGTCATGCTCACATTGTCACCAACTTTGTAGTCTTTGTTGAGGATAGTAGTCTCAAAACTCAAAGGACATCCTTTTGACGAATCTGGCACGTAACTATCCCATTTAATAGTCATAGAATAAGGTAATTCCATTTTTGGATTGGTGAATTTCACCTTCATGGTTTGCTTACCACTCTTTAAATAATCCTCTAAATGATCAATAGTTATTTTTCCATTTTTGGCTATTTTTAATTGGCTACTGATGGTTTTTCCATTCAACACCAATTCTACGGTGTCATTCTGATGAATCAATTTTTGTTTTTGACCTTTGGTATATTCTATCAACGCTTTTAAAGACATGGCAGTCGATTGTGTTGAACCAAAGCTTCCGCCATTTCTCTGTGACACTAAATATTCAATTCCTTTGGAAATCAATGCCTCATTTTTGGTTTTCTCTCTCATCAATGCCAATAATGTAAAGGCAACCGTTTCAATTTGCTTTGCGTTTCCGTAGGAACGTGTAATGGTGTTTTCAACAGAAAGGTTTTTGAATCCTTTGTCATCAATATTTTCATGAATTTTTTTAAGTAGAATGGCGGCATTTTCCTGACGGTTGAGATTATAACTTGCCAGAGCCATCAATGCCATTTTGTACGTGTCATTACTTTTCAGAGATTCGTTGTATGCAGTCGTATATTCTATATCTAGAAAGCCCTCAATCTTGGCTTCACTGATTGCGTAAACAATGTAAGCATTGGCAACATCTGCAGGAGAACTTGCAAAACTATCGTAACCTTTTTCACTTTTCTTAAAACCTCCTTTACCATCTTTTCGACTTAATAGCCATTTCACTGTACGGTCGAGCATCTTTTGGTCCACACCATCGTATACCTCTTTCATTTCGGTAAATTCCAACACGCCATAAGCTGTCAAGGTTTCATGAGGCGGTGTGTGGCCAAACCATTCGAAGCCATTTTCTTTCGTTTCAAAACTTATCAAACGGTTATAACCTTCTTTGATATATTGCATGGCTTTGGCTTCAATATCTGGATTGCTTTTTCCTGCTTCTTTCAAATATTTAAGCACCATAATATTTGGATACGTAGAAGATGAGGTTTGCTCAAAACAACCAGAAGGTTTGCGTAGCATTCCCTCAATACCATTCATCACATCGCCGATAACGTCCGTATAAATATTGAATTCAGCAGAAACACTTCCTTTTACAGAATTATTGATTTCAAAATCAAAATTCTGTGATTTTGAACCTGAAAGTGAAACTTCAGTTGGAAAATAAGGACTTAAAACAGTGATGTCCCTTTTAATAGAATCTGAATATTCCTTGGAGTTTAATGACAATTGAATCGTTGCCAAATCTGTCTTTTTAATCGGAATCACCTTCATGTTGACAACAACAGAACTATTGGCTTCAATAGTGATATCGGAATCGATTGCTTCCAAAAGCTTTAAATGTTCAGGCAATAGTATATCAAGTGTAGACTTGACGATGGTATCCGATTCATTAATGATTGTAACAGGTAAACTGATGGTATCATTCAAAGCCATGTAATTTGGAGCTTTAAAGTCGATGTTCAACAACTTTTTTGTGGCGTATAATTGTTCTTGTCTGCCAAGGAGGCCATTATAACCAATGCCTTCTGCTGTAATTTTAAAAGAAGTAATAGCATCCGAATTATAAAACTCAAACTCTGCTTTTCCGTTTTCATCCGTTTGTACCACCGGATTCCAATAGATGGTTTGTCTAAAGTCTGTGCGTTCTTCTGGGACTATTTCGCTATCATATTTTGGAGCATAAAAGCGTTTAGAAGTATATGTGTTTAAAGCTCTATGGTTGTAAAAACTATGAATCGCATAGTTATTGAATTTTGCATTGTTCAACTTTTTCTTTCCATAGTTGTAATTGTAACCTTTGTTGTTTTTAGTAGTGATAATAATAACACCATTACCAGCTCTACAGCCATAGATGGCAGAAGCAGCTGCGTCCTTTAAAACTGTTACCGAGTTTACTTGGTTAGTATCCAAATCTGAAAAGACACTTTGGTCATAAGGTACACCGTCAATAACAATAAGTGGTTCACTATTTCCAGAAATGGAAGAATTCCCGCGAATGATGATTTTTGAAGTGCTTCCAGGAGAAAGATCATTTGTTGTTACTTGTATACCTGCCACCGAACCTTGTAGTGCGTGTGCAATGGTGGAAGGGTTTATTTCTTCTGCACTTATATGTGTTATGGAGCTGGTCAATAATTGCTTTCTTTGAATGCCATATGCTACAACTACGATTTCATCAAGTGCGGCCTCGTCCTCATTCAAGGATATGGAAGCAATTGCTTTTTGTTTGATGGCTTTTTGCAAAGGCTTTTCAATGGCGTCGAAAGCTTTTACGGCGTCTTTACTTTCTAGGTTTTTCTCATTCTTGTTTTGATTGATGGTGTATCCTTCGGTTAGTTTGTCTTCATAGATGGTTAAGGTTTTACCATTATCTGTATATGCCATTAATAACAAGCTTTGTCCTTGGTCAAATCTGAATGAAAATTTTCCGTCATCATTACTTTTAAAAACCAATACCTTATTTCCATTTTGGTCAAAGAGCAAAAGATTGGCTTTCACTGGTCTTCCTTTGTTATCTAAAACTGTTCCTGTTTGAATGGCATTTTGTTCTGGTTGGAAAGCAGCCGTTTCAAAATCTGTGATTGGTGAGGTGATGTAATCTCTCCAACCATGCGTTAGCATAACATAGTCCAATGCAGCATCTGATTTTGCTTCTTTTTGGTTGAAATAAAAATCTGGTTTGTGGATACTCCCTTTCAATTCGGAAGACATCAATAAATAGGATAATATATGGTCCTGTTTGTCATCTGCAAAGGATACTAATTTGTTATCTGCAACCGAAATTGATAGATTGGAAGGGACGGGTTTGTTGTCAGAATCTTTTGTTGTGACATACACTTTTACCTTTTCTCTGGTTTTATAAACGGATTTATCAAGTGTTATATCAATTTTTAATTTTTTGTGTGAATTTATAAAAACCAATCGTTCTGCAACAACGTTTTGATAAGGGTCTTTTAAACTGAACTTTGTGATACCGATAGGGAATTCCTTGGTGTTTAAAACCAACTCCTTTTTACTAGAATTAATTTGTTGTTCCATCAAAATTTTTGACGCATTGCTAACCTCAAGAACTAACTTTTCGCTTAAATTGGAGAAAACATTAAGTTTCGTTTTCAAACTATCAGATGTCACTGAAAAACGAACACCGTGTTCATAAACTTGAGGTAATGCAATTTTCCTATCGGATTGAAAAGGCTCTTTTAAGACTGCAAAATAGCTTGCATTCGTTTCTGCATCCACATTAAAACTTCCCATGCCATCGTGAAAACTGTTAAAACTGCTAATTTGATTGTTGTTTTCATCAACAATAATACCACTCACGTCAACAGGTTTTGCAAATTCGTTAATAGCCTTAAAAGCCACTTTATTCGACGTGGAAGCTATTATTTTTCCACTTTCAGGAAAAAATTGAAGATCAATCGTGTCTAAAACCACTGGAACGCTTCTTGAAATGGATTCTGTCGAGCCTTGATATGGGATTAATATTATCAAAACAACATCTGTCGTTTCAAGATTGTTTGGCAACTGAAATCTTGGCTTTGCCTTTCCAACTGAGTCTGTTGTGATTTTTTCTGAAATAATGGTTTGTCCTTTTACAGAAACTTCAAAAGTGACAATTGTGTTTTTTAAAGGATTGTTTTTTAGGTCTTTTGTTTCAAAATTCGCGATGACTTCAGATGATTTTCCATAACCTTCTTTTTCAAATTTCAAATTCAACAAAAGATTCGGTTGCACTACTTTTTGAACGGTAATTTTTTTGGTAAAAAAGGCATCTTCACCATAATTGCGCATCCAGTTGGTGTACACTTTTAAAGTATAAATGCCACCAACCCAACTTTGGTCAATATCAAAATCGCCATAGACAGAGCCTTGTGAGACAGATAATTTCAGAGATTTGACAATGCTACCTTTTGGCGAAATCAACTCTGCATGCACAATGTCACTTAAAGTCGAAACAGTATGGTCTGCTCCCACAACGTAAGATTTAAACCAAATAGTTTCGCCAGGAAAGTAGAAAGGCCTATCAGTTTGTGTATATATTTTTTCAAGTAGTGTCGTTTTGGTTTGGAATGCCTTAAAAGAAACTAATGACACTAATAAAAGGATTGCAACGATGATGACTGTTGAATGATGGTTAAGCTTTTTCATTTAATTATATTTTTAAATTGATTTTTAGACCTACTTCAGTGGCAATTGGCGAATTGAAAAAATTGAGTCCTGCGCCAGAACTTGTATCGTACAAACTACTATAAGGCGAAGCACCTCTGTATTTGGACCAAGTAAACAGATTGTTGGCATAGAGACTAACATTGACATCTCTAAAAAAGGTTCCAGAGTTTCTTTCTTTCAGTGTATAGGATAAGGCAATGGATTTTAGATTGATGTAACTGCCATCTTCGATAGCGTCTTCAGCAACACCTTCAAAACCATAACGAACAAATCGATTACCTTCAAGTCCATTTTCTGGATTTGCGAAATCTACGGGAATGGTATTGACGTTGCCTTGCTGGTCCACTCCACTAAAAATATAGTCTGTAATGGTGCGTTGTTCTGCAGATTGTTGCGACGTTCCAAAGTAATTGAGTACATTCTGTGTTCCGTTCCAGACGTCGCCTCCCTTTTGAAAATCAATGACAAAGTTCAGTGCCAGCTTTTTCCATCGGAATTCGTTAGTGAATCCAATGTTGAAGTCAGGGGTTGGGTCGCCAATAATTTTATGTTCATCAGCAACTATCGGAAAACCTTCGGAATCAATAATGACATTGTTTAGTGAATCCCGAGCATAGGCAGAACTAACAATGACACCAGCAGGTTGACCAACAATCAGATTTTTAGAAATTGTTGAAAATCCAGCAATTGAAACACGAGAACGCTCATTCAGTAGCTGCGTAACCTCATTTCTATAGGTGGAAAAATGTAAGGATGGAATAAACTGGAAGTAATTTGAAGTATATTTGCGCGCACTAAAATTAATTTCAAAACCCCGATTGCTAATATTGGCAACGTTTTGTAATTCAAAACCATCGTTTTCAAATACAGGAAATACGCTTCCTTTAGTTTTGGTGTCGAAATAGGTAAAATCAAATTCGAAATACGTACTTAAAAGATAAAAATCAACTGCTGTTCCAAATTCCAGAGATTGTTTGTCTTCCAATGCAATTCTATTATTTAAGAACAAATCCGCATTTGTAGTATATCCCCAACTTTCAGAAGGATGCATCATAAGACTGTTATGACTTTGATTGCTATAAAAAAGAGGAGAATCATTAACGTCATAAGATGTAGTTGTAAATATTGTGAAATTGCTAATATTATCTAGGTGGAATATCTTGTCCAAATTCAATTTTAGTTGAAGCGTTGGCAAGAACCATTTGTTGTTTTGAATGGATGAGATATAACTGTTGTTACCCGCAGAAACATTGATACCAACATTATCTAGTTCATACTCTGCTTTATTAAGTATTCGCCAAGTGTTTTTGGCTAACTTTTTTTCTCTAGAAAAATTATTTTGAGGATCTTCAAAAGAAAATATCTCAAACCCACTGGCTTCGGAAAGCTCATAATCCAAATGTTCTGAATTAAAATTATTGATGGAGTTGATTTCAAGTTTAGAAGTATCCCATAATTTCTTGTAATTGAAATTTAAAACAGCGTTGAAATTATCTTTTTTAATGTTCTTGGAACTTTTATAACCATTTTCAAATCCAACTGTATTGGTGGGCAAACCAAACGTTTGTTTGGTGTCACGCCAATTATAGTTGAGGTTGCTTTGAAGTGTAATGTCATCAGAAAGTTCGAATTCATTTTGAAGACTTGCAATCCAAAGACTGTGCTTTTCAGAGTTGATATTATAATTCAACAACCATTCAGGGTTGTTGTATAGATTAGGGCTAAAACTTCGCGGTGTGCTATTGGAAAGTGTTGCACCTTGCGAATTACTAAAACTTGCGGGAGTGGCCCATAAATTCAACAATAGATTGTTATGAAAACCATTGATATTCGGTTGATTGTCTAACTCATTTCCATATTTTATAAAAGCATTCCAGTTTAATTTTTTGTTAGATTTTCGATAGTTTACGCTTACTTGGTTCGAGTTTGTGTTTTCTCTTCCATAGAAATCTTGATTGATTTCATTGGTAAAATCGACCCCAAAAAAATCGACATCTGTGGTGATATTAAAAAACACATGATTCAAAATTTTAGTAGTAGTTCTGAAAAGGTCGTTATCGTATGGAGCAGCCAATATTCCATTTCCGTTTCCTCGTGATACCAGTCTTCCATTGATGTCGAAATCATAATTACTGCCATCAAATTCTAAATTATTTAGTTTTGGACCATAGGAAAATAAATTGCCAGTTTCGGCACCTAAAAAAGCAAGTTCACCATTTTGTGGAGCTCCTTGCGCATAGGTTTTTTGTAATTCGGGCAGGTTTTTGTTTTTGATGAATTGCAGACTTGTCGCATTTGTATAACCTATTTCAAAAAAAACGTCAGGTTTAAAATAGGTGAGACGTATATGGTCATTTTGGATATCTACATTTCTAATTCGACTATAGTCAAAATCTTTCATATTTACAGTGTGTTTTGAATCCTCTATGCTAGGAACAGAAACCTCACTCTTTTGGATGATTTTAATTGCTTCAGCATAAGCATTGCTATAAACTGGGTCAACAGCCATTCGTTCAATGATATAGGAATTGTTATCATACAGGAGCATTGAAGCATTTACAGTGACTTCTTTTGTTTTCATACCTACAAAATTGAAAACTAAGACATTACCGACATCACAATTAATCGTGTAATTGCCATCAAAATCAGTTTGTGTTCCTTTTTGAGTACCCTTTACAATCACATTAACACCAGGCAAAGGAAGTCCGCTGTCATCAGTTAAGGTGCCACTCACGGCATCTTGTTGTGAAAAAGAATATATTGAAAAAAGGAACACTACAACGTTCAGAATGGTTTTGAGTAGTTTGTTTTTCATGTTTGGTGGTTTTTATACATTCAAATCTAGAGGAATGACTTAATTTTAAAAACCACCAATGAGTAAACTCACCTTTTGGATGAGTGTAACTATTTTAATCCACAAAAAACCCCACCATTTCTGACGAGGTTTAACTATTAGTATGAAAAAAAGAAACTAGTTAACAAAAACTTTTATCACTTTTTGAGCGTCATTATCACCTATAACTTTTACTAGATATACACCTGAAGCATAGGTACTCATATTTACAATAAGTTCATTTGAGAATGAATTACTGTATATTTTTTTTCCAAAAAAATCAAATACTTCTAATTGTTTTTCATTCTCATTTTTTGAGCTGATGGTAAATTTACCCGAACATGGATTCGGGTAGAGTGAAAAGTCAAGAGTTTTTTCATCAACATCGAGCGTATTTAAACTTTGTGCAAACATCCATTCCCATAAACTTTCATTCGTGTAGGTTCTAGACCAAGCGTCATGTTCACCGTCACTATACATTGTAAAAGATAGTTTGTCTTCTGGATTATTAACGCCTAATACAGCATACCAAGTTTGAGTTGAGGTATCAAATTCCATAGAATAATCATCGTCCGCCGGAGAATCCTCACTACTGCTTGGATATACTGACAGTACAGACTCACCTACATTAGCAATTCTGCTGACGTTCGATATTGTGTTTTCTCTACTGACCACCCCATCATTAAAATTATGAAAAGCCCAAATTGGTGTTTGTTGTAAAAATTCGGAAGGGTTATCTAATAAAGTGGTCCCACAAATGGGCACAGCTGCAGCAATTTTGTCAGAATGGCCTCGTAATGCGTTCCAAACGCCACCGCCACCAGCACTCAAACCAGTGATATACACTCTGTTAATATCAATTGGGTAATTGGCGACCAAATAATTGTATAAACCTAAAAAGTCGGCAGTACTAAAAGTTCCTGATGAAGTCTGTGGAGATATAATTATAGCTTCGAAATCCATACCTTGTTCTACTTGGTTTGGGGGTCCAAACCCTAAAACAGCACTTAAATTTGAAGTACCGTTTCCTCTTTGATCATATCCATGATAACATAGTAAAAGCGGATAGGTATTGTCTGCAGATGCATCAAAATCCAAGGGTAAATATTCGTAGTATCCGAAAGAAGATTCAGAAGATCCTAATGCAACTGGTGTGTGTTCTCCAGGGCTTCCAAAAGGCGCTTGCGCTTTTGTTGGTTCATTGTTACAAGATGCTATAAAGCAAAATGCAATTATTTTTAAAAATTTACTATTCATAATAGATGTTTTAATGTCAAAAAACAACTCCTTGACAATCAGGGGATAATTTGAGAGGCCTCAAGTAACAAAAAAATTGTCGTCTGATAAAAAAACTCTATTTGAGTGCTTTGTTTAATCGTTGAAATACAAAAAAGTTAATAAAAGTTTCTAGTTTTTATGCTTTCCGGGCTCAAATCCATGCTTTCCAAGATATTTATTTCCACTTTCCACAGCATCATCTTCAATTGAAGTTCCCATCGAATCGTTCCAGCGATTTAAATAGCCAAAAAGTGAAATTACTCCAAGCATTTCCACAATTTCGCCTTCGTTCCAGTAGTTATATAAGCGTTTTTTTATGGTTTCATCGACTGCATTTGGCACTTGAGAAGCTGCCAAGCTAAAATCCAAGGCAGCACGTTCAGCTTCATTAAAAGCGGGATGCGTTCTGTAGTCCCAGATATTGTCGAGTTGTTCTTGCTCTGCGCCATAACGTTCGGCAGCTCTAATAGCATGCGCTTGACAATAGCGGCAACCGGTTGAATTACTACTCACCCATGCAATCATTCGTTTTAAGGCGGAAGTGACACGGCCTTCATTTGCCATTACTGCTTTATTCAAATTAATGAAGGCTTTCGAAATCGCAGGTCGACGCTGCATGGTCAATACCGAATTTGGACAAAACCCAAGTGTTTCATTGAAAAATTCAGCCAACTCTTTTGTCTCTAAATCATGGTCAGCAGATAATGGTGTTACAAGTGGCATATGTTTAGTTTTTAGTAGTATTTTTGAATGAACAAGAACCATTCAAATCATAAATATAATTTAAAATTAAATTATTTATCGGATGTCGCTTGTGTCCTATTTTTTTAGGAAAATTAATTCACAAGAAACAAAAAATTCTTCACTTATGGAACATAAAGTAGTCACTCATTGGAAAGGAAACCTACAATTTGAAGCTGATAACCCGAGCGGAAAAACAGTTTTAATGGATACCTCACCAGAAAACGGAGGTCATAGTTCGGGTTTGAGCCCAAAAGCAATGATGCTCGGTGCGCTAGCTGGTTGTTCGGGCTTGGATGTGGTTATGATTTTAGATAAAATGAAAGTCACTGTTTCCGATTTTAGAATGGATACTTATGGCGAATTGACCGAAGAGCATCCCAAATACTATCATACCGTTTCTGTAGAGTATCATTTTTATGGTGATAATTTGGACGAATCAAAAATTAAAAAAGCCGTTGATTTATCCATAGAGAAATATTGCGGTGTTATGGAAATGTTCAGAAAGTTTGCTAAAGTGAATACATCGATTCATTATCACAATAAATAGGATGCGTTGGACAATTAAACCAAAGCCAGAGACTTCTAAAGTAAAAGAGCTTTCAGAATCACTTAATGTAGATGCCATAGTTGGTACTTTATTAATTCAGCGCGGCATCGAATCTTACGAAGATGCCAAACAATTTTTTAGACCCAGTTTAAACGATTTGCACGATCCATTTCTAATGAAGGATATGGATAAAGCAGTTGATCGTATCGAAAAAGCCATCTGTGAAGGCGAAAATATTTTGGTTTTTGGTGATTATGATGTGGACGGAACCACTTCGGTTGCTTTGATGTCCTCTTATTTAAAGACGCGAACTGAAAGTGTTGCTACGTATATTCCGGACAGATACGAAGAGGGTTATGGTGTATCTTATATGGGAATTGATTTTGCCCGTGATAATGATTTTTCATTGATTATTGCTTTAGATTGTGGAGTAAAGGCCATAGAAAAAGTTGCTTACGCTAAAGAAAAAGGAATTGATTTCATTATTTGCGATCATCACAGGCCAGGAGGCGAATTGCCAAATGCCGTTGCTGTTTTAGACCCTAAACGAGATGATTGCAGTTACCCTTATGACGAATTATGTGGTTGTGGTGTTGGTTTTAAATTGGTTCAAGCATTAGCTCATAATGATGGCGAGACGATTGAAGATTTAGTTGAATATCTCGATTTGGTCGCTACAGCGATTGGAGCCGATATTGTTCCTATTACGGGCGAAAACAGAACGCTTGCGTATTTTGGTTTGCAAGTCATCAATCAAAATCCAAGATCGGGTATCAAGGCGATTATTCATCAAGTAAAAAAACAAGAACTTACAATTACGGATGTCGTGTTCATTGTAGCACCAAGAATCAATGCTGCAGGCCGCATGAAACATGGTAATTATGCTGTGACCTTGCTGACAGAAACTGATTTTGATTTAGCCGTAAGCTATGCCAGCGAGATTGAGCAATTCAATTCAGATAGGAAGGAGGCGGACAAACAAATCACCCATGAAGCATTACTACAAATTGAAGCCAACAACGAACAAGATCGCCTCACCTCTGTGGTATATCAAGATACTTGGCATAAAGGCGTGATTGGAATTGTGGCATCTCGATTGATAGAATCCTACTATCGACCCACCTTGGTTTTTACAAAAAGTGGCGATAAATTGGCAGCTTCTGCACGTTCGGTTTCAGGATTTGATGTGTACAATGCTTTAGAAGCTTGTAGCGAGCATATCGAACAATTTGGAGGACACAAGTATGCTGCAGGACTGACCTTAAAAGCAGAAAACTACGACGCTTTCAAACAAGCTTTTGAAGATGAGGTTTCAAAAACGATTGATAAATCACTTTTAACACCTGAAATAAGAATTGACTCTATCATTGATTTAAAAGCCATTACGCCTAAATTTTATCGCATTTTGAAGCAATTTGCACCTTTTGGCCCAGGAAATATGACACCTGTTTTCATGACAGAAAACTTAAAAGATACAGGTTTTGGTAAATGCGTTGGCGAAGATGATAAACATCTACGAATCACTGTTACCCAACCAAAAGCAGATAAAATCGTAGCGATTGGATTTAATCTAGGAGACAAATGTGATTTGATTACCAATAGAAAACTCTTTAATGCTGTGTATTCCATTGATGAAAATGAATGGCAAGGTAATGTAAGTTTGCAATTGAAACTGCGAGATATTAAGGAATAAACAATCTACTCTATTTTTATAAACACCCAGTTCTAAATAAAACATGGAACAAAAAAAACTCAAAAAAGACCCATACGCAGCGCTTCGAATCAGGGAATTCAATATTTTTTTATTGGTAAGATTTGCGCTTGTTTTCGCTTGGTCAATGCAGTTTGTGATTATCGAATGGGAAGTGTATTCCTTGACCAAAGACCCATGGGCACTTGGACTCATTGGTCTAATGGAAATAATTCCGGCGGTCGGAATCGCACTGTTTGCAGGACATATCGTTGACCAAAAAGAAAAACGAGGCTTGCTCATAAAGTGTATTTTGGGATTTTCCGTTATTAGTTTTGGTTTGTTTATGCTCACTTGGCCAAGAATAGTTGCCGATTGGTCCATGAATCAAATTTTGTACAGTGTCTATTTTTTGGTGTTCTGTGGTGGGTTGGTCAGAGCCTTTATTGGGCCAACAGTATTCTCCTTAATTGCTTTAATTGTTCCCAAAAAGTTGTATCCCAATGCGGCTACTTGGAGCAGTTCCACTTGGCAAGTTGCATCCGTAGTGGGACCAGCAGTCGCAGGTATTTCCATCAGTTGGATCGGTGTCCATTGGTCCATGTGTTTGGTGGTTGGCTTTGCGTGTTTTGCCTTATTAAATCTCTTGAGAATCAGCAAAAAACCAATTCTCAATCCAAAAATCGGAGAGCCTGTTTGGGAAAGTCTCAAGGAAGGTGTCAAATTTGTTTATAATACGAAAGCAATCTTGGGAGCCATTACTCTTGATATGATTGCTGTTCTTTTTGGTGGAGCAGTGGCCTTACTGCCGATTTTCGCACAGGATATTTTAGAAGTTGGGTCAGAAGGTTTTGGGGTTTTAAGAGCGGCTCCAGCTGTGGGTGCCTTCATTACGATGTGGGTTACGGCTTATTTTTCTATTGGTAAAAACGCTGGTATGAAATTATTGGCAGCGATTTTCGGATTTGGTATTTGCATTATCGTATTCGGATTGTCTTCTGTCTTTTGGGTGTCTGTGGTAGCATTGTTCTTTAGCGGTGTGACCGATGGCGTATCAATGGTCATTCGTCAAACCATTTTACAACTCAAAACACCAGATCATATGCGAGGTCGCGTCGCTTCAGTGAACTCTATTTTTGTGGGATCTTCTAACGAATTGGGCGCATTTGAAAGTGGTTTGACTGCCAAATTAATGGGAACTGTGGCGGCAGTTGTATTTGGAGGCACCATGACTTTAATTACAGTTGTTACAACAGGATTAGCATTACCATCATTCAGAAAACTTGATTTACGAAAAGATATGGAAGAGCACGAAAGGGAAACCTAAAACGTTTTCAATTCAAATTGTTCACCATCAAATACGCCATAGGTATAATACGAAATCCAGTCGCCTAGATTAATATATTCTGATTGGTCATTCAATTTAATTTCCATTGGTAAATGTCGATGGCCAAAAACGAAATAATCACGATGTTTTTCAACTAATTTCTTTTTTGAATATTGAACCAACCATTCATTGTCTTCGCCTAAAAACTTGGCATCTTCATCACCCGAAATCAATTTGTTCTTAACGCTCAAATATTGGGCAATTTTTACACCCAAATCTGGATGTAACCAGCGGAACAACCATTTAAAAAATGGATTAGTAAACACTTTTTTCATGCGTTTGTAGCCCTTATCATAAGGACCTAAACCATCACCATGACCAATAAAAAACAATTTGTCATTGAAGGTGAATTCTTTTGGCTTGTGAAACACGTCGATGCCCAATTCATTTTCAAAATACCCATGCATCCATAAGTCGTGATTACCGACAAAGTAATAAATAGGGATTCCAGAATCGCTAATTTCAGCAAGTTTTCCCAATGTTCTTGTGAACCCTTTTGGAACAACTGTTTTATATTCAAACCAAAAATCAAATAAATCACCTAGCAAAAAAATAGCGGCAGCGTCTTGTTTCACCTCGTCGAGCCAAGCCACAAACTTCTGCTCACGCGGACGGGACAACTCTGATGTTGGAGCGCCTAAATGATTATCTGATGCGAAGTAAATTTTTTTTCCTTGTGGGATGTTCATAAAGTAAATATAAAATAAATTCCTGCGAACCTGGAATCAATTATCCGAAGCATACCATTCTGCAAAACTTGTATCTGTTTCCTGAAGTTTCAAGGAATGGAGTTGAATATTTTGTGGTAAATATGTTTTGATTTTATTAGCAAAGTCAATGACCATCATTTCGCTGGTCGGTTGGTAATCTACCAATAAAACATTGTGGCCTCTATCTTCAAGTTCCTTTGCCAATTCTACGTGAGGAGTATTTTTATTGAAAACGGTCGCATGATCAAAGACATCAACTATTTCAGTTTTTACAATTTTCTTCAAATCACTAAAGTCAATGACCATTCCGTATTTGACATTGGAAGTATCAATAATGGGCTGCCCAATCACTGTAACAGAAAGTTTGTAGCTGTGCCCGTGCACGTTTTTGCATTTGCCATCATAACCGTAAAGGGCATGGCCAGTTTCAAAAGAAAATTGTTTGGTAATACGAATGGTACTCATTATATATTGAATTTCAATACAAAGATAATCGTTTTGTAAAAGCAATTCGTTTTTAGTCTACTTTTGACGAATAATTGGCATTTCTAGCTATTGATCCATCTTATGACCACACTTTTTGAAGAGATTGCTTTTGTTGAAAATCCAATGTATGAGGGAATCATTGAGAACATCATTTCTCAAAAATATGCCATCGTTGAAGATTTTTTTGCTGCAGATGAGGTTTCAATTTTGAGACAATCTCTATTGGAAAAACATGAAGAAGATGCATTTAAAAAGGCGGCAATTGGTAATTGTGTAAATGAAACAATTGTTAAATCGATACGTGGTGATGTGATTCTTTGGATAGATGAATTGCAGGCAAACCACGCAGAAAACTTGTTCTTTGATAAAATAAACAATTTGGTAACTTATCTCAACAAAACCTGTTTCTTGGGAATTTTACACAAAGAATTCCATTACGCATTATATCCAACAGGTACATTTTACAAACGCCATATCGATACATTTCAAAATGATGACAGGCGAAAGTTATCCTTTGTATGTTACCTAAACGACGAAGATTGGCAGCCAGAAAATGGCGGTGAACTCGTATTGTATTTAAATGAAAATGGTTTAGAAAAAGAAAAAACCATTTATCCGTTTCCAGGACGCGTGGTTATTTTTGAAAGTCAAATTATTGAGCACGAAGTAAAACCGGTCAATACCCAGCGCTTAAGCATCACAGGTTGGTTGAAAACTCGATAGGTTATCTGTTTTTTCTTCTGTTGTAGAAATAGACAACAACTAAAACTACTGCTAATAGTAGAAACAGTCCATTTCCACTTAAAAATTCCATCACATTCATAAAACTTATGTTTATTCAATGCCAAAGTTAATCGTTTTGCGCGCTTGGCAAAAAGAGTTGTCGAAATTTTAAAATAAGAGGAATTCCTCTTGCGACCATCCAGAAGGCAAAGGCAATGAAAATTGCGTACAATTTGTAATCAAAGGAATCCAATAGAAATAAAATTGGTACAAAAACTACAAACGTTGCAACCAAAAGGACATTTCTTAAGTACTTCATTCGACCCAAACCTTTAAACATACCATCAAAAATAAATGCCAACGCACAAAAGGGTTGCATCGCTAAAACAATCCAGAATACGGCATAGAATTCTTTAAGAACTTGTGGGTCATTCGTGAAAATATTCCCTAATGGTTTATAGAAAATGCTTCCAAGGAAAGCTAAAACAATTCCGACGATGACACCGTATTTAATGAGCTTGTCGCTTAGTGCAATCAACAAATCAGGTCTGTTGGCACCTAACAATTTACCGGAGAGAATGTTTCCAGCACTCGCATAACCGTCAACTATAAATGCACCCAAAAACCACAAATTTATTGCAATGGTGTATGCCGCAATGTATTGTTTTCCATAACTTGTGGCGAACGCATTTGCAAAATATAGGGTGACATTCAAGGCCAACGTTCGCACGAATAAATTCAATATCATCAGCATGAATCGATTGATCTCCTTGTTAAAAGGGAAACTGACTTTGAGAGGAATTACCGTCTTTTTTAATAAATAATAAGCAGATAAAATAGCCATTGAGCATTGCGCAATGACACTTGCGTATGCCGCACCTTTAATGTTCAAGGGTGCAATAAATCCATCAATACCATAGACTAAAACAATATCTAAAACGACGTTGGTTGAAGCGCCAACCAAAGCGATAATCATTGGATAAAATGTGTTTTGCAAACCTCTAAAAGCGCCAAATACAGCAATTGTAAATAAGGTGAAAGGGAATCCGAACACGCGGATTCTATAGTATTCCACACAATAGTTTAAAATCAGATCCGAAGCGTTGTATAACTTGAAAATGAATTCAGCGAATGGAAACGTGCCTAAAATGATCAGTAAACTCAACGAGGTAATTATGAAAATAGCCTGTGCAGGAAGTGATCTGACTTCATCAAGTTGGTCCGCACCAACATATTGTGATACAATTGAAGAGATTGCACTCCGTGTTTGTCCCAAAACCCAAATAAGCATTGAAATAAAAGCTCCGACAATACCAACTGCAGCCAATGATTCTGTGGCATTGACATCAATGTTGCCAATGACCGCTGTGTCTGTGATAGACAAAATTGGTTCAGAAACTCCTGCTATTAAAGCAGGAATGGCAAGTCGGTTGATATTTTTAAGGTTGATAATTGAGTTCAAAGGACGAGTTCGTAACAATAAAAAGGATGTTCGCTTTGTTTTGGGAAATAAATAGAGCCCAAACGTTTGTATCCTCTAAATTCGTAAAATTTTTGGTTTCGCTTGTTTTTTGAAAACGTATCTAATCGAATAGACGTGATTCCTTTAAGTTTTGAATTGGTTTCCGCATAATCCATTAATTGTCTGGCAAGTCCTTTCCCTTGATGATCTGGATGCACCGCGAGCCGATGGATATATATGTTATTTTTAGTTTCGGTTAGCCACTTTATGGGAAGATAGTCATCATCCATCAATGTTGAAATCACAATACAGCCTAGGATAATCTTGTTAATTTCCAAAATATATAGTTCGCCACGTTTGACATCATTTGCAAATGCAGAACGTTTTGGATAATGTTCGTTCCATTGAAATATGCCATTGGTAATCATGTGTTTGGCACAAGATTTAGTCAATATTAATATCTTGTCGATATCTTGATTGGTCGCTTTCCGGATCATTAATAATGTGTACTTTTGCAGTATAATTTGTAAAGTTAGTTTTTAATTCACGATTATGAAGAATATATTAGTCCCTGTTGGTTCCTCCAAAAATGCGGTAAGCCATTTACAGTATGCAGTAGATTTTGCAAAGGAATTTGGCGCCAAATTATATGTTGTACAGATTTATAACGTCTACACCAAAGCAGGAACAATGGTTAAAATTGATCATATTTTGGAACGTGAAAGTTTGGAATTCTTAAGATCACACGTTGCCAAAGTTAATACAAAAGGTGTTGAAGTTATTGTTAAGACATTTAAAGGCAAATTGATTGATACCTTGGAACTAGTATGCCAAGCTGCCGATATAGATTTGATTTTGATAGAACCAAGAACAACTTCCATAAAAGATGAGGTGTTTTTAGGCAAAACGTCCGGTAAGATTATCAAACAGACCAACATTCCTGCGTTGATTGTGCCCGAAGGCTATCCTTATATACCCATTCAAAACATTTTGATGGCATTGAAATCTGCCATAGTGAGGAAAAAAGATAGTTTGTTGCCTTTAAAAGAAATCAAGCAACAGTTTCAGTCCAAAGTCGATTTGTTGCTTGTGAAAACGCAGTTTCACAACGAAGGGGATTTTGATGTAAATGAGGAATTGGCGAGCTTTGTGTCTGAAACAATTTATTCTGATAACCCTACAACCTATCAAGGTGTGTTAGAGCATTATAAAACGAATAATCCAGACTTGTTATGTGTGGTTAGACGAAAACGTGGTTTCTTTACAAAACTATGGGAGGATAGTACTATTTTAAAGAAGGATTTTTATACCACTTTACCAGTTTTGGTTTTGGGTGGATTAAAGTGATAACTGTGTGATTTTTTTATTACTTTCGTCAAAATTTTGGGGATGTAGCTCAGTTGGCTAGAGCGCTTGGCTGGCAGCCAAGAGGTCGTGGGTTCGAATCCCATCTTCTCCACTTTAAACCCTTATAACCCTTAAGATTATGAGGGTTTTTTGTTTTTTAATCCCAATGAATTGTTTTTTATATCTCTCAATCCGAGCAAACGACTAAATAAATTATCTTTTAAAGGGTAATGCTTTTTCAACAAAATCAATTTGTGGATTACATATTTCAACAATCAATTTTTTTAGTTGAACGGAAAATTCATCGAGAATTTCATCTGTAATATTCGTGTTTTTATTAGCACCTCGACCTGTTTTATCTTTTTTAGCGAACTTCAAAAAATAGTCTCCTTGAAGGTTTTTAAATGAGATGATGCCACCTTCAACGGAATCTGATAAAAGTCTCTTTTCATTCAACATATAAGCATAGGTTAGTACTTGAAAGCTTTTGCTATATTTATCATAATCGGTTGTAATATCTTCCCAATCGACAATTTCCACTTTGCTTTGTTCCACTTTTCCTGTTTTGTAATCTATAATTCTCATTATACCGTTATACGTGTCAATTCGATCCACAGTTCCTTTTAAGAATACCGGAAAATCGAGTTCTGGTATATCGATAGCAACTTTTATTTCCTGCTCTAAAGCAATAATTTTAATCTCATTGCCTGTTTTGATGGTTTCAATTTCTTTGTTGAGAAAATTATTGACATAACGTTTGGCAATTTCAAAAATGATTAAGTTTTTACCTTTAGTCATATCACCTTCTCTATAAGAGGATTTGAAATGTTTTTCAACCGTAACATCGATAGCTTCTTTCATGGATTGCAAATGCGATTCATTTAGTACCATACCTATAAATGGGAAATAAAACTCTTCTAAGGTTTCATGAATGACGGTCCCTAATGTGTTGGCCGCAACGGTTTCTTCAACCTCGTCATAACTTTTAATGCCTAAAACCTTTTCGTTATAGAAATCAATAGGATTTCGAATGTAATTAGTCAATGAGGAGGGAGAAAATCCTTTATGGGCAATCTTTTTCAAAACAACCAAAACAGCGTCAGTCTTTTTAATTATTTTGAGTGATTTCTGAATGGACGGTACTTTAGGAGACACAATATAATGTTTAATTGGATGCAACTTTTCAATCTCCAATTGTGTAATGAAACGACTCTTTTCACCTCCGTTCAAAACATCTGGCTCTGTGTTGTAGATGATGTAAACGTTCTTGGCGCGTTGTAAAAGACGATAAAAATGATAGGTATAAACAGCATCCTTCTCCTTATATGTAGGTAATCCGTTTTCAATTTTTACATCAAAAGGAATAAAGGAATTGTTACTTTTCCCTGCAGGAAGAATTCCTTCGTTGACGGATGATATAATGACTGTTTCAAAATCAAGAACGCGCGACTCTAACATTCCCATTATTTGAAGACCATGCAAAGGCTCTCCCTTAAAATCTAAAGTTTCACTTTTCAACAACTCCCTGTACAAACTCAATAGTGTGCTGACGGTGTTGATGTATTTGTAGGTTGCATTAAGAGAACTCAACTCATTAAAAATTTCATTAAAACGATATAAATATTCCAATGGGAGTAGATTATTGGTTTTATCAGTATCCAGATAATCCTTGATCTTTAAAATTAATTGAGAACATTGCCCTATGGCTTTGTTCGGATTGTCTTGCCAATTATCAAATAATAATGCAATGACATCATGCTTGTGCTCTGCAAGTTCTTTTAATTTCTCAATTGAAATATGGACAATGTTGTTATTTTGAATGAATGCAACAATTCGATTGGAATAGTTTTCATCACCAACATCAAATAAAGGTTGCACAAATTGATGAGAAATAATGGAAACGACATCACGATAGTAAAATGTTAGCGATTTGTTTTTATGTATTTTAAACAATTCTTCAAATAACGATGCTAAAGGAACCGTTCTGACCGGCAATCCCATTGTGATATTGATAGCATCTATTCCTCTTGGAATACTGTTTAAAAGGGGCATTAGAAGCGTTTCATCGCCTAGTACGACCGCAGTGTTGGAAATGGACCTATTCTCATTTTGAAGTTTATCAAGAAGTTCACCAATATATTTCACCTGTCCAATATTCTTTGGCGTCCCAATGACTTCAATATGTTTGGAATGCTGATAGTGAGAGCTCATCCATTGAAAAGGATGTTTCTCAAAATAAGACCAGTTATATGTGTGCAACCGCATGAATAACCCAGCATCGTGGATTTTATTATTGATAAAAGTTTCATCGATATCCCAATAGATGTCGGCCAGGTCCTGTTGTAACAATTCTTGGATGATAATTTCCTCCGCTTTATTCAACGCGTTAAATCCGACAAAAACATGATGTTTAAAGGCATTCAAAGCTATGTAGTGTTCTAGGCTATCAACAGCTTCTCTATAAACCATGCCTTGGTAGCCTTTCCTTTTGGCAATCAATTTTAGTTTGAACTCTTTGTAGTAGACTTTTAAACGTGACCAAAAAACAATGTAATTTTTTACTGAATTCGTTTGCTCTTCAGCAACTGACCAGTGGTTTAATTCTTTAATGGCTTTAAGGTATTCAAATATGTTTTCGGTAGGAATGAGATAGCGGTCGATTTCATTAAAATCCTGTAGTAATAATTGTGCCCATTTTGAAAATGAATCGAAAGGTTCGACTTGCTCTTTGGGGGTTAATTTTAAATAGACTTCGTAAAATTCAAATAGTAATTCTGTATTTGATATATAATTTAATTCAGAAATCGATTCAACGAACTCTTCAATGGAAATAATTTTGGGTGCAAATATAGTTTTGCGAAGGTTTTTAGATAGATGATAGGTAAGGAAAACACCAGCTCGTTTGCTGGGTAATACAAAAGTGAGTTGGGAGAAATCAACTTCTTTTTTTTGCAGATCTACTATAACGTCTTCTATAAAACTTGTCATAGTATAAAAATAAAAAACGCCCCGAATATCGGAGCGTATTTTACACTTATTTATTTTAGAAACTTAATTACTTAAGTTTTACTTCAACACGTCTGTTGTTAGTTCTACCAGCAGCAGTTTTGTTAGAATCGATAGGATTCTCTTCACCAAAACCTTTTGCAGTCAATCTATTTTGATCGATACCATTAGCAATCAACCAATCTCTTACAGCGTTTGCACGTCTTTCAGATAATAATTGGTTAGATTTTTCAGAACCTACACTGTCAGTATATCCTTCAAGAGCAAAATCAGCTTTTGGATATTCTTTGAAGATAGCATTCATAGAACCTAAAGTTTGTAATGATTCTTTTTTGAAAGTCGCTTTACCTGTATCAAACAAGATAGTTCTTGCGTACTCATTCAATTGTTTCATTACTTCAACAGTAGGCTTAATTTCAGGACAACCGTTGTTAGCAACAGTACCAGCTTCGTTAGGACATTTATCATCTTTATCTAACACACCGTCACCGTCAGTATCTGGCCAAGGACAACCTTTGTTAGCAGCAGGACCCGCTTGGTTTGGACATTCATCATCATTATCAGCAACACCGTCACCGTCAGCATCAGGACAACCAGCTAAAGTTTTAAGACCTGCAACTGTAGGACATGCATCTTTATTATCTGGAACACCATCACCATCAGTATCAGGACAGCCGTTAAATTCAGCTAAACCAGCTTCGTTAGGACAATCATCTTTAGCATCTTCGATACCGTCACCATCAGAATCAGGACATCCGTTGAATTCCGCTAAACCAGCAACTTCTGGACAAGCATCATCTTTGTCATATACACCATCTCCATCTGTATCTTTTCCACCAAATTGGATCGTAAGACCTACAGTGTGTTGGAAATGTTCAGTTAAATAATCCTCAAATGCATGTTTGTAAGAAGATTGAACTGTAAGACCAATATTTTCTGACAACCAGAAATTCAAACCTGCAGTACCGTTAACTGTACCAGCTCCGATATCATCAACCCAAGTGTAACCACCACCAACTCCTAAATAAGGATCGAACCAGCCACCAGGACCGTTGATTAAATTTCTAAAGCTATATTTTACTGTTCCATCAACAGCGTAGTATGATAAATCATCAGCTGAAGTGTCACCAACTTTGTCAATTTCGTTGATTGTTCCAGCAACAGACAATACAAAACCATCACTTAAATATCTAGAAACAGAAATTGAAGATAAAGAAGGTAAAAAATTGTAATGGTCTGAAACGTTAAAAAACTCGTCAAACATTTCACCTCGAGCGTTTCCTTCTCCAAGAGGCTCGTCACCTCCCACTGGATATAAGTCAACCGCATTGACGCCAACCGATATAGCCCATGGGTTATTCTCATCTTGTGCATTAGCGTTGCTGAAGCTCAATAAAAGCAACGTTGCAATAAATAATCTGCTAAGATTTTTCATATTCTAATAATTTAATTTTTAAGTGTTAATTGTCAGCAAAAGTAAGTTGTTAAATTATATTAACAAAGACAAATATATAAAAATATTGATTATTTGCCCTAAAATATACCTTTTTGGACTGATTTTAAATAATTTCCAGTGTTTTGCCCACTTTTGAAAATGCTTCAATAGCCTTGTCTAATTGCTCTTTGGTGTGAGCAGCAGATAGTTGAACACGAATTCTCGCTTTGTCCTTCGGGACGACAGGAAAAAAGAATCCGATAACGTAGATTCCCTCGTTTAATAGCATTTTTGCCATTGTTTGAGCTAATTTAGCGTCATAAAGCATCACAGGTACGATTGCAGAATCACCATCAATAATATCAAAACCAGCCTTTTTCATTCCTGCTTTGAAGTAACTTGTATTTTCTTCCAAAGTATCTCGCAACGCCGTATCATTTTTTAACATATCAAAAACCTTGATAGAGGCACCTACGATTGCTGGCGCCAAAGAATTGGAGAACAAATAAGGTCTAGAGCGTTGGCGTAGCAAATCAATAATTTCCTTTTTTCCAGTGGTGTACCCACCCATGGCACCACCCATTGCTTTCCCTAAAGTTCCAGTAATGATGTCGATTCGACCTAAAACCCCTTTTTCTTCGAGTGTTCCAATACCTGTCTTTCCTATAAATCCTGTGGCGTGGCATTCGTCAATCATCACCAAGGCGTCATATGTGTCAGCCAAATCACATATTTTATCTAATGGAGCAACTAAACCGTCCATCGAAAACACCCCGTCGGTTACGATGATTTTAAAGCGAGACCCTCTATCATTGGCAGCTATCAATTGGTCTTCCAAATCTTTCATATCGCTATTTTGATAGCGATAGCGAGCGGCTTTACATAATCTAACCCCATCAATAATAGATGCGTGGTTTAATGAATCTGAAATGATAGCATCTTCTTCTTCTAATAAGGGTTCAAAAACACCACCATTAGCATCAAAGGCCGCAGCATAAAGGATTGTATCTTCAGTGTCGTAGAAATCTGCAATTTTTTGCTCCAACTTTTTATGGATATCTTGTGTGCCACAAATAAAACGAACGGAAGACATTCCAAATCCATGCGTGTCCATTGCATCTTTCGCAGCTTGTATAACGTCGGGATGTGAAGACAATCCTAAATAATTGTTCGCGCAGAAATTCAATACTGTTTCTCCAGTATTTAATGTGATTTCGGCGCCTTGAGGAGATGTAATGATGCGTTCTTCCTTATAAAGTCCATCGTTTTTTATATTCTGTAGTTCTTTTTGTAAGTGTTCTTGAATTTTTCCGTACATGAGTTTTTTGAGTTTTTACAAATTTAAAATTCTTTTACCTGAATGTCCTCATTAATATAGATCAATATTTTTTTTGTGATCTTAAAATCCATTTCTTCCAAAATAGATTGATAAGAGTTCAATTGTTGAAGATGAAATTGTTTTTCGCTCCCCGTTTTATAATCGATGATGACTACTTCTTTATTCTCATTGATGATAATTCGATCTGGCCGCAGCACTTCACCCTGTTTTGTTATAATATCTCTTTCATTATAAATAATAAGGCCATCTATATAATAAGATTTTAAATCTTGATGATTGACTATCGACTCAATCAAAGGCTGCAATGCTTCACTCTGTATAATACTTAATTTTCCGGATGTTCGGAGTTCGTCCATAACAAATGATATGTCATTGATTGTTTTGATTTCTGACATGATATTATGAACCAAATTTCCTTTTTCCTGTGCTTGTTCTTGCGCCGTATCCCACAAATAACCAGAATTGGTTACAATTGTGAGATTATGATCTTCTTTCGCTGTTGATATAAATTGATTTTGAAATACGGCTTCATTAACGTGTTCTGACACTAATTGTCGAACAGGATTCCCAAAAGTATAAGTCAGTTGCGTGTCGCTCCAATTGTTTGTGGATTTTAGATAATTGATGAATAAGCCTGAATATATGTTTAATTTTTCATTTTGTTTGGCATCTAAATCCAATTCAGATATGATGTAAAGTTGTTCAACAGCGCGTGTCATCACAACATACAGAAGGTTCAAGGTGTCCAACTCCAACTCGGATCGATACGCTTTATAAAGACTTGCTCCCAAATCACCAAATTCTTCCAATTCCTTGTTCATGTTGATGAAAAGATTTGTAAAACCACTAAAATCGGCATTGTTTACAGGGAACCAGGTTTTTGGTGACATATCAAAATAAATATCCTGATTGGCATACGGAAAAACAACTACTGGAAACTCCAAGCCTTTCGATTTATGAATGGTCATAATCTGAACTGCGTTGTTGCCTTGTGGTGAAACGACGCTCAACTTTTCTTTTTTACTTTCCCAATATGTTATAAATCCTGAAAGGCTAGCATTGCTTTTTTGAGTATACTCGAGAATCTGGTCCATGAAGAACTGCAAATAGGCATTGGAATCATCATTGAGATGAAATTCGCGAACAATGCTCTCGACACCTTCGTATAAAGGCGATTTTGAAAACCGATCAAACTTGAAATAGAATCCAACTTCTGATAATTTCTTAAACATTGAGTTAGCGTCCTCGCGAATCAAACCGTCATAAAAGAAATGTTTATCCTGCAATTCAAGTTTGTGTTCTGCCAAATATGATAATAGCTCAATTTTGAGCTGATCGTTTTGTGGCTGCACAGCTAAAGCGATAATGGCCACAATAAAATTGACTTCTGGCGAATTTTGAAGCAATAACGATTCCGACGAGACCATGGGAATATTTAATGAGCTCAAATATTCAGCAATCGCAATGCCTTCTTTCGATTTTCTCGTGATAATACAAATGTCTTTCAGTTCAAATCCATTGTCTTGAGCATTTTGAATGGTTTCCAAAACTTTTTGGCAATGAAGTAAATCCTTATCTTCGTTTTCTTCTTTATTTTTAATATCCAGAAACGACAATTCTATAAACCCTTCCTTATCAATAGTGTTGTTCTGTCCGCTCTCAACATACATAGTTTGATGTCCTTCGTCTGAAAACGCAAAACTCGAAACATGCTTGAAAAATGAATTATTAAATTCTACAATCTGCTTTAAACTGCGATAATTTGCGGGTAAATTATGAACACTTTTATCTGCAAAGAATGGATTAACATCAGTGTATAAATCAATAAATTGTTCTGCTTTTCCGCCACGCCATCGATAGATAGCTTGTTTGGCGTCGCCCACAATCATTGCAGAACCCGTTTCTCCTTTGAGATTTTCGCCAGAAAGTGCATTGTCAATTAATGGGATCATATTTTCCCATTGCAATTTCGAGGTGTCTTGAAACTCATCAATAAAGTAATGCTTGAATTTCTCACCAATCCGTTCGTAAATAAAAGGAGCGGGCTGATTTTTGATTTCATTACTGATGAGCGCATTGAATTCTGAAATCAATAATAAATCATCTTCTTTTTTCAAATCCTGAAGGGAATTGTTAATCGCATTCAAGACAGACAAAGGTGTGACGTTTTTTATAACGTTTTTCAGAAATTTATACTGAAGGATGGATTGTTTAGTGTCTAAAAAATTCTTCAATAGCTGTGGTTGCATTCCATCAATGGCTGAAGAAGTTTCTGAAGTTACACGTTTTGGATAAAGCGTGTTGCCTCCTTCCAGATCTTGCTGCCATTTAAGTCCAAAATTGACATCATAATTTCCATCGAGCAATTTTTGAAAATATTTGGGAAGATAACTACTTGAAAAGTCATCAAATTGCAAACCTAGATTGACTATCATCTCTAATGTTTCTTCTGATTTTTGTATGATGCTTGCATCAAGGAGAATGATGGATTTTGATAACTGCGATTTTAGATTTTTAAAATCTTGTAATGTTTTTCCCTTTAAAGCTTCAATAAAAGGTATGTCATTCTCACTGATAAGCAATTTTGCAATGTTGTTAAAATCATACGACACATCCCAACTTTTGTCATCATCAGCTTTTTCGATGGCGAAGTCAACCAGAATTTTAGTGAGTTCTTCGTTAGTTCCTGCCTTATCGATAAGTTTATCCACTGCTTTGCTTAAAAGATTGATGGTATCGAGTTCAACCTCAAAGTTTAAAGGCAATTTTAAATCATAAGCAAAGGTCCGAATGAGTTTATGATTGAATTTGTCAATGGTCGAAATATCAAAGGACGCATAATTGTGAACCATCGTCTCTAAAATGTTTTTCGATTTATGGTGCAGAAGCGTTGGTTCCATTTCTAGTTCTTGCGAAAGAGTAGAAAACATAGAATTCGGTTCTGTTATAATTGATTCTTCCGAAAACTCTTGCAGTGTGGTCAAAATACGCTCTTTCATTTCTGCTACCGCCTTATTGGTAAAGGTCAATGCGAGAATATTTTTAAATGCCAAAGGAGATTTTGATTTGAAAAGAATTTTAAGATATTCTTTAACTAGCGTATAGGTTTTACCGCTTCCTGCAGAGGCATTATAGATAGTAAAAGCGTACTCTTTTGACATTTTGTTGATTTGGATACAAGATAAAACACTTGATACTTTTAGAGAAATAAATTACAATAAAAAGAATAAGCGTTCAAAATGTTAAATTTTTTATAAGACTTTTCCTGTGGCTCCTTTATATTTTTTAATGCGCTCTTTAATGCTTAAATTTGAGAGAAATAATTTATTAACTAATTAAAATATATATAATTATGGCTTTCGAATTACCGAAATTAAAATATGCATACGACGCGTTAGAACCAAATATTGATGCTCGTACAATGGAAATACATCATACTAAACATCACCAAGGATATACAGATAAGTTAAATGATGCTATCAAGGGAACGGATATGGAGGGAAAAACCATTGAAAATATCCTTATCAATCTTGATATGGAAAATAAGGCTGTTAGAAATAATGGTGGTGGCTTCTATAATCATTCCTTGTTTTGGGAAGTGATGAATCCAGAAGGAAAAGGAAGACTTTCTGGCGATTTGAAAGATGCAATTGAGACAAAATACAAATCATTTGACGCTTTTAAAGATGAATTTAGTAAAGCTGCAGCAACACAATTTGGTTCAGGATGGGCGTGGTTATGTGTCCACAAAGGCGGAAAAGTTGAAATTTGCTCAACGCCTAACCAAGACAATCCGTTAATGCCTGGAACAGGCTGTGGCGGCACACCTATTTTAGGTTTGGATGTCTGGGAACATGCCTATTACTTAAACTATCAAAATAGACGACCAGATTACATCAATGCTTTTTTCAATGTCATCAACTGGAATGAAGTTGAAAGACGTTATGCGGAAGCAAAATAAGGTCTAACCAAAATAATTTGAAAAGAGCAAACTCGATAGGGTTTGCTTTTTTTGTTTTAACATGATTTCGATTTCCTGTTGGAAGAAATTCTACATTCCAATCATGAGAAACCTGTTTCCACAGGTATAGAAATGAAAAATGCTGAACAAGAGTCCAGCATTTTTGCCCCAAATCTACCATAAACTTAACCTACTTATGTTATGGTTGAGTCAAATATATGTTGACTTCAAACTATTATTTAAATTTATTAGACAAACGACTTATAAATTAGGCTGAAAGAAATAAATCACTGTGATTATCGATGAACAACACTGTTGTTTTAATTTTGACTTTCCGCAGCGGGAAATGTTGAGTATGTAAAATAAAACAAGGCGAACAGATGTTCGCCTTGTTTTGCCCCAAATCTACCATGAACTTAACCTACTTATGTTATGGTGACACTAAAGTATGTTGAAATTGTTTAAGGATATACATTATTTAGATGAAAAGCGATTTTATCCGACAAAACGCCGTTATTAATAAATTAGTCGATTAATTTATACATTTTGTCTATAAATTCAAATTCTAATAGGCTCTTTCATCATTTCCTTCAAAGAAATTAATAAATGCTCTATTTACAACACGATTACCGCCAACGGTTGGGTAATCACCTGTAAAGTACCAGTCTCCCAGATTTTTTGGACAGGCTTTGTGCAAATTTTCTACGGTTTGGAAAATGGTCTTCACTTCAGCCTTAACAGTGGAGTCTGAAATGAGTTCTGCAATTTTATCTGAAATTTGTTCATTTGTAAATTCAGCATATAAATCTTTCACAAAATTATGCACTTTATTATCCTCTAAATTGATCTGTGCTTTGCATTTATGGTATACTTCATCAATGAGATGATATTTATTATGCTCTTTCAACAATTCTAGCATCGCTCTAAACGCTATCAGCCCTTCCAATCGGGCCATATCAATACCATAGCAATCTGGATAGCGTATTTGAGGAGCAGACGACACCACGATTATTTTTTTCGGATGGAGTCGATCCATCATCTTTATGATACTTTTCTTTAAAGTGGTACCTCTTACAATACTATCGTCAATGATGACGAGGTTGTCAGTTGGTTTTATAACGCCATAGGTGACATCGTAAACGTGTGCAACCAAATCATCTCTGCTACTATCTTCCGTAATGAAAGTTCGAAGTTTTACATCTTTGATGGCTATCTTTTCAATACGCGGTCTTTCTGATAAGATTTGAGTGACATTTTCTGCCGAAAGTTTCCCATCTCCATTAAGAATGGCTTGAGTTTTCTTTTTGTTAAGATGGTCCTCAACAGTTTCAATCATACCATAGAAAGATGTTTCCGCAGTATTTGGAATAAAGGAGAAGACCGTATTATTGGTATCAAAATCAATTTCTTCCAAAACTTTCGGCATCAATAATTTTCCTAATTTTTTTCGCTCCTGATAGATTTCCGCATCACTTCCTCTGGAAAAATAGATCCGCTCAAAGGAGCATGCTTTTCGTTCTAACGGCTCTATGATTTTATTGATTGTTGTCTCTCCCGATTTTTTAGTGATGATGGCATGTCCAGGGTCTAACTCCTTGACATCTTCAAAATTGACATTAAAAACCGTTTGTATCACAGGTCTCTCGGAAGCAACAACGACAACTTCATCATCCTGATAGTAATACGCAGGACGAATACCTGAAGGATCACGTAACACAAAGGAATCACCATGACCTAACAAGCCTGCCATTGCGTAGCCACCATCCCAATTTTTGGAAGCTCTTTTTAAAATTTTTGCGACATTTAATCGTTCAGCAATTAAAGGTGTACACTCAATCTTGGTATACCCTTCTTTTTTGAGTTGTTTGTATTTTTTAGCAACCGCATCATCTAAAAAATGACCTATTTTTTCCATTATGGTCACTGTGTCTGCTTGTTCTTTAGGATGTTGTCCGAGCGTTACCAAACCATCAAAAAGTTCGTTCACATTGGTCATGTTGAAATTTCCAGCAACGATTAGATTTCTATGCATCCAATTGTTTTGTCTCAAGAACGGATGAACACTTTCTACGCTATTTTTTCCGAAAGTTCCGTAGCGAACATGGCCCAATAGCAATTCACCTATATATGGGATATGTTTTTTTTGAAGTGCAACGTCGTCCACATATTCAGGATTCTCTTGAAAATCCTTATTGATTCGCTCATTGATTTGTGCAAAAATATCTTGGATGGGCTGTTGGGCGATGGATCTCACACGGCTTATATAGCGTTCGCCAGGAGCCGTGTCCAATTTAATACTTGCAAAACCAGCACCATCTTGCCCACGATTGTGTTGTTTCTCCATCATAAGATACATTTTATTGACGCCATAAAATGCACTGCCATATTTCTCTTTATAGAATTCGAGAGGTTTTAAAAGTCGGATGAGTGCGATACCACACTCATGTTTTAACATATCGCTCATTGGGATTTTGAGATTTAGTATTTGTATTTGATGATTTTCTATAGTCGCAAAAACAACCTTAAAATTACCAAAATATGTTTATAAAAAAACGCGCTCAATTTTGAGCGCGTTGGGTTATTTATGTTAATTCAATTTCGAATTGTGTCAATTGTTTAAATTGTTGCAAACGTTGATGCACTTCTCTGTGTTCCAATTTTTTCATGCGCTCGGTTCCAAATTTCTCAACGCAGAAGGATGCTAAAGTCGAACCATAAATGACTGCATTTTTCATGTTTTCAAATGAATAATCTTCTGTTTTTGCAAGAAAACCTGAAAATCCACCAGCAAACGTGTCTCCAGCGCCTGTTGGGTCGAATACTTCTTCCAATGGTAATGCTGGCGCATAAAAGACATTGTCGCCATGGAACAATAATGCACCATGCTCACCTTTCTTTATAACCACATATTTTGGTCCCATCGTATGGATTTTTCTTGCGGCAACAACTAAAGAATATTCACCTGTCAATTGTCGCGCTTCTTCATCATTGATGGTAATAACATCTACTTTTTGGATAACTGCTTTTAAATCGTCAAGAGCACAATCCATCCAAAAGTTCATGGTGTCCAAAATAACCATTTTCGGTTTTTTGTTCATTTGTTCTAAAACACCCATCTGAACCATTGGGTGCAAATTACCAAGCATGACAACATCCGCATCTTTATAATCTTCAGGAACTATAGGGTTGAAATCCGCCAACACATTTAATTCAGTAGCCAAAGTATCACGTGTATTCATGTCGTTGTGATATTTTCCGCTCCAAAAGAAAGTTTTCCCTTCTTTCACTATTTCAATACCCGAAATATCAATGTTTTTATTTGATAATAAATCTAAATATTCCTGTGGAAAATCGCCACCTACGACCGAAACAACAGCTGCATCTACATTAAATTGTGAAGCTGCTAAACCGATAAAAGTTGCTGCACCACCCAATATTTTATCTGTTTTTCCGAAAGGTGTCTCAATCGCGTCAAATGCGACGGTTCCTACGATGACTAATTTGCTCATGTTTAGGTTTCAAAATTTGCTGCAAATATAAGGCTTTTAAGTGCTAAAAAACGAATTTATTTTCTCCCGAAATCTGCAGGAATCTCTCCCCACGCTTTCGTTTCCCATTTGACGATGGTCGTTTTGTACGTATTCGATTTTAACCAATCAATCGCTCTTGCGACCAATTCAAACAGCTTTTCATTTTTTGCATTGCGCTCCAATTTTGTGTTACAGGTTTTCTTCCGGACCCAGCTCATCGCAATTTTTGAATCTGTGTAAAGTATCAAATCACTGTTCTTTTTCTTCAGTAAAGCTAACCCATGCACAAGTGCTAAAAACTCTCCTATATTATTGGTGCCTTCGGGGAAAGGACCTTGGATGAAGAGTTGTTTTTTTGATTTTGTGTCGACACCTCGATATTCCATAACACCAGGATTACCGCTTGATGCGGCATCAACAGAAATAGAATTATAATTGGGTTGACCTATTTTTTTGAGTTGTTCCTCTGATAGACCGCTGGTGAACTTTTTAGACCTACCTATGTAATCGCGATAATTACCTTTTAAAGCTTTTTTTGCGGCGTCAAAAGTTTCAAACGATTTGTATTGCGCACCTTCAAAATTTTTGATTTGCGCCTTGCAATCATCCCATATTTCAAAGACACCTGTGTTGTGACCTTTCCAGACGGTGTAATATTTCTTTTTTTTCGCCACGCATTCATGGGTTTATACTAATAATTTCTCAACAACTTGAGGAAAATGCTCCATTTCCAATTCATGGATTTTTGCAGCGACATCTTCCGCAGTGTCAGTTGATTCTACAGTACATCTTGCCTGAAAAATAATCGCGCCTTCATCATAATGTTCATTTACATAATGAATTGTGATACCGGTTTCTGTTTCTTTATTGGCAACGACTGCTTCGTGCACAAAATTGCCATACATTCCCTTTCCTCCATATTTTGGTAATAAAGCAGGATGGATATTGATGACTTTATTTGGAAATTCTTTCAATATAGTTTCTGGAAACTTCCACAAAAAGCCAGCAAGCACAATCAAATCAGGTCGTGAAGCTTTTAGAATATTGAGGACATCATTACTCTTTGAGAAGGCGATTCTATTAAATGACAGTGCGCTTACGTTCAGACCTTTGGCACGATCCAAGACTTTGGCATGGGGATTGTTAGTAAGCACCTGAATAACAGAACCAGTTTCTCTGTTGTGAAAAAACTTGATTAAATTTTCAGCATTAGTACCACTTCCAGACGCAAAAATTACAATAAGCTTCATTTACAGACATTCAGTTTTAGACAATTCGAAACAAAAAAAAGAATAATTATTAACAATTAGAAGGCAAAATGGAAATACTTCAATGTATTTTCAGTAAATTACAAACACATTTCAAATTAAAGATGGGTTTTAAAATAAAGTTTTTTATTTTTGCCGTTCAAATTAAACTTAAAATTAAAAAATTATGTCAGACATTGCATCAAGAGTAAAAGCGATTATCGTTGATAAATTAGGAGTAGATGAAAACGAAGTCGTTACAGAAGCAAGCTTCACAAATGATTTAGGAGCAGATTCATTGGATACTGTAGAACTGATCATGGAATTCGAAAAAGAATTTGATATCCAAATACCAGACGACCAAGCAGAAAACATCGCTACCGTAGGTCAAGCTATCTCTTATATAGAAACAGCAAAAAAATAAGCAACCACACTTTATGGAATTAAGGCGAGTTGTAGTTACGGGTTTAGGCGCTCTAACACCAATCGGGAATACCAAAGATGAATATTGGGACGCTCTGGTTGCTGGTAAGAGTGGCGCTGCGCCTATAACATATTTTGATGCTGAAAAGTTCAAGACTAAATTTGCTTGCGAATTAAAGAACTTTGAACCCACTGATTTCATTGACAGAAAACTTGTCAATAGAATGGATCGGTTTACGCAATACGCTATGGTGGCTTCGGATGAGGCTATTGCAGATGCTAAATTGGATCTTTCTGTTGTTGACAAACTGAAAGTTGGTGTGATTTGGGGTGCAGGGATTGGTGGTCTTGAAACATTTCAAGATGAGGTACTCAATTTCGCCGCTGGCGATGGAACACCTCGATTTAATCCGTTTTTTATTCCTAAAATGATTGCCGATATAGCGCCAGGAAATATCTCCATCAAACATGGATTTATGGGTCCTAACTATACAACGGTTTCTGCGTGCGCATCTTCTGCCAACGCAATGATTGACGCGCTAAACTATATACGTTTAGGGTATTGTGATGTCATTGTAACAGGAGGAAGTGAAGCAGCAGTGACCAAAGCAGGAATGGGTGGTTTCAATGCTATGCATGCCTTATCGACAAGAAATGAAAGCCCAGAAACCGCATCGCGACCATTTGACGCTACCAGAGATGGTTTTGTTTTGGGTGAAGGTGCAGGTGCCATCATTCTTGAAGATTATGAACATGCAAAAGCAAGAGGCGCCAAAATTTATGCTGAAGTGTTGGGTGGTGGATTATCTTCGGATGCTTACCACATGACAGCACCGCATCCTGATGGAATCGGTGTTATTGCGGTCATGAAAAACTGCTTGGAGAATGCAGGATTGAAACCAGAAGATGTGGATCATATCAATACTCATGGTACATCCACACCATTAGGTGATGTTGCCGAACTGAAAGCAATTGCAGAAGTTTTTGGTAACCATGCAAAAAACATCAATATTAACTCTACCAAGTCCATGACAGGTCATTTATTGGGGGCAGCTGGTGCTGTTGAATCCATCGCAGCTATTTTGGCTATGGAACACGGCATTGTACCGCCAACTATCAATCATAGTGTAGTTGATGAGAACATCAATTCTGAATTAAACTTGACACTTAACAAGGCTCAAAAAAGAGACGTTAAAGTTGCAATGAGTAATACTTTTGGATTTGGTGGACACAACGCATGTGTGCTTTTCAAAAAATTAGATTAACGATCGAATGACTAATTACATTCGTAACATACTAAATTCCCGTTCAAAAAAAATTGACGGGAATTTTTTTTTACAGCTTGAAAAAATTATAGGTTTTAAGCCGAAAACCAAAGGACTTTACGTAAAAGCCTTCACTCATCGATCCATGAACATCAAGGACGAGAAGGGAGGAGCCGTTAATTATGAACGCCTCGAGTTTGTAGGTGATGCTATGTTAGGCTCCGTAGTGGCTTCGTATTTATATGGAGAAGTTCCAGAGGGCGATGAAGGCTATCTTACTAAAATGCGTTCTAAAATCGTCAGTAGGGAACATCTCAACGAATTAGGAAAAGAACTCAACTTAATTGATTTTGTGGAGACAAAAATCCCCAAGAATAATTTTGGAAGTAACATCCATGGAAATTTATTCGAAGCGTTGGTTGGCGCCATATTTTTAGATCGCGGTTATAAATATTGTGAGAAATTCATTTTTAAGCGCGTTATCGATGCTCATGTCGATATCGAGACTTTGGAAGGTAAAGTCATCAGCTATAAAAGTCTGCTGATTGAATGGTGTCAAAAAGAGAAGAAATCTTTCGATTATAACGTGTATGAAGACACCGGGAATGATAACATTAAACATTTCAGTGTTAAACTATCGATTGATAATAAAATTGTTGCCAAAGCACGTGCGACCTCCAAAAAGAAGGCTGAAGAAAAAGCATCAAAACGTGCCTTTTTTGCTTTTCAAAATAAGATCACCAAGCCTTTTTAACTCATAGTGTAAGGAGTTTCTTCAAAACATTCGAAACTATAACGTTTTCGTGTTTTTCTTTCGTTAAGATTAACGAAAACTTCATACAGCCGTACTGATAAAATGCTATATTTACCATCATGATTGCTATAATATGGCCGTACATAAACTGCTAGTCGACGATTTTTACGATCCCTCTTTTTCCCTGATTGCCATACATTGTAGGTTAGAAGATTATCGATTGGCCTATCTTCTCAATAAAAATTTAGGCATCAGTCTTGTGAGAATGCCACAAGATTTGGATTACAAATATTTGGATGCCAATTATTCCATTTATCAATGGGAAGATGAACAGCAACAGACCACTTGGAATCTAATATCCAATGTCTGCAAAAAAGAGGTAGCTAGCCTACAAAGTTCTGGTTCTCTATTTAGTAGTGGCGAAAAGATGCTAAAAACGTATCATTTATTACCTGAATTAAAAAAGGTGGATTTTTTTTTGAAAATCACAAGTGATGATGATACTTATACCAAAGAAGGCGAATTATTACAAACGCTTCAACAAATACCACAATTAATAACAAGTTACAGTATTGATACTGAACAGATAAAATCTAAAGACAATTTAATTTTTTGAATACATGTTAAAAAGAAAAAAAACCAAAATAGTAGCCACATTGGGGCCAGCCACAAGCTCGAGAGAAGTTTTAAAAGCGATGATGGAGGAAGGTGTGGACGTCTTCAGGGTGAATTTTTCGCATGCCGATTATAAGGATGTAGAAGAGCGTATTACGATGATTCGTGATCTTAATGAAGAGTTTGGTTTCAATGCTGCCATTCTTGGTGATTTACAAGGACCAAAACTGCGTGTTGGAGTGATGAAAGGCGAAGTGATAGTTAATCCAGGCGATGAAATTATTTTTGCTACTGGCAAAAAATTTGAAGGTACAAAGGAACGTGTGTACATGACTTATGACAGATTTCCACAAGATGCTAAGCCAGGAGAAAAAATCCTTTTGGATGACGGAAAATTGATTTTTGAAGTTGTTTCCACAGATAAAAAATCTGAAGTTAAAGCCAAAGTGATTCAAGGTGGACCTTTAAAGTCGAAGAAAGGTGTTAACCTCCCTAACACGAATATTTCACAACCAGCGTTGACCGAGAAAGATATTGAAGACGCCATCTTTGCTATCAAGATGAAAGTGGATTGGATGGCACTATCCTTTGTGCGTCATGCTGAAGATTTGATGCAGTTGGAAGAGTTGATTAAGGAGCATAGCGACCACAAAATTCCAATTATAGCTAAAATCGAAAAACCAGAAGCTGTTGAAAACATTGACAAGATTGTTGCCTATTGCGACGGTTTGATGGTAGCTCGAGGTGATTTAGGTGTGGAAATTCCTGCAGAAGAGGTGCCCTTGATTCAAAAACAATTGGTTTTACGTGCCAAACGAGCTAGAATTCCAGTGATTATTGCAACCCAAATGATGGAAACGATGATTACGAGTCTAACACCAACGCGTGCAGAGGTAAATGATGTTGCCAATTCGGTAATGGATGGTGCCGATGCGGTAATGTTGTCTGGTGAAACCTCTGTTGGCCAATATCCCGTACAGGTAATTCGTCAAATGGCCAATATCATCAAAAGCGTGGAAGACTCACCATTGATTAAAGTCCCACAAATTCCACCTCATATTCGTACCAAGCGTTATATCACCAAATCGATTTGTTATCATGCCGCACATATGGCGAATGAAATCAATGCGAGGGCGATTTCAACATTGACCAATAGTGGTTATACAGCCTTTCAAATTTCGGCTTGGCGACCAAGTGCTCATATTTTAGTATTCACCTCTAATAAAAGAATTCTGACACAATTAAGTTTACTTTGGGGTGTGAAGGCTTTTTTCTATGACAAATTTGTAAGTACAGATGAAACCATAGAAGATGTGAATGCCATTGCCTGTAAGATGGGCTATTTGGAACTTGGTGACATGTTAGTTAGCCTTGCTGCAATGCCAATTCAGGAAAAAGGCATGGTCAATACTTTAAGGGTTACGGAGATTACAAGCTGTAGTTTCTAAAACTTTACATTACTTATAAAACAGCCTCCAAATCCCCACCGATTTGGAGGCTTTTATCTGTCTATGGAATTTAATACTTGATTAATCCAATCCTCTTGAAAATTAAGGTAAACATCTGGTGAAATTCCGAGGACTTCATAAGGAAGGTACTTCTCGTATTTTGAAGTTGTTAAACCTAACAAGTAATCATTACAAGGTGTTTTGAGGCTAGGTTTGCTATAATTGCCATATCCGTAGGCTAGTGCTCCTCTTGTGTTTTCTCCAAAGGTTTTAACTGTTTGCTGATCTTTCAATTTCAGCAAGAATTGTTCACAATCACTACCACAATATATGTTTTGAATCACGTATATATTTAAATCTTTTTTGTTCTTTTTGAAAAATTTCTTGAACAAATCAGAAGTTCTCGGACCACCACCGCCATTGTTACGTAAGTCGATGATGACGTCTCCGGTTGTAACCTCTTTTTCCAAAGTCTTCAATAGTGCTTTCGCTCTGTTATAATTAGACGTCATACCACTAAAGTTACCCAATCGAACATAATGCAAGTTGACGTCAAGTTTTTTGTATTGCAATTTTTCATCATCCAAATCATAAGGATTAAAGGTATACTGTTCTTTTTTATCTTCCTTAATCCATCTTTCGGGAAACAATCGACCTTTTTTATACTCCACATTTATAAAAACAGGACTTTGCACACCATCATAAAATATCCCTTCTAGTCCTGCTGGGGTTTTTCTAAGCGTAAATTTTGTTTGGCCAATGGTCCATTTTTCATTCGTCGTTTCAAGCAAAATCGCTTGGTATGTGTCTTCTGTCTTTTTTACAACAGCTACTTTGTATAGATCAAGGAGTGAATAGATACCGGTAAGTTCATCAGTTGTGTCGGATTTGGCTTTAATAATGTAGCCTTCAATGTCGGATTCAATTGGAAAAAAGGCGCTGTAATCTATTTCAGTATTCGAATTGGAAATATATAAATGATTATCCTTGACAATTTTCAAATATTTTTGGAGATACCCCAAACAATTCAATTCAATATTGGAGTCACTCTCAATGGATATTTTAAGTTTTTTTATGAAATCATTAAGGTAGGCGTCGTCTTTTATTTGACTCTTAAAACTAGGCGTGTCTTCTGATTCTGCGATTACAAAATCCAAATCTTTGGAGCAGTTGCAAGTGGTGTCTTGAGAAAAGCCGTATTGAACAATAAATAATACTGTAATTATGGTTAGAATAATCCTCATCATTAAGTGTTTTTTTAAAGATAGGAATTTTGTCGAATTGTTACAACATTGTTCAAAATCCGAATTTCAATTGCACACTCACAGTCGTTTCTTTCTCATTGGATTCTAATTTTTTCGAAGCTTCTGTGTTCAAGTTTGACATAGAAATCCCTAATAACCGCACCGAGTTACTCATTTTTTCCTGATACAAGAGGTCTTTTGCCGTTTCTAGAATAACACTTTTATCACTGATAAAATAAGGCAAAGTTTTGCTCCTTGTCTGAAGTGTGAAGTCGCTATATTTAATTTTTAAGGTGACAGTTTTGCCTGCGACCTTGCTTTTTTCAAGTCGTTTGGCTACTTCCTTGGCGATTTTATCCAACTTTTCCATCATGAAAATTTCCGAAGATAAATTGTCATTAAAAGTACGTTCGGCTGCCAATGATTTACGGATGCGATTAGGCTTTACTTCGCTATGATGAATTCCTCTAACGAGCTCATAGTAGTAAATCCCGGATTTTCCAAAATTATCTTCAAGATATTCCAACGTTTTGACTTTTAAATCGGTTCCTGTAAAAATGCCCAATTGGTACATTTTTTCGGCGGTTACTTTTCCGACACCGTAAAATTTCCGAACGTCCAATTGTTCCAAAAAATCCAAAACATCTTCAGGATTCACTGTTTTCTGTCCGTCGGGTTTGTTATAGTCGCTCGCTATTTTTGCTACAAACTTATTCACAGAAATTCCTGCGGAGGCGGTTAAACCCACTTCGTTAAAAATGCGTTCCCGAATCTCTTTGGCCAATAATGATGCGCTCGGATTCCCTTTTTTGTTTTCAGTCACATCTAAATAAGCTTCATCAAGCGATAAAGGTTCGACCAAATCGGTGTATTCATGGAAGATCTTTCTGATTTTTTTCGAAATCTCATGATACCGATCGAATCGTGGTGGAACAAAAATCAAATCAGGGCAATTCCGTTTTGCCTGAACGCCGCTCATGGCGCTTCGTACACCATATTTCCGTGCCTCATAACTTGCGGCAGCCACAACTCCACGTTTCTCGCTTCCACCTACGGCAAGCGCTTTACCTTTCAATTCAGGATTGTCCATTTGCTCCACCGACGCATAAAATGCATCCATATCTATATGAATAATCTTTCTTATTGGTAAATTGTCTGGCATGACGTAAATTTAGGGATTATATAATTTGTGTTATTCTGGAGAATCCGAAATTTTTCAAATTCCCAGTTTCGGTATCGATATATGAGAATTAATAAACTTAAAACTACAGATCATGTCTAAATCCGCCATCATTTTAGGTGCAACCGGACTTACAGGAGGGACGCTTTTGAAACAGCTTTTAAACGATGATCGCTACCGACAGATTATAGTGTTCGGTAGAAATAGTTGCGGGATTGAGCATTCCAAATTGACGGAATATATTGTGGACTTATTTGAGTTGGAGCATTACAAAGACAAATTTAAATCCGACGAGGTTTTTTGCTGCATCGGAACAACCAAATCCAAAACCTCAAACAAAGACACCTACAAGAAAATTGATTATGGCATTCCGGTCCGTGCGGCATCACTTTGCAAACTAAATGGCATCCAAACCTTCATGGTGATTTCAGCATTAGGAGCCAAAGTGAAAAGCAAGGTGTTTTATAACCGAATCAAAGGTAAAATGGAAGCTGCTGTGCTCAAATTCAACATAGAGAACACCTACATTTTGCAGCCTTCGTTAATAACAGGTGATAGAGATGAAAAGCGCTTGGGAGAATCGATTATGAAATTTGTATTTTCTTTGTTAAAACCAATATTGAAGTTGGGAGAGTTGAAACGTTACAGACCCATTCATCCAGAAACCATATCGAATTGCATGGTGTGGTTAGCAAATCATGATTATAAATCAGGACGAATTAAATCTAAAGTAATTCAGGAACTTGGAGATAATATAAAATGAGACAACACTTTCGTGGCAAGTATAATGATTGAAATTGAACGTAAATTTTTGGTGACCTCGAATGTTTTCAAGTTGGAAGCTTTCAATAAAACACACATTAGTCAAGGTTATTTGAATTCAAATAAAAAGCGAGCTGTTAGAATTAGATTGAGAGATAACAAAGGGTTTTTAACCGTAAAAGGACCCTCTTCAAATGACGGTTTGACAAGATTTGAATGGGAAAAAGAACTTTCTAAAGTAGAGGCGGAAGCGCTTTTAAAATTATGTGAAACAGGTGTCATTGATAAAATTCGTTATGAAGTGAAACTTGGTAGTCATCTCTTTGAAGTAGATGAGTTTTTTGGAGACAATCTAGGGTTGATTGTTGCAGAAGTTGAGTTGAATCATGAATCAGAAATTTTTGAAAAACCCCTTTGGCTTGGAATTGAAGTTACGGGAGATTCAAAATACTATAATTCAGAATTAAGTAAAAGACCCTTTAAAACTTGGGATTTATAAATAAAAAAGAAGCCACTTACAAAGTGGCTTCTTTTTTATTTATATATTGAACTTGTTTATGCTTTCTTCTTGTCAGCACAACAGGCTTTTTTACAATCTGCATCACAAGCTTTCATATCGGCAACTCCTTTTCCGTCATTCGCCTTGTCTGCGCAACAATCCATTGTACAACCAGGCTTGCATGCATGCGCTTCTTTTTCAGTAGAAAAAGCTTCCACAGTTTTCATGTCTTTTACAGAATACATGTCACCCGTTTTTTTAACGGCCTCTTCAAGTGTTTTTGGTGTTACTTTGGCATCGTCATATTCTACCATTGCTATTTCCTTTGTAAAATCAACTTTAGCCGATTTCACACCTTCCATTCCAGCAATTTTCTTTTCGATAGTTTTGGCACATCCCATCGCACATGTCATACCCTCAATACCAAATTCGGCTTTTGCGTAATGTGCATTTGGATCTAATTTAGCTATTTCTTTAGTTGTCTCTGTTTCAACCGTTCTTACTTCTGGCTGCGCTTCATTTTTACACGCAACTACAACTAAAGCAATTAGTGCAACAAATAATGTATTTTTAATAGTTTTCATAGATTCTAAATTGAATTATGAACAAATCTAAAAAATAATGCCATTTCTTGTATCATATTTAACGATTTTTGTGATTTATGGGAGATGGAAGACGGGAGAGAGTCAAAAGATTTTCGTGTAATCTGATAGTTATAGGGATTAGAGTCGATATTTACTACCATTTTTATCAAACAATTGTCAATGCAAGAAAATAATATCAATGTCAAATGGATCTATCTTATAATTCTTTCTTTGATCTGGGGCAGCTCTTTTATTCTCATAAAAAAATCGCTTCTTGGATTAACTCCTTTTCAGTTGGGAGCGCTTCGAACCACAATTACAGGTCTTTTACTCTTTATAGCGGGTTATAGAACTATTAAAACCATAGAAAGGCATCAGTGGAAATGGTTGGCACTTTCTGGGTTTATCGGCTCTTTTTTTCCTGGGTTTTTGTTTGCCATTGCAGAAACTGAAATAGACAGTTCGATCACTTCGATTTTGAATTCTTTAACGCCTTTGAGCACATTGCTAATGGGTTTGGCGGTTTTTAAAGTTGCGTCCACCAAGAGACAGATGTTGGGTGTGATTATAGGTTTTATTGGAACTGCCTTACTTATTTTTAAAGGTGCAGACCTCAATCCAAAGCAGAATTATATGTTTGCTGGATTTATTATTATTTCAACAATTTTGTATGGGCTAAATGTGAATCTCATCAAAACTAAATTGTATAACGTGAAGCCTTTGGCGATTGCAACGTCCAACTATGTCGTCATTTTTATACCTGCAGTCATCGTCTTGATTTATTCAGGGTTTTTTAGCGTCACCACATTCGAAAATCCAAACTTTAAGATGTCTTTAGTCTATGTGACTATTTTATCAATTTTTGGGACCGCTTTGGCGAAAGTCCTGTTTAATAATTTAATTCAAATAGCAACTCCTGTTTTTGCATCGTCTGTTACCTATTTGATGCCTATTGTTGCTCTGGTCTGGGGAACTTTGGATGGGGAAGTGTTTACCTTAACACAGGGATTTGCATCCATGATTATTTTGGTAGGTGTTTATCTTTCGCATCGCCCTAAACCATAAAAAAATCCGAAACGATGAAGCTTCGGATTTTTTAAAAGAATATTCTTAATAGAGTTCTCGATATATTTTAAAAAAATACTATTCTGCACTTTTTAAAATTACTTGAACTGACCTAATTTTTTATTTAAAATCAGCCTCTGTTACACCTTCATTAACTTTCACGTTTGTGATGTTCATGTTGATGACTTGTGGACCAGCTTTGATAGTCATGCTATATGGAAATTGAACTCCGCTAACTTCAGAATAATTGCCATAATCTACAACAGACGTTATAGATTGACCATTTCCTTCTTGAGTGGATTCTTCTCTAGCCAATAAACCTGTTTTGGTATCATAGTATCTGAATGTATCTTCTCCACCTTCGGTTACCTTTAATTTGTAAACTTCATTGCCATCGATATCCATGATGCTTTCCAAGTTCAAATTTGCAGCTTCATAATAAAGTTCAGGAAAGATAGCATAGTCACCTTTCTTTTCAGCTATTTCTTCTGCTGTTAAGTCTTTGCGTTGTCCCATCTGTTCGGCGTAACCTGCTTCTCCATTAAATTTCTGTTTAATAATAGTACCCATTCCTTCTGCTGACATTTCAAGAGATTGCATGTTTGGAGCCATTGATTTCATCTCACCTTTCATAGGGAATGGAGCTCCTTCTACAGTGACATTTGCAACACTGTGCGTACTTTTTACAGCTTGCATTTTGTCTTTACCACCAACAGCTTTGAAGTAATTATCCATAACTGTTTGCGCAGTTACACCATCCGGTAAAGGTTTAGAAAATACTGGCTTGTCCACAGGATTTGCATACTTGTCGAAATACATAATAGGAATTCCTGTTTTCTCTAGATTTTCAACAACTTCAGTTCCTTTGCCAACTACAACAATTCTAGAGTTTTCAGTCTTAAAGTATTTGTTGGCTACGCGTGTGACGTCTTCTGCAGTAACTGCATTGATTTTCTGCAAATAGGTAGCGTAAAAATCTTTAGGTAAATCGTTCAATTTAATGTTCAACGCATATCGTGCAATGGTTTGTGGGCTTTCTAAAGCCAATACGAAGTCTCCAACATATTTTGCTTTGGCATTACTTAAGTCTTCAGCAGAAACAGGTTCTGATTTAATACGGTTAATTTCCTGTAACATATTAATGACAGTACTGTCAGTCACCATATTTCTCACTGCCGTACTTGCCGAGAATTGACCTACGTATTTATCTGAATCCACTCCAGAGCGTGCACCATAGGTATAACCATGCTTCTCACGAAGGTTCATATTCAAATAACTGCTGAAACCTCCACCTAAAATTTTATTGGCGATTAAAACTGCGTGGTAATCTGGGTTGTTCATTTTTAAATCCACATTGTGCTTTAAGCTAACGTTCGATTGAACAGCATTTGGCATATCCACAAAGTTGATTTGTGTGTATTGTGCATTTGCGGCAGCAGCAGGAACAGTCACGTCCACTACTACTGATTTTTTCCACTTACCAAAAGTCTTTTCGATTTGCGCCTTTACGTCTTTCATGGTCACATCTCCAACCACTACTAAATAAGCGTTGTTTGGGTTGAATTGTTTTTGGTAATAAGCATAGACGTCACCATAATTGATATTGTTTACAGTTTCTGTAGTGGTAAACTCACCATATGGATGCTGTACGCCATAAGATAATGCATCGCCAACGCGAGCCGCAGCTGCATCCACACTTTTTTCTTCAGATTTTAAACCTTCTAAAAGTTTGTCCTTTTCCTTTTGGAATTCTTCTTCAACTAATAGTGGATTCATGGCCGCATCTGCCATCAATTCCAAAATTCTGTTTGAAAACTTGGTTAAACCAGCGGCATAACCACCAGAAGAACTGAAATTAATATTGGCTCCCATGAAGTCAACTTCATCATTGAAATCATCTTTTGAGATGGTTTTAGTTCCATTGCCTAGCATAGCTCCAAGTAAACTTGAAACTCCATGCTTGTCACCATCAAGAACAGGTTTATTGTCAATTGTAAGGTTAAAAGCAACTCTTGGTAATTTATGGTTCTCAACAACCATCACCTTCATACCATTTGGAAGTGTGAATTCTTTAGGTGTTTTTAAATCAATTTTGGGTGCAGGTCCTGGTTTCGGTGGTTGCGAACGGTCAATTTGTGCTTGTGCACCAAAAGCCATAAAACATACCATTAAGAACGCTGATATATAAGTTTTCATATTGTGTATTGTTTTCATATTATTTATCATCTTTTTTTGGTAAGTAATCCAAAACCAAACGTTGATTTGGGTTCAAATACTTTTTAGCAGTTGCCATGATATCTTCTCTAGTTATAGAACGATAGATGTCAATTTCGTTATTGATTAAATTTACATCATCATACAACATATAATATGTCGCTAAAGAACCAGCAATCCCAGAGATGCTAGAATTGGAATTTACAAATTGATTTTCAAATTGATTTTGAAGTTTTTCATAATCACGTTCCGAAATCAGTTCAGTTTGTAGTTTCACCAACTCTTCATCCATTTCTGCCATCAATGTTTCTAAAGTCACATCGCCAAGTGGCAATCCGTATAAAATATACGAACCATAATCTTCTTGACTAAAGCTAAATGCTCCTACCTGTAAAGCCATTTTCTTCTCATCAACCATTTTCTTGTAAAGTACAGAACTTTTTCCTCCACTCAAATAGCTAGAAATCATGTTTAGAACGTACGAATCTCTCTCTTTTTGTGATGGCGTTCTGTAAGCAGCAATGACTGCAGGAATTTGAATGTTTGGGTCATAAGCCGTTGCCGTTAGCGCTTCGGTAATCGGTTCATCACGCTCCAAATTTCTCGTTACTTCAGGACCTCTTGGAATTGGGCCAAAGTAATCTTTGATCATTTTCTTTACTTCCGATTTGTTAATGTCACCAGCTACAACCAATACAGCATTGTTTGGTACGTAGAATTTTTTGTTGAATGCTTGAAATTCATCAAGAGTTGCAGCATCTAAATGATCCATAGAACCGATAGTTGCCCAACGATATGGATGTTTGAAGAACAAGTTCTTTTTTACTTCTGCAAGAAAGTTTCCGTAAGGTTGGTTGTCAACTCTCAATCGTTTTTCTTCTTTTACAACTTCATTTTGAGTGTCCACACCAATTTGGTTAATGATTGGGTGCATTAAACGCTCTGATTCCATCCACAATCCTAGTTCAACAGAATTGGAAGGGAACACTTCATAATAATACGTTCTATCGTCTGTAGTATTGGCGTTGTTACTTCCGCCATTCGAAGAAACGACGTTGAACCATTCGCCACGTTTGATGTTTTCTGTGCCTTCAAATAAAAGGTGTTCAAAAAAGTGGGCAAAACCAGTACGTTCTGGGTTTTCATCTTTCGCACCTACATGGTACATTACTGAAGTAATCACTACAGGAGCGGTATTGTCCTGATGTAAAATGACGTGCATGCCATTGTCAAGATCATACTCTTCAAATTCAACTTTTTGAGCATTGGCCATAAGACCAACAAACATCAAAGAAGCTAAAGAAAATAAGCATTTTTTCATTGTGAGTTTGTTTTAAAAATTAGTTATGTCTAATGTAAGTCTTTGAATGCGTCAAATTGTTACATCATTCTTACAAAAATAAGGAAAGAGCATTCCAATTCCCCATGATAAATTAAAAAATAAGTGAGAAAATTATATTAAATCACAATTTTTCCCGAATTTTATTACCTCAATTATAAAATCATCTTTCAATGAATGCATCTTTGTCAGTCGCAATTAAATATGGACTTTTTACCACTGCAGGATTAATCGCGTATTTTTTACTTCTAAAACTTTTTGGACTTCACGAAAATCCATGGTTACGTCTTTTTAATGGAGCGATTGTAGCTGCGGGCATCTTTTTTGCTATTAAATATTATAAACTCAAAAGTGGACAGGCCTTCACCTATGTGGATGGATTTAAAACCGGCTTGCTAACAGGTTTTATCGCGACTGGAATTTTCGTAGTGTTTATGGCAATCTATATGTTTCATCTAGATCAAGCATTTACACAGACCATATTAGAGGAATGGTTTGATGATACGGATCAAGGAGCCGGAATATTGATAATTATTTTAATCATCGAAGGCTTGGCTTCGACTGCGGTGCTGACCTTAACGTGTATGCAAATTTTCAAAAAAAGTCAGAATGTAGGACAGCAAGAAAATTTAGTAGAACATAAAAAGGAAGATGACGCTTCTACACGATAAATTATAAAACCTATTAAGTTTTTGAGCGGCATTTTTTTAGAAGATGTCGCTTAATTATTTTACAGAATAAAAACATTTGTAGATTAATTATTTAGGTGTATATTTGCACCCATTTTATAATAAAAATTTAACTAATTTAAACGTTACGCTATGTACGCAATTGTAGAGATAGCAGGGCAACAATTCAAAGTTGAAAAAGACCAGAAAGTGTTTGTTCACCGTTTATCAACAGAAGAAGGAAAGAAAGTATCTTTCGACAACGTTCTTCTTATTGGTGATGGTAACAATATTACTTTAGGCGCCCCAGCTATAGACGGAGCTCAAGTAGGAGCAAAAGTCTTAGGTCACCTTAAAGGTGACAAAGTGATCGTTTTCAAAAAGAAAAGACGTAAAGGATACCGTGTAAAAAACGGACACCGTCAAGCTCTTACTGAAATCGTCATTGAAAGTATTGTAGCTTCTGGAGCTACAAAAGCTCCAAAAACTGAAAAAGCAAAACCAGCGAAAGCTGAAAAAGCGGCTCCAGTGAAGGAAGCAAAAAAGGAAGCTAAACCTGAACCAAAGAAGGCTGCTCCTAAAAAATCAGCTGCGAAAGCGGACGATTTGAAAAAAATTGAAGGTGCTGGACCAAAAGCTGCTGAAGCATTAGTTGCTGCAGGAGTTGACACTTTTGCAAAAGTTGCTAAAATGAAGCCAGAGGCTATTAGCGAAATTTTGACAGAAGCAAGTTCTAATTTAGCACATTTAGTAACTGATAGTTGGCCAAAACAAGCTAAATTAGCTGCTGATGGTAAGTGGGATGAGTTAAAAGAATTACAAGACAGATTAGATGGTGGAATTGAAAAGTAATTTTCAATCCATTAAGTATAACAATATAAAACCTTAAGACAATGGCTCATAAAAAAGGAGTTGGTAGTTCTAAAAACGGTAGAGAATCAGAATCGAAACGCCTTGGTGTGAAGATTTTTGGTGGACAAGCTGCTATTGCTGGAAATATCATCGTAAGACAAAGAGGCTATACGCATCACCCAGGTGAAAATGTGTATGGAGGAAAAGATCACACATTGCACGCGCAAGTTGACGGTCTAGTAAAATTCACAAAGAAAAAAGATAATAAGTCTTATGTATCTATTGAACCTTTTGAGGTTTAAGGATTACAATCTTTAGAATTATTTAAAAGCCCTTTCTGATACAGAAAGGGTTTTTTTGTGTAATATCTATACTAAAGTTGGTTATTTTCAGAGTAAGTTTTATTCATTACTTCAACTGTGATCTAACTTTTGAAATGATATCTGTGTTCGCAGGATTTTTTTAAATAATCTCCATCTTCTTCAATAGAAAACTAGCGTTCATGTTTTTACAGATACCTGATTTAAAAGTATAATCAAAATGCAATTCATCATTGATGATTTCCGCATCAAAAAAATAATTTTTCACATCTTCAAGTTCTTTATCAATTTCACACAAACTCAAATCGTGTGTCGCAATAATACCTGTTGCGTTAGATGCTACCAACCTTTCAACAAATTTTCGTGATCCGATCGCTTTGTCTGTACTATTTGTGCCTTTTAAAATTTCATCTAAAATGATAAAATAAGGTTCATTTTGAATGGCATCTACGATGAATTTTAGGCGTGTCAATTCTGAAAAGAAATAAGAACTGTCATCTGTTAGCGAATCGCTCGTGCGCATGCTTGTTATTAGCTTGACTGGGTTATAGTTACTAGACGTAGCGCAAACTGGCAAACCAACATTCGACATCACAATGTGCAAGGATACGGTTCTTAAAAACGTACTCTTGCCAGCCATATTTGCACCTGTAACTATAAAGAATTGTTCAGTTTCAATTTTTAAGTCATTGTCAACACGTTTCTGAACTTTTAATAATGGATGTCCTAAATTTTTTGCTTTAATGACGTTTGTATCATTTGTGATGTTTGGAAAAACATATTTTGGATGGTTGTAGGCATAATTTCCCAAACTATTGTAGGCATCGAAAAAGGAAACAACTTCAAACCAATTTTCTACTTTGTCGCCATAAGTCTTAATCCATTTTTCTACACGATAGCTGTTTTTTAAATCTGTCAAGAAATAACCATTTCCAAAAATCGCAGAAATAAAATTGTTTCGGTTGTCCAAAGCATCCAATGATTTGGATAGTTTTTTGAAAACATCTGATGCTTTTTCTTCAGCATTGTTGAAATTGAATTGAATGTTTTTTTTCTTTTCTAGTAACAATTCGGAAGTAAATGTTTCATTTTCTATTTGATTCAAAAGTAACGCGTATTGTTTAAACGTGTCTTTGATTTTTTCCGTCTTGGATGCCAAATTGCTGATTTTTTTAAAATAGCGACCCGTAATCAGTAATCCTAAAAGAAGCCAATAGCCTACAAATGCAATGGGAAGCATTTCCAGAAAGAACAATGTAAAGACACCAATTGTGCCAGCTAAAAAAGCAAAAGGAATCCATAACATGGCTTTGGGCAAAAATGATTGGTGCGATTTTAGCCAAGTAATTATAGATTCTGCAGAGGTTTCTACCTTAATCAAACTTGAAGTGGCCGAGTATAGTTGTCGCCAATCAGATTTGGAGACGAGTTCTTTTATCGCTTGTTGTCGTTGTAAAATGCCTTCGATATTGTTGGCCTTCAGTACATCTGCAAGTTGTTGAGTGCCCTCATTAATGGTGGTTCTATTAATGAATTGAAAGAATGATCCTTTGCCAAAAAGATCGATATCTAAACTGTAATAATGTAAAGAGTCTTGGTAGCTTAAGCCTTGTTCTCTGTGATGAAAATTGCCGGAGAGAATCTCCAATTCCGTGGTGTTGACATCCACGAGCGCTAATTTCAATTGACGTTTATCCTTTATGTCTGTGTGTTTTGACAGCAATAGAACGAATGCGATAATGCCGATAATTGCAATTGCTATAGCGATGGTCCAATTGGGGATAAAAAAGTAAATACCAGCACCTGTAGCTAAAAAAACGAGTAAACGGACCGTACTGAAAAGCGTCATTTGTTTGTGGAGACGATCTGCTTCTTCTTGATATTTTTTTGCGTTATTTTGATAATATGTTGATGGTGATTCCATGGTTGTAAATTGAGATATAAAGAAACAAAAAATCCCAAGCGATTACTTGGGATTTAAGATTTTATTGTATGAATTTATTAGCCTTTTAAACTGGCTGCCAAATATTCACGATTCATACGTGCAATATTTTCCAATGAAATACCTTTCGGACATTCCACTTCGCAAGCACCCGTATTGGAGCAGTTCCCAAAGCCTTCTTCATCCATTTGTTTCACCATGTTTAAAACACGATCAGTCGCCTCTATTTTGCCTTGTGGCAACAATGCAAATTGAGATACTTTAGCGCCAACAAACAGCATTGCTGAAGAGTTCTTACAACTCGCTACGCATGCACCACAACCAATACAGGTTGCCGCCTCAAAGGCTTCGTCAGCATCATGTTTGTTTACAGGAATGGCGTTGGCATCAATTGTATTTCCAGAAGTATTGACTGAAACGAATCCGCCGGCATGTTGTATTCTATCAAACGAGCTTCTATCAACAATTAAATCCTTTATCACAGGAAATGCAGTCGCTCTAAAAGGTTCGATATGAATCGTGTCACCATCTTTGAACATACGCATGTGCAATTGGCATGTGGTGATCAATCGGTCGGGTCCATGAGCTTCACCATTAATGTATAATGAACAAGAACCGCAAATCCCTTCACGACAGTCGTGGTCAAATGCTACTGGTTCTTCGCCTTTGTTGATCAACCCTTCGTTTAAAACGTCGAGCATTTCAAGAAAGGACATATCGCCTTCGATACCATCTATTGGATAATCGACTAGTTTTCCTTTGGTGTCGGCGTTTTTTTGACGCCATATTTTTAAGGTTAATTTCATATATTTTAGTCTTTGGTTATTAGTTGCTCGTTGTTAGATTATGCAAACCATAAACTAACAACTATCAACCATAAACTATTTGTAGCTTCTTTCTTTCACTTCAATATTATCATACTCCAATTCTTCCTTGTGAAGCACTGCATCTTTCGGTTCTCCTTTGTATTCCCAAGCAGACACATATTGGAACTCTGGACGACGTAATGCTTCGCCTTCTTCCGTTTGATATTCTTCTCTAAAATGACCACCTGCTGATTCTTCACGTTGCAGAGCATCTTTGGCGAACAATTCACCCAACTCTAAAAAGTCCGCAACACGCATGGCTTTTGCCAGTTCTTCGTTGTATTCGTTTTGAGTACCTGGAACCCTTACATCTTTCCAGAATTCTTTACGAAGTTCTGCAATCTCAACAATGGCTTCTCTTAAACCTTCAGCATTTCTTGCCATCCCACATTTGTTCCACATGATTTTTCCAAGCTTTTTATGGAAATGATCAACGGAATGCGCTCCATTATTGTTAATCAAATGGTTTAGACTATCAGTCACATTTTTCTCGGCTTCGTCAAATTCTGGAGAATTTGTTGGTATTTTTCCGGTCCTAATGTCCTTGGATAAATAATCTCCTATGGTATATGGCAATACAAAATAGCCATCCGCCAAACCTTGCATTAATGCAGACGCACCGAGACGGTTGGCGCCATGATCGGAGAAATTGGCTTCACCAATACAATACAATCCAGGGACATTGGTCATCAGGTTGTAGTCTACCCAAAGTCCACCCATTGTGTAATGAACCGCTGGATAAATCATCATTGGTGTTTCATATGGGTTTTGATCTACGATTTTTTCGTACATCTGGAACAAGTTGCCATATTTTTCTTTGATGACTTCCTGACCTAATTTTTTTACCAAGACAGCATCATTTTCATTCATACCTCTGACATGCGCACGTTCTTTTCCGTAACGTTGAATGGCAGATTCAAAATCTAAATAAACAGCTTCACCGGTTTTATTCACACCATAACCGGCATCGCAACGCTCTTTAGCGGCACGGGATGCCACATCACGAGGCACCAAGTTTCCAAAAGCTGGATAGCGGCGTTCTAAATAATAATCTCTTTTTTCTGCTGGAAGATCTGTTGGTTTTAATTTGCCTTCTCTAATGGCTTTTACATCATCCATATGTTTTGGCACCCAAATACGTCCGTCATTACGAAGTGATTCAGACATCAAGGTCAATTTTGATTGATGATCTCCAGAAACAGGAATACAGGTTGGATGAATTTGGGTATAACACGGATTTGCAAAATAAGCACCACGTTTGTGAGCTTTCCAAGCGGCAGTTACGTTACTTCCCATGGCATTTGTAGACAAGAAAAATACGTTTCCATAACCACCAGAACCTAAAACTACAGCATGAGCAGAATGACGCTCAATCTCGCCAGTTACCAAATTTCTAGCGATAATGCCTCTCGCTTTGCCGCCTACAACCACAACATCCAACATTTCATGACGGTTGTACATCGTGATCTTACCACGACCAATTTGACGGTTCATGGCTGAATATGCACCTAATAATAACTGCTGACCTGTCTGTCCTGCAGCATAAAACGTACGAGATACCAAAACACCACCGAATGAACGGTTATCCAAATAGCCTCCATATTCACGTGCAAACGGAACACCTTGTGCCACGCATTGGTCAATTATATTTGCAGAAACTTCTGCCAAACGGTACACATTCGCTTCACGAGAACGGTAATCGCCACCTTTTACGGTATCATAAAACAAACGATACGTAGAATCCCCATCACCTTGATAATTTTTCGCTGCATTGATACCACCTTGTGCCGCAATAGAGTGAGCGCGACGTGGTGAATCTTGAAAACAAAAAGCTTTGACATTATAGCCTAATTCCGCTAACGTTGCCGCAGCAGAACCGCCTGCCAATCCTGTTCCAATAACAATAACATCAATGTTACGTTTATTGGCAGGATTCACAAGGTCAATGTGATTTTTATAATTGGTCCACTTATCAGCGAGAGGACCCTTTGGTATTTTAGAATCTAAAGCCATATTAGATGTTATTTTAGTGATTAAAATGATGGAACAACGCAATGAAAATAAATCCCGCAGGAATCAATATTGCATATGCGACTCCAAAACCTTTTAAACTTCTGGTGTATTTATTATTGGCTCCGACCGATTGGAATGCGGAATTGAAACCGTGTAATAAGTGTAGCGACAAAAACACAAAGGCAAGACAGTATAGGGCGACGCGCCATATGTCAACAAACTTATGTTGTAATTCTTCAAAATAACGATAGTCGCCATTTGGAAGCAATCCGGTCATGTCACCTTCAATATATTTAGTGTTAATTTCGGGCAACCAGAAATCATAAAAATGCAAACCTAAAAACAACAAAATGGTCAGTCCGCTCCAAATCATATTTCGGCTCATCCATGTGGAATTTGCCGATCCATTGTTTCTGGCATAACTGATTTTTCTTGCGTTTCGGTTTCTTATTTCCAAAATAAAACCCATCACAAAGTGAAAAATAACACCTAGTATTAGAACGGGTTGAAAAATGTATTGCACGACCCAAAACGTACCCATAAAGTGGGAAGCCTCGTTAAATGTTACGGGACTCAAGACCGATAGAATATTAATAGCAAAATGTTGAAGTAAGAAAATCATTAGGAAGAATGCAGAAAGCGCCATGGCAAACTTTCTTCCAATCGAAGAATTAAAAATTCCGCTCATCGTTTGAAGTTAGTTTATTATCATGCAAAGATACACTTCAAACGTTTGAAACCCAAAAAATAGAGTCTTTAAAACGTATTTAGAATGATTTTAAGTTATTTGATTTCCAAATTGGTTTTTTCGCTGCCAATCTGAATGGTATAAACACCTGCAGGAAGATATGCTTTCCCATTCTCCGCTGTTTTAATTTCGAGATTAGTGTTTTCTTTCAAGAAGGATTTTCTTCCAGTTTCTGAGATTGTCAAATCATAGCCTACAACATTAAAACCTTTATCAGCATTTATTGAAATAGTTTGCAATTCTGAATTTTTTTCAGATAGAATTTTGATGGTTTGTTTTCCAGAACTATTTGCGTAAAACTGAAGTTCACTAGAAGGATCAAAGGATTTAGACCATGTACCAAATGATCTCCCCCAACGTTCTGAATGACGCATACTTTTAACCTTAAACAGCGTGATGGGATCCTTCATTTTTTCGGTAGTCATGGATTGAAGATTTTCTATATTGGTTAAATAAATACTTCTTCCATGAGTTCCCAATAACAAATCATTTGCTTCAGTTTGAATCGCAATATCATGAACAGCAACATTTGGCAAGCCTCTGCCAAAAGCTTCCCATGAATTCCCTTGATTGAAAGATACATAAGCGCCATTATCGGTTCCTACAAACAATAAATTTTCATTTTTTGAATCTTCACGAAGGACATTGACAGGCGACGTAGGAATGTTATTTCCGAGAGATGTCCAAGATTGTCCGTAATCGTTACTCATAAAGATGTACACGGAAAAATCATCCCAACGATACCCGTTCAGCGTAACATAGATGCGTTCTTTTTTATGTTTTGAAGCAACTAGCCTTGAAACCCATAAATCCTTTGGTAGGGTGGATGAAATATTTGTCCAGCTGCCACCAGCATCTTTCGTGACATACACTAAACCGTCATCACTTCCAGTATAAATCAATCCGAACTGAAAAGGAGATTCACTGATTGCCGTTAAAGTACCATAGGCGACGTTTCCCTTTTTGCCTCCATTGGTTAAATCATTGCTTATGGCTGTGAAATCTGTACCCTGATTCATGGAACGCATCAATTTGTTGCCTCCTAAATACAAGATATCTTGATTGTGAGGTGACAATAAAATAGGCGTCTGCCAGCTGAAGCGATATGGATTTTCGCCCAATTCATGTTTAGGTTGAATGTAGATTGTTTGATCTTTCTCTCGGTCAATTCTGAAATAATTCCCAAATTGAAAGCCGGTGTACACGATGTTTGAGTTTCTGCTATCTATTTGCACTTGCATCCCATCTCCACCCATGATACTTTTCCATGGGTACTGACCGCTTTGATGCCAACTCTCATCTTGTCTTGCATTGTGAGCACCAAACCAAACCCCATTGTCTTGCAGACCACCATAGACATTATAAGGCTTTTCGTTATCTACATTGATGGCGTAAAATTGTCCAACTGAAGGTGAATTGTTCTTAATCCAGTTTTCTCCATCATCATAAGTGATATTCACACCACCATCATTCCCATCAATCAAATGTTTTGGATTTTTTGGATTGATCCAAAGCGCATGATGATCTGCATGAACATTGCCAGCATCAATAGAAGTAAATGTTTTGCCGCCATCTTTGGATTTGACAATAGGAACACCATATGTATAAACATGATTAACATTTTCTGGAGACACATAAATATGTCCAAAATAATAACCATAACTATAGTAAAGATCATCTAAATAACCGTCGTGTGTTTTATTCCATGTATTGCCACCATCTATGCTTTTGTAAATCTCTGCACCTATAACTGGTGTATCAAAAAGTATGGAGTTTGCGTCATCCAAATAGTTTGACAGGTCTGCAGGCTGCACATTTCCATCTTTTATCATCTGTTTGATATTTTCAGCTTTGTATTTTTCTTGAAACCCATTCGTCTTAAGATAATTATTTAACTTGTTGTTGTCAAGGTTTAAAAATGTTTCAGTGGACATCGTTTTAAAATCATCTTTCACCAGTGCATCAGATGTCCCTTCTTGAGATTCTTCAGATCTTCTGAATTGATTGTCATGTATAGCATAAATAGTGTCGTCATTAAATAGTGCAAACCCAATTCTACCTACGCCTTTGCCAGTAGGGAAACCACTATTTTCAATTGACATTTTGGTCCAAGTGTGTCCGGCATCAAAACTTTTGTAGATGGCAGAACTACTTCCACTACCATCAAAATTCCATGCTTTTCTGTCTTTAGTCCATGAAGAAGCAAACATGATGCTATGATTATTGGGGGATTGCTGAAGATCAATAATGCCAGTCATATCATCTACAAAAAGTGTTTGAATCCAATGTTTGCCGCCATCTGTAGTTTTGTAGATACCTCGTTGACTGTTTGGAGAATATAAATGACCTGTTACACCAACAGTAACTTCATCTGGATTGTTGGGATTGATTAAAATTCGCCCGATATGATGTGAATCTTTTAGCCCAACGTTTTCCCATGTCTTGCCGTTATCATTGGATTTTAAAATCCCAATACCAGCATAGCTTGATCGTGATGCATTGTTTTCACCAGTGCCAACCCAAATCGTTTGTGTTTTCCAATCAACAGCTATGTCGCCAACATTCTGTGTGTTTGAAGAATCGAGTATTGGCGTAAATGTTGTTCCATTGTTGGTGGTATGCCACAGCCCTCCAGATGCATAAGCGACATAAAATTCAATTGGATTCTCTGGATTCACAGCAAGGTCCGTTACACGACCACTCATAACTGTTGGTCCAATGGTTTCGAAAGCTATGTTTTTTACCAAAGAATTTTTAGTCATTTCCTCCTTTTGCTGTAGTGCTTTTTCAACAACAGTTGCAGAGGTTGACGGTTGTTGGCTGAAAGCAAAAACTGTACACACATAAAAAATAGAAAAAATATATTTGGATATATTCATAAGAGTAGAATTTTTTGCTTTTTGAAAATTAATGATAAAGTCGTAAGCAGCAAAATTTTAATATTGATGTTTGCTAAAAATGCAAAAAGCACTCATGTTGAGTGCTTTTTTAATCCGTATGAGATAAGACAAAATTAATCAATAATCATTTTCTTGGTCAATGTTTTGCCTTCTAAATCAATATTGATTATGTATACACCAGTAGACAAATTGCTTGTGTCTATCGTCAGTAAGCTTTGTGCTTCCTTTAAAGTAGATTGTTTTACCAATCGACCAGTAGCGTCATACACTTCAATTTTTTCGATTGAGGAATGGTAAATGTTTTTGATAAAGATTTCGTTTTTAGCTGGGTTTGGATAAATAGAGATATAATTAGAAAGATCATTGTCGTCAATCCCCAAAGAACAACTATGAGGGGTCATTAATCCACGTCCACAAACTTGATTTGTTGTGCTTCTAGTTTGCACATCGTTGCCACCAAGGATGTCATTGGCTGATAGATTACGATTAACTGAACCTGGACCTATCGCATAATGCATGATAGCCGTATTATTGATAACATGTGCCAATTGATGTCCATGACCGAGCTCATGCACTGCAACTGTTTCAAAATCATATTGAGAGTTGGTAGGGTTTGCTTCTCCAAACTGCCAGTTTGTTGTATCATTAAATACAATATCTAATTCAGAGATGTACCATTCTACATCGTTACCATTTGAACAACCACTAAAATAAGAGGTATTTCTTCCAAGTGTACCATTTGGCAATTCAGAACCACTGTCAAATCTAATAATATTAGTGTTGTCTAAAGCTATAGTGTTAACTGTAGAAAAAGTCGGAGCGATATCCCAATTGATTCCCGTTTCACAGCGCCAAGTATCGAAGGCTCTGGTAAAAGATTGGTTAGCTTGTGTGTTTAAGAAAAATGTGACACTCATTGACCACAGATACCCGCCATCGCCATTATCATCGACGTGTTGTGTGGGATATGAAATATCATTAGAGGTAACATTAATTTCAGAGTAAGGAATTTGAATAGAAGACGTTGAATTGACAAATGGTCCAATCGCGCTTACAACTCTTACAATACCTGTTCCAGCCCTGCTAGGTACTTCCACTAAAATTTGCGTATCTGACCAGCTCACGATTTGTGAGTCAAAAGCTGTATAAAAACTTGTGCCTCCACTGTTAGCATCGCGAAACAAAACGGAGCCAACATTACTTCCAAACCCGTTGCCATTTATTGTCAAAACGGATCCTGTGCCCCCTGTAATAGTTTCAGGGCTAAAACTGTTTATAGCGATGCCGCCACGTCCTAAAACAAATTGATTGCTGTAACTGTCAATGTCAAAAGGTGAAATTTGCACCACATTAGATTCAGATAGCGAGGTGATGTTTGAATAAAATTGCTGACTTATACCGGGAATTGTAACATATGGGTTCGATACGCTGTTTTCAAAGACATCATATTTATAAAATCCTTGAACTGCGCTATAAGCCTCATATCTGCTAGCTTCCGTTGAGGTTCCTGTTAATAATTGGATGTTAGAGTCATATAACATGAAAACACCTATGTCACCTTTGTTTACGTCTAAACTTAAGGTTGTAATCTGTGCGTTCATGCCAACAACGCCGCCTTCTGATATTATTTCAATAGTAGAAGCTGCTTGTCCTTTAAATGATTTATATACTTCTATCGTATTGACTGTATATATATTTTGGCGATTGAGGTCCCAAAATGAATTTTTTGAAATAACTTTACCTTCAACAATTTTAGAAGAATTCGCAACTTGATCATTCAAGGAGACTTCAAACATCATTTCTTGTGCAGTGGCAGAAAAACCAATACACAACAGGATAAAGCTTAATAAAACACGATTTTTAATTGTAATTTTTTGCATTGTATAGAATTAGGATTAAAAAAATAAAATAAGGTCGGAAGATAAGCAAATAATGATAAGTTTTGCAAACTATCGGGACTTCTGACTTACATAGAACGTTAATTGACGTGAAATTAGTGTCTCTAATTATTAAAATCTGCTTATAAATATTCATTTATCTTTGAAAAATGATACAAAATAAAAATCAGTAAGAATGAAATACCATCAAATTGACAGTAAATTATTTATTAAAAACCGTAAAAACTTTAAGGCCAAAATGAAACCTAGTAGTTTGGCGGTTTTCAACAGTAACGATATTTATCCAATTAGCGCAGACAGTACGATGCCATTCCAGCAACATCGCGATATTTTTTATTTAAGCGGTGTCGATCAAGAAGAAAGTATTCTGGTTTTATTCCCAGATTGTCCTAAAGAGAAGCATCGTGAAATTCTATTTTTGAAAGAAACGAATGACCATATTGCCGTTTGGGAAGGTGAAAAACTTACCAAAGAAGCAGCTTTTGAAACCAGCGGTATTAAAACTGTGTACTGGTTAAAGGAAATGGAAAAGGTGATGTTCGAATTGATGACCCAATGTGATATCATCTACATCAATACCAATGAACATTATCGTGCAAATGTAGAAACAGAAACTCGTGAAGACCGTTTTACAAAATGGCTGAAAGACAGATTTCCTGCGCATTCAGTAGCAAAAAGCAATCCAATTTTACAGCGTTTACGTTCTGTGAAGGATAAAATTGAAATCGACTTGATGCAACAGGCCTGCGATATCACCGAAAAAGGATTCAGACGATTATTAAAATTCGTGAGACCAAATGTTTGGGAATATGAGATAGAAGCTGAATTAATGCATGAGTTTCTTCGCAACCGCTCTAAAGGCTTTGCTTATACGCCAATTGTGGCCTCTGGTAACAGCGCAAATGTGCTGCACTATGTTGAAAATAATCAGCAATGCAAAAAAGGCGATCTAATTTTGCTTGATGTTGGAGCGGAATATGCAAATTATGCGAGTGATATGACAAGAACCATTCCAGTTGCTGGAACGTTTACAAAACGACAGAAAGAGGTTTACAATGCGGTGAACCGTGTTAAGAATGACGCAACTAAAATGCTCGTTCCAGGAACGAATTGGGCAGCTTACCACGAAGAGGTTGGAAAATTAATGACTTCGGAACTTTTGGGATTGAAATTACTCGACAAGGCTGATGTTAAGAACGAAAACAAGGATTGGCCAGCATACAAAAAGTATTTTATGCATGGCACTTCGCACAATATCGGTTTGGATACTCACGATTATGGAATTTTAACCGAACCGATGGAAGCGAATATGGTTTTTACCGTTGAACCCGGTATTTATATTCCAGCGGAAGGATTTGGAATTCGTTTAGAGGATGATGTGGTCATTCAAAAGAAAGGCGAGCCGTTTAATTTGATGCGAAATATTCCAATTGAAGCGGATGAGATTGAAGATTTGATGAATTCTTAAATGATTCAGTTATATGATTGTGAAGTCTGAAAATTAATTTTTTCAGACTTTTTTGGTTACGAAAACATTGAGGAAAACAAAGGTGAGCAGAGCTGGCAGCACCCAACCCAGGCTATGATTGGACAAAGGAATGACATCGATGACATTTTGTATATTTTCTATAGGAATGACAAATTTTAAAAAGTCTGGAATACTAAATATAAATGTAACCAAAACCACAGACCTAAATATAGTTGGCGTTGCAAATCGGTCTGGAAACACGTTCAGAATTATTAAAATTATGGTTATTGGATATATAAACATTAATACAGGTAAGGCAATATCTATGATAAAACCAACATTATAACTGCCGACCAAAACCCCAAAAGCACAACTCACAACTGCTGTGATTGTGTATGCTAAATGGCTATTTTTAAATAATCCTTTAAAATAGTCTGATGTACCAGTGATGATCCCAACAGCAGTTGTAAAACACGCCAAAGCAATCAAAACACTTAAAAAAGTAGTTCCTAAACTGCCTAATGTTTGAGCGGTTAATCCAATTAAAACTTCCGATCTTGTGGCATTAATATCAAAACTGCCGTTGTAAAGAGACCCGATCAGTATTAAACCTGCATAAATGACAAATAGACCAAAACCAGCAACAAATCCTGATTTTTTAATAAGTGTTTTTTTATCCTCAAAGGATAGGTCGGATTTATAATTCAGCGATATGACTAGAACGGCACCAACAACTATAGCTCCAATAGCGTCAAAAGTTTGGTAACCTTCTAGAATACCATTCACCAAAGGTGCGTCAAAATGGGAAGAGCTTACTATTTCTGGGGCATTCATAATGCCAATACTAATTATGGCCAGTAGGATAATGATTATGATTGGGGTTAAAAATTTACCCAAAACATCCAGTATTTTCGCTCGATTCATTACAAAAATAAAAACGAGTCCGAAATAGATGCTGCTTGTTAATAACGGGTTTGTTCCAAAAAAAGGAGCTATGGCCATCTCATGAGTAACTGAAGCCGTTCGGGGAGCAGGCAATGCGATACAAATAACGTAAACGATCAAACAATACATTAAGCTGAAGAGTGGGGATACTTTTTTAGCGAAATCGTACATCGTGCCTTGCAATTTTGCATGTGCCAATATGCCCAAAAGAGGAATAATTACAGCTGTAATTACAAAGCCAACTGCGACCAAAAACCAAGTGGTTCCTGCCTGAAAACCTAAAAATGGAGGAAGAATCAAATTGCCTGCACCGAAAAACATTGAAAACAGGGCAAAACCCGTAATGAAAATTTGTTTTTTATTATCCATCTATAACTTTAAGGCATTATCTATCAACTGCCAATGCAAACTCAAGACTAAACTATATCTTTGCCGAATATAGTGGAAATTATGATTTTAGAACACAAAGGTACTTCGATTTTTTATTCGGATATGGGTCATGGAGATGTTACGGTTTTGTTACATGGATTTTTGGAAAACTCTAAAATGTGGAAAAATCTGACACCAAAATTATCAGAATCAAATCGAATTATTTCGATGGATTTACTTGGTCACGGTGAAACGGGAAGCTTGGGTTATGTGCATACGATGGAGATGATGGCTGAAGCAGTTGCGGCTATTATTGATCACCTGAAGTTAGAAAAAATCACTCTAATTGGGCACTCTATGGGTGGATATGTTGCCCTGGCTTACGCAGAAGCATATCCGGCTAAAATAAATGGTATATGCTTAATGAACTCAACCGCACAAGCAGATTCGTACGAGCGTAAAATTAATAGGGACAGGGCTATTTTGGCTGTTAAGCAAAACTCTAAAGCGTTTATTGGCATGTCGGTGTCCAATTTATTTGCTTCTGAAAATAGAGATAGACTGATCGACGAAATTTCAGAAGTAAAAAAAGAGGCTCTAAAAATGCCGTTACAAGGCATCATTGCAGCATTGGAAGGTATGAAAATCAGAAAAGACCGCACAAATGTACTACAACGATATGATGTGAAAAAGATGATGATTGTTGGAAGAAGGGATCCTGTATTGGATTTTGATGCCCTTATGAATCAAACGAAGGATATGGATGTCGAAATTGTAGAATTTCAGGATGGACACATGAGTCATATAGAAAATATATATGAATTAACCTACAATTTATTACGCTTCATCGAAAAATAATACTCTTTGGCGTATTATTTTATTTATTTTGTTAGTTTTGAGTCTATTAACTAATCAACCATGAATAAAAACATCACAACTTCCGCCCCAATGAAGCTATATTGCAGTCTGTTCGGACATAAATATGAAGTTTCAAAAAAAGTAACATCACACGTAAAAGAGTATACGTGTAAATGTTGTAAACGACAATTGACCACAAATGGCAATGGTAATCTGACCGAATTGACACCAAAGTTTCAAGAGATCAATGTCATATTAGAGGATATCTATACGCGAAGAAGACTTCGTTTAAGGGCTAAAGACTACACGTCGTCAATATATTTGGGCAACGCCGTGGGCTATTAATTGGTTTAGTTATATTTAGAGTCCTCTAGATAATAACTAAAATTAACAGCATCGTGAAAAAGATCTATTGTCATGTATTTGGACATCAACCTGTGATTTCCAAAAAAGTAACATTGCATGTCAATGAATTCCAGTACAGCAAATGCAAATTTCAAATGACGACTAACAGCAAGGGCGAATTAACCCCTTTAACTCCAAATTATAAAGAAATCAACGCTGTTCTTGAGCGTATTCACCAAAGACGACAATCGAAAAAATTGGAAGGCTTGCTCATTTTTAAATATTAAGCGCATTCCATCCTTTTGCAATTAATGGAATAAGAGCCTCCGCTCTAGTAACCAAATGCATGCCTTTCTCTTTTTCTGTCATATAACCAATCACTGTCAAATTAGGATTAGCTTTAATTTTCGGGAAGTCTTCTTGCGAAATAGTCATTAACAACTCATAATCTTCGCCACCATTTAAGGCAATCGTCGTACTGTCAATATTAAATTCTTCGCAAGTGGAGATCACTTGAGGATCTAAAGGTATTTTGTTTTCATACAATTCAACACCAACGCCGCTTTGTTTACACAAATGAATAATTTCTGAAGACAAACCATCGCTAATATCAATCATCGAAGTAGGAGTAACATCCAATTCATTCAATAATTTTACAATATCTTTTCGCGCTTCAGGTTTTAATTGACGCTCGATAATATAGGTGTATAAATCCAAATCAGGTTGATTGTTAGGATTCACTTTGAACACTTCTTTTTCGCGTTCTAATACTTGCAATCCCATATATGCTGCACCTAAATCCCCTGATACAACAAGTAGATCATTTGGTTTCGCACCAGTTCTATAGACGATATCTTTTTCTTCAACTTCTCCAATTGCAGTGATGGAAATTATTAAACCTGTCGTTGATGAGGTCGTATCACCCCCAATTACATCGACGTCATAGATTTTAGAAGCGGCTTCAATGCCAGCATACAATTCTTCCAAGGCTTCGAGAGGAAATCGATTGGAAACAGCAATGGAAACAGTCACTTGAGTGGCATTGGCATTCATGGCATACACATCAGACAAATTCACCATGATGGATTTGTAGCCTAAATGTTTCAACGGCATATAGCTCAAATCAAAATGGACATTCTCCACTAATAAATCTGTTGTGACTACAATCTTTTTGGATTCAAAATCCAAAACAGCCGCGTCGTCACCAATACCTTTAAGGGTTGATTTTTGCTTTATTTCAAAATGTTGAGTCAAATGATCGATGAGACCGAATTCTCCCAAATCGCTTATGGAAGTGCGTTGCTGATTTTTATCTTCTATCATATTGCAAATTTATCAATAAAGCAGTGATATAGCCCAACTGTTTATGAATAAATTACAAGAGCATCCGCATTCCTCAAACCTATAAGTCCATTTGCTAATATAATGTTAGCTTCTATGGTAAAACAGTACTTAAGTCGTATATTTGCAATCTTATTTAGACCTAATCTATATTATTTATGATTAAAGTTTCTGAAACAGCAAAAAAGAAAGTCATGGAGCTGATGAATGACGACGGCTTTAATACGCTAACGGATTTTGTTCGTGTAGGTGTTAAAAGCGGCGGCTGCTCGGGTCTTTCCTATGATTTAAAATTTGACAAAGCGCAGCAAGAAGATGACAAAGTCTTTGAAGATAATGGTGTAAAAATCATTGTAGACAAAAAAAGTTTTTTATATCTTATTGGAACCACTCTTGAATATTCGGGAGGGTTGAATGGAGCAGGTTTCGTTTTTAACAATCCAAATGCAAATCGTACTTGTGGTTGTGGCGAAAGTTTCTCTTTATAACAAATATGATGAATAAATATACAGAAGACGATTTAAGAGAAGAGCTAAAAACCAAAGAATATGAATATGGTTTTTACACTGATATTGAATCTGATACTTTCCCTATTGGCTTAAACGAAGACATCGTTCGTGCTATTTCCTTAAAAAAGGAAGAACCACAATGGATGACCGACTGGCGGTTGGAATCGTTCCGTTCATGGAAAGAAATGATTGAACCAGAATGGGCCAATGTCAATTATGTAAAGCCAGATTTTCAAGCGATATCTTATTATTCTGCACCAAATAGTAAACCAAAATATGACAGTCTCGATGAGGTGGATCCAGAATTATTGGAAACCTTCAAAAAGCTTGGAATCTCTATTGATGAGCAAAAAAAATTGACTGGTGTGGCAATGGATGTAGTGATCGACTCCGTTTCAGTCGCAACAACCTTTAAAAAAACGTTGAACGAAAAAGGAATTATTTTCTGCTCTATTAGTGAAGCAATTAGAGAGTATCCAGATTTAGTTAAAAAATATATTGGAACCGTCGTTCCGCAGAAAGATAATTTTTATGCAGCTTTAAATTCGGCCGTCTTCAGTGATGGAAGTTTCTGCTACATACCAAAAGGCGTTCGTTGTCCGATGGAATTATCAACCTATTTCCGAATTAACCAAGCAGGAACAGGTCAGTTTGAAAGAACTCTTGTGATTGCAGATGAAGGAAGTTATGTGAGTTATTTGGAAGGCTGTACAGCACCAAGTCGAGATGAAAACCAATTGCATGCAGCAGTGGTAGAGTTGATTGCTTTGGACGACGCTGAAATCAAATATTCAACGGTTCAAAACTGGTATCCAGGAAATGCAGAAGGTAAAGGCGGTGTTTACAATTTTGTAACCAAAAGAGGCTTATGCGAAAAGAATGCAAAAATCTCATGGACACAAGTAGAAACTGGTTCTGCAATTACTTGGAAATACCCAAGTTGTATATTGAAAGGTGATAATTCTGTAGGCGAATTTTATTCAATTGCAGTAACTAACAATTACCAACAAGCAGATACAGGCACCAAAATGATTCATTTGGGAAAAAACACCAAATCGACCATTATTTCAAAAGGAATTTCTGCGGGTAAATCACAAAATTCGTATCGAGGATTGGTGCAAATCAGTTCACGAGCGGAAAACGCACGTAATTTCTCCCAATGCGACAGTTTGTTGATGGGTAATGAATGTGGAGCTCACACGTTCCCATACATTGAAGCAAAAAACAAAACGGCCATCATTGAGCACGAAGCAACGACAAGTAAAATTGGAGAAGATCAAATTTTCTATTGCAATCAAAGAGGAATCGATACAGAAAAAGCCATTGCGTTAATTGTCAATGGATTTAGTAAAGAGGTGTTGAATAAATTACCAATGGAATTTGCGGTCGAAGCTCAAAAATTGTTGGAAATATCTCTTGAAGGGAGTGTAGGATAGATATAAAATTAGCTATAAAAGATGAAAAAAGTAATTGTCATACTGTTTGTACTTATAGCATTCGTAAGCTGTAAAAATAACGAAAGCAAGAACGCACAAACCGCTGAAGAAGGAACCGTCGTTACGACAGATGGAACAACGGTGACAGGAAGCTTTATGTATTATGATGATGCTTCGGTTTTTCAGACCCAAAGCGAACTTTTTGGCGTGGTTGAAAACGAAAAACTTCAAGATTTGATATTGCAAGCAGAAACACTCAAAACTGAAGATTCAGATGAGGTTGCTGTGATTTTGAAAGTGAAAAAATCAAAAAAACCGGAAAACGAAGAAGGTTGGGACAACAGAATTGAAATTCTTGAAATCATTAAAGTTTCAAAAGGAAATCCAAAAGATAACAATATTATAAAATTAGGTAAAGAAACTGAAGTGCTTTAACCTTCAGTATTTTGTCCCGAAGTTTCGGGATTAACTTTGAATAAAAATCCATGTTAAAAATCAATAATTTACACGCAAGTGTTGAAGATAAATCAATTTTAAGAGGTATCAACCTCGAAGTGAAGGCTGGAGAAGTACATGCTATTATGGGGCCAAACGGTTCTGGTAAAAGCACCTTGGCAGCTGTTGTGGCAGGAAAAGAAGAATATGAAATGAATGAAGGAGAAATTCTTTTAAATGATGAAAATATTGATGAATTATCGGCTGAAGAACGCGCTCATAAAGGCATCTTTTTATCTTTCCAATATCCAGTGGAAATCCCTGGAGTCAGTGTTACTAATTTCATAAAAACAGCCATCAACGCTAACAGAAAGGCAAAAGGTCAGCCAGATATGCCTGCAAATGAAATGTTGAAGCTGATTCGTGAAAAGTCAGAGATGCTCGAAATCGACCGTAAATTTTTGTCGCGTTCTTTGAACGAAGGTTTTTCGGGAGGTGAAAAGAAACGTAACGAAATCTTTCAAATGGCAATGTTGGAGCCTAAATTGGCGATTCTTGATGAAACGGACTCTGGTTTAGATATCGATGCTTTGCGCATCGTCGCAAATGGTGTCAATAAATTGAAAAGTAAAGACAACGCAGTCATCGTTATTACGCACTACCAACGCTTATTGGATTATATCGTACCGGACTTTGTGCATGTGTTGTATGATGGACGTATTGTAAAATCTGGTGGAAAAGAACTCGCGCACGAACTCGAAGAAAAAGGTTACGACTGGATTAAGGAAGAAGTGAACGCGTAAAAAAGTGTGCAGTTCGCAGTAAGCAGTCCACAGTGAGACTGAAGACTGAAGACTGCCAACTGAAGACTCAAAAAAATGGAACTAAAAGAAAAACTCATATCATCATTCATGGCATTCGAAAATCTGGTTGATGTCGATCTGCCTGTGCATGATGTTCGTAGTGAAGCAATAAAGGCATTCGAAACGCAAGGATTTCCTTCCAAACGCGATGAAGATTGGAAATATACCTCTTTAAACAGTGTTCTAAAACATGATTACAGCGTGTTTCCAAAGCATGAAAATGCGATTGAATATAATGATGTTAAGAAATATTTCATTCATGATATTGACACTTACAAAATTGTTTTTATTGATGGTAAATATTCTTCACATCTTTCAGAGACTACCCACGATGTCATCGATGTTTGCTTAATGTCATCTGCATTATCCAAGGCCAAATATCAACCTATTATTGAAAATTATTTCAATAAAATTGCGACAAAGGATAGTTTTTCATCCTTGAATACAGCATTTTCTTGTGAAGGTGCTTACATTCATGTTCCAAAGAATAAATTGGCACCAAAACCAATTCAAATTGTTCACTTTTCAACAGGAAGTGAAGCGGCTCTAATGTTGCAGCCACGTAATTTAATTGTGGTTGATGAAAATTCACATGTGCAGATCATTGAACGCCATCAAAGCTTGACAGACAACCCAGTCTTGACCAATAGCGTAACGGAAATTTTTGCCAATAAACGCGCGGTCGTAGATTATTATAAAATACAGAATGACAATGAAAACGCCTCATTGATTGACAATACATTTATCGATCAAAAACAAGAGAGTGTGGCATCAGTTCATACTTTTTCTTTTGGCGGAAAATTGACACGTAACAATCTCAATTTTTACCAAAATGGTGAACGAATTGATTCGACCCTAAAAGGAGTTACAATTATTGGTAATAAGCAACATGTTGATCACAATACATTGGTGCATCATATCGAACCAAATTGCGAAAGCCATCAAGATTATAAAGGCATTTTTGCCGATAGCGCAACAGGTGTGTTTAATGGTAAAGTATTGGTCAATAAAGAAGCTCAAAAAACGAATGCATTTCAGGCGAATAACAACATTTTATTGAGTGACAAAGCAAGCATCAACACCAAGCCTCAATTGGAGATATTTGCAGATGACGTGAAATGTTCACACGGTTGTACCATCGGGCAATTGGATGAAAGCGCTATGTTTTATATGCGTTCAAGAGGTATCCCAGAGAAAGAAGCGAAAGCATTGCTGATGTATGCGTTTAGTAATAATGTTTTGAGTTCGGTTAAAATCCCAGAAATTAAACAGAGGATTACCAAAATTATTGCTAATAAGTTGGGTGTGAATATAGGGTTTGATTTATAAAATTTCCTTCGTTTATGGCATTTAATATTGATGAAATTCGCAAAGATTTTCCAATACTTTCACGTAAAGTTAATGGCAAACCTTTGGTCTATTTAGATAATGCCGCAACCTCTCAAACTCCCTTGCAGGTGATCGATGCGATTGTTGACTATTATAGCAATTACAATGCAAATATCCATAGGGGTGTCCATACATTAAGTCAGGAAGCAACTGATAAATACGAGCAAGCACGAAACACCGTTCAAAAGCATTTTAACGCCAAACATAATCATGAGATTATCCTCACGTCTGGTACTACACATGGTATCAATCTGGTGGCAAATGGCTTTTCATCATTTTTACAAAATGGTGACGAAGTCTTGGTATCTGCTTTGGAGCATCATAGCAATATCGTCCCTTGGCAAATGCTCTGTGAGCGAAGTGGCGCAACTTTGAAAGTCATCCCAATGAACCAACGAGGCGAATTGATGATGTCAGAATATGACAATTTGCTTTCCGATAAAACAAAAATGGTGTTCGTTAACCATATTTCGAATGCTTTGGGAACAATTAATCCTATTGAAGAAATAATTGAAAAAGCACATAAAGTTGGCGCAGCAGTTTTGGTCGATGGGGCTCAAGCTTGTCCACACCTTAAACCGGATTTGCAAGCTTTGGATGTGGATTTCTATGTTGCTTCTGCCCACAAAATGTGCGGCCCAACTGGTGTCGGCATGTTATATGGAAAAGATGAGTGGTTGCGAAAATTACCACCATATCAAGGTGGAGGTGAGATGATTGCGGAGGTCACATTTGATAAAACCACATATGCCGATTTGCCACATAAATTTGAGGCAGGTACACCGAATATTTGTGGAGGTATTGCTTTTGGTGTAGCTATTGATTACATGAACAATATTGGGTTTGATGCCATCGCAACATATGAGCACGAACTTTTAGAATATGCGACCCAAAAATTGTTGGAAATTGAAGGTCTCAAAATTTACGGGACTGCAAAAAATAAGACTTCAGTTATTTCTTTCAATTTAGAAGAGATACATCCTTACGATGTCGGAACACTGTTAGATAAAATGGGAATCGCTGTGCGTACAGGACATCATTGTGCTCAACCGATTATGGATTTTTATAAAATTCCAGGAACCATCCGAGCTTCTTTTGCCTTTTATAACACCAAACAAGAAATTGATGCATTGGTGGAAGGTGTCAAAAAAGCAAAGTTGATGTTATCATAATTTAAGTATCTTTACTTAGCCAATTTCACGCAAATGAACTCAAAATTAATAGTTCTTGTTTTTAGTCTTGCCTTATTTTTTTCATGTAGCAACGACAATGAAAAAACGTTTTTTATAGCAGATACAAGGGCAAACTGTACAGGAGTTGCACCACAAAAATGTCTTCAAATTAGGGAAAATGAAAAAGACGATTGGACCTATTTTTATGGTAATATCGAAGGGTTTGACTACGAACCTGGATACAGTTACAAATTGAAAGTTGAGATTACCAATATTGAAAATCCACCTGCTGATGCGTCTTCAAAAAAGTATAGCTTGATTGAAGTCTTACAAAAGACAAAAAGTGCGGTTACTATAGCCACAGGATCGTGGATGGTGACAAAGATTAAAGATAACAGTGAGATTGAGAGAAACCCCATTATAAGTTTAGTGCCATCCCAAGGAGAAATCCATGGAAGCACGGGCTGCAACAAGTTTTTTGGGAAAGTGGTAATCGAAAAAAGCAGTTTTAAAGTGAATACCATAGGTTCTACAAAAATGATGTGCCAAAATATGGATACCGAGCAATTGTTTTTAGAGACGTTAAACGAGGTGTCTTCATACAAAATTGAAAAGGACTTATTAAAATTAATGAATGCCCAACAGCAAATTTTGATGGAATGTTCATTCATGCCTGAACGAGAATAAATACAGCTTTTGGCTTTGTTTTTTCATTGATGAAGCAATTAAAATCTTGAAATCATCCGACTATATATTTTGATATTGAATGGCGGTGAAAATTGGGGTTTAAATTTTAGATACAAAAAATATATTAAAATCTATCAGATGAAAATACTATTAAGTTTATTCGCCATCATGCTACTAAATAAAGAATGCGATCAGTCAAAATCGACGGATTCCACTTCTATGACTGTTAACGCCGAAGCTATGACTGATGTAGCACAAGACTACTCGAAAGTTTGGTATGAAGCCACAACGAGGGGTTTTTATGAAAAAATATGGATTACCAAAGATTCCATAACTGTTACTAATGATAGAAATCATATGTCAAGCAATAAGTATGCAACTTCTTTAGAAGACTGGAATGAATTATTGACGATTTTAAAAGATGTGGATGTTAATGCGATGCCTGATCTGGAAGCGCCAACCTCTAAACGCCATTATGATGGTGCTGCGTTTGCAAGTTTAGGAGTGGCTCAAAATAAAACAGAAATTCAAAGTAACAGTTTTGATCATGGAAATCCTCCAAAAGCCATTGAGGCAGTTGTTAATAAAGTGTTATCCATGAAGAAGTCTTTCGATAAAAAATAGAGAAGACGTAACTTTGTTGAAAATTGAAAAATGACAATTAAAGAAAGACAAGAAGAGATTATCGATGAATTTTCAATGTTCGAAGACTGGGAAGAGCGCTATCAATACATGATTGATCTAGGTAAAACCCTTCCGTTGATTGACGAACAGTTTAAGACCGATACTAATATCATTAAAGGATGCCAAAGCAAAGTCTGGGTGCATGCAGAGATGAAGAACGACAAGGTGGATTTCACGGCAGATAGTGATGCTATTATCACAAAAGGAATCATTGCGATATTAATCCGTGTTTTTTCGAATCAAAACCCGAAGGATATCATTGATGCTGACACAAGTTTCATTGACGCCATAGGATTAAAGGAACACTTGTCACCAACCCGAGCCAATGGTTTGGTCAGCATGATTAAACAAATAAAAATGTATGCGATTGCATATCAAACACAGTTGAATTGAGTTGAGAAGTTGAGAATTTATAAGTTTAGCCAAGCTAATCCTTTACTCCCAACTCCTTTACTCCAAAATCCTTAAATAAAATGAGCGAAACCATAGATACAACCCAATTGGGTGAAAAAATAGTTAGAGTCTTAAAAACCATTTACGATCCCGAAATTCCTGTAGACATCTACGAGTTAGGTCTGATTTATGACGTGTTTGTCAATGAAGACTATGACGTAAAAATATTGATGACCTTAACAACGCCTAACTGCCCTGTTGCAGAGACATTGCCATTAGAAGTTGAAGAAAAGGTCAAATCCCTTAATGATGTAAAATCCGCCGTGGTTGAAATTACTTTCGATCCGCCTTGGAGTCAAGATTTAATGAGTGAAGAAGCAAAGTTGGAATTAGGAATGCTTTGATTTTAGCTGGCAGTCTTCAATAGGCAGTCGCAGTCAAAATTAGGTAAGTCTTTTTATTTCTGATATTTTCGGTTCCATATAAATGTAAAGAATTTAGAAGATTATAAGTTTAGTCTGTATCGACCTCAAAACCTCTAGACTTATAAACTGGTATTTTCCATCCTGAAAAAAGAAACCCTTCAATGCCAAGACAAACTCCAAAATCATTAAAAGATAAGGAAAAAGCCAGTTTAAGAAAATCGTTTAGTGCCTTAGTGTATCTGCCTCGATTTTTCAAAGAAATTTGGAGAACCAACAAAAAACAGTTCTTAATATCGTCAATTTGTAGGCTCATCGGGGCCTTATTACCAGTAGTTATACTTTGGATTGGTAAAATTATCATTGATGAAATCATTCTTCAAGCGAAACTCGATGTTTCGGATCTTACAAAACTGTGGACTTACGTTGGAATAGAGTTTGGATTAATCATTATATCAGATTTAGTCAGTAGAGCTATTTCGCTGACTGATAGTTTGTTAGGAGATGCGTATTCGATTAGATCGTCTGTCACTATTATAAAAAAGACCAATCAAATAGACATCAGTCTTTTGGAAGATTCGGAATTTTATGACAAACTCGAACGAGCACGTATTCAAACTGCAGGACGTGTTGGTCTGATTTCCAATGCACTTGGTGAAGTACAAAGTCTTATTTCCATTGCGACCTTAGTTGCGGGTTTGATATATTTCGAGCCTTATCTAATCATTCTATTGGTCTTAAGCATCATCCCATCCTTTATTAATGAAATCTGGTTCAGTCAACAACAATATTCATTGGCACGTGGGTGGACAGCCGAACGTCGAGAGTTGGATTATCTACGTTTCATTGGGGCAAACAACCAAACAGCCAAAGAAATAAAACTATTTGGCTTAACGGATTTTATCGTAGACCGATTCAAAAATTTATCTCAGGAATATTACGACCTCAATAAAAAGTTGGCAATCAAACGGTCTGCTTTGGGATTTTTATTCAATGTTTTGGGGACGTTGAGTTATTATGGTGCTTATATTTTTATCATATTTAGAGTTATTTCAGGAGCGATTACACTTGGTGAATTAACGTTTTTATCAGGTGCTTTTAATCGTTTGACACGCAATCTTCAGGATTTCTTTTCAAAATTCACGCGCATTACCGAAAGTGCTTTGTACCTAAAAGATTACTTTGAGTTTATAGACATTTCGATCGAGGCAAAAACATCTGAAGATATGGAATTGCCTAAAAAAATTCAGAAAGGCTTTGAGTTTAAAAATGTGTATTTTTCATATCCAGATTCAGACCATGAAATCCTCAAAGGGGTTAGTTTTAATGTGAATGCAGGAGAAAAGATGGCATTTGTTGGACAGAATGGAGCAGGAAAAACCACACTCACCAAATTGTTACTTCGTTTTTATGAGCCAACACAGGGTGAAATTCTTCTAGACGGTATCAATATCAATCGATTCAAGAAGAATGATTATCAAGAGTTTTTTGGCGTGATCTTTCAGGATTTTTATCGCTATGAATTTACGGTGAGAGAAAATATCGCCATTGGAGATATTAACGAAATTGATAATGATGATAAAATAAAACAAGCTGCGGAATTGAGCTTGGCAAATCAAGTCATTTCCGAATTGAAAAAAGGTTATGATCAACAACTGGGAAAACGTTTTTACCGGGGCCAAGAATTATCTGGTGGCCAGTGGCAAAAGGTCGCGTTGGCACGTGCTTACATGAAGGATGCCGAAGTCATGATTCTTGATGAACCCACGTCTGCTCTTGATGCCAAAGCGGAGAGCGACGTCTTTGAGCGATTTATTGGCTTGACGAAGGATAAAACGAGTATCATCATTTCTCATAGATTTAGCACGGTGAGACAAGCGGATCGGATTTTGGTGTTGGATGAGGGGAGAGTTTTGGAAATTGGAACACACCAACAATTAATGCACAATCAATCGTTGTATGCGGAATTATTTAAGCTGCAAGCGGAAGGGTATCAGTAAATATAGTAATTTTGTTTTATGGAAGAAGAAATCGTCAATAGAGTTTCAAATAGCAAATTGGTAGTTGTAGACCTCGAGGATTATTATCCAAAAGGAAAACGAACTGTATTTGATATCAAGAATTGGTTATTTGAAGAATTAGTGTTGCGCGAAAAAGATTTTAGAGAACAAACAAAGAACCACGATTGGTCGCAATATCAAGATGATTTTGTTGCTTTAACCTGTACTTCAGACGCTATTGTGCCAGCTTGGGCTTTTATGTTATTGACCATGCAATTGGAACCTTTTGCAAAAAAAATTGTAATTGGGAGTTTAGAACAATTGGAAACCTCTCTTTATCAAGACATCATAAAAGACCTAAATATCGATGCGTTCAGGGATAAACCACTGATTATCAAAGGATGTGCCCATAAACCTGTTCCTGCAAATGCGTACATTATGCTTTCTCAAAGGTTAAGGCCTGTAGCACAATCAATTATGTATGGTGAAGCCTGTTCTTCGGTACCGCTGTATAAGCGTAAATAACCTTAATTTTTTTTTAAATGTTTAGTCGATAACATTATCTTTGCCCTTTATAAAAAAAAATAAATTCAATTAATGTAAACCCTTCTAAAATGAAGAAAAAATTACTTTTATCTTTCGTATGTATGCTAACAATAACTTTAGGTTTTTCTCAAACCAGAGAAGAGTTAGAGGCACAGAAAAAGGAAAAACAAGCAGTTGCAAATGCGGCACAAGCAGAAGCCGACGCTTTACAAGGTCAAATTGATGCACTTCCAGGTTGGAGAAAAGGTGCTTTTGGTGTCATTGGTGGAAGTCTTTCCAATTTTAATAATTGGTATTCTCAAGGTGTACCAAATAATTCATCTGGTAATATCGGAATTAACTTTAATGCGTTTGCAAACAAACTTGAAGAAAAATATTTTTGGAGAAATTCGTTGACAGCCAATCTTGCATGGGTGAAGTTAGATGATAAAGACACAGATTTAGATGACGATAGCTTTCAACCTACAACGGATGTTTTCAATATCACCTCCCTATATGGTTATAAATTGAGCGACAAATGGGCGGTTTCTACTTTGGGTGAATATCGTACCACCATTTTAGATAACTTCAATGATCCAGGATATTTAGATGTCGGTGTCGGTGTGACTTGGACTCCAATTGAGAACTTAATAGTTGTTATCCATCCTTTGAACTACAATTTTGTTTTTGCTGATAACGATGCCGTGTTTGAGTCATCTTTGGGAGCAAAAGTAGTTGCAGATTATACAAGACAGATTGGAAAAATAGCTTTTAAATCAAATCTATCGGCATTTTACAGCTACAAAGATTCCGATCTTTCAAACTGGACATGGAACAATAACTTCAGTTATACACTTTGGAAAATGATTGGTGTTGGTTTTGACTTCGGTTTAAGAAGCAACAAACAAGAAGCTTTGAATTATGCATTGGGACAATTCGATCCAATGGCAGTGCCACCAGGGACAGTTCCAACGTTTGACAATGTAGATAACGATCTTCAAACCTATTATACACTTGGTTTGAGCTATAAGTTCTAATACTTGACAACCTTTATCAAACAAAAACGCATCCTACTTGGATGCGTTTTTTTTGTTTGAATCAATTCAATGGCAAACTATTCTTCTTCGCCATCATAATCAGGATATAAAAAATTGTTATAAGGAAAACGCTGTACATGCAATTTTCGAACTTCATCATAGACACGTTTTTTAAATGTCTCCATATTGTCTTTGTTTAAAGCAGAGATAAAAATGGCATCATCCCCAATTTTATTCATCCAGGTTTTTTTCCATTCCGAAAGTGAATAATTGGCTTTTGTTTTGATTGCAACTAAATCATCTTCATCAATTGGTTCATGCTTATAGGCGTCAATTTTATTAAAAACCATGATAGTTGGCTTTTCGGCACAGCCTATTTCGTTTAAAATTTTATTGACGGAAGCAATATGCTCTTCAAAATTATTGTGTGATATATCAACCACATGAAGCAATAGATCGGCTTCACGAACTTCATCTAAAGTACTTTTAAATGAATCGACCAATTGAGTCGGTAATTTTCTTATGAAACCTACAGTATCGCTCACTAGAAACGGGAGATTGCCTATGACTACCTTACGAACCGTCGTATCAAGCGTGGCGAATAATTTATTTTCAGCAAATACGTCGCTCTTGCTGATGACATTCATTAAGGTCGATTTACCCACATTGGTATAACCAACTAAAGCAACTCGGATCAGTTGACCACGATTTCCACGTTGCACAGCCATTTGCTTATCAATAGTTTTGATTTTGTCTTTTAACAAAGCTATTCGATCACGAACGATACGCCTATCCGTTTCAATCTCGGTTTCACCAGGACCGCGCATTCCAATACCACCTTTTTGACGTTCGAGATGCGTCCACATTCCTTTAAGTCTGGGCAGCAAATATTCAAATTGTGCCAATTCCACTTGAGTTCTTGCATAACTCGTTTGTGCGCGCTGTGCAAAAATATCAAGAATAAGATTGGTTCTATCCAAAACTTTGCAATTCAGTATTTTACTGATATTCCGTTCTTGAGCTGCAGATAATTCATCATCAAAAATCGCTGTTCCAACTTCATGTTCTTCAATGTATCGACGTACATCTTCCATTTTCCCAGTTCCAATAAAAGTTTTTGGATTGGGTGTTTCCAGTTTTTGGGTAAATCGTTTCAACACTTCACCACCCGCGGTGTAGGTTAAGAATTCCAATTCGTCTAAATACTCTTCAGCGGTTTCCTCATCTTGTTGTTGTGTTACTACACCAATGAGTACCGCCTTTTCTAATTCTATATCTTTTTTCTCTAACATAATCATTAATAAAAGACAAAGTTACACAATTGAATGCACTCAATTCCCTATTTTTAGAACTTAAAAGATAAACGTGATTCCCGAAAGTACTGTTCATACCATTGCCTTTTACAATACTGAAAATCTCTTCGATGTTTTTTCTGATGACAAAAAACATGACAATGACTTTTCTCCCATTTCTACAAAAAATTGGACAAAAAAAAGATATGAAACCAAAATCCATAAATTAGGTACCGTTATTTCTAAAATTGGTTTCGAAACCACTAATAAACCACCAGTTCTTATAGGTTTGGCTGAAGTTGAGAATGATGCTGTACTAACTGATTTGGTCGAAAGTGATAAGCTAAAAAATCATAATTATGGTTTTATACATTATGATTCTTTGGATGAACGTGGAATTGATGTTGCACTCCTATATAATAAGGATGAATTTAGTGTAGAATTTTCAAAGGCATTTCCTATAAATATTGAAGAAGCATCAGGAAAGCGGGATTATACAAGAGATATATTATTGGTAACTGGACATTTGTGTGGAATCAGGGTACACGTATTAGTGAATCATTGGCCATCTAGGCACGAAGGACGAGACGAAACTGATTTTAAAAGAGTAATCGCTTCAAGACAACTAACCGAAATCATTTCATTTTTAAAGGAAGAGGATGGAAATAGTCAAATCATTGTTTTGGGAGATTTCAATGATAATCCCAACAGTCAAAGTATCCTAAATTTGAAAAATGAGAGTTCTCTATTTAACACCATGGAATCCGTGTGGTCTTATAGTAGAGGTAGTGTTAACCATAGGTTTGCTTGGATCTTGTTTGATCAGATACTATTGACCACGAATTTTTTAGAGGAGGGTTCGGGACCATTTAAATTTCTAAAAGCTGACATATTTGATGAAAAATTTCTGACCCAATATGATGGAAAATATAGGGGACATCCTTATAGAACCTATATTGGACAGAAGTATAAAGGTGGGTATAGTGATCATTTTCCCGTTTATATTCATATTAAAATAGCTAGTAAAGAAAATGTAGAGAAATGAAAATTCTATTCATCGATTAAAAACGCATTTCATCTATTATAGCATTGTTAATACTTTGTTAACTGTCAATTTTTTTATCTTCGGTTATTTATATGACTTCAAAAAATAAGTTTATATTTTAGTAATCGAAATCTATATAGTAAACCTAATATCTTAAGGTATTTATAATCAATGCCATATGAGTGTTCGGGACAAAATATTTTAATTAACCTAAAAAATTCAAATGAAAAAAATTACTTTTTTAATTGTTTTACTGGCTTTCGGATTTAGTTGGTATGGTACAGCTCAAATTACCTCTTATCCATACGCCGAAGATTTTGAAGCTGGAGCTGGAGGATGGGTTGCAACTAATGGTGCCAATGGAACTTGGGCATTGGGAGCACCTGCTGCAACAATAATCAACAGTGCCGCTTCTGGCGCAAACGCGTGGGTGACAAATTTGGCGGGCCTTTATAATGCTGGTGAAAATTCATCTGTTCAAAGCCCTGTATTTGATCTGTCCACTTTATCTGCACCAAGTATTCAAGTTAGTATTTGGTGGAATGCAGAGTTCAGCTGGGATGGTATGGTATTACAATCGTCTCTAGATGCTGGAGCTTCGTGGCAGAATGTCGGTGCACTGGGTGATCCAAATAATTGGTACACTGATAACTCGATTTCTGGGAATCCTGGAGGTCAACAAGTAGGATGGTCGGGTCGTAATTCGAGTGGAAACGGTTCTGGCGGATGGGTTGTTGCAAGACACGCGCTGACGGGATTAGCCGGACAAAGTAATGTCATTTTAAGATTTGCCTTTGGTTCTGACGGGAGTGTGCAAGATGAAGGGGTCGCTTTTGATTCGGTTTCTATTTTTGAAGTAACCTGTCCAGAACCAAGTGGTTTAATGGTAGACAGTCAAACTGCAACAACTGCAAATATATCATGGACACCTGGTGGTTCTGAAACTGCTTGGGAGGTTGCTGTCCAAGACGCTGGTACAGGCGTTCCGACAGGTGCGGGGGATCCAACCAATTTAAACAGCCCTTATGTGGCGATGGGATTGACTCCTGCGTCGGCTTATGAAGTGTATGTGAGATCGGCTTGTGGTGGAGAATTCAGCCCATGGATTGGTCCTATTAACTTTTTAACGGAATGTACGTCTTTTGTCGCGCCGTATTCAGAAGGATTTGAAAACGGAGGAGCTATACCTATATGTTGGACGATGAGTGGTGGAGAGAATTGGTTGTTTAGTAATACGGGAGCCGGTAACCATATTGGAAATAATGGAACAATCACAGGTACAACCGCAACGAATGGGTATTTTGCATGGGTTGATTCTTCAGGATCTGAAGGACCAGCAACCTTATTAAGTCCATTAGTTGATGTTTCAGGGTTGACAACTCCGGCCTTATCTTTTTATGAAATCAGTAATAATGAAGGCAATGCCAATTCAACTTTAACGGTCGATGTTTGGGACGGTGCAGCATGGAATAATGTTGGAATCTTTAATACAAATACCTCTGGATGGGAGCAAATCATAATCGATTTAAGCGTGCTTAATATAACAGGAGACATTCAGGCTCGTTTTGTGTTTTCTGAAACAACTTCAGGTGATTTTTATGATGATATAGCGATTGACGATGTTCGATTTGATGAGGCCCCCTTGTGTATTAATCCTTCGGGCTTAACAGTAAGCAATGTTACTGGAACATCTGCTGACATTTCATGGAACGGAGGCGCTTCTACTGCCTGGGAGTATGTGATACAACCACCGGGAACTGGTGTGCCATCTGGTAATGGGACTCCATTGACTGTAACAACAGTAAATGAAACAAATTTGTCATTTTCTACGACTTATGAAGTTTATATAAGAACAGATTGTGGTGCAAATGGATATAGTGACTGGATTGGACCTGTAACATTTACAACGACGGTTCAAACTGATTTTATTGTCGATTGTAATGTGGGCCCCGTTAGCTCCGTTACCTGTTATGATTCAAATAATGGCATCGGTGACATAATTACCTTTACAAGTTCTGACGGTGTTTCACAATTGAATATTACTTTTAATAGTGGAAACGTCGAAAACAATTGGGATGAGCTGATTGTGCTTGATAGTAACGGAACTACAAATCTGAATGCCGCTACACCTTATGGTGCTGCTGGTAATGTGGCTGGGATTACATATCAGTCTTCTGGTCCTTCAATCTCATTTTACGTAGAGGCAGATAGCTCTATATCGTGCCAATCTTCCGCGACCATTAATCCTTTGGATGTTACTGTATCTTGCGCTACTTGTATCAATCCTACGGCAACTTACACGGTTATTGATGATTGTGATAATGGTGACCAATTTTTAATTGATGTTAACATCACAAGCCTAGGAGATGCAAATTCATTGACAATTACAGATAATCAAGGTTCTGCCCCGGTGCAAGTTTTTGCAACTGGTGTGGTACAAACTGGACCTTACGGTTTTGCTAACCCTGTCGTTATTACGATTTCAAATGATCAAGATGTCAATTGTATAATTAATAGTACACCAATCCAATTATTGGCATGTCCACCTGCAAATGATAACTGTATTGGAGCCACTGTGGCATCAGTGAATGCTGATGAATCATGTAATTTGGTAACTTCAGGAACAATTTTGCAGGCGACACCTTCAGGTGTTCCTAATGGTTCCTGTACTGGTAATCCTAATGACGATGTTTGGTTTCAGTTTACTGCTTTGGGAACACAACAAATTATTACACTGCAAAATTTTAGTGGAGGAACAACTAATATAGATCACGCCGTGTATTCAGGTACATGTGACAATCTAGTTCAAATGTATTGTTCCGACGATACTTTTAGTGTAACACCGCAATTGGTTATTGGTAACACTTATTTTGTCCGTGTGTTTACTGGTGGAGCGGCAGCTGACTCAACAACCTTTGATTTATGTATCAATACATTGGGTAATCCAACATACTGTTTGGAGGCATTACCAATTTGTGCTGGAATTTCTTACCCTAGTAACGTAGGTGATGAGGTGGCGCCACCATATTTAGACTATGGTTGTTTGGGTTCCCAACCAGACCCAACTTGGAATACAATACTTTTTGATGAAGCTGGCAACTATGTATTTACCCTTGATCAAGATACAACCAACCCTGCAGACAATGATGATGTCGATTTCATTTTATGGGGTCCATTCAATAGCCAGCAAGAAGGTTGTTATAATTTATTACCTGAAACTCAAGTTGATTGTAGTTTCTCCGCTTCAGATATTGAAACTATTACTATTAATGGTGTTCAGGCTGGAGACATTTATGTGTTGTTGATAACAAACTATGGCCAGTCAGGCGGTACTTTTACTTTCACACAAAACAGTGGACCAACTGATGGAACCAACTGTGAGGTTGTTTGTGGAGCGGATATCATTTATAATGGTTCAGTTCTGATAGAAGACCCAGCAAACCCTGGATATACGTATTCTATCGATTCTTGCGGTACTGATTCTATTGACTTGACCGCAACCTCTCCTTATGCTGATTTGTATGAGTGGTATTTTAATGGAATTTATCTGTCTTCTGGACCAAATATTACAGTCACAGAGTCTGGAGAATACCAAGCCGTTGTGAGTGGAGACGTGTGCGATGGATTAGGCTTTTCGTTAACAGTTCTAGTGAATTTAGGGCTTGAGCCAACAGCAAATGCCGTTCCAGACCTTGTAGCATGTGATGATGCCTCTGGTGATGGATTTGAATCTTTTGATTTAGAATCTCAAACTGCTGGCATATTGGGAGGTCAAGATCCTTCACTTTTCAATGTTACGTATCATTTAACCGTGGGAGATGCAATTAATAATACTGGTGCGTTAAACTCACCTTATATTAATACCGCAAATCCTCAAACAATTTATGTACGCGTTGAAGATGCGAATTCAACTACATGTATAGCACGAACTAACTTTGATTTAGTAGTTCTCGGATCTGACATTACTGCTACTTCGGCAGATATGGAAGTTTGTGATGATGCATCTGGTGATGGATTTGAAGTTTTTGATTTGACATCAAATGATGTGAATATACTTGGTAGTCAAGATCCAGCAAATTTTGTCGTTACATATTACCTTACAGAAGCAGACGCAAATGCTGGAACCGATCCTTTAACCTCACCATATACTAATATCTCAAACCCGCAGACTATTTGGGCGCGTGTCGGACTTACGGCATCTGTTGACTGTTATGCAATTGTCTCTTTTGACTTAATAGTAAGTCCTGCTCCAATAGCAGTTGGTGTAGATATGGAAGTATGTGATGATGCATCTGGAGATGGATTTGAAGCTTTTGATTTAACAACCAATGACATCAATATTCTTAATGGTCAAGATCCTATGGATTATACAGTTGCCTATTATGCAACAGAGGCTGATGCGAATGCAGAAACTTCTCCATTGGTATCACCATATACAAATGTGACCAATCCACAAACTATTTGGGCAAGAGTTGACAGCAGTGGAGCGTTGGATTGTTATTCGGTTGTTTCATTCGATTTAATCGTGAGTCCACCTCCAACGGCAACAACTTCAAATATGGAGCTTTGTGATGATGCTTCTGGCGATGGATTTGAATCATTTAACTTAATATCAAACGATGTTAATGTTCTTAATGGTCAGGATCCTATTGATTTTGCAGTATCTTATTATCTAAACTTGAATGACGCTGTTACAGGTACAAGTCCTTTAACTTCTCCGTATACAAATATTTCGAACTCTCAAACTATTTGGGCTCGTGTAGATAATGTCAATGCTGTAGGTTGTTATGCGGTTGTCTCATTGGATTTGATTGTCAATCCAACACCGAGCGCGACATCGGTAGACATGACTGTTTGTGATGATGTGTCTGGCGATGGTTTTGAACCATTCAATTTAACATCAAATGATGCTAACATTTTAGGAGGTCAGAACCCAAGTGATTTCACTGTCACTTACTATGCTGCTGAAGCAGATGCAGATGCAGGGACAAGTCCTTTAACTTCTCCTTATACAAATACATCAAACCCGCAAACAATTTGGGCACGTGTTGACACAAATTCAGCAACACCTTGCTACTCTACAGTGTCTTTTGATTTAAATGTTAGTCTCCCATTGGCAAACACATCACCTGATTTGGCAGGATGTGATACAGATGATAATGGTACACCTGAATATGACTTAACTACGAACGAAGGTACTATTATTGGTGGATCTGTCGGTACAGTTACAGTGACTTATTATACGACCATGGCAGATGCAACAAATGGAACTTTTCCAATAGGAGTCCCAACAAACTATGAGACTAATTTAACTACCATTTATGTAAGAGTACAAGAAGGTCCTTGTTTCAATGTGACAAGTTTTGATCTTGTCGCTGGAGAATTGCCAATGTCATCATTTGCGACAGATATAGAATTTGAAGTTTGCCCGGAGGCAACTACTCCAATTATCCTCACGGTAGTTCCTCAAAATTATACAGCAGCAGATGTCAGTATCGTATGGTTACAGGATGGAGGCGTAATTAATGGACAGAGCGGATTGACACTTCCAGTGTTGACTCAAGGCTTCTATGAAATTCTAGTGACTTTTAATGAAACTGGTTGTTTTGAGAGAATTGGTCAGCAAGTCACCGAGTTGGAACTCTGTGAATTTCCTGAAGGAATTTCTCCTGGAGTATCACCCGGTCTTAACGATACATTTGATTTAAGTAATTTTAGAGTGACACGAATTGAGATTTTCAACAGACTTGGAACACTAGTTTACTCTAAAGACAATTATACAGATGAATGGCATGGTCAATCGAACAGCGGAGATGAATTACCTGTCGGTACTTATTTCTATACCGTGATTTATGAAGGTGGTGCAAAAACAAAGAGTGCTTGGGTGTACCTCAACAAATAAAAACAAATCGATACACAACTAATTAATTAATATGAAAAAACTAATTATCATTTTAATAGTACTCATTGCTGTAAAAGTGCAAGGACAGCAAGATCCTCAATATACACAGTACATGTATAATATGAATGTGATGAACCCAGCCTATGCAGGTTCAAAAGAAAATCTTTCATTCGGATTATTATACCGTACCCAATGGACTGGACTGGATGGTGCGCCTAAAACAGGTACATTCTTCGGACATACTCGAATTGGTGAGAAGATTGGAGTGGGTTTATCGGTTATTACTGATGAAATCGGACCTGTAAGAGAAACAAACACTTATGCGGATTTCTCCTACACTTTAAGGTTGGCCGGAGAGCATCGTCTAGCATTTGGTCTAAAGGCAGGTGCTACCTTTCATGATTTGGGTTTAGGACCTAATAATCTTTACACAGTGGATCCAGGTGATCCATACTTCACGAATACTAGTGGAGTCACACCAAATGTTGGAGCTGGTGTCTTTTATTATACTGACAACTATTATTTAGCTTTTTCTGTTCCCAACATTTTGAGTTCTGTAAAATTGGATGCGAATGGTACGGAATATGGGACCGAAACAAGTCATTACTTCTTAACGGGTGGTTATGTGTTTCAACTATCGGAAAACACGAAACTGAAACCTTCTTTTCTTGTCAAATCAGCATTTACAGCACCAACCTCGTTTGATGTCAATTTAAATGCTTTGTTCTTTGAGAAATTTGAAATGGGGGCATCTTATAGAATGGATGATTCTTTCTCTGGTTTGGTAAATTTTGCGATCTCACCTAATGTGAAAGTGGGTTATGCTTATGATAATGTCACTTCTGACATTAAAAGATACGCACCAGCTTCTCACGAGTTCATCTTGCTATTCGATTTAAATTTTGCAAAAAAGATTTCACGTTCACCTAGATATTTCTAATTAGTTAAGCTAACAAACATGAAAAAAATTAACATACTTATTACACTCACAATTTTGAGTAGTTTCAGCTTAATGGCTCAAAATAAAGACACCAAAAAGGCTGATAAACATTTTAATCAATTAGAATTTGTTGAAGCAGCAAAGGATTATGAAAAGCTAGTTGCCGATGGCAAAGCGGACAATTACGTTTATGCACAATTGGCAGAATCCTATTACAACGTTTTTGATACCGAAAATGCGGAACGATACTATTATCAAGCATTAGAGAGCAATCCAGCTCCAAATTCAGAGATGATTTACAAATACGCCCAAATGCTGAAAGCAAATGGGAAGTATGCACAATCGAATGAAGCGATGGCGAGATTTGCCAATATGCGTCCAAGTGATCATAGAGCTATGGCTTTTAATGCCGATCCAAATTACATTCCAAAAATACTGGAGAGAGGAAAAAAATTCAGGGTTGAGAATATGGAAATCAATTCAGAATATTCAGATTTTGGAGGTACGATTCTAGATGATAAATTATACATCACTTCAGGACGAGATGTATCTGGTCAAAATTATGGCTGGAATGACGAACCTTTCCTTGATATTTTTGTAGCATCTAAAAACTCTGAAGGTGGTTACGGATCACCAGAGCAAGTTAAGGGCAAGGTCAATACAAGCTATCATGAAGGAGTTGTCGCTTTCAGTAAGGATGGAAAAACCATGTATTTTTCTAGAGAGAGCTTTTTTGAAAATGAATTTGTAAAAGATTCAGTAACTAAAAACAAATTGGGTTCTATTAAAATGTACAAAGCGACCACGTTAGGCGAGAAGTGGGATAATGTAGAAGCTCTAAATATTACTAAAGATTATTCTGCAAAAAATCCTTCAATAAGCCCAGATGGGAACACTTTGTATTTTGCTTCAGATATGCCTGGAGGATTTGGTCTTTTTGATATTTATAAAGCGCCTATCAATGAAGATGGAACAATTGGTGAACCCGTAAATTTAGGTCAAAAAGTAAACACGGAAGGTCAAGAAATGTTTCCATTTGTCGGTGACGATGGGACACTTTATTTTTCTTCCAATGGACATTTGGGATTGGGTGGTTTAGACGTTTTCTTTACTAAAGAGATGGACGGAAGAATGACTCCAATTCGTAATGTAGGAATTCCAATTAACAGTAATTCAGATGATTTTGCATTTCATATCAATGACGCCACAGGAGATGGATTTATATCTTCCAATCGTCCAGGTGGTAAAGGAAGTGATGATATTTACAAAACGATGAAATTAGCGCCATTATTTGATACAATGATCACTTCGACTGTTGTGGATGATAAGACAGGTCTTCCAGTTGAAGGTGCATCGGTGACATTATATGATGATAAAGGTAATAAACTAGTTACAAAACAAACCAATGCAGAAGGTATAGCGGAATTTATGATCGAGAGCGGGAATGATACCGAATTAGAGGTCGTTATGGACGGTTTTGAAAGTAAAAGAGTGCCTGTTAAAGGAACACAAGATGAGGAAGTAAATGTAAAAGTTTCATTGAGCCCTATTGATCAAATTGTTGCAGCAGACAGAATCGAATTGGATCCTATTTATTTTGATTTTGACAAATCCAACATTACAGCCAAAGCAGCTTTTGAATTGGACAAGTTGGTACAAGTCATGAACAAATATCCGGAAATGGTGATTAGTGCAACGTCACATTCAGATAGTAGAGGTTCTGACACGTACAATTTGAGTTTATCTGATAGACGTGCGAAAACAACAGTTCAGTATGTGATATCAAAAGGAATCGATAAAAGTAGGATTACTGGTGAAGGTAAAGGTGAAACCGAACCAAAAGTTGCCTGTGGCAGTGGTTGTACAGAAGAAGAATTCGCAATGAATCGTAGATCTGAATTCATCATTGTGAAGACAGACACTGTGCAAGAATAATATAATACAACCAACTAAAATAGCAAAATCCTATCGTTAACTGATAGGATTTTTTTTTGTCTATATTCTTTGTAGAATAACTATGGAAAGGGCAAAACAAACGACTGGGATGAGCCAAATTACATAGATACCAGAAGCTTTATCACTACGAGCTTTGCTTTTATTGGTATTGAGTACTTTACGATTCTTTCCAGTATAATAAATCCAATTTCTAAATAACAATACAAATAGTATTAGAACGAATAGGAGTATAGATTTCGAACTAGATAGTATACCAACGTGCATTTGATCTAGAAACAACATTATAAAGGCTCCAAATAGCATTATAACAGACGCCTGTAATAGCAAGACATAGATTAAAGCAATGTCATTGGCCTTTTTCTTATGTTTGGCCTTATAATGATTGAATACGGTGAAAAAGCTAGTGTCAATATAGTTCATGAGACAAATTTTAAATAAAAAAAACCTGTTAGAACAAAACTAACAGGTTTATGTTGAAAAGTATTTAGAGCTCATTGACCAGCAATGGCAATATTATCTACTCTTAAGGTCATGTTCTGATTTGCAGTGTCACTTCCAGTATAAACGAAGGCAAGATAACCTGTGCCAGTATAGGTTGATAAATCAATATCTCCAGAATCTCTAAACGTATTCCAAGTATCAGAATCAATTTCATAACTAGTAGCAAAGTCTAACGGAGTCCACGTTGCATTACCAATATTAGCGGCAACACCGTCAAAGTCGGTAGAAACATAAACGGCTAAAGGATCGTGACCAGCATCTGGGTATGCATGCGCTGTTTGAAAAGTCAATACTTCACCATCGAATGCATCCATATCAATGCTTGGTGTAATCATCCAAGTGATATTACTTGCATTACCTGATCCAAAAGGATTAAACTCTGCATATCCATTGCCAGAGAAAACTTCTTCTCTCCAAACACGGTTTCCGGCAGTAGCAACATTTAACCATCCTGTTAAGTCTAGATTAGTCCCGTCAATTGCAGTATTAAAGTTCTCTTGAAAAATAGTTTGAGCTAAAGCACATCTTGGACCGTCCATATCAACGTCAGCAACATCATTTAAAGCAAGAACGTGAGCACTACCGTCAAATGTTTTACTGACGACAGCTTTTATGGTCCCATTTCCAACAGGTAAAAATTGTGCTTTGAATGAAGCAAAAGAGCTAGTTTCTAGAGGTAATACTGAATAGTTGGCACCATTACAAATCTGTAAAGATCTTCTTGTGTCAAAAACTTGTTCAGAATCAAAATAACGCTCGCCATTTAAATCGTCTGCAAATTCAACATTGTCGATCTGTACGTAGAATCCAACATAATCATCAGTGATTTCAGAAAAAGTAACTGTTAAAGGAACCATCTCTTCAGTAACCGTAGAACGCAAAACATTATCTCTAATTTGATTTTCGTTAAGTTGCATCACTGTCCCACCAAATTGGTCAAATTCTGTGTCACCACCTATAGTGTATATCCCATTGCCTGTTCGTTCTTCACCAATGTACAATCCATTTAGTTTAATATAAACTTGACGACCAAAATTGAATTGATTATAAGAGTCTACTTGATTAAGAACAACCTTAAGAGCCGATGTTGGATTAGTGGGGCTATCTTGGATATAAAATTCTTTGAAGAAATTACCAGTGCGATCACTTGAAGATACATATCCTATTATATAAATATCATCTGCAGCAGTATCTTCATCATCAACAAATTCGTAAGGAATAGCATCATTATTGTCGTCATCATCATTTGGATCATTATTATAAAAACCCTTTACATAGTCAAAGTCAACCACTCTAGCAGAATCTATTAAAATCTGTAACCTTGAATTTTCTTCCTCTCCTAAACTTTCAGGAACCGCATAATCGTCGTCTTGTACACACGATGTAAAAGCCAAAGCTATAGCTACAATCGCGAAAAATGATAAAATTTTATTCGTTTTCATAAGTGTTATTATTAAATATTTCATATTTCTTTTTTTTAAAATCTAAAGTACACATTTACAAAGTAATTTGTACCTCGTCCGTACCAATATTTTGGCCCGAATACTCTTTTTTCTAAACTAACATCATCTCTTAAGGCTCTAAAATCTGCTCGCCTCCCTTGTTCATAACCACCTGTTTTGTATTCTTTATCCAACAAGTTTCCTACGCTGGCAAAGAAACCTACAAAATAATCACCGATTTTCCAAGATTTTCCACCTACTAGATTCACAACCATATAGTTGTCAAATTTTTCTTGTTTAAGTAAATCTTTGGCTAAAACAGGGTCATAATCGTTAAAAGGTAAACCATCTACATCCGAATAAAATGCGGATGACCTTGATAGAGGACTGATGTCAATATAAGTGTTTTCAAAGAAGTTAGCAGTAGCACCGAACCACCAATAATCAGGATCACGATATTCAAACCCTACGGAATAGGCTGTTTGTGGTCCACCCGCAACTCTGTAATCCTTCAAATTAGAAGTTGTCACGACTCCAGAAGTATTGATGACGTCCCCTTCTACTTGGGTATCTATAAAATCTTCAGACGTTGAAGTGACATATAAATTAGGATTGTTGTCATAGGTATACTGCCCAACGGAAGCAGCACCTTTTAATAAAATAGTTGGAGTTATTTGAGCTTCAATACCTAATTCACCGCCAAAGTGCTTTTTATCTACACCTGCCAATACTTCTTGAATAAATCCTGTAGTACTTCCTTGCGTAAAGAAAAAACCTACTTCATTTGCGTCTTCAATTTTTGTGTAAAATCCTGTCAATCTCGCTTTCACTATTGGGGATCTAAACAAATAACTTGCATCCGCCGATAATATCTTTTCTTCAGTAATATCAATATCTGGATTTTTAACTCCGTTGATATACCCTACATAATCTTGACTTTCTCTTGAATTTGTATACGTATTTCTGATTGAAGGAGCTTTTGTTAAATAACCACCATTAAAATCTAATAAGTGTTTCCCAGATATTTTATAAGTAAAACCACCTTTTGCACCTAAACCGGTGAATTCCAATTTATCACCTTTCCCAAAAGAGTTGTCCCGTTCAATTCCATTTTCAATATAAACTTGATTGCCATTTTTATACAAACCTTCTCTTTGATAGTCAGTTTTGGTGTAACTTCCTGCTAAAAAGAAATCTACTTTATTATACTTAAATTGCGCTTGAGCAAATCCAGACAATTCATTTACATATAAATTATAATTGTATCTAAACTTATCTCCTTCAAAAGCAACATAATCAGGATTATTAAGGTCGAATGCGTTTTGGCTAAAATTGTCAATATTAGTAACACCAGTGGTACTTCCTAGCATATCTATAATTTCAGCAAAGTTTTCCGAATCTAATTTTTTGTAGTTTACAGATGCAGTAACAAGAATGTTTTCGTTCAATTCTGAACTCAAAATGGAATTTAACGTCAATTGTTTATTGTCATTTCTGTCCTCATAAAATACATATGCTGCACTTGCACCAGAGATATTGTTTGTTATATTAGCATCGATAATACGATTCCAATCAACCTGACCATCTGTTAAAAATTCTTGTTCTGCAGCATATGCTCCCGCTAAATCACCATCTTCCAAGAAATAACTAGGCAGATTTTGGTAGTATGCTGGGCTTGGGTTCGCACCACCTGGATAATCGATACGACTGTTACCTATTTTACCAAATTGGTAACCTACATTTGTATTCAATGTTGTTTTACTGCTAATATCCCAATAATGATTAAGCATTAAAATTGGCTCTTCAACTTCCTTAATACGGGAATTGCGTTGCTCTCCATCTAACTCGCCCCAATATTCGTTGTATTTAATTCCTTTTAAATCGTAAACTTCTTGAGTGTTAGCAGATGACTTCCCTCTTCTGTTGGGAGCATAGATAGAAGTGAAATTTATACTATGCTTTTCTCCAATTTTTTTCTCAACGGAAGCAAAGAATGAGTTGGAATCATATAATGTAGCATCTTGGAAACCTTCATTGCCCCAACGTCTTCCAACCATAAAAGTATAAGCCCAGCCACCTTCGACTAATCCAGATGAATAACTAGCCATTAAACGATTGGTATAACTCCTGTTTGATGACGAATAGGTCACACGTCCACCTTTTCGGTAATAGGATGCTCTAGTGTTCATGTTTACAGTTCCTAAAGCGCCACCAAAACCATAGTTTGAAGGTGATAAACCGAAAGTTAAATCTTGATTTCTAACAACATCGTTTAAGCCACCCCAGTTGCCCCATTCAGGACGACCTGTGTCTTGTTTGTTCATTTCAATGCCGTTGATAAATACTTTGGCATTGTCAGAATCCAGACCTCTCACTCTAAAAAAGGAGGAACTAAATTCGAAAGCAGCAGTACGTTGAAAAACATCTTGAGAAGCAGCTAATAGTCCGGAAATATTATCCGCACCACCTGTGTCATCATTAAGCTCATCATCTGACAATGTTATGGTAAATAGTTCTTGTGAATCTGACACGTCAATATCTAATGACATATCAGAGATATCAACTGTTTTTCCTTCGTTTACAACGATAGGGTAACGTTTTGTAACATACCCGAGTTTTTCAATGACAAGAACTTGCTCACCTAACGGAATGTTTTCCGTGAAGCTAAATTCGCCATTGGCATCAGTTTGAGCTGTTAAAGTGCTACCTTCAATCATGACGGTTACACTTGGAATGGGTTCATCGGAGGCGCCGTCAATCACGCTACCTTTTACGACCGTTTGAGAAATCGCGGCAGCAATTGAAAACAATCCGAATAAGAGAATTAAAAAACTTTTTTTCATGCCTTATATTAAAGTTAATAGTTGATTTGCATTAAATATACAGTTATTTAAAGCGTGCAAATTTACATTATTTATAATAATATCATACTTTTGGCGCAGAAATTGTAAACATCATAAAGATAATTTAATACATATATCCATGAATATGCGTAAAACCCTGTTGATTGCACTATCCTTACTGCTAGCGCTTAATGTTTGGTCTCAAGAAAAAGAGGCTAAAAAATTTAAAATTCATACGCTCGCATTTTATAATTTAGAGAACCTTTTTGACACCATTAACGATCCTACAAAAAATGATGAGGCGACGCCGATGATGGAAATGAAAACGGGACGTCAACAAGCCTACAACAAGAAGATTCACAACATGGCACGGGTTATTTCAGACATTGGATCAGATGAAGCTAAAAACTCACCTGCGATATTGGGAGTTTGTGAAGTTGAAAACCGAGAAGTGCTGGTTGACTTGGTGAACGATCCTTTACTTCTTGGCAAGGATTATGGTATTGTACATTACGATTCTCCGGATAGAAGAAGTATCGATGTTGGATTACTATATCAAAAGGCATTATTTACACCTATTACTACAAGTAGTCACGAATTAAAGATTTATGACGATGTCACGCGTAACCGAGTTTATACTAGAGATCAATTATTGGTTACTGGTAAATTGGATGGTGAAATAATTCATATTATTGTGAATCACTGGCCTTCACGAAGTGGAGGAGAAGCACGCAGTAGATCCAAAAGGGTTGCTGCGGCTAAACTTAACAAACACATCATCGATTCTCTACAAATCATTGATCCGTATGCAAAGATTTTTACTATGGGCGATTTAAATGATGACCCCACTAATGCGAGTGTTAAAGAAGAGCTGAAAGCCGTGGAGGATAAGGAAGATGTCAAAATTAAGGGCATTTTCAACCCATACGAGCATTTCTATAAAATAGGGTTGGGAACAACTGCATACAGAGATGCATGGAGTTTATTTGATCAAATCATGATGACCCAACCATTGTTAGAAAAAGATTATTCATCGTATCGATTTTATAAAGCGAATATTTATAACAAATACTATTTGACAACCAAAAGAGGACGTTGGAAAGGCTATCCTTATAGAAGTTGGGGCGATGGCGGATTCACAGACGGATTTAGTGACCATTTTCCTGTGTACATTTTCCTTGTCAAGGAAGTCGTAGAATAAATACGAAACAGTAAAACAAAAAAGGCGCAAATTTTATGATTTGCGCCTTTTTTAATTTACATCCATTGACTCCATGGAATCCTTGATAAAACCAAAAGCAAACCGATCGTGTAAAAAATTGCCAACATTTTGAATTTTGATTTAGAGGTTAATTTCTTTTTATGTTTTGAATATCCAATGGTGATGAAAATAACTGCCAAAATACCTACAAAAGGATGTTCCACAGCAAGTAATCTTGAAAAAGGGTCTAATCCGCCCATACCATTATTACTGATGTTTTTAAGTCCAAAAGGTGATACAAAATAAAGGAACAGACCTATAAGCAATTGAATATGAGTTACAATCAATGCAAATAAGGAAATTCTAAAATCTTTCGCATGAAATTCTCTATTGCCAAAAAATTTGATGAGAGCATTGAGCGTCGCAAGTACCAAAATCAATAATACTAAATAAGCCCAATAGGAATGTAAAATTTTTATGATATCGTACATAATTGTTGTTTGAAGGGTTAGATTAACAAAAATAGTGATTTTTACTGTGTAAATTCAAGTGTGGAAAAGAAGTAGAAACTTTAAGTGCTTATTCCGATATCTCAATCCAACGTTTGGCTTCATTACCCAATGCGTCCACAACGGTCAATAAGTGTTTACCTTGTGTAGGCTGCATTGCAAATTCATGGATATCTTTTGTGGTGCCAAGAAATGTGTCATCCAAATACCAATACACAAGCGTTTCTGGTTTGGAGTGCGCAATTTTCAAAATCAAGTTATTCATTTTGCCATCAAAATCCTTCGGAAGGAATATAGTGTTGTTGTCTTTTGGATAAATAAATTGCATGGAAATGGCTTCTTCTCCCAAACAATCATCCCTAAAGCGCGGTAAGGTCGTGTAGAAAGGATTTTTTGCTTTATAATAGTATTCCATCAATGGAGGCAGCACAAACCAGGATTTATGAACCATACTATTGACATCTTCGCATGACGAATTTACTTGAAATTGCTGGCTTCTATCTAAATGTACAAGGACATGATACGGACAAGGACCAGTTTTCAGACCACTCACCTGAATAAATTTCTGTTCGACCTCATCACAGTTTTGAGATGCACGATAGCCACTTTTAGCACAAATACTGACTTCTGCCATTTCATCAAAGGGTTTTGAAAACCATTCAGTGTTCGGAAGCACATCGAATACATCAAATAAAATTGGAGCTGCGGTTTGAACTCCGACCAGACCCGGTCTACCTTCGCCATCGGCATTCCCAACCCATACACCAACAACATAGTCTTTTGTGGTGCCTATTGCCCAAGCATCGCGAAACCCAAAACTAGTTCCTGTTTTCCAAGCAATCTGTTTGGAACTGTCATAAAATTCCCAGTTTTCATCACCTTCTGGTCGATTTACTTCTTTTAAACTTTCGTAAGTCAAATAGATGGAAGCCGCATCAAATAAGGTTTTTTCGGAAGACTTCTCACCAAAGTCAATGGTTTGATTTGCCAAAAAAGTTGGTTCGCAAAATTCATTTGAAAAATATTCACTTGAGGTTTCATTGAAATGATTTAAAGTGGAAGACATATTAGCATAGCTTTTACATAAATCCCAAAGATTACTTTCGGCGCCGCCTAAAATCAAAGACAAACCATAATGGTTGGCATTGTATTTTAAGTCTTTCATTTTTAAGGCCTTTAAATAATGATGGAATCGATCCAAACCAAATTCTTGAAGCATCCGAACCGAAGGAATATTCAATGAACGTGACAAGGCCCGACTCGCAGGAACTGCTCCATCAAAACTTTTATCGAAATTTTCAGGATTGTAGCTCCCGAATTGTGTGGGCACATCAGCCACCAAGGTGTTTGGCAGCATGTCGCCAGCATCTAACATCGCGGCATATAAAAAAGGTTTGAGGATACTTCCTGTGCTTCTCGGTTTGTCAATTACATCCACATCCTTTTGATGGGAAATATCTGTGGGTGAATTGCCGACATAAGCCAACACTTTTCGGGTCTTGACATCCAAGACCAAAACGGCCATATTATAAATTTCGTTTTGACTCAATGTGTTGTAATGATTGGAAACAATTCGATTGGTTTGTTCTTGAAGTGATTTTTTAATCGTGGTTTCAACATGTTTTCCATACTGGTTTTTAGCGATTTTCTGTAGAAGATGTGGAGCAATTTGAGGAAGTGCATAGGGTTTTTTCGGAATCTCTTCTGCAACGGATAATTGATAACTCAAGGAATCAATCACTTCATTTTTAAGCAGTTTAAGAAGCAGGCGATTGCGTTTTTCTAGCAAGCGTTCTTGATTTTTCCCTGGATAAATGAGACTCGGAGCATTGGGCAAGACAGCAAGTGTTGCACTCTCTGCCCAAGATAAATCGTTAGCATCTCTATTGAAATAACGCCACGAAGCTGCATCCAGACCAACCACATTGCCTCCAAAAGGAGCGTTACTACTATAATAGGATAGAATTTTTCCTTTGGAGGCTCGAAATTCCAGTCGTGTGGCCAGAATGATTTCTTTGATCTTCTCAACATAAGTTCGCGATGGATTTTTCCTAGACATACGAATTACTTGCTGCGTGAGGGTACTTCCGCCACGTTTGACATCACCAGAACTTACGTTATCGCGCAATGCTTTAAATATAGAAACAGGATTGAACCCAGGATGTCTATAGAAATATTCATCTTCAAATTGAATAATACAAGTTTTGAATTTCTCGGGAACGCTGTCATTTTGTGGAAAACGCCATTGACCATCTTGTGCAATCATGGCACCGAGTAATTCATTGTTTGAACTGGTAATGACAGTTGCTGTTGGATCTTTAAATAAATTTGTGGGCAAACAGAAGTAATAAGCCACCAACAGCACGAATACAATGACTGATTTGACTTTATGATGTTTTAAATAGAAAATGACTTTATTCATATTTGACCCTTTCGACAGTTAGTTTTCGTTAAAGTGATAAAGTTTCATGTTTAATATTAGTCTAAAATAGGAATCGTAATAAGAAATTCCATGGATCTATAGGAAATGCGGCATTTTTATTTTTTAAAAATCTAATATTCAGATATTTAAATATAGTCTAATTTATTATTCGTTTTATCGCAATGACCCTACAGTGAGTTCACTCCTTGTTTAAGTTTGGTATAGAAGATGGTGTCAATTCAATTCATTTCATATTCACTTTCAACTTTACAAATACGGACTTTATACCAACAGTACCAATCTGTTTTACCTTTTCGTTGAGCCATTAGATGATCCGATTGTTTTTTCCAATTTTTGATGGCTTCTAAATCGGTCCAATAACTCACAGTAATTCCAAGTTGGTTTTTTGCGCTTTCCAAGGCTATAAAACCATTTTGTTCTTTAGCCAATGCTTCCATCAGTTCGGCCATTTCTGAATATCCATGATCTCCTTCAGTTCGTATCGATGTAAAAATCACGGCGAAATAGGGTTTGAAATTAGAATTCATAACTATAAAGGGTTTACGCAAACGTTTGAGTTGGTTTTTTTTTAAAAAATGCACCACTAAAATAGAATATTGCTCGTTTCTTCAATGCCTAATTCCTATTTTTAAATCGTGAAGTTTTTAAGAAAAAGTGCAGTTCTGATTTTGTTCTTAATGTTTGTTCAGATATCCAATGCACAATTGGGTTTTTGTACAGGCAATTCCGGTAATCCTATTTTTACCGAAACGTTTGGAACGGGAGTTGGTCAAAGCGCACTGCCTGCCAATACTACTTCTTATACATACTCCAATGGCGCTGCACCAGAAGATGGATTTTACACAGTCAGCAATACCACAAATTTTTTTGATTGGTTTGTCATTCAAGACCACACGGATGGTGATACTGATGGTAAAATGTTAGTCATTAATTCTGATTTTACTCCAGGTCAGTTTTACCGAACTACAATTAATGGTCTTTGTGCCAATACATCTTACGAGTTCTCTTCATGGTTGATAAACTTAACGCCAGCTGGCGGTTTTTGCGGTTCCGGGGCTATTCCGATAAATGTAAGTTTCGAGATTTGGGATGATTCAGATACTAATTTGCTGGCTTCTGGTAGCACAGGAGATTTAGCAAGTACGAATTCTCCATCATGGTTACAATACGGTTTGGTCTTTCAAACACTTGCAGGACAGACTTCAGTAATTTTAAAAATGAAAAACAATGGTACAGGGGGCTGCGGAAACGATTTGGCCATTGATGATGTTGTTTTCAAGTCTTGTGGTGATAACGTTGTCTTAGAAGACAATAACGGATCCAATAGATTTGAAGCCTGCATTGAAGATATGGTTACTAGTGTCCCTTTAGAAGCTACTCCTGATTTTTCGGTTTTTTCAACTCATGCCTACCAATGGCAAGTAAGCATTGATAATGTAACTTGGAGTGACATTACAGGAGCCACCAACAGCACCTATAATGCTCCAGCTCCAGCTCCCACAGGAACATTATATTATCGTGTAAAATTTGCGGAAACTGCTAGTGCCTTACAGAATTCGTCCTGTAATTCACTTTCAAATAGTTTTGAAATACGAATTAATGCACTAGCTGCGCCAACTTTCAGTCCCATTCCAGCAATTTGTAATGGAGATACATTTATGCTGCCCACAACTTCTAACAATGATATATCTGGAACGTGGATGCCGGCTTTAGATAATACTGTTACAACGACATACACCTTCACACCAAATGCTGGGCAATGCGCTCTCACAGAAATGTTGACTGTCGTTGTCAACCAGCCTGTGTCACCTAGTTTTGATTCTATTCAAGCTATTTGCAGTGGAGATACATTTACTTTACCAACCGTATCTCTCAATAATATTAACGGTATCTGGTCACCTGCTCCAAACTATACGGAGACCACCACATATAGATTCACTCCAGATGATACAGAATGTGCTGAAACAACAAGTATGACGGTTGTAGTGAATCGAAAACCAATTGTAGAATTGGAGGACATCTATATTATATGTATGGAGACGAATGGAACAGAAGTGCTTCAGAATACTATTATTGAAACAAATTTATCAACTGATAACTATTCATTTGAATGGAAAAATTCAGTTGGTGAAATTGTGGGAACCAATTCCTATTATCAACCTCTAACTAGTGGTGAATATTCGGTAAGTGTTGGCGATCTTAACACAGGATGCCAAGCGGAGGTTTTTACTAATGTGATTGAAAGTAATCCGCCAGTGTTAAACTTGGCATCAACTTCAAATCCTTTTGCAAGTAATGGAACTATTGAAGTATCTGCAACTGGTGATGGAATTTATGAATTTAGCCTCGACAACGGTCTATGGCAAGTCAGTCCTGTTTTTATGAATGTATCTTCAGGGACTCATATTGTGACGGCAAGAGACATGTATGGTTGTGGATATACAAGTATAAACGTTTGTTTAATTGGTTATTCTAAATTCTTCACACCTAATGGTGATAACATCAATGAAACTTGGAATATCAAAGGGGCCTCTTGTATTGACAATGCAAACATATCAATCTATGATAGGTACGGTAAGTTACTTAAACAGATCAATAGCAATGGTCAAGGGTGGAATGGTACTTTTAATGATACCCTCTTGCCTACCGATGATTATTGGTTTGTTATTGAATATCTAGAATTTGGAAATAGTAACGTTCGGCAGTTTATGGGACATTTTACGTTGAAACGATAAAATTCCCGCGAAGGCGGGAATCTTAATCAATTTATACTTTAGATACTCTTATGAGATTCCTGCTTTCGCAGGAATTTGTTATTTCTCAACTTCAACCCAATGCCCTTTCGTCCGTACTAAATAATCATTATCATACATGGCTTCCGCTTGAATACCTGGCAAATAGTAAGTTCCTAAATAGGCTGCATTTAGCATCACATTAAAGGTTTTGGTATCATATTTTCCGCGCCTATTTAAATCAAAATAGAAGTTGACACGGTCGTCACGAATATCCGTATATCTCGCTTGACTTGTTGTGGTGTCTCCAAAATCAGTAAAACGTGTGTTGACAATTTCCCAACCTGAAGGGAAGATTTGCGTCAAGGCAATATCATTCACGTTTTCACCTTTGAGATTGGTCACTTGTACGCTTGCCACAAAATCTTGTCCTTGCATCAGTTTTCTAATATCAATTTTGTTACCTTTTAAATCTTTATATTCAACAGAAATACTCAAACCACGCTGTTCAGCGATCTCTTGACCTAAAGGCAACTTACCAGAATTGAGAACCCTTACATAAACGATATTATCCAAATTGTTTTTAAAACTAAAAGAATTGCTACCATTCTTTACAGATAATTCTCGTTGGGCAATGGTACTTTTGGTATCGATTGTTTCTTCTTTGCCATTGAAGGAGTATTTCACTTTCAAGGCTTTACCACCATTGGCCTCCACCATTTTTGCCATTGCCATTAATGAATAGGCAGTTGTTTGTGTGCTCATCCATTGGTTGCTCGACAAATCTTTCGCGATAGATTGCGATAATTCTCGCTGTTTCGGGTTTTTGGTTAAGATCATGGTTTCTAATGCCATGGCTCGGTTTCTATCGATCGATCCATAAGTGTAATAATTATATCGAGGTGGCTGGAAATTGATATTTGCTGTGTTCGCAATTCTGTTACTTGCCTCTTTTTGTCCAGCCAAAGCGTAAGCTGCTGCCAATCGCCATTTCGCTTCATTGGAAATCTCGCTGAACTCACGCAAACGGTTCATTGAAGCCAAGTCTGGACTTCCTGCCAATGCCAGGGTATACAATCGATATGCTTGTGCCAAATCAGAATTGTAGATCTTGTAGGAAGGTCTCCAGTCTTGGGAAGCTTGTTTTTGATATTTCAGCCAATTGTTTTTGAACGTCAAAGGCAAAACAAAACCTTTTTTCTCGGCTTCAATCATAAAATGCCCGGCGTAACTAGTGCTCCAGTCGTTCGCAATGTTTTCGCCCATCCAATAGCTCATACCGCCACTCGGGTTTTGAAAATTACCAAGACGTCGAATGCCACTTTCAATATTGGATTTAATTTCTTTTTTCTTTTGAGAGGTCAAATCAAAAACATCATTCAAATAAAGTTGTGGAAACACACTAGACGTAGTTTGTTCCAAGCAACCATGCGGATATTGTACCAAGTATTGAAGTCGACGCGAAAAATCCATTGGTGGCAAGGTCGAAAATTCTACCGTAGCCGAATTGGTTCCTGCAACTCCAAAAGTTGCGAAATCCATAGATTGTGTGGCGTTCGCTTCTAAAGTTTGGTCGATAACTTTTGAAGTGATCGGATTCGGATTGTAAACATCAATTTCTACTTTATAAGTTGATTTTTCGCCATTTCCAGTCGCAATTACCTCAACGGTATTAAAGCCATTTGCTTTGCTGACATCCAATTCAAAATACGCCATTTGTTCGTCGGGTCTTGCAAAAGTCAATGATTTGCTGTTGTCACCAACAACTTCAATTCCATTGCTCAATTTTAAACTGATATTGACGTTTTTCACATTTGGTTCCATGGCAAAAACAGTTACTGGCAAGGTCACTTTTTCGCCTGGACTTAATTTACGAGGCAAAGTAGCTAAGACCATCAACGGCTTTTTGATCTGTACGGATTTGTCCGTACTTCCATACGCTTCCGTTTTGGCATCGCCTGCAACGACCATCATTCTAACCGCTCCAATGTAATTTGGCATTTTTATTTTATGCGTTTTCTTTCCGCCAGCATCCAATGCAAAAGGTCCAAGATATTTGACGACAGGTTTGAAACGGTTGGCTTTTTTATTCTTTCCAGCAGCAGCATTTCCATCGCCACCAATCGCAAAAACTTGGTCGATGCTTCCAGAATAAGCTCCGATGACATCATCAAACACATCCCAGGTTTTGACACCCAACGCCTCACGAGCATAAAATTCGTCCCAAGCATTTGGAGTTTTGAATCTCATTAAATCGAGCAAGCCTTCTTCAACCATGGCGATGGTATAGGTCATTGCTTTTTTATTCTTTTCAGTAATTACTACACTAAATTCTTCTTCAGGCTTGAGCGTACTTGGCATCTGTATTTCAGGTTGCAACTTGGTATTTAGGTCTTCCACCAATATTGGAATGACACCATACAAGCGAATCGGCAAATCATTGCCTGTCACAGCGTGTGGTTGCAACAAGGAAATATTCACAAAGACATTTGGTGACATTTCTTTCGTAATGGGAATTTTTACAGTCGTTTCGCCTTGTGTGGTTTTGACCCATTTATATGAAAGAACTTCAGAGCCGTTTTCAACACTTACCAAAGCACGTCCTTCATTTCCCGATGGGAATTTGATGGTAGCCGTTTGTCCAACATGGTATTGTTCTTTATCTGCCGCAAAGACTAACATTTTAGCCGCTTCCTTATCATTTCCTGGTGCGGAATTGCTCCAATTTTTATAGAAATAAGCGGTACGCCCTGTGGCATGACCACTTTTTGGGTCCGTGATGCGAATCAAATAACGTCCACGTTCGTTTTCCGGAATTTTTATGTTGAATTTCCCTTTGCCATTGGCGTCTGTATTCACTTTTCTGTCTAAATAAGGTCTGTGATAATTGCTCGAAACATAACTTGAAAGGTTGTCATACGAAGAATTCCACCACCATTGCCATTCGATTTTATAGACTTTGACTTCGAGGTCATTTCGTTGAATCGGTTTGCCTTGAGGGTCTACGACGACGACATCAAATGTTTGGTTTTCATCTGTAAAAAAAGAACCGTACATATTTCCTTTTGGTGAACGCATTCCCACAAAAGATTCATAAGGTGCGTAGGTTTTTGTAAAGGCATCCAAAGAAAAATCGCCACCATTTTCAAAAGCTCTGACCAAAAATTGAACGTTCAATAGTCCTGGTGCATTCTGTCCGACATTTAAGGTGTTGTTGACTTGAGCAATTCCGTTTTCATCCACTTTGCCTTCAAAAACATTGATTTCTTCCGAAGAAAATTCTCGGGTAGGGTCCACAAAAACATAGTCTTTGAACTTGTCGAATCCTTTGTAAGAAGTGCTGAATTTCGCCTTTATTTCCGCTTTAAGATTTTTCGCCGGTGCGCCATGCAACCATTTTACATCTAACGAGCCTTTTAACGGTTCATTGCTTGTCAGGATTTCATTTTCAAAATCAACTTTTATTTTTAATCGGTTTGGTTTGACGGTTTCCACTCTCAAACTTTTGTAGAAAGTGGCGCCACCTACAGAGACTTTTGCACTATAACTTCCCGTTTTTCCTTCAGTTTCAGTTGGGACGGTAAATCGGTAAAAATTGTTGACGTTTTCACTTGTAATGTTTTTATAAATTAACTTGCCATTTGGGTCTGTGATTTCCATTTTTACAGGATGACCTTTCGGCAGTTTGTTATCGGCATCATTCAACATAAATGTCAAAAACAACGAATCTCCTGGACGCCAAACGCCGCGTTCACCATAGATATAACCTTTTAATCCTCTTTGTAACGTATTTCCAGAAACATCAAATTTGCTTAATGATAACGAATTACCATCGGCTAATTTTACGTAGGTTGTGTTTTTTCCGCTGTAGGCAATGGCAAACGAAGCATACTTGTTGGATTTAATTTGTGCCAATCCATCGCCATCTGTATCGATACGAGCGATTTCCTGTTGCTGAAAATTGTACAATCGGATGCTGGCACTCTTTACAGGTTCGGTTGTTAAAATATCGGTAACAGCAAAATAATAGTGGTTGTTGGCACCTTGTTTTGCAATCACACCAAGATTGGAAGCCAGCAAATTTTGTGACACAAATCGGCTTTCATTGTAGTAAGCTTCATGGCAAGGGTTGTTGCGTTCTTGCCAATTGTAATTGTTTCTACGATAGCTATAAGTTAGGTTATCCCAATATTCTTCCTCACGCAAATCGTCATCTTCCGTAGATGATTCATTGTAATTATCAGTATAATTATAATCGTCCTCATAGTAGTAATCGTCATAATAATCATCACCATCTTCGTTGCCTGTGTTCGAATAATTATCGCAATTGAAGAGTGAATAGTCTTTTTTAATGCTCAATTCCACTCGATACATCGCTCCAGTATCGGCTTTGAAAAATTTTGATAAATCCAGACTGTAGGCTTTCCATCGACCATCGTTTTCCACGGACTCACTTTGAAGTGGAATCGTCTGTTTGGCAATACGACGACCCACACGTTTTATGGCAGATTGATTATTGCTTTGAAAATTATTGTCTTGAAGGAATTGCAGCACATTATCTTCAAAAATTTTGATGATGGTTACGTCTACTGCCTTCAGATTAACGGCTTCAAAATTGAATTGTAATTTTTCGGAATTTGGAAGTATCGTGCCATTGCTAATCAATCGTACTTGTGGTTTCATTTCTTCAAAAGAAATCGTTTCCGAAAATGGTTTTTTCAACTTGTAACCCTCCGTATTTGTAATCCCTTGAAACACGTCCACCTGCATATCTCCAACCAGTTTGTTTTCTGGATAAACCTTCAAAACATTGCCATCAACAATGTATTTAGGATTTTTTGCAGAATTAATGGTCACCAAGCCGTCGAAATTCTGTTGTTTTTTTAATGGGTCAGAAAAGTTAATAGAGAGGTACTGTTCTGGAGTTTGAACGACATCTACATTGATAATGGTGAAATTATTTTTCCCAGGAATCATCACTTTGCTTTCGCCTTCGTTGTCAGCGTTGATGGCTTTTCCATTCCATTTCACCAAGATTTCAGAATCATTAATCTCTCGATTGATACTGTCAATTTTAAACTCGAAATATTTTGATTCCTTATTGGTTTCATTGAAGTGAAGTTTCAATTTTTTACTCCCTTGATATGCCTCCACCAATTTTTTGGCATCGTTTAATGAAATAATGTCAGCCGATTTTATAACCGATTCAACATATTGCCATTCCTTGCTATAAGATTGAAGATTGTTAGTCAGTACGCTGAAATTGGGCTCTATAGTTTTGAACTGAAAGGTATATTCCTTATAACCTTCCGGTTGATTTTTATAGATTTTATCTAACTGAACGGTCACTGTATATTCTGTGTTTGGCTTGAGGTATTCGTCTGGTTTGAAGGTGAGTGCATGTGCATTTCCAACAATTATTTTACCTTGAACATGAGGACTAATCGTCACAATTTTACCGTTGATTTCCTTGCCAGCGTCCCAACCTTCTACATCATTGGTCAAATTGATGATTAGTGGGTCCGCAATAGAAACACGACCTGCTGTGGTGTAACTGATATAATCTTTGAATTTGAAGAGATTGTCGGTTTCTTCGTTAGAGGTTTTGTCCCTTTTGCAGGAAGTAATAAGTGTGGCACAAACCAGAAAAGAGAGGAGAAAGGATTTTGATTTCATGAGATCGTCTTGATATGTTTATATTGAATGTAGTAAAATTATCATCTTCAATAGTTTTACAGCTGTCAAAATAGTATTCGTAGTTACTGATTTAGTAATCGTTGTCAAAAGCGTTGAGAAATCTAGATATTCGTCCTTTCAGATGAAATTTATTGATTCAAAATGAGTTAAATTCAAGGCTTTCTTGCCTTAAAGTTAGCATATTTTTAAGAAGCTTGAGGTTTACAAAGCGACATTTTATTGTTATCTTCGCAGAAATTAATAATTAACTAAAAAACAAATAGATGCAAGCAGTTGCTGCCGATTTCGGAATAGAAAAAGCCCTAAAAGAATTAGGTGTAAAAGATATAAATGATGGAACTTCTACAGGTTCAAATAATTTTGCAAATGGAGAAATTCTAGAAAGTTATTCGCCAGTGGATGGTCAATTGATTGGAAAAGTAAAAACGACGACCAAGGAAGATTATGAAAAAGTGATGGATGCCGCTACCAAGGCATTTAAAACTTGGAGAACAGTACCAGCACCGCAACGTGGTGAAATTGTACGTCAGTTTGGAAATAAATTGAGAGACTTGAAAAAGCCTTTAGGAAAACTGGTTTCTTACGAAATGGGAAAATCTTTACAGGAAGGTTACGGAGAAGTTCAAGAAATGATTGATATCTGTGATTTCGCTGTTGGATTGTCTCGTCAATTAAATGGCCAAACAATTCCATCGGAACGTCCAGGACACGTTATGAGAGAACAATGGCACCCAATTGGTGTTGTTGGAATTATTTCTGCATTTAACTTTCCTGTAGCAGTTTGGGCTTGGAACACAGCGTTGGCTTGGATTTGTGGTGATGTATGCGTTTGGAAAGGATCTGAAAAAGCGCCTTTGTGTACCATCGCTTGCCAGAATATCATTGCTGGAATCTTAAAAGAAAACAAGTTGCCAGAAGGGATCTCATGCATCATCAATGGTGATTACAAAGTAGGTGAAATGATGACAACTGATACTAGAATTCCATTGGTATCAGCTACAGGTTCAACCAGAATGGGACGCATTGTAGGTAAAACAGTGGCGGAGCGTTTTGGAAAATCATTGTTGGAATTAGGAGGTAACAATGCGATTATCATCACTCCAACCGCTGATTTAAAAGTCGTTGTTCCTGGTGCAGTATTTGGAGCTGTGGGAACTTGTGGACAACGTTGTACATCTACAAGACGTTTGATTATACACGAATCAGTTTATGATAAGGTGAGAGATGCGATTGTAAGTGCTTATGGGCAACTAACGATTGGAAATCCTTTGGATGAGAAAAATCATATCGGTCCATTAATCGATAAAGATGCTGTAAAAATGTATTTGGATGCCATTGAAAAAGCAAAATCAGAAGGCGGAAATGTATTGGTTGAAGGTGGTGTTTTAGAAGGCGAAGGATATGAATCCGGTTGCTATGTGAAACCTGCTATTATCGAGGCAAAAAATGATTTTGAGATTGTGCAGCATGAAACTTTTGCTCCAATTTTATATTTAATGAAATATTCAGGGGATATTGAAAATGCGATCGATACCCAAAATGGTGTTGCGCAGGGATTATCTTCTGCGATTATGACCAATGAAATGAAGGAAGCGGAAAAATTCTTATCATTCGCAGGTTCTGATTGTGGAATTGCCAACGTGAACATTGGAACGTCAGGTGCTGAAATTGGTGGTGCTTTTGGTGGCGAAAAGGAAACAGGAGGTGGACGCGAGTCTGGTTCGGATGCTTGGAAAGTTTATATGAGACGCCAAACCAATACCATTAACTATTCTGATGAACTGCCATTGGCTCAAGGAATTAAGTTTGATCTTTAAGAGAACTGAATTATAAATTAAAAGCCGCATTCGAAAGAATGCGGCTTTTTTAGTATTTGAGACGCAACCTTTTGCTATTTTCATCATCTTTTAATAGAATGTTCTCACTCTTTTACTTACAGTTATATGAACGGTATTTTAAAATTTCCTTTTTACTTAATGATATCCCTTTTATTTTTTCAATGTGGACCAGATTTTCAAACTAACAAACGGGTTTTGATAAAAGGTCAGCTACTAAATGATATTGGAGCGCCATTGGAAGACATAGATGTCAGTGCATTCACTCTAAATGAAAATGATTTTCAGGGAAATATTGAAAACGGTTATTTATTGGGACGAAATAAAAGTGGGTCGGACGGTTCGATAGCAGTAGTTTGTCTTTTAGACGTCAACAGTGATTTTTTCATCAGAGTCAACGGTCTTGACAATTATATAGATTATACTTATGTGTTTAAAACTGATTTACCTGAACCAGAGAATTTAAGTATTGATATTGGGACCGTTACACTTCGACAAAAAGCTGAAATCAATGTCCTTTTTACAAGAATTAGCCCGGTGGGAACTTCTATTGACTACACCATCTTGTATCAAAATCCTTATTGTGTTGAAGTTTATGAGGATGATGATCTAATTCTTGAAGAAAGCAGTTGCTATGAAGAAATAAGTATGATTGATAATTTTGATGGAACCAATACTAACTTTACAAATGGATTTATGAGTTTACTTGGCTCGACCGTCACAATTATATATTCTATTAACAATCAACCAGAAACAACAGAGACTTTCACTATTGACCAACCTAACTATACTTATGAATTTTCATATTAAAGCTTTCACTATTAGTTTATTGTTCTTTTGTACTTCAATTTGTGTCGCGCAACAAGAATCCCAAACAAAGGTTGAACGCTCCGATACGATTGCGGCAAATATGAGAAACTTTCGACCTCGTTTATTTGCCTTGTCGCTTAATGGCTATGCTCCAATTCCTTCAGGAGACAAATTTGTCGGGCAGGCATTTGATGGTAAATTTGGCTTCAATTTTAAAGCTCAAATGATGATTTATAAGCAGTTTTTCATCAATCTAGGTTTAGGCCAAACGTATTTTGATGTAAATAATATCAATAGTATTGGTAATTATCGAAGCACGGCAATAACCAGCCAGTATGTATCCATTGGTTATGAATTTTTGCCACTTGATAAAGTGCGATTGGGATTAGGCGTTGGGATTTTGGGACGAGCTGATTACTCTAATAAATTTTCTGAAGGTTTAAGTGTGGTTCAAAGGGATACGGCTAAACTTAATATTTACGAATTGTACATGGATTACGAAATTTTTTACTTTATGGCTGTCACATTTAATTATGCCTATCGAAACGATAAAACCAAAATAGATGTGCCACAGGAATTGCAATCAAACTTTGAACGCGCACAATTTCATACTGTTGGTCTAGGAGTTAAATTTTATCTTGGAGATAATAATCTGTTCCACTGAAAGGACAACTAAAGCTCTATAAAAATAAAAACCTTACTTCAATGCCGAACATGTATCGGGAGAAATAAGGCTTTATTGTAATTGATTAATAGCACAACAAACATCGGAAAATTTATAGATTAGTTCCATAAAAAAACTATGATTGGTCAAAAAAACTGTATGAATGGCATCATTCATTCAATAACGATAACTATTTGACGGATAAAGCAAAACCTCGTTTCAGTGCCGAAATTTTATCGGGAGAAACAAGGTTTTATTAGAATTGAATAATAGCACTGCAAAATTCAAAAAATAGGTTGAAATAGATGTTTTTAAATTAATAAATTAAGGTTAACAAATCAACTGTATTTCACTTTTCTTAAAATCCGAAGCGATTCCTTGTAGTTGTCATAGACTTGTTGATTATAACTTTTTAAAAGAGGTTTTGCATCATTTAATTTGTCAATCGCTTCATGAAAGAGATTCAAATAACAAATCAAATACGTCGCAGGCAGATTCATTAAATCATATTCTTCCTGTTTGGTCAGCGAAATACCTTTTTTCAACTTATCCAATATAGCATTATTAGAATTGTAAATGTGATGAAGCACCTTTTTATCAAATTGAGGCGCTTCGAACAATAGTTTCGTGTCAATGTGATAATTGGCATTATTTCCAAAATGTATAATAGTTTCTTCCAACGGATAGTATTTGAAGGATTTCTGTAGACCTAGATTCACATATTCAACAATTTTAAAGGAATCTTCATCATAGGTTATCGAAACCTCATCCAACGTCGAAAAAAACAATCGTACCTGTTCGTTGATCAGTTCGATATCGACGCGACTATAAAAAATTTCTTCTTTGACCGATTTTTTCTGTCCAGCCCAACAGAGAACAAAATATTCTTTGAAAACCTTATATTTTGGATGGTAATCTTTCCGCTTTTTCATAAAATCAAAAACACCATCAAGTGTATATTCAATATTATTTTGAGCGTTGGTCTCAATGGCTTCAACAATTTTTGAATTAACATCCTTCAGTTCAATATCAAAAACTTTTGGCATACTCATACTGCCATCTCTAAAAAATACTGAACCGCCATAATATTTCCAGATATTTTTGCGCAGCGACGTAATTTTTCCGTTGGGACGAATCGTGACTAACCCAACCACCTTATCGTCTGGCAGATGTGGAAAAGGTATATTCTCATATGAAACATTCGGCGGATTGGTCATATACGCATTGATGAGGTTTTGAATCTTGCTATCGTCAAAAAAGTCGACACCTACGATTTTATTATCTTCATCTTCCACACCAATGACGATGAAGGAATTATTTTTTGGGTTGCTGTTGGAAAGTGCGATAATATGTTTCAAAAACTTTGCCTTGCCCTCTTTTTCGCCGATGTCAACTTTTCGTTTTTTGTCATAGAAACTGTTCTCATCGTTGTGAGCTAATAAGTGCTTGATAAGAAGGCGTTTGTTAATCATATCCTCATGTCTGCCAAAGCAGGAATCTTGTTATAGCAATTCAATTTCCTTTCGTAGATTCTCTCGAGCCTGTTTCTCAAATCGATTTCGATAATCATCTGTAAAATATAACAGTTCCCGTTTCAAAAAATGCACCAGAACTTTCCTTCGGCCTTTATTATAAACAAAATCAGGGTAAATAGAATATTCTTTCCGAATGTTCTGCGTATAATTTTGATACGAATTCCAATCTGTCCCTAATACCGCTAAATCAAAATCCAGAAAATAGGAATTATCTTTATTTTCTGAAAGTAATAATTGATGGTTTTTAGTGGAAATGATTAATTTTTCAACAACATCTGTTCGTTTTTCATCAAAATTGAATGATTTTAGACGTTTATTGGCAAATTCGGCACTTTTTACTTCATTGTTGTTATTTGTGGCTTGGTAAATGATGTCGTGATAATAAATAGCGAATCGCACACCATCATAATCCATAAATTTGTCTTTATACGTTTCTGCTTGTTTTAGCATATTAAAAATGTGAACAAGCGAATGATAATGTCTATTTTTCGAAGTGTATTGTGATTCAATCTCATTCCAATAACGGTCAATCAAAGATGGATCATCACTATAAGAAGAGGTTAGTTGATTCCAAGTGTTTCGCAGCCAATCATTCATGTTTGCGTGAGTTATTCGATGTCTTTGATTACTGCAATTATAACTCCAAAATCACTTCCATTTTGCTCCCACTCTTTTTCGGGTAAATAGGTCCTTGACACAAAACCATCTAAATATAGGGCGTTTTCACATCCATTTACTTTGAAATAGGAGGCAAAATCATAAAAATTGATAATCTTTTTAGACATTGCAAATAATAACTTCCCATCAGGTAAAATGCCGACTCCATTTCGAATGTGCATGTTTTCAGAACCTTCTCTGAACTTCGGATGAATTTTGGAATCGATCACCAGCATCGGTCCAGATTGGGTTGCGTAAGAAATGTTTTGACTTGCGTCGAAATCTTTGGTTGTACAAATCACAGGATTCATCGCATCCGTGAGATAGAATACGCCATTGGGTTGCAGATAAAAATTGCCATAACCTCCAGAAAGCGTATCCAATTTTGCTAAAAGTTCTCCATCTTCAATATAAAGACCTTGAGGCGAATGATTTTTATTGAACATTCCGCCATTCACGGCAAAAGCCAATTCTTTCTTTTCTTTTTTCAATTCTGATTTTAGCGTTTGAAAATTTCCATAATTTGAATCGTTTTGATCTTTCCAAAAGAATTTCAAATCTTGGTTTTGAGGATCGACTATATAATTAACAAACTTTTCGTCATCCAGAGTCGGTAATGATTCTTGACAAGAACAAAACATAGTCGAAAAAAAGAGCAAAAGAATGATTACTGGCTTCATATTTTAGTTTTATATGGCATCCTTCTTTATTATTGCACTACTGGCTTGTGCCGTTGGAAACACCAATAAATCTGCAATATTCACATGAGCTGGCCTCGAAATCATAAAGTAAATAATATCCGCAACATCAACTGCTTGAAGTGCCTTATATCCTAAATAAGCATCATTGGAATTGGGAGCATTTTTGAAACGCACTTCTGAAAATTCAGTTTCCACCATTCCTGGATTAATTGCAGAGACCTTGATGCCAAAAGAATTTAAATCCATCCGCATGCCTTCAGTTATCGCCAAAACAGCGGCTTTGCTGGCGCAATATACATTTCCATTAGGATAAATATCACGTCCAGCGGCTGAACCGATATTGATGATGTGCCCAGATTGACGTGCGGTCATTTGTGGTATTATGGCTTTGCTAACGTATAGCAACCCTTTGACATTGATATCCATCATATTATCCCAATCATCGGTTGTTCCATCCTGAATTGGGTCTTTGCCATGTGCATTTCCCGCGTTGTTGATGAGAATGTCTATTTGTTTGAATTCATCAGGAAGCGACTTAATAGACTTAAAAATGGATTCTTTATCTCTCACGTCAAAGTTTAAAGTATGAACGTTGGTCTGTTGTTCCAATGCACTTTTTATGGTGTCCAATCGTTCTTGACGTCTTCCGCACAAAATTAAGTTGATATCATGTTTTGCAAACTCTTCCGCGGTTGCTCGGCCGATACCGCTTGTGGCTCCTGTGATGAGCGCTGTTTTTCGTTTCATAGTTCTATTCTGGTCATTCGACTCCGCTTAAGATGATTTTAGCAAGAATCTTTTAATTTTAATTACGATTTACCGTTTACTGTGACGGAACACTACAAACTTCTTCAGGGCATACTTCTTTAGGGTTTGATTTGAGTTCCAAAGTCCATTTCAGATGTGTAATCAACATAAATATCTACTGGTTCAAAAGTTGCGATGCTGTATTTAAGGCTGTGATGCGCTACGCCAATCATATCTGAATTGGAAAATGGTTTTCCCCAATTTCCCCTAGTCATGTGCCTACAATTAGTTTTGAATACTTCAGATTTTTACATTTTCTATTTGACATTCATAAAAATACTTAAAACAGTAGTATTTATAACGGTTGATTAATAATTATTGTTATCTGTTGATGCTGTATCGGGTAGGTTTTTCATAAAGTTCATTTCAGAAAGTAGCGTTAAACTTTTGTTTCATTGCGCTAATGAACTTATATCCCAAATCTTACTTTTGTTCAAATATAATTTGAAACTCCAAAAGCAATCGTCATGAATTATTTTAAAAAAGTAACACTATTAACGCTCATTTCTCTCGCTTTCTTAAGCTGTGGTGATGATGATTCTTCTTCACTTACTCAAGGGAACTCCTCAATATCTATTAAATTGATGGATGCGCCGGGTGATTATGAGCACGTATATATAGATGTTGTGGACGTTATGGTAAAAGTCAATGATGCCGGAACTGATGACGATAGCTGGCAAAGCTTGAATGCCATCAATACAGGAGTTTATGATTTATTAGAATTAACCGGAGGTGTCAATGTTTTGCTGATAGATGATTTTGAAATACTTTCTGGGACACTGAACCAAATTCGCCTTGTTTTAGGTGATGATAATACGATTGTGATTGATGGAGAAATGTTCCCTCTAAATACGCCCAGTGCGCAACAGTCTGGATTGAAAATTCAAATCAATGAAACTTTGTTGCCAAATATAGGATACACGTTCCTTTTGGATTTTGATGTTGATCAATCGATTGTGGTTGCTGGTAATTCTGGCAACATTAATTTAAAACCTGTCATTAGAGCAAGTGTTGAAGCAACAACTGGAACCATTTCAGGAAGCGTTTTACCTTTGGGAATACAAACAGAAATCAATGTATCAAATGGAATAGAAACGATTTCTGCTTATGCAGATGTTGATGGAAATTTCTTTTTGGTCGGATTGAATCCTGGTGTTTATACCGTTACTGTGATTCCAGATCCACTATCAGGATTGTCTTCATATATTGTTGAAGATGTCGTTGTGAATTTGGAATCAAATACTGTATTGCGGACGATTACTTTAGAATAATAAAAGTGTAAATCATAAAAATGTATTAAAAGGGCAACGCTATTGGCGTTGCTCTTCAACTTTTAACCAATTATTAACAGGAAACGACGATAAAATTTAACAAATTTGAATCCTCAAAAAAAATCAACCTATTTTGAGCTAAATTAAATTTTATTGATAATGGAAGAATCAGTTGCAATTGATATTAAATCAATTAACGAAAAAATCGAAAGAGAAAGTGCCTTTGTCGATTTATTGATGTTGGAAATGAATAAAGTAATTGTTGGGCAACGTTATATGCTCGAACGATTATTGATCGGCTTGCTTGGTCAAGGACATATTTTATTGGAAGGTGTTCCTGGTTTGGCAAAAACATTAGCCATTAATACCTTGTCCCAAGCGATTGACGCAAAATTCAGTAGAATACAGTTTACACCAGATTTATTGCCTGCGGATGTTGTTGGAACCTTGATTTACAATATGAAAATCAATGATTTCTCCATCAAAAAAGGCCCGATTTTCGCCAATTTCGTGTTGGCGGATGAGATCAATCGTGCACCAGCGAAAGTACAATCCGCTTTGCTGGAAGCGATGCAGGAAAAACAAGTAACCATTGGTGACGAAACCTTTAAATTGGACAGGCCATTTTTGGTAATGGCAACACAAAATCCAATTGAACAGGAAGGAACGTATCCGTTACCAGAAGCACAGGTCGACCGTTTTATGTTAAAGACGGTCATCGATTACCCAAAGCAAGATGAGGAACAACTCATCATGAGATCTAATCTCAAAGGCGCTTTCGAAAAAGTGAATGCTGTTGTTTCCATAGACACGATTTTAAGAGCACAACAAGCCGTACGTGAAGTATACATGGATGAGAAAATCGAAAAATACATCCTAGACATCATCTTTGCAACACGTTATCCAGAAAAATATAAATTGGCAGACCTTAAACCGTTGATTTCCTTCGGAGCATCGCCCCGTGGAAGTATCAACTTGGCAATGGCTGCAAAATGCTACGCTTTCATCAAACGTCGTGGTTATGTGATTCCAGAAGATGTTCGTGCCGTTGTGCATGATGTATTACGTCACAGAATCGGAATTACTTACGAAGCTGAAGCGGAAAATGTCACATCTGTAGATATCATCAATAAGATTGTTAACGAAATTGAAGTACCGTAAATGAGTACGCAGTACGCAGTCGGCAGTCAGTATACAAATATGTAGCTGAATGATTTGTGACTGCGAACTGAAGACTGCCTAGTGCCTAATGAAAACTGCCTACTAAAAAAACATGGATACTAAAGAACTTCTCAAAAAAGTACGCAAGATAGAGATCAAGACACGTCGATTGTCTGATCATATTTTTGGTGGCGAATACCATTCGACCTTCAAGGGGCGTGGTATGACTTTCAGCGAGGTTCGGGAATATCAGTTTGGGGATGATGTTCGGAATATCGATTGGAACGTTACCGCTCGATATAATGAACCTTTTGTAAAGGTATTTGAGGAAGAACGTGAATTGACCATGATGTTGATGGTTGATATTTCTGGTTCGGAATGGTTTGGAACTGAAGATCAATTTAAAAATGAAATCATAACCGAGATAGCGGCAACTTTGGCTTTTTCGGCAACACAGAACAATGATAAAATTGGTTTGATCTTATTTACAGATAAAATCGAACTGTACATACCGCCAAAAAAAGGACGTTTTCATGTGTTACGAATCATTCGCGAATTGATAGAATTTCAACCAAAGAGCAAAAACACCAATTTGGCTGAAGCATTGAAGTTTATGTCAAGTGTTATGAAAAAGAAAGCGATTGTTTTTGTGCTTTCCGATTTTATAGCTGAAGATTATAACCAAACGCTTAAAATCGTTTCTAAAAAACACGATATCACTGGGATTCGAGTCTATGATAAGCGTGAAGAAGAAATTCCAAGTCTTGGAATGGTTCAAATGCAAGATGAAGAAACAGGCGAATTGATGTTGGTGAACACCTCTTCAAAATCTGTTAGAAACAATTATTCCAAATATTATCAGGAAAAAGTGGAATACTATAAGGATAGCTTTTCAAAATCAGGCGCAGGCTCAATCAATTGCCGAGTTGATGAAAGTTATGTGAAAAAATTATTGGGATATTTCAAGAGACGTGCTTAAAATTATAGAGAAGTTAAGAATGATATTTTACAATTTTCAGATGAATGAATCAGGAGTCAAGAGCCAAGTATCTAGACCAAAATCATCTATGAAATCGACTATTCTGGCTTGTTTCTTGGTTCTTGCATCTTTGTTCTCATTTTCCCAGGTAAAATCCTCCATCGATTCCACAAAAATCAAGATTGGTGCTCAAATCACCTACAAAATTGAAGTGGAAGCAGATACAACTGATTTTGTTGTGTTTCCTGAAGGACAGACCTTTTCCCCATTGGAAATGATTGAATCCTATAAAACGGATACCACAAAGAACAATGCGAAATACAATCTCATCAAGAAGTATGCATTGACGCAATTTGATTCTGGTGCTTATACAATTCCGAGACAAAAAATCAGTATTGGCAATAAAAACTTCTACACAGACTCTTTGCGAGTTGAGGTTAATAATGTGAAAGTTGACACGACCAAACAAGGTTTATACGACATCAAACCATATATACAAGTTGAAAAAAGTTCAAGTGATTGGTGGAAAACAGCTCTGATTGTATTTGCGGCTGTATTGCTCGTGGCTTTCTTATTGTATTGGTTTATCTGGCGAAAAAAGCCTTTGACGGAGGAAGAAGAAATCGCTTTATTGCCTCCGTATGAACGTGCCAAATTAGCTCTAAAAAAGCTCGACGAAACAGATTATTTACAACAATCCGAGTTAAAAGGCTATTACTCTGAATTGACCTTCATCATTAGAAAATATTTAGATGAAAAAGTCTATGACAGAGCATTGGAAAGTACAACTGATGAATTGGTGTCACGCTTGAATTTACTTAAAGATGGCAATCAAATCGAGTTGAGTAAAGAAGACATCCGAAACATCGAAACCATTCTGAAACGTGCAGATTTGGTGAAATTTGCGAAATCTGCTCCAGATGTTGAATTGGCTAAAATTGATAGAAACACCATTGATCTGGAAATTGATCATGTGAAGGAAGCTTTGCCAGAACCAACCGAAGAAGAAAAACTTCTCAATCAGCAATATAAAGAAGAACAAGAACGTAAAAAGAATCGCCGCAAGGTGATTGCAACCGTCGCTATTAGTTTGTTTCTGGTATTTGCGACCTTTACAGGTTTTGTCATCAAATATGGATATGATTTTGTTGTAGATACTATTATTGGTAATGACAGTAAGGAATTATTGGAAGGCGAGTGGGTCAATAGTGCGTATGGTTTTCCGCCAGTTTACATTTCCACGCCAGAAGTGTTGCAGCGTTCAGAATCGAAGGAAATTGATAAATTGGCCAATGCGAAAACGACTGTGTTTAGTTATGGCACAATCTTGAGCGACATCAACATCGCTGTGACTACTAGCAAACTGAACATTCCAGATTCAATGTCGGTGGATGTCAAAGGCGCTGTTGAGGGTGTCATGAAGCAATTTGAAAACAATGGCGTTAAAAACTTGATTACAAAGCAAGAAAAGTTCGTGACTCCAAATAATCAGGAAGGGTTGAAAGCTTTTGGTACGGCAGATTTTCCAAAACCATTAAGCGAAGAATATCAAAAAGGCAAATACACACTGTTGTTATTTACCACCGAAAACATTTTGCAAGTGGTCGTAATGGGTTGGAAAGAGGATGATGTCTACGCAGATCAAATAATGGAGCGTATTTTAAATTCAATTGAACTTAAAAAGGAAGAATGATGTTGGAGGGAATCGAATTTTTAAATAAACAGTTCTTTTGGTTGTTCCTTTTACTACCAATAGCCATCGTTTGGTACATATTCAAGAATAAAAGACAAACGGCAGAACTCCACATGTCAACCATCAAAGGATTCAGGTTGACCAATAGTTGGTTGCCAAAACTGCGGCACCTCATGTTTGTTTTACGTATGTTGGCATTGGCTTTATTGATCACTGCAATGGCGAGACCCAGAGTTACTGATGTGTCGTCAAGGACAAAAACCACCAGAGGAATCGACATTGTCATGGCCATTGATGTGTCCGCAAGTATGCTCGCAAAGGATTTATCGCCAAACCGTTTGGAGGCCTTAAAAAATGTGGCGGCAGACTTCATAAAGGGTAGACCAAACGACCGAATCGGTATTGTGGAATACGCGGGAGAAAGTTATACAAAAACACCGATTACAAGTGATAAAGCCATCGTTTTACGCTCCTTGGGTGACGTAGAATATAACACCATTATCGATGGAGGAACAGCCATCGGTATGGGCCTGGGAACAGCAGTCAACCGTTTGAAAGATAGTAAGGCGAAAAGTAAAGTCATTATCCTATTGACGGACGGTGTAAATAATTCAGGGCAAATTGATCCGAAAACGGCCAGTAATTTGGCTCTGGAATATGGGATAAAAGTTTACACGATCGGACTGGGAAGCAACGGCATGGCCTTATCACCAATAGGGATTTCAGGAAATGGAACTTTTCAATATGGACGTGTACAAGTAGAAATTGACGAAGGTTTGTTAAAAGAAATTGCCACGGTAACTGGCGGTAAATATTTCCGTGCGACTAATAATAAAAAGCTAGAGGAAATCTACGACGAAATCAACAAGCTTGAAAAAACAGACGTAGAAGAGTTTAAGTTTTATAATTACGAAGAAAAATATAGACCCTTATTATTATTGGCAATAGGATTATTGCTGTTGGAATTTATAATGAGAGCAACTGTTTTTAGGAGTTTTAATTAGATTTGAGACAAGAGACCAATGCTGTTTGACTGGTTACTGCGACTGCATACTGAATACTAAATTATGTATCAATTAGACGAAAAAATATGGTTTTGGATATTGGGAATTATTCCCATAGTTCTCGTGATCTTTTTGTTGCTCCAATTTTGGAAATACAGAGCACAGAAACAATTTGCCGATAAGACGATGTTCAAAAAATTAAGTCCGAACACTTCTTTATTTAAATCCATTTTGAAAATGGTTGTTTTGTGCTTGGCCTTTTTCTTTTTGGCAATCGCCTTGGTCAACCCTAAAATCGGAACAAAACTGGAAACCGTTAAACGTGAAGGTGTGGATATTGTATTTGCAGTCGATGTCTCGAAAAGTATGTTAGCGGAAGATGTGGCACCAAACCGATTGGATAAGGCAAAACAATTGGTAACACAAATCATCAATAATTTGGCAAGTGACCGAGTCGGAATCATTGCGTATGCAGGAAAAGCGTTTCCTCAATTGCCAATTACAACCGATTATGGTTCTGCCAAAATGTTCCTGCAAAGTATGAATACAGATATGTTATCATCACAAGGAACAGCGATTAACGAAGCCATTAATTTGGCAAAAACCTATTATGACGATGCTGAACAAACGAACCGAGTTTTAATCATAATTTCCGACGGAGAAGATCATAGTGAAGTATCAGCACGAGTGGCAGAGGAAGCGGCCGAACAAGGTATTCGAATTTTTACAATCGGTGTCGGAACAGCTAAAGGCGACCGAATCCCAGAAAAAAGAAACGGTGTTGTTCTCAATTATAAAAAAGATAACAAGGGTGAAACAGTCATCACCAAACTAGACGAAGAAACTCTGAAAACGATCGCTATAGAAGCTAATGGTGTTTACATCAATGGAAATCGAACAAGTGTTGTTGTCGACGAAATCCGTGATATTCTAAACAAAATGGACAAAACAGAATTTGAAGCGAAGCAATTTGCTGATTTCGAATCACAATTTCAATGGTTTTTGGGAGCTGCCATTTTCTTTTTGTTCATCGATATCTTTTTTCTAGAACGTAAAACTGGATGGTTGAAACGCTTGAATTTGTTTAACGAAAACCTATGATTTTTTTAAGAAAACATTATAACTAGCGTATAGTTAGATTTTTTAGTTTTGATAGATTATTTACAATGAGACCATTACTATTTATATTACTCGCATGTTTGTCCTTTTTTTCTTTCGCACAAGACAAGGAAAAAGAGGCACAAGAACTGTTGACTTTAAAAAAGGCAAACAACTATGTGCATGGTGCCAATGAACTCGTTTCAGAAGATAAATACGTGGCTGCAGAAATGGAATATCGAAGAGCACTTTCCGAACAGCCAAATAATGTTGCTGGAACTTACAATCTTGGCAATTCATACTACAAAAACGGAAATTATGACGAAGCGCTCTTTCGTCAACAGCAAGCGGCAAAGAGCGCTACTGACAAAGCTGATAAACACAAAGCTTTTCATAACATGGGTAACATTTTAATGAAGAACAAGCAATGTAAGGAAGCTGTTGAAGCCTATAAGAACGCATTGAGAAATGATCCTACAGATGAAGAAACACGTTACAATTTAGGTATTGCTAAAGAATGTGCGGCAGAGCAACAAGACGACGAGGATAAAAACAAAGACAAAGACAAAAAAGACGACGAGAAGGAAGATCAGGATAAAAAAGACCAAGATAAAGACAAAGGAGACCAGGACAAGAAAGATGGTGACGATCAGAAAGATAAAGGTGAACCTAAAGATGATAAGAAAAATCCGGAAAACGGTGATGATAAGAAAGAACAACAACAGCCTCAACCAGGACAATTATCGCCGCAACAAATAAAAAACCTCTTGGAAGCGATGAATAATCAGGAGCAAAAAACCCAAGAGAAAATGAATGCCGAAAAACAAAAAGGCGTTAAGGTTAGAACTGACAAAGACTGGTAAACGAATGTACGAAATACGAAATACGATTTTTGATTTTTAAATTGTACATCGTAAATCTGAAATCGTAAATAATAAAATGAATCTAAAAACATACATATCATTATTCCTAATTCTTGCAAGCACTGCGATTGTTTCTGCACAAATTAAGTTTGAAGCTAAATTGAGCAAAAACAAACTTGGTGTGAACGAGCGCTTACGTGTGGATTTTGAAATGAACAAAGATGGCGATAATTTCAATCCGCCAAGTTTTGAGAATTTCCAAGTTATTGGAGGTCCAAATCAATCGGTAAGCCAATCTTGGGTCAACGGTGTGCGTTCATTTGCAAAGACCTACAGTTACTTTTTAGCACCTAAAAATACGGGTCGATTCACGATAGGTCAAGCAAGTATTGAAATTGATGGCGAAATCTATAAGACCTCGGCTGTAACAGTTAACATCACATCTGCCGTTCAACGTCCCAATGACCCAGACAATGCCGTGGCTGTGGCCGATGACAACATTCATTTGGTGGCGGAGATTTCAAAAACGAATCCCTATCTTAACGAAGCCATAACAGTGGTCTATAAATTATATGTTTCTGCAAATACCGGCGTAAGTAATTGGCGCGAAATTGACAATCCCAAATTCAATTCATTCTGGAGTCAGAATATTGATATGAAGGGAATGAAAGTGGAAACAGGAACCTATAATGGTCAAGAATACCGATATGTTGTATTGCGCAAGACAGTTCTTTATCCGCAAAAAACAGGAAAACTTGAGATCGAACCTTTGAGCCTTGATTTAACTGTGGAAGTCCCAACCAATCGACGCGATATTTTTGGAGGACGATTAATGACACAAGTTCACAAAACGGTTTCTGCAGGAAGCAAAACCATCACTGTAAAACCATTGCCAGAACAAGGGAAGCCAGAGGATTTTACAGGAGCGGTTGGAGATTTCAATTTTAAAGTGAGCACATCCAAAACAGATTTAAATGCTACCGAATCTTTAAATGCAACAGTACAAGTCACAGGTAATGGGAATTTAAAGTTATTCCAACTTCCAAAATTGGTGATGCCGAGTTCATTGGAAGTTTACGAACCAGAACATGCTGAAAACGTTCGCACCGATCTAAATGGTATGCAGGGAAGCATTTCTGACGACTACACCATCGTGCCACAATTTAAGGGGAAATATCCGATAAAAAGTATCAGTTTTTCTTATTTTGATTTAAAAACAGAATCTTACAAAACCATTTCATCAGGTGACATTGTAATCGATGTATTGGAAGGCCCTACAAACTCTTCTACTTCAGATAATAATTTTGCGGCTTCTGGAAATGCAAAACAACAGGTAGTAATGAATGACAATCAATTTGCATTTGTGAAAACTGATTCAAATTTTACGTCGATCAAGCCTGACTATTTCTTTAAAACGAATCTCTTTTGGGCCTCATTATTATCACCTTTGTTGTTGATTCCTCTAGCCATCGTTATCAGACGGAAAAAACAGGAGCGCGATGCTGATGTCTACGGAAATAAAATCAGGAAAGCAGATCGATTGGCGAAGAAATATTTGGGAGAAGCCAAAAAAGCTTTAGGACAAAAAGAGGCTTTTTATGTTGCGCTCGAAAAAGCCCTACACAACTATTTGAAAGGCAGATTACACATTGAAACCAGTGAAATGAGTAAAGAACGCATCAGTACTCTATTGTCTCAAAAAGGTGTTGATGAGGTTGCAATAAACGAATTTTCAAGCATATTGAAGAATTGTGAATTAGCACGGTATACTCCAATAACGAATGTTGAGATGCAGAACGACTATGATAGAGCAGCCAAAACTATTTCTATTATTGATAAAGAAATAAATTAAGAATGAAGTTACTCATATACATATCGACATTCTTGATCACTTGTTTGACCTTCGCTCAAAACGAAACCTTATTCGAGCAAGGAAATAACTTATATAATGAAGGCAATTACGAGAAGGCTATTGATACCTATGAAAGCATCCTCGAGAATGGGAAGCACTCCGCCGAATTGTATTTTAATCTTGGAAATGCACACTACAAACTAAACCATGTGGCACCAAGTATCTTTTATTACGAGAAAGCTTTAAAGCTGAAACCTAATGATAAGGAAATTATAAACAATATTGGTTTTGCGCGTAATATGACCATCGATGCGATTGATACTGTGCCTGAAGTTGGTTTTTCAAAATTCATTAAAAACATCTCGAAATCCATGACTTTTGAACGTTGGGGGTTCACCGCAATTGGTTTAGTACTGCTTTTTGTCATTTTGTTTTTAACCTATTATTTTTCTTACACCTCATTAAAAAAGAGAATAGCATTCATTGGAAGCATGACAACTCTAATTCTGGCTTGTGTTGCCTTGTCTTTTGCGTATCATAATTATAATTTGATAGAGAAAGATCAACCAGCCATTGTTTTTGCTTCTGAAAGCCAGGTAAAGAGCGAACCTAATCTTCGAAGTACAGAATCTTTCAAGCTTCATGAAGGCACCAAGGTGCAAGTGCTTGATACTGTTAATAATTGGAAAAAAATCAAATTATCAGATGGTAAAAGCGGTTGGATTCCCACAGCAGATATTAAGGTACTTTAATTTTTCTTTAACGATTTTATAACTTCCATGTTTTATATTTGCACTCGATGTAATAAACATTCATGCAAAAAAAGTTAATTTCAATATTTTTTCTACTTCTTTTCACTTTTTTGGTGTCAGCACCAACTGTGTTGACTATGGTCGAAAATTCTTGTGATGCATCTATTTTTTACAGCGTGAATGAGGAAGAAAATAAGGTCAACGAAACGTTAAAGATTTTTGAAATTAAACTTTTAGATACCGACCAGTTTGATTCGGCTAGCCTCGATCTTGAGAAAGAAAAATCATATTCAGCTTACATAAAAAATTACACTCCATCTACTATTGAGTGTTTCTCGCCACCACCTGAATTAAGTTAATTATTTTATTGATTTTGCAGACGATAGAGGTTTCTAGACCTTCCTATTGTTATGCCCTTTATATCAAATTTTATAATTAACAATTTTTTTATGTTTAAAAATATTAAGAATGACTTGCCAGCGAGTATAGTCGTATTTTTTGTTGCATTACCATTATGTCTAGGTATTGCTTTAGCAAGTGGAGCCCCACTTTTTTCAGGACTAATTGCAGGAATCATCGGCGGTGTCGTCGTAGGAGGTTTAAGTGGCTCTAAAGTTGGAGTCAGCGGCCCTGCCGCAGGATTGGCAGCCATTGTATTAACTGCCATAGGCACATTGGGTGGTTATGAAAATTTTTTAGTAGCTGTCGTTTTAGGCGGTGTAATCCAATTGATTTTCGGATTTTTAAAGGCTGGAATCATCGGTTATTATTTTCCATCTTCAGTTATTAAAGGAATGTTGACTGGAATTGGCATTATCATCATCTTAAAGCAAATCCCTAACTTTTTTGGTTATGATGAAGAATCTGCCTGGGATTTGGAGTTTTTCGAAATTGATGGTGGGAATACAATTTCTGAAATTTTCGGAGTTATAAACAATGTCACACCTGGAGCGGCTTTGATTGGGATTATCAGTTTAGTGCTATTAATCCTATGGGATAAGGTATTGAGCAAAAAAGCCAAAGTATTTGAAATTATCCAAGGGCCTTTTGTGGTCGTAGTTTTAGGAATTTTATTTTACACGTTTACAAAAACAAATGAAACGTTATTTCTTGCTGGAAAACACATGGTGAATGTTCCTGTTCCAGAGGATGTATCTTCGTTTATAGGTCAATTCAGTTTTCCGAATTTCTCTGCCATCACAAACACGGAAGTTTGGATAGTTGCCTTTACGATTGCATTGGTCGCAAGTTTGGAAACACTTTTATGTGTTGAAGCGTCTGATAAAATCGATCCAGATAAGAATGTAACCCCTACCAATAGAGAATTGTTGGCTCAAGGAACAGGAAACGTTATTTCAGGTCTGATTGGCGGATTGCCAATTACACAGGTTATTGTTAGAAGTTCTGCGAATGTGCAGTCTGGTGCAAAGTCAAAATTATCTGCAATTCTGCATGGTTTTCTACTCTTAATATCAGTAATTCTCATTCCGCGTTTGCTTAATATGATTCCATTGTCCGTATTGGCGGCCATCTTATTGGTGGTTGGTTATAAACTGGCGAAACCATCCCTGTTTAAGAAAATGTATAAATTAGGTTGGAAACAATGGGTGCCATTTGTGGTTACGGTCGTTGGGATTGTTTTTACAGATTTATTATTTGGGATCGGATTAGGTTTAGGAGTTGGGGTGGTAGTGATTTTGATTAAGAGCTATCAAAATTCGCATTTCCTTCATATTGAAGACCAAAGCAATGGGAAGCACAGAATAAAAATGACCATGGCAGAAGAAGTCACTTTTTTTAATAAAGGCGCCATTCTTAACGAATTGGACAGTTTGCCAAGAGACACCTATTTAGAATTTGACGTCACTAAAACACGTTATTTGGATTATGATATTATCGAAATATTAGAAGATTTTGCCTTTAAGGCAAAGGAACGGAATATTGACATTAAACTTATTTCAAAAAGAGGAATCGTAGAAAATCCTCCAAGTTTTATTGAATTTTTTCAATTAAGACCAAAATCAAGCATCAGTTTAAGTTAAGCATTAGAAATTATGAAAAACAATAAATATAAAATAATGGTACTGTCAGATTTGAAAGACACTTCAGGCAGCACTTTAAAGAGTACCGTGAGCCTTGCAAAAATGATTGGAGGCACCATTGAATTTTTCCACGTCAAAAAGCCGACAGAAATTGTTCCTATAGACAATCAATTGTCAGCCATGCGTACGATTAATGAAAATCAATTGAAAACCGAGAAGAAAATCGAAAAGATTATCAAGCCCATACGTGAAGAATATGACGTTGATATCAATTATAAATTCTCATTTGGAAATGTAAAAGCCGAAATTGGAAAATACATCGAAGAAAGTCAACCCGACATCATCGTGCTTGGTAAAAGAAAACCAAAAATGATGAAATTAATCGGTGATAGTATCACAAATTTTGTGTTGAACAATTATGACGGTGTGGTCATGATAGCCGCCGATACTAACGTTTTAGAACCTAACAAGGAATTATATTTAGGAATTCTAAATGGTATTGAGCAAAAATTCAACATCGATTTTGCTGAAGATTTGATGGGTCACACACAAAAACCTTTAAAATCCTTTAAAATAGTTAAGAACTCAAATGAAAGGGAGACTACGGCATCCGTCAGCAACAAAAGCATGGTGGAATATGTTTTTGACCAAGGAGACAACGCGATTCAAAACTTGTCAAAATATCTTTCGATAAGCAATGTCAACCTATTGTTTGTCGATAGGTCAAATAGTAATACAGATACCGACACAAGTATTTTGGATTCTGATATTCAAAATGTAATGGACAGTCTCAATGTCTCACTTTTGTTGGGACGTGGTAAAATTGCATTAAAATAATAATTAAACAAATTCAACATTATGAAAGCACATACAAGAGAAACACAAGCAACTATGACACCTCAAAAGTCATTGCAATATTTAAAAGAAGGAAACCAACGTTTTCAGAATAACTTAAAGGCCAACAGAAATTTGCTGGAGCAAGTCAATGATACGAGTGACGGACAATTTCCGTTTGCAACCATTTTAAGCTGTATCGATTCTAGGGTGTCTTCCGAATTGGTTTTTGACCAAGGTTTGGGTGATGTTTTTAGTGTGAGAATCGCTGGAAACTTTGTGAATGAAGATATTTTGGGTAGTATGGAATTTGCCTGTAAATTGGCAGGAACGAAACTCATCGTGGTTTTAGGTCATACGAGTTGTGGTGCTGTAAAAGGCGCATGCGACGATGCCAAATTGGGCAATTTGACAGGAATGCTCTCAAAGATTAAACCTGCAGTCAATGCCGTCAGTGAGCCAAAGGATGCCAGCCAACGTAACTCCAAAAATCTTGATTTTGTAGACAGTGTAGCAGAAAAAAACGTCTTGCTTACTATAGAGAAGATTAGAGACTTAAGTCCAGTCCTTAAAGAAATGGAAGACAATAACGAAATTGATATCGTTGGAGGTATGTATGACATAAATTCTGGAGAGGTTAATTTTTTTGAATAAAAGAGAAAGAGATTGAATAGAAATAGAAAATTAAGTAACTTTAAAACGGTAGCATTGACTTTTATGTTGATGCTACCAATTTTCGCTATAGGTCAGGACCGTAATTTTGGTAATTGGATGATTTATTTTGGAAACAAACAATTCAATTCCAAATGGAACCTTCATCACGAAGTGCAATATCGAAATTACAATGCCATTGGCGATTTAGAGCAGTTACTGTTGCGGACTGGTTTAGGATATAATCTCACGGAAAACACAAATTTGTTATTCGGTTACGGTTATATTTTATCAGAAAATTATATAGGAGATACAGATGAAAAATTTCAAGTGAATGAACATCGCATCTACCAGCAATTGATTACAAAACAGAAATTCAAAAATGTATCTTTTCAGCATCGTTACCGATTGGAAGAACGTTTTGTGGAAGATGATTTTAGAATGCGTTTTCGTTATTTTTTGAATGTGAATGTGCCATTGACCAAAAAAGAAACGAATAATTGGTATCTTTCAGCTTATAACGAGATTTTCCTCAATACAGAATCATCCATTTTTGATAGAAACCGTTTGTATGGAGGTCTTGGATATAAAATAAGCAGTTCGGTTAGGGTTGAGGTGGGATACATGAACCAGTTTTTTGAAACCACAAGCAGAGACCAGCTGAATATTATGACTTTCGTGAACTTTTAATTAAATGGCAACAAACAAAATTTTATCACCTTTTCAGAAATTTGTCAAAATCGAAAGTTTAAGTGGGCTTTTGCTTTTAGGCGCTACCATTTTAGCACTTGTATGGGCGAATTCTCCTTGGGGAGAAATCTACCAAACGCTTTGGGAATACAAAGTTGGTTTTATTAGTGATAGTTTTGAATTGAACAAGCCTATAATTTTATGGATCAATGATGGATTGATGGCTATCTTTTTCTTCTTGATTGGCCTCGAAATTAAGCGTGAGTTTATCATAGGTGAGTTAAATTCAGTTAAAAAATTAGCCTTTCCACTTGTCGGTGCATTTGGAGGTATGTTTTTTCCAGTTTTGTTATATTTTATCTTAAACTCTAATCCAGAAACACTTCAAGGTTGGGGCGTACCCATGGCTACAGATATTGCCTTTGCACTTGCAGTGTTAAAAATATTAGGGAATAGAGTCCCTTTAAGTTTGAAAATATTTTTAACAGCCTTTGCAATTGTGGATGATATTGGAGCTGTCATGGTTATTGCTGTGTTTTACAGTGAAAATATTCAACTTCCGCTATTGGGTATTGCATCTGCAATGTTAGCTGTTTTGTATTTCTTGTCATACAAAGGTTTTTATACTAAATATTTATTACTCCCTTTTGGAATTATTATTTGGGTTTTGTTTCTTAAGGCGGGTATTCATCCTACCCTTGCAGGAATTTTGTTGGCGTTTTCGGTTCCAATCCATCAAAAATTAACCAATGATGACTTTGTCGGACAGTTAGAAACAATTACAAAAAATTTCAAAACAGCTTCTATATTAAATGAGCCAATTTTATCTACAGAGCAAATTGAACATATTGATACATTACAAGATTGGACCTCTAAATTTCAATCCCCTTTACAAGACCTCGAACATAAACTGCACGATTGGGTAGCGTATATGATTATACCACTTTTTGCATTGGCGAATGCTGGTGTTGTGTTTAACAGTGCATATGCCTTGGATACAGGCCTTATTGTCAAGCTTATGATCTGTTTGGTTTTTGGAAATAGCATAGGTATTACGTTGGTGGTGTTGACGGCTAAAAAGCTTAAATTAATTTCAATACCTGAAGATATCAATAACACCCATATCGTTGGCGTCTCCTTTTTAGCAGGAATCGGTTTTACGATGGCCATCTTTATAGCGAGTTTAGCCTTCAATAATAGTCCGGCATATGTCGATTCAGCAAAAATTGGTATTTTATTAGGCTCCGTAATATCAGCAGTGATTGGTTATCTTATATTGCGTATGAATTCAGTTAACAAAAAACATATATGAAGAAGTTATTTTCTAACATCAAAGGAGATGCCTTTGGAGGCATAACAGCAGGAATTGTCGCATTGCCCTTGGCACTGGCATTTGGTGTATCATCCGGATTGGGACCAAGTGCAGGGCTTTATGGCGCAATATTTTTAAGTTTTTTCGCTGCTTTGTTTGGAGGGACCAATACTCAGATTTCTGGGCCAACGGCTCCAATGACCGCTGTAAGTATGGTGGTTATTGCTGGAATCATCGCTTTAAACGATGGGGATGTCAATAAAGCCCTTCCGGCGATATTAACAGTTTTCTTACTTGCTGGTTTAATGCAAGTTGGATTGGGCGCACTTGGTTTTGGAAAGTACATCAAATACATTCCGTATCCAGTGGTTTCTGGTTTTATGACAGCTATTGGAGTGATTATTTTGGTGACACAAATTCTTCCAGCCATTGGTTATTATCCAAAGGAGGATGTGTCTTATGTTGAAAAATTTAAACCACAAGCCGAAGAAATCATACTTGAAAATATTCTGAAAGAAGAAGCAGGAGAAGGCATTTTGGTGTTGGAAGATTTTAAGGAAACCGTCTCAAGAGCAGAAATGATTACTCAAGAAGACATCTTAAAAGAATCTAAAACTTTGGCTGCGAATAATGCTTCCGGAGTTATGGGAGCAATCAAATCATTACCAAGGGCATTACAAAATATCAATTGGCTAGAGCTTATATTGGCATTGTCCACGATATTTATCATTTATGGGTTTAAACGTATTACTACAGCAGTTCCAAGTACTTTAGTTGCCTTAATAGTCGTGTCTGGTGTTGCCTTTGGTTTTGGATTGGATTATAGACCAATCGAAGAGATTCCAACAGGTTTACCTATCCCAAATTTAACAATTATCACAGGCTTCAGCTTGGCCTCAATTACGCCTTATATTTTTACCGCCTTAACTTTAGCATTGCTTGGAGCTATCGACTCCTTGTTAACAAGTGTCGTGGCAGATAACATGACCAAAACCAAACACCAGCCGAATAAAGAATTGATAGGTCAAGGTATCGGAAATAGTATAGGAGCCATTTTCGGTGGACTTCCAGGAGCTGGTGCGACCATCAGAACGGTTGTGAATATAAATTCTGGTGGAAAAACGAAGCTATCGGGAATGATTGCGGGTCTTGTATTATTGGTTATTCTATTAGCTTTAGCTAACATCGCATCACAGATTCCTGCAGCAGTTTTAGCGGGAATCTTAATAACAGTGGGAATTGGCGTTATGGATTATAAAGGATTAAAAGCGATTCCTAGCTTACCTCGCGATATGAAGATTGGACCTCTAAAAGTCAGTTCTGAAGTTTTGATTATGCTTGTTGTTTTGATACTTTCCAGTCTTTGGAATTTAGTTTATGCAGTGGGAATTGGCTTGATAATCGCCTCATTGATGTTCATGAAAAAAATCGGAGATTTAACAGCTGAACGTTCTGATGTTAAATCCCTGAAGAAGGAAAAAGCATGGGAAGACGAAGCCGATTTTCCAGAAAAACTGAAAGAAGAAGTCTTTATCAAACATTTAAAAGGCCCTTTATTTTTTGGATCAACAAGTGATTTTCAACAGTTGTCACTTCAAATACCAACTACCGCTAGTACTGTTGTAATTAGGTTGGGCAGAATGCAATATATGGATCAATCGGGATTATATGCTATGGAAGATGTCTTGGTAGATTTAAGAGCGAAAAAAATAAACGTTCTTTTCGTAGGACTTCTGAAACAACCACGCTATATGATGGAACGTATTGACATTATACCGGATTTGATTCCTAAAGAGCATATTTTCACTAATTTCAAGGACTGCCTTGATTGGATAAAAGCCAATGTAAAAGACAGAGTTTAATAAAAAATACTATGAAATTAGAAAGAGTATTTGAGAACAACGAAAAATGGATTCAGGAGAAATTAGCAACTGATGCTACCTATTTCGATAAATTAGGAGAAGGACAAAATCCTGAATTATTGTTTGTTGGCTGCTCCGACAGTCGTGTGACGGCTGAAGAGTTAATGGGATTAGGCCCTGGTGAGGCTTTTGTACATCGCAATATAGCTAATATGGTTATCAGTATTGACTTGAACGTCATGTCTGTAGTAACGTATGCTGTTGAACATTTAAAAGTGAATCATGTTGTCGTTTGTGGTCATTATGGTTGTGGAGGCGTCAAAGCTGCCATGCAATCAGCCGATTTGGGAATTTTGAACCCTTGGTTACGTAATATTCGAGATGTGTATCGCATCCATAAACTGGAATTGGATAGCATTTCGAATGAAGAAAAACGATACGAACGGTTGGTAGAGTTGAACGTTAAGGAACAATGCGTGAATCTTATTAAGACAGCTAGTGTTCAAAAAGCCTATCGCGATAGAGGCCTTAAAGTCCACGGATGGGTTTTTGATGTCCATACAGGAAAACTTATCGACTTAAAAATAGATTTTGAAAAGTATCTTCGAGATATCATGGAGATTTATCATTTAGATTAAATACAAGAAAGCCACTCATTGAGTGGCTTTTTTAATATGAATTCTGATTAATGATGTATTAAAAAGTGGTCACACCTTCATTTGGTTGATACACAAAATTAAATGTGTAAAATTGAGAATTACTCAAATCCTCATTAGGCTGACTGTTTTCATAATAATTTAAAATTTCCATTTTCGCATATCTTCCGTCATTCGTTTTCACGACAATAACTTTACCTGCAATAGGTGAAATCAAGTGTGTGGTTGGGTTGTAACTATACCATCCGTTATCTGAACCTGACGGAATTGCCAAACCGCTTGTTGAACTATCCATAGTAAATAAGGAGGTGTCGACATTTGCAACACTTGCTAATGTTCCTGTGGCAATGTAAGCGCCTCCAGCTCCCGTTCTTGTTGGTTGGTCTGCTGCTGTTGCTTCGCCACCATTCACAATAATATTTGAACCTCTAAAAGCAATATCCCAATCATTTCCGGTAGTTGTTGTTCCTGATGCAAAAGAAAATTTGATATAATCTCCTGTTATGGTTGGAGGATTTGTGGTGTAATCTGCGCTTTGAGTCGCTTGTAAATTTGAAATTGTTTGCGATTCCACTTCCATTTGAGGTGTTCCAGCATCGTCATCACTACTACAAGAAGTGAAACCGATAAAAAGTACTGCTAATGTTAAAAATTTGATTGTGTTCATAATATTTATTTATAATTATTAAAATTGAATGTTCAGTTTTCCGTAAATGATTCGTCCAGAGATATTACTAATGTTTTGTGTGTCTGTAAACGCAAACAAATTATCTATTCCGACTCCGAATCGATAGTTTTTATAAATCGTTTTGTTTATTGCTATATCCCAAATGGAATAGCCATCCACATACTCATCATAGGCATCCAAAAAGGAATTTCCGTTCGTATCAAACAAACCATATTTACTTCGGTATGTTCCTCGAATATTGGCATCCAAGTTCCATTTAGATAGTTCATAAAATATTTTGAAATTCGCCATGTGCCGCGAACGATTGTACAATCCGAAATAATCATCCTTTTCAAGTTGAAACGAAGATGAGCTTGGCGTCAATCGTGCATATACTTCCCCATTTTCAAACGCATTTTCCGCCGCTTTATCTTTGGCAAACAATAATTGATAGCCTCCAGAAATCTTTAATTGATTATTTAATTTCCATATGCTGTTAAATTCCAAACCTTGTGTATAAACTTCATGCACATTATAGTAACTAAAAATATTTTGTCCATTGGTTTTATTAGCAATGACACGCGTATCAATCAAATCTTCAATATTATTTCTGAATAGATTTAAGTTGAATTTTAAACTGGAAATAGGATTGTAATCCGCTCCAATATTGATGCCTATGGAGTTTTCGGGATTTAATTCATCTTCAAATTGAAAAATTGGAACTAGAATATTTGCGATTTGACCTTGCGCTTGCAAAGCCGGAATTGCAGTTGTAACAGCATTGTATCCGAGAACGGTATAACCAATTGTCGCATTGGTAAAATTGAAATAGAGTTGTCTAAAATCTGGCGCTTTAAAACCGTAACCCACAGACCCTTTTAAGGCAATTTTATCCGAAAGTTCATAGCGTATGGCAGCTTTTGGACTAAATTGTGATTTGTATTCACTATGACTATCAAATCGAGCACCAAGAATCACGTTTATTTTTTCAGTTGGATTGGTGTCGTATTGCAAATAGGCGTAAGGCGAATTGAATTCTGGTCGTGATGAAAAATCTGTTCTATGAAGCGTTTCATAATTCCACCCTAAACCACCAATAAAAGCACTTTTTTCCGTCGGATTATAAGTTGCCCTGATTTCTGGACGAATTAAAAGTTGATTAAAATCGCCATCGCTAAAGCGTGAATCATCAGGATTGTTTAAAAATTCATCTGCTTTGTAGCGTGTGGCATAAAATTCAAAATAACTGCTCCATTTTTCACTATAGGTATGGCTTAATTTTAAATGCGTATTCCATTCGTTGATGTCGCTTTCACCTTTTAAATCTTCAGAAGCCACATAATCCTGGTTTTGCAAATAGTATCTGCCAGACACAAATAAATCAGTGGATTCATTGAATTTATAGGTCAATTTGGAGTTGAGTGTATAGTTGCTATAAGGCTCAACTGTTTTCAACGCATCAGTGTCATTAAGGTCATAACCATCGCTTCTAAAATTGTTGATAAAGGCACTAACGGATACTTTTTCCTTTTTATAACCTAATTCGACACCACTATCATAAGTTCCAAAGCTTCCAATTCGCGAGTTGAGGTTGCCATTGAAACCATTATTTGGTTTTTCAGTAATAATATTAATAACGCCACCAAGCGCTTCACTTCCATATAAACTTGAAGATGCACCCTTAACGATTTCAATTTGTTTGATATTTCCAACAGTAATTCTACTAACATCCAATGTGCCTGCAGAACGACCAATCAATGGCACACCATCAATCAAAATCAAGGTGTATTGTGAATCTAAACCTTGTAATTGAATGCCTTCACCACCTCCAAAATCTGGAACTGTAATCAACCCTGTTTGTTCATTTAAGATATCGCTTAATCGTAGCGAATTGACTTGTTGTATTTCCTTTTTGGAGACTATTTGTGCAGGAAGAGGCAAAGAAGAAAGTTGTCTAACAGTGCGAGTAGCACTTACAATTACTTCTTCCAATGCTTCCGTTTTTGTAGAATCATTCAACATTTCTTGCGAAAATGAAATGACACTTAAAAAAAGTAGAAAAAAAAGTAAATAATAATTTTTATTTAGACTCATTCTTAATAAATTTGCTGCAAATATAAAATCTTATTTTAAATCAGTCTAAATAAGAATAAGTAAATTTTAAAAAAATTACAATCAATAAATTCAAGAATTTAATAATGAAAAGATTAGCGCTTTTATCCATTTTTTCGATTGCATTTACAATGAATATCAATGCACAAAACAAAAAAGCACAAGACCAAAAAGCCATTAAAGATATGTGCGGCTGCTACGATGTAACCTTTAATTTTGCCGAAACGTTTGAATATGTTGAAGACTCCACATACATGCCTTCAAAGACAAAACATGACAAAGGCATGGAGTGGGTAGAATTGGTTGAGGATAAAGACAACAAAATCGTAATGCAACATTTATTGATTGTCGGACCACCAAATAATAAGATGATTGTAAAACATTGGAGACAGGATTGGGAATTTGAAAACACCAATCTTTACGAGTATAGCCACGACAACAAATGGAATTTTGTGACACTTCCAAAGGAACAAGTGAAAGGACAATGGACACAAAAAGTATTTCAAGTAGATGACAGTCCGCGTTATGAAGGGTCTGCTTCTTGGGTGCATGTGGATGGCAAAAGTTATTGGGAAAATACCACAGATGCGCCATTGGCAAGACGTGAATACACAACACGCAGCGATTATAATGTGCTCAATAGAACCAACAGACATGAAATTGTTGCAAATGGCTGGATTCACGACCAAGATAATAACAAAGTGATTCGTGCCGATGGCAAAGAAGATGTATTATTGGCACAAGAGAAAGGGCATAATACCTATGTGAAAGTTGATGATAGCAAATGTAAAGTGGCGCAAGACTATTGGAAAGAAAACAATGCAAAATGGGCTGTCGTACGTTCCAAATGGGACCAAGTTTTTTCTAGAAATAAAGATTTAGTTTTGGAAGAAAAAGTGGATAATAAAGACCTGTTCAAATATATTTTGGATGACGAAAATTATAAAACCAGCGCGCAAATAGACCCAATTATTGATTCATTTGTAAAAAAATAAGATGAAAAATTTTTTAATATTATGTATCATTTTTGTGTGTGGAAATCAAATTTCAGCGCAAGAAAACGTTTTTTTAAATCGTGAATTTTGGGATAAAAAACCGACGATTGAAACCATCGATTTAAAAATCAAGGAAGGAAATGATATTGCGCAAGCCAATTCCAACAACTTTGATGGCGTAGTCTATGCAATTTTGCAAAATGCACCGAACAAAACGATTGCCTACGCGATTTCAAAAAAAGGAAATGACGCCAACAAATTGACGCACGATGGCAGAACTTATATCTTTTGGGCAGCTTATAAAGGCAATTTGGAAATCATGCAATTGCTTTTAGACAATGGGGCAAAAACCGACATCACAGATGATAAAGGCAGTACCATTATGAATTTCGCTGCTGGTTCTGGACAAAAGAATACCAAAGTGTATGATTTGTTGATTAAAAAAGGGGCCAATCTTCAAAAGGATTTGACACCTTCTGGAGCGAATGCTTTGTTACTGGCAGCGCCACATGACACCGATTTTGCCCTCATCAATTATTTCACCTCAAAAGGTTTGGATTTGCAAAGTGTCGACGCCAAAGGAAATGGTGTTTTTAATTATGTGGCAAAAACAGGCAACATCGAATTGATGAAACAATTGCTTGAAAAAGGAGTCAAAGGTAATGACAACGCATTCATTTCTGCAAGTGAAGGCACGAGAGGCACAACCAACGGCATAGAAGTCTATAAATTTTTGGAAAGTATCGGTTTGAACCCGAATGCAAGCTCCAAAGAAGGAGAAACACCTCTACATACATTGGCTTCACGAAGCAAAGATATGGAACTCATCACCTATTTTATTGATAAAGGCGTTAACGTCAATCAAGCGGATGAACATGGAAACACGCCATTTTTAAATGCAGCGTCGAGAAACAATCTTGAAGTCGTCACTTTGCTATTTAAAAATGTAAAAGACATAAATCAAACTAATAAAAAGGGAGAATCAGCATTGGCTCTGGCGGTTGCTAACAATTCGGCAGATGTGGTTGCGTTTTTGTTGGAAAACAAGGCAAATGTCAATACAGTTGATTCCGAAGGAAATGATTTGACAGCATATTTGATGCACTCATTTTCATTCAAAAAAGAAGATGTTTTCAAGCAAAAGTTGGACTTGTTGAAGAATGCCGGATTTGAGTTTGGGAAGCCACAAGCAAACGGAAACACCTTGTACCATTTGGCTTTGGACAAAAATGATTTGAACAGTCTTAAATTCATCCAACAATTTAATGCGGACGTCAATGCAAAAAATAAAGAAGGCATCACACCGTTGCACAAAGCTGCGATGAAAGCCAATGACGCCGAAATCTTAAAATACCTGATGTCCATTGGTGCCAAAAAAGAGGCCGTCACTGATTTTGATGAAACCGCTTTCGATTTGGCGTCAGAAAACGAACTCTTAAAACAAAATAAAACCTCCATTGACTTTTTAAAATAAATATGAAATATTCATTAAAAATAATAGGATTTCTCGTTGTGATATTAAGCATCGCGTCGTTTTATTCGTTTACAACAAAAGCGCCATCGACCAAATATAAATGTATGATTCAAATGACAAATTATACAGGAGAAGGTGCCTACGTGGTCATTTCGTTACTGAATCCAAAAGGCGACTATGAACAAACCTTATACGTTCAAGGAGACGATGCCGAATGGTACAATACCGTTCAAGATTGGTGGAAGAAATTTTATGGAAAAAAGCGTAATAATATAGACGCGATTACAGGAGCGACCATTTCTGGTGGCGAACGAAACGTAAGTGTCATCGATATCGAAGATTCGAAACTGAACTCTGGATACAAAATTCGTTTTGAAACCTCTGTAGAAGACCAAGAATACCATACCAGTGATGTCGAGTTCGAATTGACGTCTGAAAGTGTTAAAAGTAAAAAAGATGGCACAGGATTTATCCGTTATGTGCGAATGATGCCTAATTAGAGTTGAGAAATGAGACTATGTGACACTTTTTAAAGTTGAATTCTGTCACTTCGTGCGCAGTCGAGAAGTCTTTTAAAAATTAAAGTATGACCATTTCCATTTGGAGATATAGTCACCTCGTGTTGGCTGTATCTTCTTTTGTTTTTATCTTTTTGGCTTCCGTCACCGGAATCATATTGGCATTTGAACCTATCTCGGAACAAATCCAACCGTATAAAATTGATGGTTTTAGTGAAGTGAAATTGAGTGAAACTCTTCAAGCATTCAAAGAAAAATATCCTGAAGTCATCAGTTTGGAAATGGATACGAATGATTTTGTTTCTGCATCAATCATTACAGAGAAAGGCGAATCGCTGGATGGCTATTTCAATCCTAAAACAGCAGAATATCTTGGTGCTAAAATAGAGCCTTCCAAGTTTTTTCAATGGACGACGAATTTTCATCGTTCTCTTTTCTTAAAAGGAATTGGGCGTTTTTTTGTTGGCTTATGCTCGTTTTTATTGTTCTTGATTGCAGTCTCCGGAAGTATTTTGATTCTGAAGCGTCAACGTAGTTTTAAAAAGTTTTTTTCAAGAATTATCTATGACAATTTTGCCCAATATTGGCATGTGGTATTGGGACGTTTGTCATTGATACCAATTATCATCATCACAGTCACTGGCACTTATTTGTCTCTGGAAAAATTCGATTTGCTTCCCAAAGATGAATCTAAACATCAGATTGATTTTGATTTGCTGTCTGAATCTCCAAAACGCAACATCCAAGACATTGCCATTTTTAGAGACACCAAACTATCTGAAGTCAAGTCCGTAGAATTTCCATTTTCTGATGATGTGGAAGATTATTACACGCTGAAGTTGAAAGACAAAGAAGTGGTGGTCAATCAGTTTTCTGGAGCTATTTTAAGCGAAATTGAATATCCGTTAGTTACATTCTATTCCAACTTAAGTTTGAATCTTCACACTGGGAAAGGAAGTATTCTGTGGTCTGTTATTCTGGCAATCGCTTCGGTGAATATTCTATTTTTTATCTATTCCGGATTTGCTATGACCTTAAAACGCCGTGCTTCCAAATTAAAGAACACGTATAAGAGAAATGCAGCCAAATATGTCATTTTGGTCGGTTCAGAAAATGGCGGCACTTTGCCTTTTGCCAATGCATTTCAAAAAGCATTATTGATAGCTGGAGAAACCGTTCATATTGCTGAACTCAACAACTATTCAAAATTCAAAAAGGCGGAACATCTTGTTGTGATGACCTCAACTTATGGTGAAGGAGAAGCGCCAACCAACGCTAACAAGTTTTTCAAACGCTTGGAAAAAATTCAACAAAAACAAAAGTTCAGTTATTCAGTGGTAGGTTTTGGATCGTTGGCCTATCCTGATTTTTGCAAATTTGCTTTTGAGGTCGGTACTGCTTTTCAAAAGAAAAATGCTTTCCAGGTATTGCCAACTTTCACCATTAACGATAAATCATTTGAAAGTTTTGAGCGATGGGTTCAGTTGTGGTCTGATAAAGTTGGATTGCAAATTACCATTCCAAAAGAAAATTTGGTATCACGTCCAAAACAAACCAAAGCTTTTGAAGTAGTTTCAAAAACCAAAGTTGAAGATAATCCTGATAGCACCTTTTTAATCACTTTAAAACCTAAACAAAACATTCATTTTACGTCTGGCGATTTATTGGCTGTGTTTCCAAATGATGATTACCACGAACGCTTGTATTCTATAGGCAAAGTGGATGGAAACATTCAATTGAGCGTCAAATTTTATAAGAATGGTTTGGGTTCCAATTATTTGAATAATTTCAAAATTGGAGACACATTTAAAGCACGATTGATTGAAAACGCACACTTTCACTTGCCTAAAAAAGCATCAAAAATCATTATGATTGCGAATGGTACAGGCGTTGCGCCATTTTTGGGAATGTTAGACCAAAATCATAAAAAGAAAGACATCGAATTGTATTTGGGCTTACGAACAACACACTCGTTTGAGCTTTATAAACATGATATCGACGGTTTTTTGACATCTAAAAAACTCCAACATATGAAATTGGCGCTTTCACAGGAAGATAAACATATTTACGTCCAAAATTTAATAGGACGAGATGGTCAGCACATTGCTGATACGCTTAAAATTCGCGGACATGTTATGATTTGCGGGTCTTTAGCGATGTACAAAGATGTCATGGAAACATTGAATGCTATCTGTATTCAGCACAACAACAAACCTTTAAGTGATTATTCGGAGCAAATCAAATCAGATTGTTATTGAATGGAATCCGTTTGGGTTTCTCTCATGGTTTCTTCTTCAGAATCGGATTCTAATTCCTTTTTCTTTTCCAAAATAATCGGAAAAATGAGTGGCACCAATGATTTCACAGGTGAATATAGCATTGAATCTTCCACACTTTTTTCATCTGTGAGTGGAATGGCACGATTCATACTATCAAAAATATTGAGAACCACACTTAAGATAAGCGCCATTTTCAACGCACCAAAAAGTGAACCCAATAACTTATTGACGATTCCCAAAGCGGCAAAATCTGCTAATTTCGTTAATGCTTTCCCAGCCAATGCAATCACCAAAACAATAATGATAAAAGTAACGGCAAACGCCACAATATTGACGGTTTTTTCATCCCATTGCGAATTGTCATCAATAAAAGTCACTGCATAATTACTGAAATGGATGGCTCCATAAACGCCAGCAACCAAAGCTACAACGGAGGCTAGCTCTACAAAAAAACCTTTCATCAGTCCTCTCACCAAACCGAATAAAATGAGAGCACCCAAAACAATATCTAAAACACTCATAAGGGTAGAATTTTATCAAATATAAGTTAACTTTGCCAAAATAAAATTGAATCTGAAATTGAAGTTCCTCTTCGAATTCAGTTTCAACTTCAATTTCAATTTAGAAATGTCAAGAGACGAACAATTAAAAGAGCGCTGGAATTTAGTAGTAGAAAAGTTGTCCGCTCAATTTGCAGAAGGCGATACCTTGGATTTGGATGCCATTATTTATTTGATTGGCCTACAAGAATTAGGACAACCACATCAAAAATTCAAAAAAGACCATAAATTGGATTTGATGCATATTGCAATTTGCAGATTGTTAGAACCTTATGGTTATTATGAGTTTGATTTTTATGATGATGACAAATGGCCACATTATAAAGTTTCGGAAACCTTACCGCATTTAAAAGCAGGCGAACAAAGTGTGTTGATGAAAGAGGCGATTGTGAACTATTTTCTGGAATCAGAATATATAAAGTAGTTCCTTAATGAGGGTTTATTTTTTGGAATAAAAATCTTATGTTTGATGCCAAATCTTAAAACCCGATATCTATGAAAAAAATCACCTTATTATTATGTGCATTGACATTTGTGTTTACTTCTTGTAACAACGATGACGATGATTCTACATCGACACTAGACCCAATTATTGGGACATGGACTTATCATAAATCTTTTTATAATGGTGTTGAGGTCTCCTTAACTGATTGCGAGAAACGTGAAACCTTCCTTTTTATGGCGGACGGAGTCGTGGATTATAAATATTATGAAAACGATACATCTGGAAATTGTCTATTAGAAGAAGATGCTTCAGGAACTTGGACAAACAATGAAAATAATGTTTATGCTATAGATTTTGGATCAGGTCCTTCCGCCAACACGCTAACTTTTGAAAATAATACCTTTTATTATGACGATGTTTATGTAGATGATACATATAGAGAAGTTTTTATTAGGAATTAAACATATAAATATAAAACGTCTTCTTATTCGAAGGCGTTTTTTAATGTATAAAAATCACTAAATTTGCCACTCATTTTTTTGATGTATGATAGACAAGATTAAAGAACTCATAGCTGAAGCAGAAGCATTCAAGGCGCAATCCAAAGAAGAGGTTGAAGCGTTCCGTATTAAGTATTTAGGTAAAAAAGGTTTGTTGAACGACTATTTTGCCGAGTTCAAAAATGTGGCGAACGAACAAAAAAAAGAGTTCGGTCAGGTCATCAATAAACTGAAAGCTACGGCAGAAGAAAAAGTCAATGCTTTAAAAGAAGAATTGGAAAGCAACGAAGAAGTCAAAGGTGTTTATGGCGATTTGTCGAGACCAGGGGAACCAATTCAGATAGGTGCAAGACATCCCATTTCTATTGTTAAAAATCAAATTATCGATATTTTTTCCAGAATCGGATTCAACGTCAGTGAAGGTCCAGAAATTGAAGACGATTGGCACAACTTTACAGCATTGAATTTACCAGAATACCATCCAGCACGCGATATGCAGGATACGTTTTTCATTCAGACCAATCCAGATATTTTGTTACGTACGCACACGAGTTCGGTGCAAGTGCGTTATATGGAAAACAACAAACCGCCTATTAGAACCATTTCTCCAGGACGCGTTTTTAGAAATGAAGCTATTTCTGCCCGTTCGCATTGCTTTTTCCACCAAGTGGAAGGCTTATACATTGATAAAGACGTCAGTTTTGCCGATTTAAAACAAACGCTTCAATATTTCACAACTGAAATGTTCGGAAAAAGCAAAATCCGTTTGCGTCCATCTTACTTTCCTTTTACAGAACCAAGCGCAGAAGTTGATGTATATTGGGGATTGGAAACCGAAATTGACTACCGAATCACCAAAGGAACCGGTTGGTTGGAAATCATGGGCTGCGGAATGGTAGACCCAAATGTTCTTGAAAATTGTGGCATTGACTCTAAAGAATATTCTGGCTTTGCCTTCGGAATGGGTATCGATCGCATTGCGATGTTATTGCATCAAATTGGAGACATTCGTTTGTTGAGTGAAAACGATGTTCGATTCTTGGAACAATTCAAATCGTCTCTATAATTCAAATCGTCTCTATAATTCCAATTTTCTGATTACAAAATATTTCTGATTCATAAAAAACAGCCTGTTTTTTGTGGAATTTATCAATTAACATAGTTTTAACTTCGTTTGGTTCGGAAAAAAACGAACCTATCGTATCTTTGTGTCCAATTTTACTGCGGTTATTTCCCAATTGGCGGAATCGCAGTTTCAAACACTAGTAATGGATACTAAAATATGCAAAGAAAAAATGGGCTTGGTTGAAAAACTAGGTGTGCATTTAGAAAAAAGGGAGCAATTGGCACCTGTTGCGGCTCGGATTTTATCCTATATCATTCTTACAGGCAAACAAGGCACCACGTTTGAAGATATGGTCAATATTCTATGTGCCAGTAAAAGTACCATTTCCACTCATCTCAACCATCTGCAGGATTTAAATAAGATTGTCTATTTCACTAAAACCGGAGACAGGAAAAAATATTTTGTGATCAATAAAGACATGGTCATACAACATATTGATGCAATGATGGACGAATGGAAAGAAGTTAAGGCGCTCCATTTAGAAATTAGAGACTACAAAAAAGAAGTGAATTCCACAAAAAATGAAGATGCTTCCAAATTCGAACTGGATTTCCATGATGTCTATATCAGATTTTTGGAAGAAGCATCACGGTCCATCTCAACATTAAAATCAGAAATAACAGAAATAAAAGATAAATTTTAACTATATACCAATGAAACACAAACACCTACCTTTTATACTCTCCTTCGGACTTTTAGCCTTTATTTATAGTTGTGGAGACAAACAACAAACAGAAACGCCACAGGGTCCTCCACCTTCGTTTCCTGTAACGCAATTGCAACAAAAAACGGTAACAGGTTTTACCTCGTACCCAACTACTCTAGAAGGCATTGTAAATAGTGATGTGCGAGCAAAAACATCTGGATATATCCAAAAAGTATTGGTGGATGAAGGCCAAAAAGTCCGCAAAGGACAAGTGCTTTTTCAACTTGAAACCCAATCTTTAAGTCAAGATGCAGGAGCGGCCAAAGCACGTATCAATGTTGCTCAAGTGGAAGTGGATAAACTCGTTCCTTTGGTAGATAAAAATATTATCAGTAATGTGCAATTGGAAACCGCCAAGGCAAATCTGGCACAAGCAAAAGCAAATTATGATGCTGTTGCTGCCACGGTGGGTTACGCTACAATCAAAAGCCCTGTCGATGGTTATGTTGGCGCTATCCCTTTTCGCGAAGGTTCCTTAATTAGCCCAAGTGACGCTACACCCTTAACTACGGTAAGTGATATTAAAAAAGTATATGCTTTTTTCAGTTTAAACGAATCCCAATATTTAGACTTCTTGCAGAATGCCGAAGGAAAAACCTTGGAAGAAAAATTGGCGAATTATCCAGAAGTCGATTTAATCCTGGCCAATGGCAGCACCTACTCTCAAAAGGGTAAAATCCAAACAAGTACAGGTCAGATAAATCAAAATACGGGAACTGTAAGTTTGAGAGCTGTGTTTGATAACCCAAATCAATTACTAACAAATGGAAACAGCGGAAAAATTCAAATTCCATTGGTATATGAAAATGCCATAGTGGTACCTCAATCTGCAACCTACGAGCAACAAGGCAATATCATGCTTTATAAGTTAGGCGAAGAAAATAAGGTCTTGAATACTATTGTAAAAGTGAAAGCTTCGGTAGGCAATTTATATGTTTTAAAATCTGGAGTAGATGCTACTGATAAAATAGTGTCTTCGGGTGTTGGCAAATTAAAAAATGATATGCCCATAACACCTCAGGAAGTTTCTTTTGAAGAAGCAACCAAGCCAATTGAAACATTATTTAAAAACTAGAAATTCATAGACTATGTTAAAAACATTCATTGAAAGACCGGTACTTTCAACAGTCATCTCTATTATCATTGTGCTGCTTGGTGTCATCAGTATTACTACTCTGCCAATAGAGGAATATCCGGATATTGCACCTCCAACCATAAAGGTTTCAGCAACTTACACTGGCGCGAATGCGGAAACAGTTTTAGAGAGTGTTATTATCCCAATTGAAGAGCAAATTAATGGTGTAGAAGGGATGACATACATAACTTCAACAGCATCGAATACAGGAAGTGCAGAAATCACGGTATATTTTGATCAAGATATTGATGCGGATATAGCAGCGGTTAACGTGCAAAACCGTGTTTCAAGAGCAAATCCATTATTGCCGGCAGAAGTTGTACAAACGGGTGTTACCACACAAAAACAACAAACGAGTGCGTTGATGTTTATATCCATGTATTCTGAAAATGAAAATTACGATGCCACATTTATTCAGAATTATTTAAAAATCAATGTTATTCCAGCCATGCAGCGGATTAGCGGTGTGGGTGATGTGAGTGTGTTTTCACAACAGGATTATGCAATGCGTGTTTGGTTGAAACCAGAAAAACTAGCGGCTTATAATTTAATTCCTTCGGATATTTCTACTGCTTTAGCCGAACAAAATTTAGAAGCTGCAGCGGGTTCATTAGGTCAAAATAACGGAGAAGCATTTTCGTACACCTTGACTTATAGTGGTCGTTTTAAAGATGAAGGACAATATAGTGATATCATTATAAAAGCATTAGGTAACGGCGAGTTTTTACGATTAAAAGATGTTGCTACCATAGAATTGGATGCACAATCCTACGCGGCCAATGCGTTGAGTTTGGGAAATCCCGCGGTGTTTATGGGGATTTTTCAAACCAAAGGGTCAAATGCGCAAGAGATCATTGAAAATATTAAAACCACTTTAGAAACCGTTAAAAAAGACCTTCCCGAAGGTTTGGATATTTTTGTTCCATATGATACAAGTTTATTCTTAAATGCGTCTATCGAAAAAGTGATCACCACGTTATTGGAAGCCTTTGTTCTGGTATTTTTAGTCGTATTCCTCTTTTTACAGGATTTTCGTTCCACATTGATTCCGGCCATTGCAGTGCCTGTTTCAATTATTGGAACCTTCTTTTTCCTGAATATTTTCGGCTATTCCATAAACTTGCTGACGCTATTTGCCTTAGTCCTCGCCATTGGTATTGTGGTCGATGATGCCATTGTAGTGGTGGAGGCGGTCCATTCTAAATTGGACCAAGGTGAAAAGAATCCGAAGACGGCCACCTTAAACGCCATGAACGAAATTTCTGGTGCCATTATCTCGATTACTTTGGTGATGGCAGCAGTATTCATTCCTGTAACATTTGTAACGGGACCGACTGGTGTGTTTTATGAACAATTCGGTGTGACGCTTATTATTGCCATTCTAATTTCGGCTGTAAATGCCTTGACCTTAAGTCCTGCCTTATGTGCGCTGTTATTAAAACCACATAAAGACGATGAAGATCTAAAAGGCAAAAATCCATTGCAACGTTTTTACGCTTTATTTAACCGTGGTTTTAATGCGACTGTAACTAAATATGGCCAATCCCTTCAGTTTTTATACAAGAGAAAATTTGTTTCTGCGATATTATTGATTATTGCTGTGATTGGAATTTATTGGGCAGCTACAACCACTCCAACAGGTTTTGTGCCTAATGAAGATAGAGGAATTGTTTTCGCGAATATCGAATTGCCACCTGGAGCGTCTCTGGATAGAACAGATGCCGTTGCAAGAAAATTGTACAGTAAAATGGAAGGCATGGACGGAATTATTGGTGTCAACTTTATTAAAGGTAGAAGTTTGATTAGTGGTTCTGGTAGTAATTATGGTTTCGGCATCATCAAACTCGACGATTGGGGTGACCGGACTGATGAGGAACTTTCTGTTGAGTCTATTACAGGTAAATTATTTGGAATCGCCTCTACAATCCCAGAAGCTAATATTATATTTTTCTCACCACCTAGTATTCGAGGTTTTGGTAACTCGGCAGGTTTTGAAGTGAATTTATTGGATAAATTTGGTGGCGAATTTTCGGACTTGGATCAAGCGAATAAAGATTTTACGATAGCGCTCATGCAGCATCCAGAAATCAAATATGCGCAATCGTCCTTCAACACCAATTATCCACAATACGAAATGGATATCAATGTGCCTTTAGCCAAAGAAAAGGGCGTTTCAGTGACGAGCATTTTTTCAACATTGCAAGGTTATATAGGTGGGATTTATGCCTCTGATTTTTCTAAATTCGGAAAACAGTTTAGAGTGTACATCCAAGCTTTGCCAGAAGACAGAGCCGATGAAAGTGCTTTAAATAGTATGTATGTAAGAACAGATACGGGAGAAATGACACCCATTACGCAGTTTGTAACTTTAAAAAGGGTGTATGGGCCACAATCGGTAACGCGTTTCAACTTATTCAATTCGACATCTATTACGGGAGCCACTAATGACGGTTTTAGTACAGGAGATGCCATTAGGGTCATTGAAGAAGAAGTAGCAAAACTGCCTAGTAATTATACAATTGCCTATTCCGGTTTGACACGTGAAGAGGTCAACGCAGGAAACCAAACAACCTTTATATTTATTTTAAGTATTTTGTTTGTGTATTTCTTGTTATCTGCACAATACGAGAGTTATTTATTACCCTTTGCGGTGATTCTGTCCCTGCCATTTGGAGTATTCGGAGCTTATATAAGTACTAATTTATTGGGTCTGGAAAATAACATTTACTTCCAAATTTCATTAATCATGCTTATTGGTCTCTTGGCTAAAAACGCGATTCTTATCGTAGAAATTGCATTACAAAAACGAAGACAGGGTGAAAGCATCCTTGAGGCCGCTTTAGATGGTGCAAAAACACGTTTGCGTCCAATCTTGATGACCTCTTTCGCCTTTATTTTAGGATTAATGCCACTTGTATTAGCAAAAGGTGTTGGGTCAGAAGGAAACCGTTCCATCGGTACAGGTGCAGTTGGAGGATTGTTGATAGGAACCCTTTTGGGTGTATTTGTAATTCCAATACTGTTCATTCTTTTCCAATGGCTGCAAGAGAAAGTAAGTAGTAAACCAGCAATTGTAACTCAAAAACAACACGATTAATCATATGAACTCAATTATAAAAAATAGAAGACTTCAAATTGGACTTTTTCTGGTTGTATCGGCTTTTACATTACAAAGTTGTTTTGTGGCGAAAGATTACGAACGACCGCAAGTACAAGAAACCGAAAATCTGTTTAGAACGGACCAATTGCCAACCGATAGTTTATCGATGGCAGATGTCTCTTGGAAAGACATGTTTACTGATTCTTATTTAATAGGTTATATTGAAGAAGGACTTCAAAACAACATCGATATCCGAATTGCTATTCAACAAATGTTGGCAGCCGAAGCCTACGTGAAACAAGGAAAAGCTGGGTATTTGCCATCCATCAGTGGTGGCGTCTCTGCATCACGTTCTTATTTATCTGAAAACGGTCAACAAGGTGCAATTTTAAGCAGTCTTGGAACTGATCATGTCGACCAATTTGAAGTATCAGCAGATTTGTCTTGGGAAGCCGATATTTGGGGTAAAATACGCAGTAATAAACGTGCGCTAGAAGCCAGCTATTTACAAAGTACAGCAGCACATCAAGCGGTAAAAACCCGATTGATTGCCGATATTGCCTCAACCTATTATCAATTGCTTTCCTTGGATTCGCAGTTGGAAATTACCAAAAGAAGTGTGGCCGTACGTGATAGTAGTGTTTACACCATTCAAGCGTTGAAAGATGCTGGAAATGTGACGCAAGTTGCTGTTGACCAAAACATTGCACAATTCAATAACGCCAGAGCTTTACAGGTAGATTTGGAAGCCGCCATTTTTAGAACAGAAAACACCTTGAGTATTCTTTTGGCAAAAGGCCCACAACATTTTGAACGCAGTGTTCTTTATGACCAAAATTTGGATATCGCACTTAAATTGGGTGTACCATCAGTTTTATTACGAAATCGTCCTGATGTGATTGCCGCGGAATATAATTTGGTTCAAGCCTTTGAATTGACCAATGTGGCGCGCAGTAATTTCTATCCATCTTTGACACTTTCTGCAAGTGGCGGATTGCAAAGTTTGGATATTGATAAGTTGTTCAATACGAGTTCTTTGTTTGCTACGATTGTTGGAGGCATTACACAGCCAATTTTCAATCAACGTCAAATACGAACTCAAAAGGAAGTGGCTGATTCACAACAGGAACAAGCCTTGTTGGAATTTAAACGTTCACTATTAGTTGCAGGAAATGAAGTTTCTAACGCTTTGTACACGTATAATGCAGAAACCGAAAAATATGAATACCGAGAGTTGGAAGTGGAAGCCTTGAGAAATGCCGAAAGCAATTCAAACGAACTTTTGAAAAACGGGTATGCAAACTATCTCGATTTATTGACTGCAAGACAAAGTGCCTTAAGTGCCGAATTGAATCTGATTGATAGCAAATTGCAACAATTACTCTCTATCGTTGATTTGTACGAAGCCCTTGGTGGTGGTTGGAAATAATAGTATTTAAAGTGACTAGCAAACAAGAAGTTTTAAAATGTTCTGTCACCAACTTCACTAAGTTTGGTAGCAAGCGTTTTACTATGGATGAGTTGGCTGCCGAGCTTGGCATGTCCAAAAAAACCATTTATAAGTATTTTGATAGTAAAGAAGATTTAGTGGTTGAAAGTGTCATCTTTTTAATTGAAAGATTTAAAGATGACATTAAAGCCATTGTAGCATCCCAAAACGAGCCGATTACAAGCATCATTTCAATTTATAAAAAAGGATTTGAACATTTAAAAAACTTCAAGCCTTCATTTATCTTCGGATTAAAAAAATACTACCCTAAAGCCAACACTATTTTTGACGAGTTTAGGGACAGTTTTACAAAAATAACGATTTATAACCTTTTGGAGGATGCTAAAACATCAGGCATTATCAAACCCGAAGTGAATCTGAATTTATTCTGTGATTTGTACTTTAAACGGTTTGAAGAAATCGCCTTTAAAAACAATAATCTTTTTGATGTTTATAGCAATCAGGAACTTTTGAACCATTTGATTGTGTATAATTTGAAAGGCATCGTTTCCGAAGGCTATGTAAACCCATATATGAATTAGTTCTTACTACTCCCTCAAAGTCTCCTGAAATAATTTGAAAATTCGTCTGTATTCATCAGACCAGCTAGAGCTTTCAACAAACCCATGACCTTCTACCGGAAACACAGCTAGGTCCCAATTTTCCTTTTTTAATTCAATCAAACGCTGAGATAATCGCACCACGTCTTGAAAATGAACATTGGTATCGACCATGCCATGGAGCATCAATAGCTCGCCTTTTAAACCATCAGCAAAATAGAGAGGCGAACTTTGTTGATATGCTTTAGGGTCTTCCAAAGGTGTGTTTAAAATATTAGAGGTATAACCATGATTGTAATGTGCCCAATCTGTAACTGAACGCAATGCTGCACCACTTTTAAAAGTCTCTGGAGATTTAAATAAGGCCATCATTGTTATGAATCCTCCGTATGAACCTCCATAAATACCAAGTCGTTCTTTATCGATGCCTTGTTGCTCCACTAGATAGTTGGCGCCATCAATTTGGTCATCCAGATCTTTTCCTCCCATATGTCTGTAAATAGCGGTTCGCCAATCGCGACCATAACCAGCGCTGGCTCTAAAGTCGATAGCTAAAACTGTATAGCCATTATCTACTAAAATATTATGGAACATATATTCCCTGAAGTAGGAAGGCCACCAATAATGTACATTTTGCAAATAACCAGCGCCATGTACAAAAATAACTGCTGCTCCATTTTTCTTTTCTGCGGAAGGTTTGTAAAGTGTTGCAGGAACGCGTGCGCCATCTTTCGCTGTAAAGTTGATGATTTCGGAATCTATCCAGTTATAATTTTCAAAGTCAGTCGTGGTAGATTTGGTCAATTGTACCATTTCAGCTCCAGCTTTGTTAGGCATTACATATAGCTCCCAAGGTTTATTGGTGTATGAATAGCGAATTGCTAGCTTTTTTTCATCAGGAGACAAGGTCACTTCATGACCTCCTTTTTTAGAGGTGATTTGAGTCATTTTCCCTCCATTTGAAGGTAAATGGTAAAAATGTTGCTCGTGAGGACTAAACTTGTTGCTTGTTAAGTAGAATGTCTTTTTGTCTTTTGATAATTTGACCTCTTGAATTTCGAAATAACCTTGAGTCAATGCTTTTGTTGTGCCTGAATTGACATTTGCTGAATACAAATGTGAATATCCTGTCTTTTCAGATTGGAACCAAACCGTTTCATTGTCTATCCATCCGATGAGACCTTCAGAAAACCATCCAATTCCGGGACCTCCAATCCAAGCGTCGTCATGCTGTCTATCTATTAATTTTAGACTACCATCTGAAAGATTTACAGACATAATCCAACGATCCTTATTGTCTTGGGAGATGATGTTCACAACAGCTTTTCCGTCTTCCGAAAACACTGGCGAACTTATCAAGACTTCTCTTGGGTCTTCATATTCGTCGTTGTATTCTGAAACATTTTCAGCATAGTCTTTTAAGAATTTAGGCTTATCCTTAATTCCTTCAAGTGAATCCGTTTTTATCTGATAATGTTCACCAGTTTTCAAGTTGAAAATCCAAGATTCATATGTGTTTTGCTCGCCTCCTACATTTGTCCTGGAATTTATATCGGTTGTATAGCCACTTTGGGTCACATAATCTGGGACGATTGTATTTTTGTCTTTAGCCGATGTGTATAAATTATAAACAGCATACTTTAAATCTGGAGAAATGCTTAAGTCATATATGTTTTTATCACCGAGATAGATGGTTTCTGAACGTTCAAAACGTGTTTGTTCACGTCTGTATTTTTGTGCATCTGTCTCATTTTTACGTTTGGTGAGGATGTCTGAATATTTGAGTTGGTCATCTTCGAGAAATTGATCTTGTGCATTTAGTTTGTTTTCAGGAGTATCTTTTCCTTTTTTGAAATCGGTCAATTGAATGGTAGTTCCGTTCTCAATGGTCCACTGAAACAAGTTATTGTCTTGTTGGTAAACAATGGATTTTTGGTCTCCAGAAAATTGAGGATTGGATTCACGTGCATTGGTGTTTGTAATGCGTGTTGAAGTGTAAGTTTTTGTATCCATCAAGAACAAATCACCATTTTTTTCATAGACTTTCCATTTGAAATCTTTTGAGTATTCACCTGAATTTGTGGAGGATTTTAAATCTTCAAACGAGCGTTTTTCAATTTTTTTATTGTTGATATTTACGGCATATGTAGAACGAATGGTGTCCTTATCAGGATTCCAACTGAAGTAAATGGCTTCGCTGTTATCTGACCATTGAATATCCGTAGGAAGATAACCGACGAAATCGTCGCCTTGCATGATTTGATCAATGGTAAGTACAGATTTATTTTCAGTTTGTGCGACGCTTAATGAAGCTGCTAAAAAGAGGAGAATTAACGTAAGATGTTTCATTTGTGATATTAATACTTGTTCAAAAGAATTAGTTTTGCATCTAATTTAAAGGTTTTCAGTAGAAGCAAGAAATAAGATGAAGAAAGATATTCAAATTCCTAAAGTAGAAAATGTGTATGTGGCTGTGGTTAATGAGTTTAACGATATTTACAAAACTCAAGATTGGGATGCCTATATCATTAATGATAAAGATGTTGATTTAGAAGTTGTGCTGATTGTTACCAGTGGATATTCTGATAAAAAAATGACGTCTATCTTCCGAAAAAAATTGGATGTGCTTCCGAAGAAAAGTTATGCCAAAATTGAATTGATGCAGGAGGAATTGTTTGCTTTGAACAATGAATTTAAAGTCACTTTTTTTGAAGGGAATTCGATGTTTGAAAAAACCTATCTTTTTAGAAAAAATACAATCAATGAAAAAGCTTTACAAGCAGTTCCTTTGATGAAAGTGAAAGGGGTTTTGGTTAAATAACTTTTGGCGTTTTACGTTTAACCTTTGGTTTCTGAATGTTTAATCAAATGGCAAGAAGCCAACAGCCAATAGCTCTATTAATTCAGCTTATCCGTCAATTTTTTAAACGTTGTCTTTGGGTCTTTGCCTTCATATAAAATATCGTAAACGGCATTAATGATTGGGAGTTTGGTCTTTTTCTTGTTCGTTTCGTTCAATTGAAAGGCACTTTTGGTAGCATAATAACCTTCAGCCACCATACTCATTTCCATCTGGGCAGATTTCACGGTATAACCTTTTCCAATCATGTTTCCAAACATTCGATTTCTTGAAAACACCGAATAACCAGTTACCAATAAATCTCCCAAATAAGCAGAGTCATTGATGTTGCGTTTCATTTTGTGCATTTTTTTGATGAAGCGTCGCATCTCTCTGATCGCGTTACTCATCAAAACACTTTGAAAGTTGTCGCCGTAACCCAGGCCATGTGCGATTCCTGCGGCAATGGCGTAAATATTCTTGAGCATTACGGCATATTCAATTCCTATAACATCATCACTTGTCGACGTTTTAATATAGTCGCTCGCAAAAACTTTTGCGATGACCTTTGCTTTTGATTCATCTGCACACGCAATGGTCAGATAGGATAAACGTTCTAAAGCAACTTCTTCGGCATGGCAAGGACCAGCAATTACTGCAATGTTTTCAAGTGGAAGATCATACACATCATGAAAATGTTCGCCCACTAATTTGCCAGATTCGGGCATAATACCTTTTACTGCAGAAACAATGATTTTATCTTTGACATCAATTGTCAATTTTTCCAGTTCGCTATGGATAAAAGCAGAAGGAATTACAAAAATCAATACATCGGCATAAGCGGCCATTTCGTTGAGGTCATTATTCAATTTTAATTGGCTGGGCTTAAACTCGACCGAACTCAAATAGCTTGGGTTGTGTTGCTCCTTCAATAGATGCTCTTTGATATAAATACTTCGCATATACCAGCCAACTTCATCTAAATTTTCACACAGCATTTTCACGATGGCTGTTGCCCAACTTCCAGACCCAAAAACAGCATATTTTACGGGGTTTCCCATTCTTTTTCGAATTAAATCAATCCTTCAAAAATACGTAAAATTTCAATCTTGAAAAGTATTGCCTTTTAACGTATGAAGATTTTTGGCACGTCTTTTGAAACTTCAGCATATATAACCCTAAAAACCTTTGGCTTATGAAAACTCTAAAACTACTTTTCGGATTTGCGTTTGTTGCCACACTTTTTACCTCATGCTATACGGAAGTTATTCATGATGACTATATTGACACGACACCAAATATACCCCTGAATCAATTATTGGGCTCATACGATTTGTGGTATGTGGATATCAATCAAACGGTTGGTTATGGGGAAACTCCTTTTTTGCAAATAGCATTTACCATGTCTTTTAGAAATGGAACGGTATATGCCAATAACAATTTAGTGGGTTTCTCTCCAAATGGTCAAGGTAACGGATTAGGCATACGAGTGGGTTATTATGATACTTACGATATGATTTTGGACATCTCACATGATATTGATGGATATAATTCCTTTGATGTCTATCAAATAGATACGAATACCATTGAATTGTACAACCCCTTCAATGATACCTCCTATTTCTTACACGGTTATCAACGTTCGAACTTTGATTACGATTTTGTGTTCTACGACAACATCCATTATTTTTTACAGGAATATGAAGCTTGGGAAAAAACATATACAAGTCAAACGGGTGCTTTAAATGAATTTGATAACGAAAATTATCTTCAGTTTTTATCTGGCGGAAATGACTCCACATTTAGAAGTTCTCAAGACGCGAATATTTCTAATCCAAATAACATTTATTGGGATTATACAGGCGTCTATGGCGTCGGAAACATATGTAACAATTCGCACTTAAAAACATTAACATTAGATTATGACTTCTTCGACAATGAATTTTTTGAGATGAGCGTTATCAGTGATCAGAGAATTAGTTTGTACCATCCATCATCACGAACAACGTATGAATTTACAGGAACAGGATACATTCAATATATGAGAGAAAGCAATGCAAAAGGTGACATCACAAAAACAACGACGGCATCTAAAAAACGTAAACAAAAAACTGTGAAGTCTGACAATCCACGTATAAACGAAAGAAGCTAAATTTTGGTTGGTTATTTAGTTTCGAGACACGCTCATCTGATCTAATTGGATGAGCGTTCTTTTTTTAATTGATTCAGTCACTGACTTTCTTACAGTATCGTAATTTGCTGAAGAATCAATATAACACTTAAAAACATATCATTATGGGACTATTTTCATTTATTAAAAACGCGGGTGCAAAAGTATTTGGCGTCGGAAAAACTAAAGAGGAAGAACAAAAGGAAGCAGCCAAAGCGAAGGCGGATGCTAGTGCAAAAGCTGCCGCAGATGAATTGAAAGCGGAAGAACAAGCCTCAAAAAAATTGGAGCAAACCATTAGGGATTTACAATTGGATGTTGAAAATCTAAAAATAGAGATTGACGATGACCAAGCAACCGTTTCAGGAAAAGCATACGACCAATCTACAAAAGAAAAAGTGGTATTGGTGGTAGGAAACACGAATGGTATCGCCACTGTGGATGACCAAATGAGTGTAGACCATGAGGAACCTGAAGCCAAATTCTATACGGTAGTGAAAGGGGATACGTTGAGCAAAATCGCTAAAGAGTATTATGGCGATGCGAACAAATATCCACAAATCTTTGAGGCCAACAAGCCAATGTTAAAGGATGCGAATTTGATCTATCCAGGTCAGGTGTTGCGTATTCCAGCTCGGGATTGAGAATATTAAAGCATAAGATGCAAAAAAGCCAACATTTGATGTTGGCTTTTCTTATTAATTAATTTCTTCTAAAGACGTTTGCAGTGCTTCCAGATCAGTAGGTTTGGAAATAATCTTCTTATCCTTATCCAAAATAAAATAGGTAGGAGTGGAATTGATCCCATAAGCCAAAGCTACTGGATTGTCCCAATGCTCCAATCCCAAAACATGAATGAAATTTGGAAATTCGGAAATTGTTTTTTGCCAGTTTTCCTTGCCATCTTCTAGACCAAAAGCAATCACTTTTAAATTTTTTGGATGTGCGTCGAGATAGGACTTTACTTGAGGGAGTTCATCTAAACAATGGCCGCAAGTGCTACTCCAAAAAACGAGAAGATAATGCTCGACACCGCTTAATTGGTGTAGACTTGTATTGACTGGTTTGCCGTCTGCTTCATAGGTAATAGGAAAGTCCATGGCAGTTGAACCAGTTCCTCCGTTTTTATAGGTCATCAAGGTTTTGTACAACTCTTTATTATCGGTTTCTTTTGCCAATTTGAATAAATATGTATCACTGATGTAGTTTGCGACTTCGACGTTTTCAATGTCCACCATGTTTTTCCAAATATGCTCTAATAATGACGCATTAATGACAGCATTATTTACGCCAATTGAATTGACGACGGTATCTATATGCTGTTTGTAAACTTCATTGTCGTTGCCTGCTGACATGCCAAAAACATAAGCCATGACTCTATCCGAAAGAAAATCAGAGCTTTGCAATAAAGGATTGTTAAAGTCAACATTCTTTAAAAAGGTCGTTTTTAAATTGTTTGAATAGGTGGTGACATCTTCAAAATCTGTTGGAATGTAAGGTCTGTTGGCTTTGATAAATGTTAGCGCCATTGTGCCTTTAGCGGCGTCTTCAAAGGCAGCTTGCGTGTCTTTTAAGGTTTTGAAAATATCCTTAAATGCTTTTTTGTCGGTACTTTCTTGTGCATAAAAATTGCCGATCGTCATATTGACCAATTCCATACTTTTGGTGTAAGATGACCATAGTTTATTTTCAGCGGATTCCTTGAATTCTAATCCGTCAGTTAGGCTAAAATTTAAAACGATATCTTCCTTTCCATCATAAATGAAGTCAAAATTATTGGTGTCTTCTGGTATGCCATAAACGATTTTATACATTCCGGCAGTAGCTGTCGAGTCGAGCTCGATTGAAAAATTACCATTTTCATCCACTTTTGCTCTATTCAAATAACTGATGGTTGTCGGACTTGCCTTGTACAGTAATGCATAGGTAAAATCTCCGGCAGGCGAAAAGGTGCCCTGCACAGAATGTTGAGAAAATAAAAACATTGGAACGAAGGCCAATAGATATAGTATGTTTTTCATATAGAATAAATCAGATTAATTTTAAACTTGAAAGGATTTAAAACCTTTCCTATTGATACTTATTTAGAGTTTCAACAATCAAGCCACAATGGGCTGCAAGACAGATAATGCCTGTTTCACGGTTTTAATATGTTCAAATGTAAGCAAAAGACGTAAACCTGTTCGTGTTTGTTTTTCCTTCATTTTTGCGGCTTGTGGATGTGTTTGAATGTATTGCAAAACTTTTGTAAAACCTTTACTTTGGTAAAATCCACTTTGCTGATCATTAATAAAATAGCCAATCAATTTGCCTTGTTTCATCACGACTTTTTCGAGACCTATTTTTGTGGCGATCCATTTAATACGAACGCTGTTTAGCAAATCCACAACCTGTTTTGGCATCTCTCCAAAACGGTCGATGAGGTCTGCTTCAAACTTTTGAAGTTCTTCCTCGGTTTTGATGTCATTCAGTTTTGTATAAAGATTCAAGCGTTCTGTGATGTTGTTGACGTAGTCATCTGGGAACAATAACTCAAAATCAGTATCAATTGTGATATCCTTGACATATTCTTTTTCAGAATGGTCATCCTGATACAGATCTTTGAATTCATTTTCCTTTAATTCTTCAATGGCTTCATTCAATATTTTTTGATAGGTATCAAAACCGATATCATTGATAAAACCACTTTGTTCGCCACCTAATAAATCACCAGCACCACGAATTTCCAAATCCTTCATGGCTATCTGAAAACCACTTCCTAATTCTGAAAACTGTTCCAAGGCAGTGATTCTTTTTCTGGCGTCATTCGTCATTTCAGCATAATCTGGCGTGATAAAATAACAGAAGGCTTTTTTATTGCTTCGACCGACGCGACCTCGCATTTGGTGTAAGTCACTCAAACCGAAATTGTTTGCATTGTTGATGAAAATAGTGTTTGCATTTGGTACATCCAAACCACTTTCTACAATGGTTGTGCTGACCAAAACATCAAAGGCGCCGTTCATAAAGGAAAGCATTAATTCCTCCAGTTTTTTGCCATCTAATTGTCCGTGACCAATTCCAACTTTGGCATCTGGCACCAATCGCTGAATCAATCCCGCAACTTCTCGAATATTTTCAATACGATTATGAATGAAAAATATCTGTCCACCACGTTGAATTTCATAACTGATGGCATCTCGAATTGTTTCTTCATTAAAGCGGACGATATGACTTTCAATCGGATACCGATTGGGTGGAGGCGTGGTAATGACCGATAAATCACGAGCGGCCATCAAACTAAATTGAAGCGTACGTGGAATTGGTGTGGCTGTCAAGGTTAATACATCGACATTATCCTTGAGAGTCTTTAGTTTTTCTTTAACCGCAACTCCAAACTTTTGTTCTTCATCCACAATCAACAAGCCCAAATCTTTAAACTTGACATTTTTATTGACCAATTGATGGGTTCCAATAATGATATCAACGCTTCCTTTTTCAAGTCGTTCTAGCGTCTCGCGCTTCTCTTTGGCAGTTCGGAAACGATTCACATAATCCACAGTCACAGGAAAATCCTTCAATCGTTCCTTGAAAGTTCTGGAATGTTGATACGCAAGAATGGTGGTTGGCACCAACACGGCGACTTGCTTACCGTTATCCACAGCTTTAAAAGCGGCTCTTATGGCAACTTCTGTTTTACCAAAACCAACGTCTCCACAAACCAAACGGTCCATCGGTCGTTCACTTTCCATGTCCGCTTTGATATCAGCGGTAGACGTGATTTGGTCTGGTGTGTCTTCATAAATAAACGAAGCTTCCAACTCATGCTGCATGTAGCTATCCGGATTGTATTGGTAGCCTTTTTCTAATTTACGTTTGGCATACACTTGAATTAGATTGAAGGCAATTTCTTTAACCCTAGATTTGGTTTTCTGTTTTAAATTCTTCCAAGCACTGCTACCGAGTTTGTATATTTTCGGCGGTTTTCCATCTTTTCCGTTGAACTTGGTAATCTTATGAAGGGAATGAATACTCAAATACAAGATATCCCGTTCGCCATAGACAAGTTTAATCGCTTCTTGTTTTTTGCCTTCAACATCAATTTTTTGAAGCCCTCCAAATTTGCCAATACCATGGTCAATGTGTGTGACGTAATCACCAATTTCTAAATTTGTGAGTTCCTTTAAAGTAATTGCTTGTTTTTTCGCATATCCATTTTTTAGATGGAATTTGTGGTAACGCTCAAAAATCTGATGGTCTGTATAACACGTGATCTGGTTGTCATGGTCTATAAAACCTTGATATAAAGACAACACAATGGTTTTATAATGCACCTCTTGCTCTACATCTTCAAAAATATCATGAAAACGCTTTGCCTGTTGTTCGCTGACACAAGCGATATAATTCGTATACCCTTTATCATGAAAGGTGTTGAGGTTTTCAATTAATAAATCGAATTGCTTATTGAAGGACGGTTGTGGAGAGGTGCTAAAAGAAATGGCATAACTGTTGAAATAACTAGACGTGCCAAACTCCACTAAAGTATATTCCAACAATTGGCGTTTTAATAAGTCCGAATTACAGAATAATTCTTCAGGAGACGCATGTTTTATGTCTGTCGAAAGCGATTTGAATGCCTCTTCCGCTTTTCCGAAGAAATCATTAATTCTAGAGAACAATAAGTCGGCATTTTTGGTAAAAATGACTGTTTTTGCTGAAATGTATTTTAGAAAGCTTTCTCTATTTTCCTCTAAAAATTTGTTCTCAACATTCGGAATGATATTGATTTTTTTGACTTGCTCCGTAGACAATTGCGTCTCGACATCAAAAGTTCGAATGCTGTCCACTTCATCCCCAAAAAACTCGATACGATAGGGTTCGTCATGCGAAAATGAAAACACATCCACAATACCACCGCGCACTGAAAATTCTCCAGGTTCGGTGACAAAATCCACGCGTTTGAATTGATATGCAAACAATACTTCATTGACAAAGTCAATAGAGAGGTTGTCATTGACTGAAATTTTTAAGGTATTGCGCTCCAATTCTTTTCTTGTCACCACTTTTTCAAACAAGGCATCTGGATAGGTGACGATGATGGCTGGTTTTTTTCGGGAATTGATACGGTTTAAAACTTCTGCTCGCAACAATACATTTGCATTGTCGGTTTCTTCGATTTGGTACGGACGACGATAACTTCCTGGATAGAAAAGAACGTCTTTATCGTTGAGCAACAATTCCAAATCATTCAAGTAAAAAGCAGCTTCTTCCTTATCGTTGAACACCAGTAAGAATGGGAATTCCGATTGTTTGAAAGTCTCGGTCAGAATGAATGAAAATGAAGAGCCTACAAGGCCTTTTAAAAATGTTTTACTTTGAAAATCGGCAATGGCAGTGCGCAGATTTTGCGTTTGCAAAGTCTGTGCATAGGTCTGCGAGAGATGTAATTGGCTCAAGAGAATTTATTTTGTGCAAATATAAAGGTTCGGATTTATAAAACTACCATGCTTTATTTCCATTTTCAACTGTTTTTTGTGTTTGTTAAATAAAAAAAAATGTAATTTTACGCACGAAAGCAACGGTCCCGAAGGTTCGGGATAAAAAACAGAAAAAAGATATGTCATTTTCAGATTTATTTGATAGCGGATTCAAAAAGCGTAATGAAGATCACTTTGCATCGATTGTAAGAGTGGCAATGGACGATGGTATCATCACAGATGAGGAAAGAGCATTTTTGGATCGTTTGGCCAGAAATCTGGACATCAGCGAAGGCGATTACAAACTAATTCTGAAAGACTACCAGTCGCATCCTATCAATCCACCTAACTCCTATGACAGGCGTTTGGAGCGTTTGTACGATTTGGCTCGTATGGTTTATGCGGATCACATAAAAGGTGAACAACAGGTGATTTTATTAAGAAAGATTGGAATTGGACTCGGTTTTTCTCCAAACAATGTGTTGTATGTAGTGGATAAAGCGCTGACATTGGTAAATGATGGTGTTGATTTAGATACCTTCATCGAAGAAATCAAACACATGAATCGATAATTTTTGAGATTAAAGATGTGAGATAATTGAAAAAGACTTTTGTCTCTTGATTAAATAAAAAAGCTGCTCAATGATTTTGAGCAGCTTTTTTATTTAACACTTTTATTTATTGCGCTTTTTGAATAAATTCTTCACATTTCTCTACCATGTTTTTGCTTCCGCAAATAAAAGGCACGCGTTCGTGCAATTCTGTTGGTTGAATGTCCATGATGCGTTGAAATCCGTCGCTGGCTTTTCCATTAGCTTGTTCTGCCAAGAATGCCATAGGATTGCATTCATATAAAAGTCGTAGTTTCCCTTTTTCTTTCATGGAACTTTTTGGATAGAGATAAATACCGCCCTTAATCATATTTCTATGAAAATCAGATACGAGTGACCCAATATATCTTGAGGTATATGGTCTGTCACCTTCTTCCATTTGACAATATTTAATGTAATTTTTAACCCCTTGCGGAAAGTGAATATAATTGCCTTCATTCACAGAATAGATGTTTCCATCTGCAGGGAATTTCATATTTGGATGAGATAAATAGAAGGTTCCAATAGCAGGATTTAAGGTAAACCCATTCACACCATCTCCAGTAGTATATACAATCATTGTTGAGGTACCGTAAACGACATAACCAGCGGCCACTTGCTGATTTCCTGGTTGCAGAAAATCTTCAATCGTAACAGGAGATCCGACAGGCGTCACACGACGATAAATCGAAAAAATCGTTCCCACGGATACGTTGACATCAATATTGGAAGAGCCATCCAATGGATCTATCAATACCACATATTTGTTCTGATGGTTCTCATCTTGACTGTTCACAGCAATGAAATCGTCTTCCTCTTCACTGGCAATACCACAAACAATATTTCTATTGGTCATGGTTTGAATGAACTTCTCATTGGCATACACATCCAATTTTTGTTGATCTTCACCCTGAATGTTAGTGTCACCCGCTGCGCCAATAATATCTACTAAACCGGCTTTGTTGACTTCATAATTGACAACTTTGGCAGCCAATCGAATAGAGTTAATTAAACTTGATAACTCTCCAGAAGTATATTTGAATGAGGCTTGGTTTTCAATAATAAATTCGCCGAGGGTCTGATTTTTTTTTGCCATGAAATGTTTAGGATTATCTGTTAATTTTCAACCAAATACTTATCTTTTGTAAGTCTACAAATATCGTGTTTTTTACGAAACTACATCGTTTTCGTTAGGATTTAATGTTTTAATATCTTTCAGTTTAAACTATATTTACTCAAATTTTTTAACAATGGATTTTTTAATTCGTAAGGCTACACAGCACGATATGGCTCAAGTTCTTGATCTTATTACAGAATTGGCTGTGTTTGAAAAAGAACCAGATGCAGTTGAAATTACAATTGATGACTTGGTGTCCAATGGTTTTAGTGAGCAACCAAAATTTACCTGCTTCGTGGCGGAATGCCAGCAGAACGTTGAAGGAATTGCACTTGTTTATAATCGGTTTTCTACTTGGAAAGGCAACGTGCTGCATCTGGAAGATTTGGTGGTCAGCCAAAAGATGCGAGGTTCTGGCCTCGGCACGGCTTTATTGGATGAGGTAGTCAAATTTGGGCATCATTTAGGCGTCAAACGTATTAGTTGGGAAGTGTTGGACTGGAACAAGCCTGCAATAGATTTTTATATTAAAAAAGGTGCAGATGTCAAACGCGATTGGGACGTGGTGCATCTAAACGAAGAAGGAATTCAAAATTACATAGCAAATATATAGAATGCAAGTATTTAAATTTGGTGGAGCATCAATTAAGGATGCAAAAGGTATAAAAAATGTAGCTCATGTTTTAAAAACCGTTGGCTATGAAAATATTTTAATTGTCATTTCAGCAATGGGAAAAACGACCAATGCTATGGAGATTGTTATCAATAATTATTTTAATAATAAAAGTGAACTGCAAAGTTCGTTGCAAGATGTCAAAAAGTTCCATTATGAGATTTTGTTAGAGCTTTTTGAAAATGAAAAACATCCAATTTTCGAGCGTGTATCAGATCATTTTGCGGAGTTAAGAAGCTTTTTTGAGCGTAATAAATCGCCAGATTACAACTTTGTTTATGACCAAACCATTGGCTTTGGCGAATTGGTTGCCACCACAATTGTAAGTGGTTATTTTAATGAAATTGGACTCGAAAATACTTGGATTGATGTAAGAGATTATATTAAAACTGATGATTATTATAGACGCGCAAATGTTAATTGGGAGCTTACACAACAACGGATTACCTCTAACTTTAACAAGAAAAGTTTAAATATCACTCAAGGTTTTTTAGGTAGCGATGCGAACAATTTTATGACAACTCTTGGTAGAGAAGGGAGTGATTATACCGCCGCAATTTTTGCCTATTGTTTGAATGCTGAAAGCGTTACCATTTGGAAAGATGTTCCAGGCGTATTGAATGCAGATCCAAGATATTTTGAAAATGCGCAATTGTTAAATCAAATATCCTATAGCGAAGCTATTGAATTGGCCTTTTATGGTGCCTCTGTTATTCATCCTAAAACCCTACAGCCACTGCAAGGAAAGGAAATTCCGTTATATGTCAAATCATTCTTAAATCCAGAAAATCCTGGCACAATGGTGGGTAGAGGGAAACTGATAGACCCACACATACCTTGCTTTATTGTAAAAAAGAATCAAGTTTTGGTGCAGCTATCTTCCTTGGATTTTTCATACATTGTAGAAGAAAATATCAGTGAGATCTTCAGATTATTTCATCTTTATAAAATGAAAGTTGATCTGATACAGAATTCAGCCATCAGTTTTTCCGTTTGTGTAGACAACATATATAATAATTTAGATAAGTTGCTTCAACACTTAAAAGCCAAATTTAGGGTAACTAGTCATGAAGATGTTTCCTTGTACACGATAAGACATTATAATAATGAAGCTATCAACCAGCTTGAGCAAGGAAAAAATGTACTTTTAAAGCAATTGACGCAAGAAACCGTTCAGATCGTAACCAATTAAAAATTAAGTATTTTTATACGCATGACCAAACCAATAGATACAGGATTAGTAACTGCCAAGGAAGTTGCAAAAGCCATTCATGCAGATAAGTATGGCGTTTTTGGCACCTTTACAGGTTGGATGCTGATGAAAGTTCTGAAAATATCTACACTTAATAAAATCTATAATCGCAACAAACATTTATCGGAAGTCGAATTTTTGGATGCGATATTGGATGATTTCCAAATAAAATTTGATATTCCTGAAGAAGACTTTAAACGATTGCCGAAAGAAGGTCCTTATATTACTATTTCCAATCATCCTTTGGGTGGTATTGATGGTATCTTGTTGTTAAAGCTAATGGTGCAACAGCGCAGTGATTTTAAAATCATGGCAAATTTCCTTTTACATCGCATTGAACCAATGAAACCTTATATTTTGGCAGTCAATCCGTTTGAGGATCATAAAGATGCCAAATCTAGCATAGCAGGTTTTAAAAGTGCGATAGGTCATTTGCGCAATGGGCATCCCTTGGGGATTTTCCCTGCGGGTGAAGTGTCCACATACAGAGATGGAAAGTTGGTCATCGATAGACCGTGGGAAGAAGCGGCCATGAAGCTTATTCAAAAAGCGGGAGTGCCTGTCATTCCCATCTATTTTCATGCAAAAAACAGTAAGTTGTTTTATAAGTTATCAAAAATCAGCGATACGTTTAGAACCGCAAAGTTGCCATCCGAATTATTGACACAAAAAAGACGAACCATAAAGGTGCGTATTGGCCGTCAAATCTCTGTGGAAGACCAGAAAGAACATGCGACACTCCCCGAATTTTCAGAATTTTTGCGAAAGCGAACGTATATGCTGGCAAATACCTTTGAAGATAAAGGCGAGAATATCTTAACGAATATTTCCTCAACCCTAAAAGTGCCTAAAGCTGTTAAAAATGTGGTCACACCTGTGAGTGTCGACGCCATGAAACAGGAAGTTGATGCCTTGCGAAAAGGGGATGCTCGTTTGTTGGAAAGCAAAAATTATGAGGTGTTCCTAACTGATTCTAAATCCATTCCAAATATTTTGAGGGAAATCGGACGACTGCGAGAAGTGACTTTTAGAGAAGTTGGCGAAGGCACTAATGAAGCGATTGATTTGGATCCATTTGATAATTATTACCATCACATGTTTCTGTGGGACAATGAAGCTGAAAAATTGGCTGGAGCATATAGAATGGGATTGGGTTCTAGAATTTTTGCTAAATATGGAATTAATGGATTTTATCTTCAAGATTTATTTCGATTTGAACCGGAACTTCACAAAATGATGAGCGAATCCATAGAAATGGGTCGCGCCTTTATCATTAGTGAATATCAGTTGAAACCGATGCCTTTGTTTTTACTTTGGAAAGGAATCGTCCACACCACCTTACGTTACCCAGAACATAAATATCTCATCGGAGGCGTGACCATCAGTGATAAATTCACAAACTTCTCAAAATCGTTGATGATTGAATTTATGAAATCCAACTATTACGACCCTTATGTGGCGCAATACGTGCATCCAAAGAAAGAATTTAAAGTAAAGCTTAAAGATGCTGACAAGGATTTTATCTTTGACGAAACCGAAGCGGACATGATGAAATTTGATAAAATCATTGACGAATTGGAACCAGGCACCTTGAGATTACCTGTTTTGATAAAAAAATATATAAAGCAAAACGCTAAAGTCATAGCGTTTAATGTAGATCCACTTTTCAATAATGCTGTCGATGGCTTAATGTATATACGAATTGCCGATTTGCCTGAAAGTACTGTAAAACCGGTTATGGAAGAATTTCAAGCGGAGATGGAACGGAAGTTTACGGAGAATGGCGATGACCTGACGGACGAAAAATAGTTGTATTTCAACATAAAAAGAGCCAAACCCATTTGATACGTTTGGCTCTTTTAGTTTTTATAAAGATTTGAACCAGTCCTGAAAATAGATTCCAATACCAGGCACTAGCTTTTTTTCTCCGTTCACTGCGCCAATCAAACTGAGAATCCAAAGCACTAAAATACCAAGATTCAATATCCAACCAATGAATGGAATAAAACTTAAAATGAAAGCACAAATCATAAGACCTAGCATCTGTCGGATATAAAATGAGGCAAACTCATTTTTCTTTTCATTGTTCATCACCAAAGCTATAATCCATCCGATGAGTGTTATATGTGCGATAAGCGCAATGTTCTTTCCGTCAGACATTACCTTATTTACATCGTTTTCAAAATTATTGGCGCCTCGGCGAGTATCTTCTGAAAACTCGTTTGCCTTATGCCTAGCCTCATTGCCAAAGTCATTTGAGCTTGTTTTTGCGTCGTCTAGCATATCGTCAAGATCGTCGCCTAGATTTTTATTATCAGACATGGTTAAAGTGTTTAATGTTAGGTCTTAAAGATACTAAAAAAACGAATCCGATTATAAAAATGCTTGGTCGATGGGTTCCCAAAGTTCGATTTTATTACCATCGTTGTCCATGATATAACCGAATTTTCCATAATCATATTCTTGCATGTCTCCAATAACGGTGACGCCTTCTTCTTTTAAAACTTTAAGAAGTTCTACCAAGTTCTCAACGCGATAGTTGAACATGAAGTCCTTTTTTGAAGGCTCGTAATATTTGGTGTCTTCCGCAAAAGGACTCCATTGTGTGGAGCAATCATTACCTTCTTTATCTTTCCACCAAAAGGTGCAACCATAATCATCTGTATTAAAACCCAAATGTGTTTTATACCATTCTTTCGCGGCTTTCGGGTCCTTACTCTTAAAGAACATTCCCCCGATACCTGTAACTCTGTTTTTCATATCTTAAATGTATAATTAAATGTGTTGGTCAATCAAGATCGTGTTGCCATCTGGGTCCATAACCACTAAACTTGCTGGACCAGAAGTGGCTTCGTCTGCTTGACTTTCTAATTTGATGCCTTCATTTTTCAATTGTTTTTGAATAGTTCTCACATCATCAAATGTTTTTAGTTCATTCGCATCTACATCCCAACCAGGATTAAAAGTGAGTATATTATTTTCAAACATTCCTTGAAAAAGTCCGACAAGGGCATTGCCATTTTTCATAATAAGATAATTCTTTTCGAGGTCGCCCGCAAATACTGAAAATCCAAGAGTTTCGTAAAATTGTTTTGAAGCTTTAATGTCCTTGACACTCAAACTTATTGAAAATGCACCTAAATTCATTTTATATTATTTTTTAATGTTAGTTTCATAAATATCAATCCATTCATCGGCCGTCATTTTGGATGTCAATTCTCCAATCAATTCAAATGGGATATCTTCCAGATTCTTAAATCGAATGCAACTTTTTCCCATATCCAATTTGCGTTTGCTATGTTTTGGATATTCTGAAACAAACCAATTGTGTAATTCCTTTTTGGCATATAATCCCATGTGATACAGATTCACAGAATTTTTTTGCGATGCAAAACTCATGAATGGTAATGGCTCTTCGGGTTTACAGTGATATCCATTCGGGTATTTGGAATGTGGAACAAAATACCCAATCATACCATATTGAATACCTTCTTGAAATCCTTCTGAAAGGTTGGCGTTGATGATTTGGCGCAATTTTTTTAAACTGTCTTTCCGTTCTTCAGGAACTTGTTCGATGTATGCTTCTGGTGTGTCAGCTTTGTACTGCATAATATCAATTTTAAGGAAATTTATCTATAATTTTTTTAACAATGGTTTCAGCCAGTTTCACTTGACTTTCTTTGGTCCAACCTGCAACATGCGGTGTTAAAATGACATTGGGCGCTTTGATGAGGTTTTCAAAGGCCTCTGGCAAGGTTGCCGAAGAAAACATATCTTCAAAGGATGATTTTTCGAATTCCAATACGTCCAAGCCGGCTCCTAATATTTTTCCAGACTCCAAAGCTTCCACCAAGTCTTCTGTCACAACACTTTTGCCGCGAGCTGTGTTGATAAACCAAAACGGTTTTTTGAATTGATTGATAAATTCCGTGTTGACCATATCTAGCGTCAATTCAGTTTGTGGCGTGTGTAGACTTAAAACATCGGTCTTATCAATAAAATCCTCAAAGGAGACCTGTCTGGCATATTTGTCACCAACATAATCATTGATGTCGTAACAAATAACGTCAACATCAAATCCAGATAATTTTTTGGCAAACGCTTTGCCCATGTTGCCATAACCCAAAATTCCGATAGTTTTTCCGTCGAGTTCTACACCTCTGTTGGCTTCACGTAACCATTTTCCTTGACGGATTTCTGCATCTGCGACATGAAGATTGTTGAGTAATGAGAGCAATAGGCCCAACGCGTGTTCACCGACGGCATTGCTGTTTCCTTCCGGCGCAGCAATCAATGTGATGCCTTGCTTTGTTGCAAAATCGATATCGATATTTTCCAAACCCGCACCAACGCGACCGATGAATTTGAGTTTTGTTGCTTTTTTCAGAAAAGCTTTATCTATTTTGAATCGACTTCTGAGAATGATACCATCATACGTATGAATTTTGGCTTCAATCGTTTCTTTGGTTGCATCATAATCTTCATCATTAGTAAAACCCAACTCGTTGAGTTGATTGATGAGTAAGGGATGATTGGTATCGAGATGGAGGATTTTCATGTGTTAGATTTTGGAATAATGCGTTTGTGTTTTTTCATGTTGCACAGTTCCTGTATGCGCTGTCGCTAATTTTTCGAAGAGAAGGACATGGACTTCTTCATCGTTTTTGGTCATTGGGTTGTGCTCGACTCCTTTTGGAACGACGATCAGTTCACCTTCACGTACAACCTCGGTCTTATCTCGGAATTGCATATATAACGTTCCTTTAATGACTTGAAACAATTCATCTTCATCTTCATGACTGTGCCAAACGAATTCTCCCTTGAGCTTGGCTAAAATCACTTGCATATCGTCGACCACAGCGATTTGATGTGGATGCCAGTTTTTCTGGAATTTCGAGAATTTTTCGTTTATGTTGATGCTTTTCATTCTATAAATTTAAGAAGAATTTGCGTTAGGGATAGCAATGGAAATCCTTTTTGTGAGGGACGAACAAAAAGATTGCAATGAATAGCCCGACCTTTAAATAACGTCCAAAAACATTAAACTCTAAAATCCTAAAATCAGTTTTGCTATTAGAAAGTAAATTAATATTCCAAAAACGTCATTACTTGTTGTGATAAACGGTCCTGTGGCGACGGCTGGGTCGATGCCGCGTTTGTCTAAAATGATTGGGATGAAAGTGCCAATCAATGCTGCCATGATGATCACCACAATCAAGGCAATTGCGATGGTAATGGAGACGATATAGGGAGTTCCGAAAATGAAATGGGTAATTAACAGTCCAATAAAAGCAATCGCAAAACCATTGACCAATCCTAATAAAGCTTCTTTAAAAAGTCGTCTTAAAATATTACCGTCGATACTATCATTTGCTAAACCTTGCACTACAATTGCAGAGGACTGTACGCCCACGTTTCCTGCCGTTGCCTGAATTAAGGGAACAAAGCTTAACAGCACGATAAAACTGCCCATCCCTTGGTTGAAATGTTCGATGATGCTGGCGGCTCCCAAGCCTCCGAACATACCAATCAATAACCACGGCAAACGTGCTTTGGTAAGTTCCCATATACTGTCATCGGCTTCCACGTCGCCTGTAATACCTGCGGCCAATTGATAGTCTTTTTCGGCCTCTTCACGTAAGACATCGACAATATCATCAATGGTGATTCGGCCCAAGAGATGCATATTGTCATCGACGACTGGAATGGCTTCCAAATCGTATTTTGCCATCACTTTTGCAACTTCTTCGGGGTCTTCATCAACTTTTACGTAATCAACGCTCTTGATATAGATATCGGCAATTTTTTCATCGCTTTTGGCGACAATCAAATCTTTTAACGACAGACGGCCAATGAGTTTGTTTTGTTTATTGACGACATATATTGAGTGCACTCGTGTAACGTCTTTGGCCTGGCCTCGTATCCGCCGTAAGCAGCCTGCAACGGTCCAAGTTTCATAGACTTTGACGAGCTCCTTGGCCATGAGTCCACCGGCAGTGTCTTCATCATAGCGTAGAAGCTCGGTGATTTCTGCTCTATGCTCTTCGTTTTCGATATGATGAATTACTTCACGTTGCCGCTCTTCGGAAAGTTCGGAAATCATATCGGCCGCATCATCAGTGTCTAGCTCTTCAATTTCTTCGGCAATCTCTTTGGAGGACAGATTTTCAAGTACTTTTTCTCGATTGTCTTCATCGAGTTCCATCAGAACTTCGGAAGTTGTCTCGGAATCCAGCAACTTGATAACATACATGGCCTCATCAAGGTTTACTTCATCAAGAATCTCGGCAATATCAGCATAGTGAAACGCATTTAAGAGTTTGCGAAGTTTCTTATCGTCTTTTTGCTCGATAAGTTGTTCCACCTGCGTGATGAGGTCGTCCGTTAACTCAAATTGTATATTTTCGGTTTCTTCTGCCAATGATAAGAATGAATTACAAAATTATACGTCCTTTTCAATAAGATGAGTGAGGGCGATAAACTGCTCGACACTCAAATGTTCAGGACGTTGGTCAAAGATAGCATTTGCTTTCAAATTATCGGACAGATTGAATGTTTTTAAACTGTTACGAAGCGTTTTTCGGCGCTGCTGAAATCCTGTTTTTACGACTCTAAAAAACAGTTTTTCGTCACAAGCAAGTGTAAAGTTTTCTTTGCGTTTTAAAAATAAGACACCCGAATCTACTTTTGGCGGTGGATTGAAAACGGATGGAGGAACGGTAAAGAGATAGTCAGCATCATAAAATGCTTGCGTCAATACCGAAAGAATGCCATACACTTTACTACCTTCCTTTGAACAGATACGTAAAGCCACTTCTTTTTGGAACATGCCCGAAAATTCTGGAATCTGGTCACGCATCTCCAAGGTTTTAAAAAGGATTTGGGATGAAATGTTATAGGGGAAATTTCCTATAATGGCGAATGGTTCGTCATTGAAAACCTCCTTTAAATCGTATTTGAGAAAGTCTTTTTCAATGATTCTATCAGCAAGGTTGAGGTAGTTTGATTGTAAATAGGCAACGGATTCTGTATCAATTTCAATGACATGTGTTGTCGTCTCTTTTTTTAGCAAATACTTGGTCAGAACACCCATTCCTGGACCGATTTCGAGAACGTGTTTATAACCTTCAAAAGAAAGGGAATCAGCAATCTTGGATGCGATCGATTCATCCGTAAGAAAGTGTTGACCTAGATGTTTTTTGGCCCTGACTTCATGTTGGTTTACATTGTTTGATTGCTTTTGAAAATTTGATTTTTTTGCCACGAATGCACGAATGTTTTAGTATTAAAGCTTGGAGTTGGAAGCTCGAAACACGAAGATACAATTAATCCCTCGCAGAGGCGCAAAGACGCAAAGAAAATAAGGCGAAAGTAGTGTGCGTTTTAGAAGCAATAGGTTTTATAGGATTCAGTTCTGAATCTTTTTTCACTTTTCTCTATTCTTTCATTTTGTCATTAAATGTGACAGAATATTCATCGATGACTTCCAATTCCGTTCGAAAAGACAAAACTTTATCGCCAAAACGTTTTATGACATCCTGTCTTAAAGTGTCTGCAAATTTAGAATAGTAGCGCTCTAAATCTTCACGCGTTTTTGCTCTGTATTGAATGGAATACGTGTCGTTTTGGTCATCTTCTACCATTACTTTTGTGAGTTTGGCCTCGATAAAACAACCAGAAGATAAAACCTGTGGAATGTGTTCTTTGATCCAAATGAGCCATTGGTCATGGATGCTGCTGTCTATGTTTGAGGTGACGTTGTAAATAATCATGTTTGACTTGATTTTGTTCTATAAATTCTTTGCAAAGAACATAAGTTCTTTTTCATCTTCAAAAGGTTTTACCATTTTTTCGTAGGTAAACCCTAATTTTTCAAGGAGTTTTATTGAATTTGAATTGTGAGGCAAAGTTATGGCGGCAATTCTATTTAGGTTGAATTCACTTTTTGCCAATTCTAAAATTGCAAGTGACGATTCATAGCCATAACCTTTTCGTTCATAAGCTGGAAGCATGGCAAAACCGAAATCTACATCGTCCAATGTGTCACGTTTGATGAGTCCACAAGTGCCAATGGGTTTATTGTTTTCTGATTTTAAAAGCAATTTGTAAAAACCGAACCCTTTTGTTTCATAACTTTTTAAATGACCTTCTTTAATGCGGTTTTCGGCATCATGTATAGTGTGAATATTTCTATCTCCGATATATTTTAGCCATTTTGGTGTGTTGACCAATTCCATGAAAAAAGCTGCATCATCTAAATTTAGTTTAGATAGAATGAGTCGTTCAGTTTCGGCTATTATCATGTAAAAAAAGAATTGGATTCAGAATTTTTATAGCAAATTAATTTATAGCATCTCCTCTCAACATTCTAAACTTCTTTCTGGCTTCAACGGAATAGATACTATCTTCATGATGGAAAATAACTTGTTCGTATAGGTCTTTTGCTTTTTCCGGTTCGGCCAATTGGTTATTATAGAGCTCGGCTAGAAAATACAAGGCATCGTCTGCAAGTATTTCTTCTGAATAATTGGCGATAATCGCTTGGTAATTGATAACCGCTTTGTCGTATTGTTTCTTTTTCTCGAATAATTGAGCCTGCTTTAATAAGGCTTCGTCCTCAATACTTTCACCTTTGTGTTCGGTCAACACTTGGTCTAATAAACTAATGGCTTCGTCAGTACGGTTTTGAAACGCCATCAAATCGGCTTTTGCGTATATCTTCAATGCGACATGAAGTGAATCTTCATACTTATTATCTGAAATCAATAGTTTTAAATCTAAAGCATCGTTGGCAATTAATTGCGACGTGGATGCTTTAAGAATTTTTAGTTGCGATTCTGCCCAATCAAAATCACCTTTGTAATAACTTGTTTTAGCGACTTTAAAACGTGCTTCTTGTGAAATCGTGCTGTTTTTTAGATTGGCTTGAATTTGGGAGTAATAAATCAAGGCTTCGTTGAATTTTTCCTGTAACACCAGAATATCTCCCAGCTTTAATTTGACACTTGCTTCTTGAAATGGTGAGATGTTCAATTGAAGACTCTTTTTAAGAAAATTGCTTCCTTCTTGTGGCTTTTTGAGATAAAATGCGAGAAAATTTCCATAAGCAATCTGCAAGGAAAGTGTTTGTTCAAAAGCTCCGTAGTGCTCAAAGACGTCTAAATATTTCTTATTGATGGATTCATATTCTTTTTCAGTCGCAGTTTCAACTTCGATTTCCAATAGATATTGCGAGGCTAACAATTTGGTATCAATATCTTGTGCGGTTTCCATGACAAATGTAAAAATGTCAGTGGCAGCCTCGTTTTGCTTTTCGTTATGAGCCATGACAGCCAACTCAATAATGCGACTCAAGCTTTCTGGATTTCTTTTGTATAGGGCCTTTTCTTGGGTGAAAGATTTGGAATAATCCTTTTCTTGCACAAACATCCAGCTTAAAAGTTCGTACCAATAATCATGTGGTTGCGATTGTAGTTTTTTTAATAATAATCGCTTCAAAATCAGATTGTTTTCATTCTCTTTACTTTCTGAAACAAAATCATTGAAGGCACGCTTGGCATTATTGATGAAGGTGGGTTTCGATTCGATATAATCGATATAATTCGAAAACATGTCTTCTACATTGCCTTGCTCGCCATAAATCTGTGCCAATTGGATATTAAAATTAAGATTCGGATTGAGCTCCATGGCTTTTTTATAAGCCACAATTGCTTCGTCTAGGAGTGAATGCTCTTCAAATTGATGTGCTACGCCAAATACAAAATTTGGATTGGTATCAATTGACAAATAGGCTTCATCATAGAAGCGTTTTGCCAAATCGAGACTATCTTTCAATTGATAATTATAGCCCAATTCAATAAGGAGCTGTGGATTATTGTTGATGGCAATTTTTTTGGTCAGTAATTCCTGCACGTTGTCATATTGCCTCAACTGTTGATGTGTCTTTATGAGTTGAAACAGGTAATTGTTATTGGAAGGATTTTTATCATAAAGCTGCTGATAACCAATAAGTGCTTTTTCAAATTCGCCACGTTTAAAATAGTCATCAGACAATTGTTCGCTCTGCGCAAAAAGTAAGCTGCAGAACAATAGATTGATGAGTAATAAAACCTTTTTCATTTGGGTAATTTATGTAAATATAACAAATGAGACTGCTTCTTACTGTGAATGTTATGATAAAAAAAATGCCTGAACATAAGTTCAGGCATTACCACAAAATAAATGTGCTATTAATCATTACTTTACGTATGATTCAATTATCCTGCATTGGCATTTTTATGTTTAAGCTTCATACGAAGCGTAAATTGATTTCTAAAATAAAATTTTACTTACCATAATAGCGAGTGATGCAAGCAAAACAAGGCGCATAATGTTTTTCATGATATAAGTAGGTTTATTGCACTACGAACATCAAAAAATTTTAGTTAAAAACAAAGAAAAAATATAAAAACTCGTTGAACAACGTTAAATTTTAGCATTTCAACGATTTATTATATGTAAATTCCCACAAACTATATGATATCAAATCCTGTATATGGAATCAATACATCTGGAATTTTTATACCATCTTCTGTTTGATAGTTTTCCAAAATACCTGCAAGCACTCTTGGAAGTGCAAGAGAGCTTCCGTTGAGTGTGTGTGCCAATTCGTTTTTACCATCAGAATTCTTGAATCGCAATTTTAAACGATTTGCCTGAAAGGTTTCAAAGTTTGATACTGAAGAAATTTCCAACCAGCGATCTTGTGCTGTTGAAAACACTTCAAAATCGTAGGTTAGGGCAGAAGTGAAGCCCAAATCACCTCCACATAATCGTAAAATGCGATATGGTAATTTCAATTCCTGAAGAATGGTTTTTACGTGTGCGACCATTTCATCCAAGGCATCATAAGATCTATTTGGATGTTCTACACGCAATATTTCAACTTTGTCAAATTGATGCAAACGATTTAAACCTCTTACATGCGCTCCATAACTTCCGGCTTCACGACGAAAACATGGTGTATATCCAGTGATACTTATTGGTAAGTCACTTTCATTAAGCAGCTCATCTCTGAAAATATTAGTGGCAGGAACCTCTGCCGTTGGAATTAAATAGAGATTGTCTTCGGTCACATAATACATTTGACCCTCTTTGTCTGGCAATTGACCTGTTCCAAAGCCAGAGGCTTCGTTGACTAAATGTGGCAATTGGTATTCTGTATATCCTGCTGCTGTGTTTTTGTCTAGAAAATAGGCAATTAACGCACGCTGAAGTCTCGCACCTTTCCCTTTATATACGGGAAATCCGGCACCTGTAATCTTGTTACCCAATTCGAAATCAATAATGTCGTATTTTTTGGCTAATTCCCAGTGAGGCAATGCGCCTTCGTGCAATTTTGGAATATCCCCTTCTTTAAAAACTTCTTCGTTATCCGTTTCAGAACTGCCGGCTGGTACCAATGTAGAAGGCACATTTGGTATTTTATATAATAATTGATTCAGCTCCTCAACTTTGGCATCTAACTGTTCACCAAGAGATTTAGAGTCGTCCTTAAGTTGCGTGGTTTGTTCCTTTAATTTGTTGGCTTTTTCTGCTTCACCGGATTTATACAAGTTTCCAATTTCTTTAGAAATAGTGTTAGATTCAGCCAAAACGTTGTCCAATTGTGTTTGTAAACGACGTCGGTCTTCATCCATAGTAATGACCTCATCAATCATCTTTGTAGCATCGATATTTCGCTTTGCTAATCCTTGGATAACGGCCTCTTTATTGTCTCTAATGTATGGTACTTGTAACATGTTGTTTGATTTGAAGGCAAAAGTAGCGAGATTTTTTTGAAGTTTACGGTGGCAGTCGCAGTTTTCAGTAAAAAAGCGATGCTTTCAAAATTTAAAGTATATGGTGTAGAGGCGTCAGTCTTTATTCTACTCTCTTTTTTCTTTTTTCACCTGATTTAGGCTCTTTTTCTTGAGCGGAGGACAACAGCCATGAACTATGGTTAAGAGGTGTCCATTTGACATTTGCGAGATCCACTTCAGGATCAATGAGTCGTTGAATGGGATTGTTGTTTACTCGCACATGAGCATTGACGTATACCTTGACATCGATTCCTTTTTTCGCGAAATCCTTTTTGAGGTATTGACAAAATTGCCATATTACATCTGGTTTTGTACTGGCTGAACGCTGCTGACGTAGGGTAAGATATTCATCCAGTTTAATAGGTATGACTTCATTTGTATTAGCATCCACTACTTTGTAAGACGTTGAGCCACTTTTGGAACGCAACATCATGCGCCAAGACAATCGATGGCCTTCTTCTGTCCATAAAACATCATCCTTAAAAAACCAATGGCGTAAGGGTAAGCCAATTTGAACGATAAAATAAAGCGAAAAGACAATTATAAACGGTGTTTTGTAATTGGGTACAACAACTTCATTTTCTACATAAAGTGGTTTTCTTTTAAGAAATATATTCCGAATGGTTTTTGGTTCAAAAAAGAATAAAGCAAAGGCAATAGATAAATATGGAAAAATCCCAACCTGAAACACGAAGGAATTAAATAAATGGAAAAAGAGGGAAATGAAAAATGCCCATTTTCTGGTTGGTTTGAATAACAGCAAAGGAATAATCAACCCATCAAACAAGAGGCCGCCATAACTAACGAAATAATGCACCCATTTTTGTTGTAATACATCTCCAATCAACCAATAGTCTTTTTTTCCACGAAGAATGACCTCCATAACAGATGCATTTAACCAATCTGGATACATTTTGGCAATAGAAGCGTAGGAGTAAACAATGAACATCTGCAAAATAAAGGCCATGCTACACCATTGCGGCATCGAAATACTTTGAATGGAGGGCTTAAGTTTTGCATCGACTGAAAAATATCTGTTGGCGGGTTGAAACACCATGATGGCGCTCAATAATATCAATAGATAATAGTGATTGTTATAGGAAGACTTTTGCATAAGATAACAACCAGTCCACAAAAGCGTAAATGTAATCATGGCCATTCGATACTTGTAACCGACCATAATAAGCAAACCGCAAACGCCCATAAGTGCATAGTAAATATACATGCCATTGCCTGGTAATGGTTGAATCCATTCAAAACCTATAAATGAAAAAGTGAATTTTGGTTGTATCAAGCTTCTGTCGATCCATCCTGTAAAAATCGCACCGACACTTTCCAAAAAAAGAAGCAATCCGAAAACAACTCGAAATACGATTAAAGCACTGTTGTCGATACGTTTAAAAAGAAATTTAATCATGGCAATTCAGGAATTTTTTAGCGTCGACTTTATCTTTTTTAAGTTGTAGTTTTAATAACTCCAAGGATTCAAATTTATGTTCATCCCGAAGTCGCTCCAAGAATTCTACTTTAATGGTTTGGTCATAAATATCTTGATCAAAATCAAAGAAATGCACTTCAATGGATTGTTGCGAGCCATTCACGGTTGGATTCGTCCCGATGTTCATCATTCCAAATAAGTTTTTGTCTTGAACAGTTCCTTTCACAATATACACACCATCCTTTGGAATCAGTTTATAGTCTGCTTCTATTTGAATATTTGCGGTCGGAAATCCGATTTCTTTGCCTAGTCCTTTGCCTTTAATAACAGTGCCTATCAAAAAAAATGGATAGCCCAAATACGAATTCGCCGTCAGAATATCACCTTGTAGCAAAGCGGTTCTGATTTTTGTGGAACTGACAGATACATCTTTAACATCCTGTACTGAAATTTCTTCAACTTCAAATCCAAATTCTTCGCCAAATGATTTTAAATCTTCAATATTGGCACTTCTGTTTTTGCCAAATTGATGATCATAGCCAATGATAATATATTTGGCTCGCAAACCATCAACTAAGACTGTTTTCACAAAGTCACGTGCTGTTAGATTGGCAAATTCTTTGGTGAATGTTTTGATGACCATCTGATTCAATCCTAAAGAAGACAGAATTGTTTCGCGTTCTTCAATAGTATTTAGCAGTTTTAATTCAGAGTTTTTCTGCAGCACCATTCTGGGGTGAGGAAAAAACGTCAATACTATGGATTTTAATTCCTTTTCTTTTCCAACTTTTATCAGTCTTTTGATGATTTTCTGATGACCAATATGAACGCCGTCAAATGTACCAATCGTAATGATAGTTTGATTATTTTGATCGGATTGTGAATAATTCACCACTTTATTCATAAAGTTTATAGAATTAACTAACTTTAAATAAAAAAAAATTAAATTTGAAAAAATTTGAACACGTAACTTATATATTATGAACACAAAACTACATTATGTTTTTACATTAACAATGGTTTTTTTAGCGTTCTCTGCGTCAGGACAAAAAAACAAGTTTGTTAAAATTAGTAACGAAATTTCTTTTGATCAAAGTGCTTTAACTAGCAATGATGTAAAAGCATTCGAAAGCTATGAAATCAATGAAGAAAGATTAAGAACAGAACTACAATCTGCTCCTTTGAGAGAAAATCTATCAGGAAGATCACAATTTGTTATGGAATTTCCAACTGCTGATGGCAAAATGGAAACTTTTAGAATCATGGAATCTTCTGTATTCCATCCAGATTTACAAGCACAATATCCTGAAATCAGACAGTACGTTGGACATAGCCAAACAGGAAAAAACACTATTTTCTTTAGTATTTCTCCTTACAACGGACTTAATGCTATTATGTTAGGTTCTGGAACCAATACAGTTTATGAGTCTTATAAAGACAATGTAAACAAAATCAAAGTTTTTGACAAAGGTTCAAAAATGAACTTTTCTGCTTTTGAATGTGAAACTATTGACTCACTTCATGATGCTGTAGATACTAACGGTCATTCTAATAGAGATGCTGATGATAGTCTTTTAAGAACCTATCGTTTGGCAATGTCTGTAACAGGTGAATATTCTGCTCTAAATGGGGGAACGCTTCCATCTGTAAATGCAGCTATTGCAACTACCATGACCAATGTAAATGCGGTATTTCAGAATGATTTCAACGTACGTATGCAAATCATTCCAACCAACAATAATGTTGTTTATTTAACCGGTGCTTCTGATCCTTATAGTGGTACTACAGATAATAACTATAACTCTGTTTTAGCATCTACATTGGACGCTCAAATTGGTTCTGCAAATTACGATATTGGACATTTAATGGCAGGTATCGGAAATAACGGTAATGCTGGTTGCATTGGTTGTGTATGTATCAATGGAAGCGTTGCCAATGGTAACCATAAAGGTTCAGGGTATACTACAAGTACTGTTCCTAATGGTATCAATTTTGACATTGACTTTGTGGCTCATGAGATGGGACACCAATACGGAGGACGACATACATTCACTTTTCAGAGTGAAGGCGCTGGTGTTGCTCAAATGGAGCCTGGTAGTGGAAGTACAATTATGGGGTATGCTGGAATAACATCTCAAGATGTTCAATCAAATAGTGATCCTTATTTCCATGCCATTACAATTCAACAAATTGTAACGTATGTTAAAAATACGGGTACGTGTTCAGTGAACACTAACACAGGAAATACAACTCCTGTTGTAAATGCAGGGAGTGATCTTACCTTACCAATAGGTACAGCATTTAAACTTATAGGAACTGGTAGTGATGCCGATGGAGATATTGTTACGTACTGCTGGGAACAGTTCAATGAAAACAATGGTAATGGCGGAGGTCTTCCAAGTGCAACCGCGACAAATTCAAACCTGCCTCTTTTTAGATCTTTTTTACCTACTACGAATCCGGTTCGAACATTTCCAGAATTATCATCATTACTTTCAACTGGAGTTAATGGTGGTACATGGGAAAAAGTACCAACTGTGACCCGAACGGCAGACTTTAGATTAACAATCAGAGATAATAGAGCTGGAGGTGCAAGTAATACACATGATGACATGCGAGTTACTTTTACGAATACAGCCGGTCCTTTGGCCGTGACATCTCAAACGTCTGGAGCACTTTGGACAAGTGGTACCAATGAAATGATCACATGGGACGTTAATAATACGACCTCACTTGCTGGTTCTGCAAATGTTAATATTTTATTGTCCACTGATGGAGGCTTAACATACCCAACAGTGTTAGTGGCAAATACTCCAAATGATGGTTCGCAACAAATCACTGTGCCAAGTATGCCTGCTCCTTACTGTAGGATTATGATAGAACCTACAGGGAATCAGTATTTTGCAATCAACTCTGCATCATTTCCTATTGATTATGAAATAAGTACAACCTGTGAGACATTCACGAACGATACCGCTCTTTCCATTCCGGATAACGGTACTGCCTATACAGCTAGTACGATTATGTCTACATCAGGTGCAACCATTGGTGGTACTGTTAGTGTAAAAGCTTCAGTAGATATAACCCATACTTATCTTGGGGATCTTTATTTAGCTTTGCAAAGTCCTGCTCCTGCATCAACATTTATTCAGTTAGTTCAAGGTGCTTGTGGTAGCGCTGACGACATGGACGTTACTTTTGTAGACGGAGCTGGCGGTTTTGTATGTGCTAGTCCAACAGTGGGTGATGTTGCTCCATTACAGCCACTTTCTGCTGTGGATGGTCAATCTGCTGCTGGTCAATGGCTGCTAGGTGTTGCAGATACTGCGGCTCAAGATACAGGAACATTAAATTCTTGGTCTATAGAATTCTGTACAACTACGGAGACTCCATTGTCAGTGCAAGAAAATGAATTGGTTGGTTTTTCTCTGTTCCCAAATCCAAACAACGGCGAGTTTACACTTAATTTGAAATCCAATTCAAATCAAGACATTCAGGTACAGGTTTATGACATTAGAGGTCGTATTGTATTTAACAACTCTTACGCAAATACTCAAACATTCAGTCAGCCTATCAATTTGAATTCGGTTCAATCAGGTATGTATCTTGTTAAAGTAAGTGATGGTGATAAGCAAACAACTAAAAAAATTGTTGTAGAGTAATTACTATTCTTTAATATATTTTTAAAAGGAAGCTATTTTTAGCTTCCTTTTTGCTTATATAATTTAGACATTTTTTTCTATTGGCTCCTTAATAAGATATCTATTTGCTTATTGTGATTAATTAATTTGATTAATAGAAGTGATTGTTTATCTCTATTCATAAAACGAGATAGCAACGAATGCCCTAACACTAACGAAATTAAAGTTTTAGGAAGGTTGATTGTGTCATTATTTTTATTATTTTTAGCCCTATTTTAATAATTCTAGATAAAAATTATGATGAAATCAATTACCCCGATTATTAAACATGTGCTATTTTCAGTAATGTTTGTTTTGTGTTGCTCCGTGGTGTCAGCGCAAGAAAGAACTTGTGGCATGGAGGCTTACATGGAAGAAAAAATGGCTAATCCCGAATTTGCCAGAGAATACCAAGCTAATCAATTGAAGTTTAGAGAAGAAGTTGCAAGATCACTTCAGAATGAAAGATCTACAAGTAGAAGTAATCCAATAGTGATTCCTGTTGCGGTACACTTTCCAGCAGGTAATGAAGCTAACAGAGCTTGTTTGGAAGCCTTGGCACAAACCCAAATTGATATTTTAAACGCAGACTACACCCAGACAAACGCAGATTTTGCATTATGGGGTAATGCGAGCCAATTTTACCCTGGTGTCGTGCCAGGTGCGGCCAATATTTATTTTTGTATTGCAACTATAAACCATCCAGCGAATACCGATGCACAACTTGTAGAAGGTGGTCCAGCTGTTACTATTGGATGGAATTTCGGTAACGGAGGTGATTCAGATACGAGATGGGCTGGCTATATGAATTTTATTGTCAAGAACATTGGATCAAACCTTTTAGGTTATTCTCCATTAGGTGGAAGTATTGCTGCAGGTCAATCTGTGGTCATGAATTTGGGAGCCTTTGGCTCTGGAGCTGGATGTCCTGGTTATTCGCCTGGTGCGCCTTATAATTTAGGAAGAACAGTGACGCATGAATTGGGACATTTCTACAATTTACCACATTCATTTACGAGTTCATGTAATACAGATGACGGTATTGCAGATACACCTAATGATTCCAATGGAAATGGAAATGGAGGATGTCCAGCTGCTGGATCTATCAACAGATGTGGTAATAATGTATTGACTATGAATTATATGGATTATGTGGACGATGCCTGCATGTATATGTTTACAACAGGTCAAACGAACATCGTTGAAGCTTATATTAACGTGTTGCAAGCACAGTTTAAACCGAATGTAACGGAATGCACATTTGCACCTAATTTCTTATTGACTGTAGCAAATGCAACGCAATCAGCCTGTCCTTCTGCCGGTTCTGTTACCTACAATTTCTTTTTTACTTCTCAAAGTGGTTTTAATGAAAACACAATATTTTCTGCCACAGGACAACCAGCAGGCTCAACAGTGACTTTCAATCCTGCTTCAAGAAGCACTTCTGGACCTTTAACAATGACTGTAAACAATATAAGCGGATCATCGTTAGGAGACTATACAATTGCAGTAACTGGAACTTCAACGTCTGTATCAAATACAGAAGATGTTGTTTTAAATATAAGAACTACACCCTGTTCCTCAAATGGAAATAGTCAATATGCTACTAGTGTTACTGGTGTTACATTCAATACAATTAACAATTTAAATACGGGAAAATCTGCTGGAGGTTATGGTGATTTTATAAATTTGACTACTAATGTTAACAGAAACAGTGCTTATCCTATAACGGTTAAAGTTAATACAGCGGGAAATTATACAAACCAAACAAGGGTTTGGATCGATTGGAATCAGAACTGTATTCTTGATGATTCTGGTGAAGAATATAATCTTGGAAACGCAACAAACGTTACCAATGGTGACACCGCTTCTTCACCTTTATCTATCACTATTCCTGTTGGAGCTCAACTCGGAAATACAATAATGCGAGTATCCACCAAATATGTGAGTGCAACTGATCCAGGACTTCCAATGGCGTGTCTTGCATCTTATGATGGAGAAACAGAAGACTATACAATCAATGTACAGGCTGCTTTAGGTATTACGGAATTTGGAGTTGGTAACTTCTCAATCTTCCCAAATCCTAATAGTGGTCAATTTACGGTAAGTTTAAATTCTTCATCTACTGAAAGTGTATCAGTAATTGTTTACGATATCAGAGGAAGAAAAGTTTATGACAATAATTTTGAAAATTCTTCAAACTTCAATCAATCGATCAATTTGAACAATGTTCAATCTGGAATATATTTGGTTAAGGTGAGCAATGGAGGCAAACAAGCGACAAGAAAGATCATCGTAGAATAATTCCATAAAAAGATCTATATTATATTAAAAGAGAGGCGTTATGCCTCTCTTTTTTTATGCTCCATTGTATGTATTCATTGTATTGTTTACACCTGCTGTACCGAAGGATTTTATGAGCTCTAACGATTTTGCCAGACGTTCAGGCAGTTTTTGGTTTTCTTCTTCCGACCATTCGCCCAAGACATAATCCACTTGTCTTCCTTTGCTGAAGGCGTCACTGATTCCAAAGCGAAATCGGTTGTAATTGGTGGTCTGAAGTTTATCTTGAATATCCTTCAAACCATTGTGACCGCCATCGCTACCTTTCGTTTTTAGACGAATTGTTCCAAATGGCAAATTTAAATCATCTGTAATAACTAATAAATTATCAAGGGGAATATTCTCTTTGTTCATCCAATAGACGAGTGCCTTCCCACTTAAATTCATGTAGGTGCTAGGCTTGAGCAAAATAAACTGCCGACCTTTGAATTTATAAGTTGCAATATCACCTAATCTTTGGGTTTCGAAAATCAATGATTCTTCTTTAGCCATAAAATCAAGGACTTTAAAACCAATATTGTGGCGTGTATTGGCATAATCGTCACCGATATTCCCTAGGCCAACTATTAGAAATTTTTTCATGCGATCCGCTTCATCTGTGATTGATTCTTGAGACGATTTAAATAAATCAAACAAAAATTTAAACATTCATTTTTTTGGTAAAAATAAAAAAAGCATCCCGAATTAACGGAATGCTTCAATTTTTTTAAAGAATAGGATTTATTCTTTTACCGCTGCAACATCATCAGTTTCCGTTGATGGTACACCTCCATTTTCTCCTTCTGTTCCTTCTTCACCAGCTGCGTCAGCTGCTGCTTCCTCCAATTCTTCTTCAAATTCAGCAACACTTGCTCTAGAACGTCTTACTTGACAAACTACAGTGTTATCTGGATGTAAAAATTTGTAATCAGGATTTGTTAATGAAGTAATGTATAATTTACTTCCAATTCTCAATGGAGTAATATCAGCTTCGATAAAATCAGGTAAATTAGATGGTAAAGCTTTCACCGTTAATTTACGCACATTTCGACGTAGTACACCACCATTCAATACACCTTTAGAAGTTCCTATTACGTGTACAGGAATTTCCATTGAGATTTCTTTATCTTCAAATAACTGATAGAAATCTATGTGTAAGATTCTGTCTGTTACAGGGTGTAATTGGATGTCTTGCATAATAGCATTGAACGATGTTCCTTTGTCGATAGCAATCACAACTGTATGCGCACTAGGCGTATAAACCAGTTTAGAGAAAGCCAATTCAGGTGCAGAGAAATGCACTGGTTTGTCTCCTCCGTATAGTACGCAAGGAACCTGACCAGCATTACGTAAGGCTTTTGTCGCTTTTTTGCCCACGCTTTCTCTTTGAGATCCGTTGATTGTAATTGATTTCATTTTTAAAATTTATAGTTAATAATTAATATTCATTTTTATGTTAAAATGCAGTTCAAAACTAGTTTAACCTACATTAAAAATTTAGAACTGATTGATTTGTTATGATGTACATTTTGCATTACTTCTGCAAATAGATCAGCGCAACTGATCACTTTGATTTTGTTACTTTTTTGTTTCAGAGGAATTGAATCCGTTACGATCAATTCTTCCAATTTGGAATTTTCAAGACGTTCGTAAGCATTACCAGATAAAATGGGATGTGTACAAATCGCTCTTACACTCAATGCACCCCGCTCCATCATTAAATCGGCCGCTTTGGTCAGTGTACCAGCAGTATCGACCATGTCATCCACCAATACCACATTCTTGCCAGTGACATCTCCAATTAATTCCATATGTGTGATTACATTGGCTTTCGCGCGTTGCTTGTAGCAAATAACCACATCACTTTCCAATGCTTTCGAATAGGCATAAGCTCTTTTGGAACCACCCATATCTGGTGAAGCAATGGTCAAATTATCGAGGTTTAAATCTCTCAAATAGGGTAAAAATACCGTTGATGCAAATAAATGATCTACAGGCTTTTCAAAAAACCCTTGAATTTGATCCGCATGCAAATCCATGGTTATAATACGAGTTGCACCTGCCGCTTCTAGCATTTTTGCTACTAATTTAGCCGCAATTGGCACTCTTGGTTTGTCTTTTCTATCCTGTCTTGCCCAACCAAAATATGGCAATACTGCTGTGACGTGTCTTGCCGAAGCACGTTTTGCAGCATCAATCATCAACAACATTTCCATCAAATTTTCTGGACCTGGATGCGTTGAACCGATGATAAAAATCCGTGTACCTCTTATTGATTCCTCGTAAGAAGGTTGAAACTCACCATCACTATAAGTGGACGTAATAACGTTCCCTAAATGAGTGCCGTAAATAGCAGCAATTTTTTCAGCAAGTTCGGTACTTTGTGAACAGGCAAAAATCTTGGCTTCGGTAGCTACATTTGGCATTTCCAATGGGTTGTTTTATAACGAATTAATCCGTCTTTTGTTTAACAGGGTGCAAATTTAGGAATTTATTTGGACTGCTAAAGCAAAAAGCTGATATTTTTGGTTGTTTGTAATAAAATATTTTATAGTTTTGCAGTCCAATAATCCAATAATTGCTCAAGTGGCGGAATTGGTAGACGCGCTGGATTCAAAATCCAGTTCTTCGGAGTGCGGGTTCGATTCCCGCCTTGAGTACTTATAAAAATCGCAATAGCCTAATAATAAAAGCTTTGCGATTTTTTTTGTTCTTTTTTTTCCGAAATTTTGCCGAAATTATAACTCGAATATTATGGATGAAAACACAGAAAACCTAAAGAGAAGACTCAACCAAGCTATAGATAAGATTGAACGAGCAAAATTTGAAGATGAAGAGCGACTTAAAAAAATAGAATTGGAAATTGAAAAATCAAAAGGGGAGCTTGAAAGAACAAAAATAGATTTTAAGGAGATTGAAGAAAAGGCGATTGACTTTATCTTTCACAATAAAGTGAATTATGTTGTTAGTCTCAATCAGTTGCTAACTTATAATAAAATCGACCCGGTATTATGAACGCTGAAACATTGACAGAAATTGACATCTATATACGATGTACCACAGGAAATTAGAGAGTGAAGGTTATTCCGATGGAAAAACCACTACTTCCGCAAGGAGGATCAAACAATCTTAAATCTAATTTCGTATGTTTGTGTAACTATTTTACGTAGTTCTACGTATATAATAATAAACAAAAACGCCGAAGATGTGAACTTCGACGTTTAAGCAAGAGTAATCTTTGGAATGTTCAGGACTTTTCTTAATGGAAGAAAACCTAATTTGACTTTCAGCTCTGTATATGTTGACAGGACCTTTTGATTACCGCATATTGAAAAATGAAAGAGGTTGAGTATACTAAACTCGATTTAGGAATGGTTAATGAGACCATCTTCAACCCCTCTAACATCTTACAACTGTATTTTAAAGCATCCATAAAGGGTGCTTTTTTATTAAACAAATTTACTTATTAAAAAAATGACTTTTAGAAATTGTTAGACCACAAAGATGCATATAATTTAAGTTATGTCAAAAACTGTCATTTTATTTGTGACTCTAATATAACACCAAGCTATTGTAGCCTTTAACCTTCATCTGTGTCTAAAAACATATTTAGTTGGTCACCATGCGCTGGATAAGCTCTTTCAACCATACTTATATATTTTTTCCAAGATGTAGATGCTCTCGCTAAAGCAATTAAACCTCCAAAAAACTCACGTAGTCTTGGTTCTCCAATTTCATCAGTTAAAAAGGAAAAGTGCTTGTGATCTCTGTATCCTTTATCATTTTTAGGGTTCTTTATTTCCAATTCTTTTAAAAGTCCAGGAGCCATTCGATCATAAATATATTTATTTGTCCATTTACCAATTACTCCGGGTCGTTTTTGTGCATTTTCTGGTTTCCATTGCCAGCCATTTAATCTAAACCATTGTTTGTATAGTTCTAAAGGAAATGTTACTTCATATCTTTTGGCTTCTTTAAGTAGAAATTGATCAAGTATTTGTTGTAAAGCATCTTTAACCCTTACGTCTTGATATCCTGTTGCTTCATCTATCAAGGCTATAATTCCAACAGTTGCAAATCCTTTTAATAAGACATAAGCTTTTTCTGATGTTGGTTTACTGCTTTTTGGAACGGCACCTTTTTGGTCGGCTTTAACCCAAACATCGCATATTTCCGGTAGAATTTCGGCCTTTAAACCTAAAGCTTCCGAGCCGTTCACTGCGATATATTTTACAGATTCCGCAAGACTTAAAGATAAATCTTCTGAAATATACTTATCTAAAAAGTTAGCATATAGGTATCTTGGTTTTATAGATTCTCCTTGGCGCCTTTTTCTCCAATAAGCACCAGAGCCAGAAGCTCCAATTGCATCAGCGATGCTTCTTTCAGATACAACCCTAGTGCCGTCTTCTAAAACGGCGCAAGATATAATCAGACCGTTGATGTTGATTTCGCCTTGATGGGTAGCTTTAGCTAATTTTTTTTCATTCATGCTTACTTATTTTATAGACTAGTTCGTCTTGTAGTACTACTGCGTTTTTAATTTTATTCATTAATCTCCAAGCGGTATCTTTTGTTGTGTTTATCTTGTCAGCTAACATTCGAGAGGAAATTTGTTCTGTAGAGTTCAGAATAAAATTTATTGCATAAAACCATTTTTGTAAATCAATTTTAGTTTTATGCATTAAAGTGCCAACTGTAACACTATAAGAAGAGTTACAAATGTTGCAATGATATCTATGGGAGTTTTTAGTTTCGGAATATTTATCAGATTCACAGTAAGGACAAAACGGATGGTTATTCCATTTTATATTTTCCAAAAACTCAATGCAGTCTTTTTTTAATGGATATTTTTTGTAAAAAAAATCAAGATTCATTCTTTCTATCTTTATATATGACAAATTTAATATATTTTTTTTAAAAACTCTACCTTTAGCTATGACATTGAACTATTATTATCAAATTTGTATATATTAAACCTAGAACCATGAACTTTAAATCACTTTCACAACTTTTGGATTATTTAGGAGGAAAGTATTTGTATTATTTATTCCTAGCAAATACGATGGAAGGGTAACGTTGGTTGCGCTTATTGTGGTGTATCTAAACGCTACTTTCAAATATTATAGCTTACTTGTGGTAAATCGTATTTAGATACCTAAATTATAGAATATCTCTAACTAAAAAAGAGCCACAGCGTTCGTTTACTTGAAAGAGATAAAACCACAACTTTGACTACCACACCACTAAATACGAAGATTAGGCACACAATTTTATCAATGCCAAAAAAAGGACAATACACGGTGCATAAAAATATAAACCCAAAAACATTCGTGGTTTTTCAGTGTTGTATCTTTCTGATTTTTGTGTGGTTCGTGCTTGGTTATGAAGTAATTCTCCATGCAAAATAGTAAATGCAAGGCGGTTTATCGATATCTGTATAAGATTTACCACAAGTAATTTGTAAAATTAAGAGGATAGTGTGTGATGAAGATTTGTTTAAGTATTTGCAGCAGGTATGCGATTTGTCATGGAATCACTTTTGCCGAAATCCGAGTTTAAAGGCTTAGTGATAGCGCAAGTATATTAAGCTATCTCTTTTATAAAATTAACTGGAAAATATGAGCAATAAAATATTGCCGAAAATAACGAACATTACAAGGAATGCTTCAAGACGTTCTTGTTTTCTTTTTTCATGTTCTTGTCGTCGTTCATACTCTTGCCAATCCATGTTTTTTAATGATTTTTTAAAATCAATCAACCACCAAATCCAAGCTATTATTAAGTTTAATTTATAGTTGTTCAATTTAATTTATTTGATCATTCATCAAATTTATAATCAAAAAATCCACATCTTTTCTTATGCTGACCTTTAATTAAATCTGAATCAATCATTGTTTTTATGATAATGTCCATATCTTTTTTAGCCACTTGACCTAAAATAATATTGGCATTTTCATCAATTTTTTTATTTATATCACTAATGTCTAGAGATTGGATTTCAGAACAATCTATAAATGAGTCATGATCTAAATATTCCCTTCCTTCAGATGATAATTTTAGTTGGTGATCGATTAGTTCTGGAGTATTATTGACGTTCAGATTTAAATCAGAATTGATTAATACACAAGCAATGTGAATTTTGTTATGCTTAAATCCAACAATAATGAATCTTTTTTCTTTCGGAGGGATGGTAAAAGTTGCGAAGGCGCGAATAACTGTTCCAATAATCAGTCCTTTTGGTAGTAAAAGAGATTTTTTTTCTTCATTAGAAAAATAATCACCGAAATTCATAGAAATGTTAGACTTTCTAAATCATTTTTAGAATTAATATAATTTAAAATTGACTCATCAGCACCACCAGCTTCAGCTATCTTGCATTTATCCATAATATGATAGGCTGAATCCCAAGCAGAATCATGGGATTTTTTTGTTAATTCTGAAAACGTGAGATTTTTATTTTCTTCAAAAGACTCATCCAATAATTTAGCTTCTGAAACGGAAATCCATTCTAAATCAGCAGTTTTTTTAGCTATGATGTTAAAACTATCTGTATCAATATATTTTGAAGCTTCAATGATACTTTCGTTGTAATCACTCTTGCCTTTTCTACAATTAACAATATCAAATGCATAGCTGGGAACTGGCCCGAACTTCATAGCTACGTAACAATCGGACGTTATTGATTTGCCATACTTTTTTAAATGTTTCTGTTCAGCAAAATATAGAATTTTAAAAAGTTTGTGTGAGTCGGTGGTATTATTCTCAAACTTGTTGAGAATATACAACAGGCTGTTAATAATTATCTCGATGTTTTCTTTCATAGAAGTTATTATAGCGAAAACTAATATGCAAATATACTTATAAATTTATCATCAGTCGTTAATATAACGACTTTTTAACAGTTATTAAATTATTAAGCGTCAATTGGTTAACTTGCCACTGTTTGTTTTTAATTGGAATTATCTACTCACAGAATTATTAAATCTCAAAATTTTCTTGACTTGCCAAATAAATTAAGAAAAACACCACACTAAATTAAAACGAGTGTGGTGTCCTTAATGTCTGCACATAAATTTGTGATTAAATACTCTTAATTAACCACCACACCACAAAAATTCTTTTGTGGTGGGATGACGAGTAATTAAATTTTATAGCACTATTTTTTGACCTTTGGTTTGTCCCCAGCATCTAATTTTTCATTATTTGATTTGCTTAAATGGTACAAACCAATGGCCAGTAAAGACCAAAAGACCAATCCAACGCCTGAAGATTTCGAATTTGAATTTGTTCCATTTGTATTTGATTGCGTTACTACGGATGGAAGTGTTTGAGAACCACTACCATTATTTTCACTTTCTAACTCCAATTTGGTAGTAGTTACTGAATTTGGCAAACCTAAATCTAAACCAGCATACTTATTAGTTGGGAACGTTACTGTTTTTCTTTGTGGCGCTGATGTGACACCAGTTGATAACTTATATTCCTCGACCTCTAACTGTAAAAGATTTATTTGAATAGTTAGAAACTGGTTGCGAGCCATAATAGCTTCTCTACTGAAGTCGGTTAAGAGTTGTGTTAACACATAATCTTGATACCATGATAAAAGACTAATGAACTCTTGAGCATCATTATAGTGGTTGATAAATTCATTACGTGTTACCCCATTTAAGTTGAAATCTTTAATTGTAGAAAAATAGGTTTTGAATAGAGGAAGAAACTTTCCGTTTACCCATGCATCTAATTTCATTTCATCTAATGAAGTTAGATTAATCTCTTGAGAAGGAAGGTTTCTGAACAAAGATAGGGTTGAATCCATAGGAACGACAGGTCCTTGTGGACCGTTATCATAACCTACTGTGAATCCGTTCCCGTCGAAAGCATCCTCTATGATGTTGATGATAAAAAACGGATTATGTGAAACTTCAGAGATAGCGTGTGCCACATTTCTTATGGTTCTACCAAGCCACGAGAAAAAACCGCCCAAGGCTGGTGTGTATTGTTGATTTATTAATGTGTTCATTTTATTTATGATTTTAAATTAATTATTGATTTAACAAAACACCACAACTAACTTTTGTGGTGTGGTGCCTGTAGTGGTGTTGTTTCGGTTTCATGTAGTTTTATGGTGGAACGTAATGAATTGTGGTGAAAATGATATTTACTATACCACCAGACCACGAAAATTGTGGTGGTGTTCTTATTTTATTTGTGGTGTGTTTGTGGTTTAAAATTTCAAACATGATTTTCTAAATATTTTCTAATCTGACTTAACAATTTTTCTTGCACTTCATCATCCAATTCTTTCCCTAGAAATTTTTGTTTTTCAAAAGCACTATCCATGATTGCATACATTTTTAACAAATCTTCATGGTCTTCTGGAGTCATAAATTCCGGGTAAAATGAAGTAATATCCTTTTTGTCCACAAGCTCCCGCAAACCGCTATGATTTAATTCCTTATGGAAATCTCTTATAAAATGCTCAAAGGTTCTATTGAATAACTTTTGGATCCTCTTTGGATTGATTGTTTGAGGTGGAGTTATACCCTTTTCAAACAAATAGTAGGAGTAAGCGAACACAAACATTTTTGTGGTGGCCTCGTCTGTTTTAATTATTTTGCTACTTTTCTCAATTGCATCCACAACCATTTTGTCAAACGCATACAAATTAGCGTTTGAGGAGCTGATTTCATTGAATAACTCTTGAGATATTCTATCTATTTTTTGTCTATTATTCATGATATTTTTACGACTTTAAATTTTCGGTTTAACGGTTTAAACTGGTTTAAGTAAACCGCCCTTTTTAAGGTTTAACAGTTTAAAGGCATATATATGCCTTAAACTAAACCGATACCTTGTTGTATTTTCCAAGTGTGTAAGGTTTTTTAGATTCTTCCTGAATTAGCCAATCTTCATTTTTACAATATGTAATAACTTCTTTAGCTTTATTGTCTCCGATGCTCTTGTCAAATTGCTTTTTAAACTCATATTTGACCTCCCTAACTAATTCTGAATAACCAAATGATTTTTGTCTTGAATAAATCGAATTGAGCATTTCAAATAGCTTAAAATTCTCAATGTCATTTAAATCAATCTTTGATGGTTTAGTTTGCGTTCTTATCTCATAATTTTCAGTAAATACAGGTAAATCATCAATAACCTCAAATGCGAATGCGTACGGGTCTTGGTTTCTACAACTCAATGGTTCCACAATTGTAATGTTTTTGTCTCCCTCTGATTTTGTAGCACTCAAAGTGGTTTCCGCTTTATTTAAACCTTCAGTGCCTAAATGACCTCTAGCATTTTCATCGCTTTTATTTTGATGCAATACAGTAAAAATGTGTATGTCTAATTCTTCCGACCATTTCATTAATTTACCCGTGATAATGGTCGCCTGTTCCTCATCATTTATTGAGGTAACTAAATCGCGAAGTCCATCAATAATCACCACGCCTAAATTTGATGTACTATATAAAATATGCTCAATGATTTCTACTCTTTCAAAGGCGTTGTATTTTCGTAACGCATGCACTTTTACATTTTCAGGTATTTTTACATTAATGAGTCGACATATTCTGTTCAATAAAAGTTGCACGTGGTACCTACTTTGTTCAGTATCGAAAAAAAGCACATTTCTTTTTGTTGGTGGCAATGTTCCAGATAGATTAAAAGGTGATAAGGTGGAAGCCAAAGCGGCAGCAATAATTGCCATTAAAAAAGACTTTCTGCTTTTAGCTTTCCCGATTATCAAAGAGAAATTACCCAGGGTGGCAATAATTCTACTTTCTCCAGTTTCGGATGTTTGAATTAAAACGGTTTCGGGTGGTTTTATATCCTCTCTAGGATCAACATAGGATTCATTGGCTATTTTAATAAAATCAATGGATTCCTTTTTGCCCTCTGAAGGCTTATATTCTAGTTCATTGTACATAATCGTCCATGAATTGGGTTGCTTGTGTTAATAAATGGGTTTTGATAGCTTCAAATGAATTGTTACCCAGTAAAATTTTTTTATCAAACTCATTTTTTAAAATTCGATCAATAACCATCAGATCGTTATTATCTTCATCAATTGAAGTCGAGAAATAATCAGTATCTGAAAAGCCATATTTTTTGAGAAGATTTTTTTGATCTACGTCATTAAGGTATAATTGAAATTCTTTGATAATTATTTCTAGTGGCCTGTTGAATTTTTTGTGAAATTCCTTTTGAAATATAGGATCACCGATCGATGTATTATATTTCTTTAATTCATTGCCAAATGCGAAGATGTAGAGTTTGATAATTAGTTCATTATTGTCAATCTGGGCATTTTTTTTATTGCTGACTGCACGTATAAGAGTATTTACAGCATCTAGATCAGACTCATTGTTATACCAGCCACCCTTTCCAAATCTCCAGTTGATTCTATCTATTGCGTTTTTGATCGTCATACCACAACAATTTTAGTTCGACGAAGTAAATTTGCTGGAGTCTTGGCGCGATATGTAGAGAATTGCGCACGGCTGTATAAATGTCGAAGCCAGTTATCAATTGTGTATATGTTATTATTGCTGTATATTGCCATCTGTTTGCTGTTGGTGTGAAAAACTCAAACGATATAAAGCCCTAATGCACTGTAATGCGTTAGGGTTTCTTGTTTTATCGTTTATATTTTAGTGGTTTTACTTCGGAATCCTCAAACTGATTCATTTGCTTCAGGGCCAATAAAATTTCGCTTTTTTTGTACCTTACATTGTTGCCAATGCGATAAGCGGGGAAAAGATTGTCCTTTGTGTATTTCCACAGGCTTACCAAGGAAACGGAAAGCATGTCTGCCGCTTCTTCTCTGGTTAAAAGAGTTTCTTCGTCTTTTTCTTGATGTTTTGATTCCTTTAATAAATGGCGGAACTCATTTATTATTTGAGGAATAAACTCGGATGAGTTTGTGTTTTCAATTTGTAGAATTTGTTTGACCATAACGACCCTGTATTTTTGGTTATATGGCAAACATAATTGAGAATTAACTCAATTTAATTATTGGGTATGCGCAGGGTACTACTCAAGGCTTTCAATCAATGATTTAATTAGATTATTGGTTGAGTTAATCCTTTTTTGAGCCTTGTAAAATTTATCATTGTGTTTGACATCTGCAATCGACAATGGTAAATAATTTTTATTTCTTGCGTTACCCTCTTTTATTGCAGTTAGTCCGCATATTTTAATTGCTTTTCGCAAGTTCGAAACATCATTGCGTGATATCTCATTTAATTTTTTCGCAAATTTGGTCATTTGTCCTTTGTCATAAAAGGATTCATATTGATAAGGGTTCATCATAATCATTTCTTCTAATTTCTCAATCTGAAAATTTTCGTCATAATTTTCTCCATTGCTAATCAAATTCAAGTATTTCAATTTATTTTCATATTCTAATTTTGAAAAAGAAATATTGGATTCTCTTAACTGTTCAATAAAACATATTTGCTCAAGCGGTGTCAATCTTTTAGAATTACCTGAAGATTTATTTTGATTCGTATTTTTTAATTCATTAAACTTGTTTTGAATAGAATTTAAAACGTCATTATAAGATCTATACTCATGCCAGTCTTCTAAAAATTCAAAGAAATCGTTGTCAATTTCATTTTTTTTCATAATCAATTGGTTATAAAAAATCTGTGAATGAAATCCTATCTCTTTTGGAAAGTGTTCCGAAACTTCTGAAGTTAAATATAATTTGATAACTTCAGGAAACCAATCCAATTGTTGGTCAAACCACTGCTTCCAATCCGCTACCCCATTTGTTAAATGTGCGTATTCCACCCCTTGCCCTCGATAAACCAAAAATAAAAATCTGTCTTCAGGATAGTACTCTTTGTATTTACTTTCTAACCATAAAATCTTATCCTCATTGTTCAGAAATTTATCCAATTCAAAAAAGCTGTGGTCAAATTCATCTATTTCAAACTTTTGAGGAGGTAGTTCTGACACATCACACAAAAAGTCAAATAGTTCAGTCTTAAAAGATTTTGTGAGTTCATATTCCACATTATTAAAATTCAATGGAAACTGCAAACTATCAGAATTAGATTTTTCTGAAACATCAATTTTTTTAAATATAGGCATTCCTTCGTCATTATAGGAAAACCAGGAACCCGGATATTTTTCTTTAACTATTTCAATTATTACCCCTTTTGATATCAACATACTTATAACATCGGAATCAATTTGATCGATTTTTAAATTACTAAAGATTCCATAAAACTTAAATTTTTCACATCTTGGTTGATCATTTTTAAAAACAAATGGTATGTATTTCGTGTTTTGATGATTTTCCGAAGAATCATCTGGGATATAAGTTAAAAAAGGAGATGTCATTATTTTTCAATTTTAAGTGGGTTTTTTTTCCAAGAATCACTAATCTTCTTTATATGTTCGTCTTGAGTAGCCTTAATGTAGTTGACGAATTGCTTACTTGTATGTCCGGATGCTGCCATTATAATATTTACATCAACTCCTGCTAAATAGAGGTTGGTACAGAAGCTGCGTCTACAGATATGGGACTGAATCAATTCGTGTTTTGGATAAGTTCCAAATTCTTTACGCTTTGTTTCTTCATTAATTTTATCTCCTGGTGTCAGTGCATTAATTTCAACTTCTTTGCACACCTCTTTTATATATTTATTGAATTTTTGGTCTCCTATTGAATGTGGCAAATGTCCATTTCTTTTTTTGAGAATTTCTTCAAATTGTGGGTGAATAGGAACAGTTAAGTTTTGATGTGTTTTGATGGTAGTGATATTGATCACATTGCCAAAAATGTTTTCTTTAGTAATCCTTAAAAAATCTGAAATTCTTAAACCAGTGCGTAAACCAATTATAAATAAATCACGTGCATTGTCCAGACGTGCCGAATTACTAAAGTCGTGATTGTAAATTTTGTTGATTTCATCTTCATTTAAATACGTATTGGTGGTTTTACTTTTTGGCAAATAAAAATCGCGATGTTTAAATTTTGGATTGATGGGCAACCCATCACTTTCAGCACTTCTACAAAATGTCTTAATTCTTGAAACTATGGAGCCAACCGTGTTTTTCCCTAACTTTTCTTCTTGTATGCAATAATTGATAAAATCGGAGTGAAAATCAAGGTCAATATCTTCAAATCTCAATTTTTTCTTTCTATTAGACTCAAACGCTTGTAATTTTGAAAGAGTGGAGGTGTAGTTGAGTATTGAGCGTTCTTTTAGTTTAGTGCCGTTATATGTGCGCTTGCTTGCGTCCTTGACGAATCTTTCAACCCATTCAACAAAGTACGTTCTGTAACTTTCATTTTCTGATACTCGATTGAAGAAACTGTTAACATTTTCTTTGAGCCAAGTTTTCGAAATAAAGGTAGAGCTGTTGTAATCTCTATTGTAACAATCGAAAATATGATTTTCTAATTTGTTTAATTTGTCGTTCAGAAAATCAACATTTTCTGATGTGGAATTGGTTTTTATTCGTTGTTTGGGGTTTGACCAATTTTTTGGCACTACTCTAATTCCTGTTGTGGCTCTTTGGTCAATTCGTTTACTATCAATAAACCGAACACAAATATTGGAGTGTTTTTTTTTACCTTCGCTTATATAATAATTCAAAGTCATTCTAAATATTTACCGAAAATATGCCGAAAATAGTTAAATATATTTAATTTAGCTTAATATCATTTAATGAATTTTAAAAATATTACTTACGTAAGTAATTAACTGTCAAACGTTTTTGGCGATATATTGGAATAGAAAAAAAAATCACATTAAGGGTTGCGATTCCCGCCTTGAGTACTGCAAAGGCTTCAACGAATATGTTGAGGCCTTTTTTTTATACTTACGGTACAAATTAATTCTAATTTAGAAAAAAAATTGAACTTCGTCCTTTAGTTAAATTCCGTAGAAATATGTTCTCATTTAACTATATTAAAGAGAAGGAAACGAGGTTTTAGAATGTAGCACGCTCTGAAATCAACTATTAATAGCACGGTTAAAATTTTATAAAATAAAGTTAAAGCCTGTTGATCATAGCGAGAATGAGTGAATGATGATTACTTTAATGGTAATTCTTAACGAACATTAGGAAATTGATTGAAATAGTATAAATATTTAAAACTTAAATTATGAGTGATAATTTGGATGTCGAAACGATCATGAAGAAGCACGAAGCTTCTGGTAAATATTTTGAAGTGAATGGAATTAAATGCTTTGGATTGGATCAAGGAAGTGGAGAAGCTGTTCTTTGCTTACATGGGGTTCCAACCTCTTCTTTTTTATACAGAAAAATCGTTCCAGCACTAGCAGAAAAAGGGTACAGAGGTGTAGCTATTGATTTTCCAGGTTTAGGTTTTTCTGATAGACCAGAGAATTTTGATTATTCCTTTTCTTCTTTAGCTCAATTTAGCGCTAAAGCTGCCCAAAAATTGGGTCTGGATAAGTATCATCTTCTAATCCATGATATTGGTGGGCCTATTGGCTTTGCAATGGCAGCCAACAATCTGGAAAAAGTCTTGTCAATTACGATTCTTAATACTTGGATCGATGTGGTGAATTTTACAAAACCTTGGCCTATGCGACCCTTTGAAGTACCTGTTTTAGGAAAGCTCGAATTATTAAGTTTGCAACATCCAACCTGGCAGTTGATGTTTGATAAAATGGGAGTAAATGACAGCGCAAAAATTCCAAAGAATGAAATCAATGCGCATATCGATATTTTAAAAATGAATGATGATGGGGACGCTTTCCTAAAAATAATGAAGAGCTTTGATGATTCAGAAGAATTTAGAAACTTGTGCTATAGAGCGGTGCAGAATGTTCCTTATCCTGTTCAAGCGATTTGGGGTGCAGACGATCCATTTCTAACCTTAAAGGAAAAAGGAGAGGAAATAAAAAAAGCTGCTGGCTTGTCAATAATTCATGAGTTGAGTTCGCGTCACTTTTTGCAGGAAGAAAAACCTATGGAAATCGTAGAAAAGATTGAAGAGATTATTCAACTTTCTAAAAAAAATGCTTCGAGATAAAAATATTAAGCATTAATCTTCCTAAAATTGCTTCAATTGTATAGGGGAAATGCCAAGTTTATACAAGAAAACAAGGAGTGCATCGGTTATCAATTGCCTGATGGTACCAGCTTTTTCAAATCTGCGTCCAGAAGTTAGTACCGAGGCTTTCAGTTTTTTGAACTTCCCTTTTTTGCGTAGCCTTTTCTGGATTTCCACATCTTCCATAAAGGGCATTTTTTTAAAGCCTTCTATTTCTTTGAAAATAGTATTCCTTATAAAGATACAGTGGTCTCCATAGGTAAAAAACTCTAGACTAAATCTGCTGCACCAAGTGTAAAACTTTAGGATAGGATGAGGTTTATCCAACCTTAATCTAAAACTCCCGCCAATGTGTCCGGGTTTTTGTAGCCGATTGATAATTTTCTGATACGTGTTTTGCGGCAACAGCGTATCGGCGTGCAAGAATAAAAAGATTTCACCATTAGCGTTCATTGCACCATGATTCATCTGATTGGCCCTGCCTTTTCCGGATACCAATGTTTTAACAGATTTAAAACCTTGTGATATTTTTTGGGTATCATCGGTACTGCCGCCATCCACTACAATTATTTCAAAATCCCCAATCAATTTCAGGGTATGTGATAAAGTTTTTTCGAGATAGCCTTCTTCGTTAATTGCTGGTATTATAATGCTTATCTTCATTCTTTAAAGCGGTACCATTTTTTAATGATTACCTTCATCCATGGTTTTAGCTGGCCCACCATTTTTTCACGTAGCAGGCTTTTATGGATATTTGCTGCGGTTGGATAAGCATAAATTTTATTCATAATGGTGCTTATTTTTATTCCTGCCACGCCAGCAAGTACCATTTCTTGGGTTATTTCCCCCGCATTAGGAGCAATCATACTGCCACCAAGAATTTTTGCATTGCCGGGAATAAATCTTTTTTTCTCAATGAATAGAATCAATTTTCCATATTCGTAATCATCGGTAACCGCACGGTCATCTTGTCCAAAATCCGTTTCCAGACGTTCATAGTTGATATTTTTCTCTTTTAGCTGTTTTTCGTTTTGTCCAAAAGTTGCCACTTCAGGGTCGGTAAAAGTTACCCACGGAAAATGGTCAAAATTGAGTTTCTTTTTAAATGGGGATAGGAAATTATTGATGAGCAGCATATTGTGCAATTCTGCGGCGTGAGAGAATTTAAGGTTGTCGGCCGCATCACCACTTACAAAAACGTGCTTATTGCTGGTCTGTAGTTTTTGGTTTAGAACAATTTTACCTTCTTTGGTGGTTATGCCTGCTTTTTCAAGATGAAGAGAGTCGAAATTTAATTCCCTGCCTATACCCATAAAAATTGCATTTGCTGGAATTTGCTGTTCGTTGCCGTTGCCATCTCTTAAAATAGCATTTTTTCCATCTTTTATCTGAATGACTTCGGAATTAAAATAAAATTGGATGCCTTCCTTTTCAAGTCTTTTAAGAAGAATTGCAGAAATTTTGGAATCTTCCTTTTTTAAAATTCTATCACCACGATCTACAACGCTCACCTTTGCGCCCAATCTAGAAAAAGCCTGTCCTAGTTCTATACTTACTGGTCCCGCGCCAATAAAGACAAAATGTTTCGGGATAAAATCAGTGTTGAAGATAGTCTCATTGGTAAAAATCGGGAAGTTTTCCGTTCCGGGAATTGCTATGGTGCGGGGAGAAGATCCTGTAGCAATAACAATATTTCTAGCTTTAAAGGTTTTATTTTTTAATGCGACTTCATTTTTTGAAATAAAAGAAGCGTTTCCAAGTTGAACCTCCAAGCCCTTGTTTCTGAAAAATTCAACATTTTCGTGGGAGCGAATAGCATTTTGTTTTTGATTGATATATGCCTTTACTTTTTGAATGTCAACTTCGCCCGCTGTTTTCAACCCAAATTCTTCCGAGAGCTTTGCATGATGTATTTGTTTGGCGATATGCAACAAAGCTTTGCTGGGAATGCAACCTGTGTTCACACATTCTCCACCCATGTCTTCAGCTTTGCGGTCTATAAGCAACACTTTGAATCCCAATTGATGCATGCCCAAGGCAGCACCTAGTCCGCCCGAACCAGCACCGATAACTATTAGATCATATTCTTTATTCATGGCTATTATTAGTAAAATAAAGTATTCAATAAAATAAAAGTGCCCACTTTAAGCTTGGCACTTCCATTTAGGGTAATTAATACATTAAGTTAAAACTACTTGCGCTTATTTTTGTTCTTTGATTATATTTTACAACTTCAATTTTAAATAGAAAATATTGAATCGCAAGTAAAGAATTATCAATTAGCGGTATTCAGGATTTTCAAACTCCCAATGGGTTCCATCGTCCCAATCTTCGCGTGAGTTTCCATAATTAGAATAACCACCTTGTTTTTTTAGCATAGATGCCAAATGCAATAAATTATAGGTCATAAAGGTCGTATTCCTATTGGTAAAATCGGAATCGGTACCTAATGGTGGAGAAATCTTTTTACCCTTCCATTCCGTGTCGCCATAACTTGGTCCTGGCCCAACTTCTCCAATCCAACCTGCATCAGCTTGCGGTGGAATTGAATAGCCAACATGTTGTAGGGCATATAAAATACCCATAGCACAATGTTTTACACCATCCTCATTACCAGTTACTACACATCCGGCTGCCTTACCGTAAAATATATACTGACCTTTATCATTCGTTTCACCACTCATGGCGTAAAGGCGTTCGATTAATTTTTGTGCGATGGACGATTTTTCTCCAAGCCATATAGGCGTTCCTACAATAAGGATGTCCGCATTCATAATGGTTTTAAAGATACTTGGCCATTCATCAACGCTCCAACCATGTTTTGTCATATCTGCGTTCACGCCCGTAGCCACTTCATGGTCTATAAAACGAATGGTTTCAACAGCAACTTTTTCTTTTTCCATGATGTGTTTCGCAACATCCATAAGGGTATCCGTGTGGCTTGTTGCGGGTGATTTTTTCAATGTACAGTTTATAAACACTGCTTTTAATGCACTAAAGTCAACTTTCTTCATCTATTTCTGTTTTTATAGTTTAAATTTTCAGTTTTAATTATATGTGTTTCTACTCCCCTTATTGTCTCGTCAAAATATAATTGGCAAAATAGTTTTTACTATCACTCAACTTATTTGTAATCTTAAAATCGGTATCAGATAAAATATCCTTCATAATAGTGTCATTGTATTTTCTGGAAATTTCGGTATGTATGCGCTCATCTTTTTCAAATACATAAGATTTGTTAATTCGGCCGATGGTCACTTTTTGATACGTCGAACTGACGAGAAAACTTTTGACGATTCCCTCTTGTACATCATATTCAGAGATATGGTTAAACTTTGCTGTATCGAAATCAGCATCGAGTTCCCTATTAATTCTGGTCAACAAATTCAAATTGAAGCTTTTAGTAATACCAGTTGCGTCATCGTAGGCTGGTAATACAATGTCCCTTGATTTAATTAAATCGACGCCTAATAGAACCTTATCTCCGTGATTTAGGTTGCTTCCTAATTGATAAATAAATTTTCCGGCATCCTCATCGGTTAAGTTGCCTAAATTTGAGCCTAGAAACAGGACAACTTTTGGGGAGGAACTTTCTTTTAATGTCGACAATACTTCAAAATAATCCCCTTGTTGTGTTTTAACTTGTAAATCAGGAATTTCAAAAGCCAATGAGGCTTTCAAATTAAAAAGGGCATTTTCAGAAATATCTACGGGGAGATAATCAAAGTTAAAACCTTCGGCAATCAAAGCTCGCAATAATTCCATTGTTTTTGTGCCATCGCCTGCACCTAATTCTATAAACTCAAAATAGGTTTCTTTTTGAAGTTTTAAAGAATCGATTATCAGTGCAGTGTTTTCTTTTAAAATTTCATGTTCCGCCCTTGTCAAATAATATTCGGGCATCTTCATTATTTTTACGAAAAGCGCATCGCCATTCTTATCATAAAAGTATTTTGAAGGAATACTCTTTTTTTCCTTGGAAAGACCCTTGTCAACGTCTTTCATGAATTCATTTATCATCTTCAATTGTGTAGTTACACTCATATTTTTAATCTTTATTGCTGTTGCGGAATAATTTGTTGAGACTAAATTTTAGTTATTTATTTTGTTTTCTCTCTGAAGTCGCAAACATCAGGTCATTTAGTGTTATGACTTAAGCTTTCTTATTATCTATCGCAGCAACCACAATTCCGAAGAGAATGTGTCCCATTAGGCTTCCAACAATTATCAATACCATATTACCAGAAGGCTCTGGCATAGAAGGGAACATTAATCCCATAAGACCCATACTGATTTGAGCGATGACAAAAGCAATGATTCCGAATACAACCCCTTTCAATAAATTTGAAGCGATTTTTGTTAGCCAGCCATTAATTATGAAGGCATACAATAAGGCAAAAATAACTCCTATCATAAAATGCATAACCCAACCGATAACCACCGAAACGCCCATTGTTGTCGCTAACATTTTTGGAGGTTCCATTTTAGGCATTCCTAATTGTGCAGCTATCATCATCATAGCGGTCATTGCAATTGTTGCTACTATTCCAGCAACGATACTTCTTAAAAATGTGTTGTTCATAATTTTAGTTTTAAAAGGTTTAAATTTTAATCGAAAAAGGCTTTAAGTTCTTTTTTAAGGTTGTCCCATTGGTCAGCATCTCCAGAAATGATTTGACGGACTTCTTTTAATTTTGAGGTTCCAAATCCAACAGCTTCCTTTAGTCCTATGTGCGGTGGAAGGGATAATTCCCCACTACTTACAACCGCATCTATAATAAATAGTTTGGTACTGACTTTTGCCATTTTTATGGCATTCTCTATGTCTATGGCTTTTTCTACTCTAATGCCTTCTCCACCGCATAAACGCGCGTAGTCCGCAAAATTGACATTTTGTTGTTCCAGAGCGTCTAAAGCAGGAGCGAGTCCAACTTCCTCCATTTCTAATTTCACAAAACTTAATTGGGAATTGTTGAGAATTAGGATTTTAACAGGAAGATTATATCTTACGGCCGTAATAAAATCCTGCATTGCCATATTGAAGGCTCCATCTCCAGAGATACACCATACTTCTCTACCAGGATTGGCCATTGACGCACCCATTGCTGCGGGTAGTCCGACAGCCATAGAACCATGATTAAAAGAACCCATTATTCGTCTGTTGGTATGAAATGAAATATGGTGTGCCGCCCAAATGGCCGAGGTGCCAGTCTCAACGGTAAAAATGGCATCGTCCGCTGCATATTCATTAATGTAACGCGTAAATATTTGTGGATGTAAGGGTTCGTTATCGCGTTCGGGAGATGCTTCCTCTAATTTACTTTGTTTCCATTTGGAGAATTTTTCGTTTAATGTTGAAAGGAATTTGTCATCGGTTTTTTCTTCTACCAACGGTAATATGGCTTTCACAAACGCATTGACATCACTATGCACACCAATGTTTACACTGGTTCTATTTCCTATATTTTCTTCTCTTATATCCACCTGAATGGTTTCTGTTTCGTGTGGTAAGAATTCGGTATAAGGAAAATCTGTAGCGAGCATGAGTAATAAATCACATTTCATCACCGCATTATAGCCTGTTGGGTTGCCAATCAATCCTGTGAGACCAACCGTATTTTCGGTATCGTGGTCAAATATGTCGGTTGCTTTTAGCGTATGCGTAATGGGTGCTTTTAATTTTCTGGAAAGGTCGAGGATTTCACTTTTGGCGTCCCTACAACCATGACCTGCAAGAATAGCCACAGTTTTGGCCTTATTGATTGCTTCTACAGCTTTCTTGATAGATTCATTACCAGGCATTAAAATAGCATCAGAATTAAAAATAGGTCTTAACATTTGTTCATTCTCTGCTTTCATACCAGCAACATCTGCCGGAAGTTCAATACGGCATACTGTTTTTCGGGAAACCGCAATCTGAATAGCACGTTGAATCACACGTGGTGCCATTTCTGGTGTTTTGATAATGGCCTGATACTCACAAACATCATCGTATACTTTTTTTAAATCGACCTCTTGAAAATAATTCGTTCCCTGTTCTATTTGCGGAACTTGTCCCGTGATGGCAATTACTGGCGTTCGTTCTTTTTTGGCATTATAAAGTCCGTTAATTAGGTGTAAAGCTCCGGGTCCAACGGTTCCAGCGCAGACCGCAAGAGAACCCGTCGATTCACTATCTCCGAACGCCGCAAATGATGCATTGCCTTCGTGTTTAAAGCCAATCCAGTTGACATCATCCCTTTTTTCAATAGCTTTTACAAAAAAGTTGAGGGCATCTCCCGTGACACCATAGATGTTTTTAACACCGGTGGCTACTAATATTTCCAATAATTGTTCTGATACGTTTTTAGACATAATTTTATTTTAATAAATGGTATACATACCACCATTTGTGGTTAATATGACAAAGGCTGCAACAAAAAACAGGAGGTCATAATGCCAGCCAAAACCCTTTTCAGCATAAAATCCAGTTTTCCACTCAAAAATTTTCTTATAGATAGCGCCGAGCATTACCATCATAATCAATATGGCTCCCACTTGCGTGAAAATCCCCAAAATGATGGAGACGGCCGCAAGCATTTCCACGATGCCCAATACCATGGCGGCAGATGCTGGCATCCCAATACTTTCCCCACGTTTTTCAGGATTGGTAGCGTGACTTTTGCCACTACTAAAAAACACTGCTCCAACAATGATGCGAAGCAGTAAAAGTGCTGTGGAGCTTAAAAAGGTTAAATCTATGAGTTCCATAATTCTGTTATTTTATTGTTAGATTTCGAAAGAATTTTAATGCATTGTTTTTTATAGTAATTACAATCTTTGTCAACAAATCCTAATGACGCATTACAGAAAGAAAATCGCTGTATTGGATTTTCATCATCGTGTTATTCATATTATCTTTCTATTTATACAATTTTCTTACAAATGCACCTATACTTAAACCCTGTACGATTATTGAAAACAGGACCACTATATATGTGACATACCAAATCAATGTTCCTGACAAAGTATTTGATAAACTTAAAGCCAAGGCTATAGAAATTCCTCCGCGCAAACCTCCCCAAGTCAATACAGAAACTATTTTTATGGGTTTTTCAGGTTTGTTATTCAAGCATAAATAAAATAATCAAGCCAATCCTAGGGACTATCCTTATTGATAAATTCCAATTTTCCATAATGTTATTTGAAATACTGTCTTACGCCATAACTTGCCAAAACGCCTTCTCCTGTTGCAGCAGCTACCTGTGCAATGGCGCCTTCACGACAATCGCCTGCTGCAAAAATGCCTTCAACACTCGTTTCTCCTAATCCTGTTGTTGTGATAAATCCACGCTCGTTTAGTTCAATTAAATCTTTGATGCTTTCCGTATTGGGAATTAATCCTATAAAAATAAAACTGCCATCAGCATATAATTCTTCTTCTTTTCCTGTGCTTTTGTCTTTTACTTTAAGTCCCTTGAAATTGCCTTTTTCGTCTTTGATGAAAGCCAAAGATTCTTTATTCATATGTGTTTCAATATTTTTTATTGACGGTAGTTTTTCGATATAAGTTTCAGAAGCTGAAAATTCTGAACCTCGATTTACAATCGTTACTTTTTTACAAAAACCTGCTAAAAATATGCCTTCTTCCAAAGCGCTATTTCCACCACCAATAACGATAATCTCTTTGTCTCGATAAAATGCACCATCGCATGTAGCACAAAAATGGATTCCTGCACCTATTAAATCCTCTTCATTGGGAATTCCCAATTTTCGATAGGTAGAACCTAATGCCAACACAACCGTTTTGGATTGGTATTCGCCCATATTCGTATCAACCGAAAAGAGGTTTCCATCTTTTTGAATCGCTTTTACCTCAACGCCTGTTTCAATTTTTGCACCATAAGTTTTGGCTTGTTCTGCCATTTTTTTCATCAATTCAGGACCTGAAATATCAGTAAAACCAGGATAGTTTTCAATTTTTTGAGTCAAAAAAGCGTTTCCGCCAATATTCTTTTTTTCGAGAATTATAGAACTGAATCTATCACGCTGAATATAGATTGAAGCCGTCAATCCAGCTGCTCCAGCACCAACAATAATACTGTCGTAAATATGTTTTTCGGCTTCGTGACCAATGTTTAAAACCTCTTTTAAGACTGCGTTGTCTGGATTTGTATAGGATTTTTCATTAATGAAAATAGTTGGGATGATACGTTTTCCGTTATTGGTTTTTTCGACCAATTTAGCTGCCCATTGATGTTTATCGACTTCAATGTATTGATAATTGATGCTGTTATCCTGAAGATACGATTTCGCTCGTTGACAATCGGGACACCAATCTGCACCATAGAGTTTAATAACACCTTGCTTGTTAATCCCAAGAATGTTTGCGAGTGTGGCATTATCAGGATTTGTATAAGATTTGTCATTAATGATAACCGTAGGAATAACGCGTTTTCCGTTATTAATTTCTTCAACTTTAGCCGTCGCATCTTTATCGATATCTACGTCTATAAAGTTAAAATCTATGTTGTGTTCTTTTAAATAGGCTTTTGCTCTTTGGCAATCAGGACACCAATCTGCTCCATAAAAATCTATTGTATTCATAATTAGTTGTTTTTGAGTTCATTCCTGTAAGTCTTTTTATATCGAATAAGTCCTAATTATCGTAACATTTTAGTCAGTTTCATCCAGTATTTGATAGGTTAGATTTCTAATTGAATGAGTTTGTTTCGAAATCGTTTTTGCATCATAAAAAATCAACCCTTCTTTTCTCATTAAACTCATTACATTGCTCACAGTTTGCCTTGAGGTGTTAGTGAGGTTTGCGATATCTTTATGCGATAACAGATTTTTTGCAATAAGATGACCTGCTTCATTAGTTAAAGCAAACTCTTCAATATAGTTGGAAATAAATTCTCTTATTCTCGTTTTGCTATCCATATTAAGTAGATTGTCTAAACGTTTCTCTAATTTCTTGATTTTTATACCAGAGAGTTTTATGAAGCCTTTTTTTAATGATTTGTTTTTTTCGAGCAATGCCTCCAAATCATCAGAATCTATCGCGCAAATGATACAATCTTCTAATGCATAGGCTATTTCATTATCGTCTATGTCTTGTTGATATAAGGCCGACTCCCCAAAAACATTACCTGGACTAACAACATATTTAACAGTGTCACTAACTGGATTTACAATTTTAACGGTTCCTTTTTTTAAAAAATAAACAGTTCTTTTACCACCGTTGAATAGACTTAAGGTAGCTCCTTTATTATAGTTGTCCATCTCAAGATTATTCACTAAATACATCAGTGATGGTTTTCCTAAAACTTGAAGGATATTAAAATCTTCTAAAAACCAATATTTAGTAATGCCGCTCATAAGATATAAGTTGATTGAACTGTAGTCTGAAGTAAAGTTACAAGGTGTTATTGTATTTAAGGAACATAAAAAAATCAAAAGTTACTTTACACGACACTTATTCAATATTCTTCCGATGGAACAGACGCTGTAAAACCCAAACCTGACAAATGATGGTTAAGTTTTTTAAAACACTTCTGGAGATGACTTTTAATAATTATCATCATGAGTATTAAAAAGAATATTTTTCAAAAAATCACCTTATACTAAAACTGCGATGTAAAAATGTTTTTTTTCAATTAGTTGTCAGGTTTTCATTTTTACCTAGTCCAATATTTTAAACACTAAAACCATACTAAAATGAAAAAATATATTCTCATACTACTTTTGATGCCATTGATGTCTTGTGCAAAAGGCGGAAATTCACTTCCAGAATTTACCTACAGTTCCAATTCAGAAATTAGGGATGATGCAACACTAATAGAACACCAAGAATGGAATACCTTATTACAAAAACATGTCTCAAAGACTGGGGAAGTTGATTATATAGGGTTTAAAAATGATATGCCAGCACTACAATCTTATTTAGATATTCTGGCCAAAAACCTTCCTAAAAAAACAGATACAAAAAATGCAACATTGGCGTATTGGATTAATGCTTACAATGTATTTACCGTGAAATTAATTTTAGATAATTACCCTCTTAAAAGCATCAAGGACATAAAAAACCCTTGGGGTCAAAAATTCATTATATTAGAGAATAGGGCTTACAGTTTGGAGGAAATTGAACATGAGATTTTAAGAAAAATGGACGAGCCAAGAATTCATTTTGCCATTAATTGTGCGTCCTACTCGTGTCCTAATTTGTTGAATGAGGCTTTTGTTGAATCTAAAATTGAAAAGCAGTTAGAACATACGGCAACGTCGTTTATTAATGATAAAACCAAAAATGGCATCACAAAAGACAACATTGAAATTTCAAAAATATTTGATTGGTTTTCTGGTGATTTTAAAAACAATGGTAGCCTAATAGACTTTTTGAACAGATACTCCACTGTGAAAATCGATGCAAATGCCAAAGTGAAATTCAAAAATTATAACTGGGACTTAAATAGATGATTTTTTCTTAAATTGCAGAAAAGATTTTCATGGAAACCAACAGAATAATAGATTCTAAAACAACTGTTGAGGTTTGGGTCCACGAATATAACGATGCTCTTTTTTCTTGGGCTTTTTATAAAACGTCTTCCAGAGAAACTGCTGAAGATTTGGTTCAGGATACATTTCTTGCTGCTTATCATAAATTTGATTCTTTTAAAGGGAATAGTCAACCTAAAACTTGGTTGTTTTCAATTTTGAATAATAAAGTGATTGATTATTATAGATTAAGTGCAAAAACCACCAAAAAAACCATCAGTATGTCTGAAGATAAAGGTTATGAGATTACTGAAGGTTTTTTTGATGCAAATGAAAACTGGAAAAACAGGTCTATAAACCCAATTTGGAAACAAAACGAAGAATTGTTGGACAATCCAGAATTTAATAGTGTGTTGCAAAATTGTATGAACAATTTGCCTGAAAATTGGAATTTTGCGATTACCTCAAAATATCTAACAGATAGGAAAGCAGATGAGATTTGTCAGGATTTGAATATTACTGTGTCCAATTATTGGCAGATAGTGCATAGAGCTAAACTCTTTTTAAAAAACTGTTTAGAACTGAAATGGGTATAAATTGCTTTTAAAAAAATTAAAAAATGTTCTTAAAAAGAATCATGGATGCAATGGTGAATTCGTGTAAAAAAACCACCGAATTGATTGATAAACAGTTTCTCAAGCCATTAACTGCGAAAGAGAAAATACAGTTATCTTTTCATACGTCTATGTGTAAAACATGTAAAGCATATGAGAATCAATCTAGATTTTTAGATAAGGCCATCTCTAAACTGCTTCATGGGATATCTAAAATCAATACAGTTTCGTCTGAAGAAAGAAAACGAAAAATTATTGAGAAAATTAATGAGGCATAAACGAATACTTGAAGAAGAAAAAAAACCATAGCCTTATTGAAGCTATGGTTTTTTTTGAAATTATTGGTTTGAAGTTCTTGATTGAAAACACCAACAATAGGGAAGGTGAAAATAATCGCCCTAATGCTTCGATTCTAAAAAATAACTACATTTTAGAATTTTTCTTGATTGCTGCCATTACTTCTTCTTTGGTTAATCCAGTAGTATTGACATCTGGATCTGCAGCTTTTTCAGTTTCTGGTTGAAATTGCAACTTTTGCATATAATCAGGATTTTTTCCCGACATCTTTTCTTTAATGATGTCCGCATAGGCAGTACGTGCCTCCTCAACATTCTTCTTACCGGTAATGATATCGTGGGCAAGATTCAATGCTAAAAAATTGTTCGCTTCAAGATCACATCGCGCACTTAAAAATCCTTGTGTACGGTCATAAGTAACACTGCCATCAAATTCTCCTAACTCTGACATTTTTTCTACTGGAACTTTATAGTAAATAGTCATTTGCAACATATCGGTATGCGCTACTGGAAATACATGAGGCGTTTCCTTTTTAGATATACGAATGATTTCCCAAATTCCTGCATTGCGCCAAACCATTTCATTTTCAGATGAAGCCGTTGGTTCGCCATAAGATTTTTTGGTTGCTTCAACCGCTTTCTGTGATGCCATCGGCCAATCTTTAATCATACCCTTTTTTTGATCATGATCCATTTTGGTTTTGTCATGTTTTATGTCTTTCATCTCTTTTGACATGTCATCTTTTTTCTCTGTCTCTTGGGAATTCATAGTACTAATTCCCAACAGGCAACAAATTGCTACCATTGTTATTGAATTTTTCATTGTGTTTGATTTAAATTATTAAGTATTCTATAAAGTTAGCGAGAACCCAATTCCGTGTTGCGCTTGATGCATTAAAGTTTTACCCCATTTACATTTTCAAAATCAATAGAATAACACATTTAATTGTAGTGGTTTAAATTAAAAAAATCCCGCGTTAATTTTACTGCATTACTTATTAATCATTGCGCTACCGGTGGGCTCTAACTTAATTAAGAATGTGGTTCGTACATCTTAAATAAATTTGTTTATAAACACCACCCAAGTAATTCCTTTTGCACGGCGTCGCCTAGTGCGTTTTTATTCCGTTATCATGAAGTTTTTCAGCTTCTTTTAGTTGCTTAATTTCCATAATGTTGTTGTTTAGTTGTCAGGAACTCATGTTTTGATGACTAATATTTCAGAGCACAAAACTTGAAATAATCTTTATCTGACAATTCATAATAAAATACTGAAAACAATAATGTCATATGCAAAAAGCACTCTATTTTATGCCAGATATCAGTGGATTTACAGATTTTGTAAATAACACGGAAGTAGAGCATAGCATCCATATTATTTCTGAATTACTTGAAATTTTGCTCGACAATAACACCATAGATTTGAAATTGGTCGAAATTGAAGGCAATGCATTGTTCATGTATGTTACTGAAATTCCCAGTTATGAGGCGTTGACACAGCAAATTAAGTCAATGCATGAAGCCTTTCATGAACACACTCAAAATTATGACACGATGGGCATCTGCAATTGCGGTTCGTGTAGAACAACCACGAATTTAGAACTTAAATTTTTCGTGCATTATGGCGATTTGAATTTTATAAAAGTTAGGGATATTACAAAGCCCTATGGACGTGAAGTGATAAAAATCCATAGGTTGTTGAAAAACACTATCACTTTAAATGAGTATATATTATTTACCAATGCTGTATATGAATTATATGAAAGTCAAATAGATAGAGATTGGCATAAAAACACAGAAATTTTTGATTTAAACAGTCTCGATTATTTCTATAAAAATTTAGAAACTACGAGTGATAAATTTGAAATGGCAAGCACCACTTCAGATGAACAATTTGAAAGACCTGTTATTTCTTTAGAAAAAACATTCAATGCCAATATTCAAGATATTTACACCTATATAAGTGAACTAAAATACGGGCATCTATGGGATAAAGAAGTCAAGAGAATTGAATATGACGCCAATAAATTAAATCGAATTGGAACAGAGCACAACTGCGTTATTAGCCTTGGCAATCTAAAATTTGAAACCATAAGCCCGCCGTCTTCTGATAGTATGACTTATGGCGAAAAACCACAGAAATGCTGTTTACTGATACGTTTTCATATCTAATTAAGCTTCATAAAATAGACCAAAATACCACCAAAATTAATTTGAATATTTATATCACTTTTTCAACCATAGGTGACTTTATGAAAAACACTATTTTGAGAAAAGTATCAAAAATATGGAAATTGATATTGGAGCATTTGGAAGAACTATCCAAAATTAAGATTTAATTATCACTCATATAAAGAATGAATTCAATAGGTCAAATTCCCACAAACTCATTAGTAGAATTTTCAAGCATCTAATTATTTTTTGTAAAATTAAATAAGGAAACCACTACCTATATTATTATTATACAAATGACTAATACAGATTTAATAATTAAAAAAACTGTTGAATACCTCAACTATCCATCTGCAGTAGGCTATGAACAGCCATTTATTAATAAGCTTGAAAAAGATTTCAAATCGCTTCAATTAAGGACCGAACGACACTCTGGGCTATTGTCAGTAAAAGAAAATCGACCGAAAACCATTCCAACGCAGTTTGTCAACGCAAGCGGCACAGGCTTCAATTTTGGGATTATTTATAAATTTTAGGATATGTCAAATAGGAAAAATAAACTGTATGCTTCTGAACGGGTTTTTTGAGTAGAAATCATTTCACGTTAATGGTAGTTACTTGTTTTGCTAAAAGCCATCTCAAAATCCCCATCACCTCTGAAGTTTCTTTTTGTGGAATTAAATATGCATCCAAATCCTCCGAATTGATGACCTGCTGTGAAGCATCCACAAATCCATAGCCACAATAAGCACCATTTCGAATCATAATAAAACCTTCCTCATTATTGCTCCTTCCTTTTTCTTTGAGAATGACATTTTGATTGGAGTTCGTAATATGTTCAATTGCCAAATTAACACGTTCATTATAAGAAATAACAGTTTCTTCATTTTTACAAACGCCTTTACAATTGTTCAATTTAAAATGTGAACAGGTCCAAACGCTTTCTTGCAAATGGCAATATTTTGGACAGAGTTCAAATTGATCACAAATCTGTTCAAGATACAATCGACAATCACGAATACTATGAAAAATTTGAAGTGGATTTGGTGTTGCCTTGAGCGTGTTGAATGCCAAATGAATCAAGCCTTGTCGGTCTTCAAATGAAAAAACAGCATAAGGTTTTGGCACCCGTTTTGCAGCTCGGTTATAAATAGGAAAGTGGTGTTTAATGGCAGCATCTTCCATCAATCGCGCGATGAGGTCGCTTCCGGAGAGTTCAAAATCTATATCTGCGGTTTCCCGACAAAGGTTGAGTTCTTTTTCTTTTTTATCATAAAAATGACCAAGTACACGTTTCTTGAGATTGATGGCTTTCCCTACATAAATGATTTTCCCTTTTTTATTTTTGAAATAGTAAATACCAGGGGCGTTTGGGATGCTATTGAAAAGTTCACTTGATATATGGGAAGGCAACGTGGCTTCTTTCGAACTTTTTTTAAGGAAATTGGTAAAAGCACTTTCAGAATTTTCATGTGCCAATAGTTTTTCAAACAACGTAACGGTTGCTTCCGCATCGCCTCTTGCTCGGTGTCTGTCCACCAAATCGATATCCATTGTATTGCATAATTTACCCAAACTATAGGAACGAAACCCAGGAAATAGAGTTCGTGACAATCGGACAGTGCATAATTTTCGACGCGTGAAATTAATATTGATGGCTTTAAATTCATTTCTGATGACATTATAATCAAAATTGACATTATGCGCTACGAAAATAGTATCTTCTGTAATGGACAGCACCTGTTCTGAAATTTCTGAAAAAGTAGGTGCATCGGCTACCATGGCATTGTTTATTCCAGTCAAAGCTGTGATATAATCAGGAATCAAGGCTTCGGGATTTACTAGCGAGGTGAATTCATCCACCACTTTTTCGCCATCATATTTAAAAATGGAAATCTCCGTAATTTTGTTCCCACGTCCAGTGGTTTCCACGTCAATAATGGAATATGTCGATGTTGTTTTTGCCATTATGCCATTTTTTGAACTGCTTCCAATTCTACTTTCAACTCTTGGAACATGGCCATAATGCTGCTCATTTTCAACTCCTTTTCGTCATATTCCTGCGTATTGATGCAACAAGTGAATTCCCAAAGTTCCAAGACATTCTGCATTGGCACTTCGTAAGGTTGATAGGCTTTATTATCGCTGCTCAATAGTAATGATTGTTTCTCTTCCACCAAATTATACACACGTTTGTAAACCAAACCATCTTCTTTAGTTAATATGATGTAGGTTCGTCCGCTTTTGACGTCCGTGAGGTCTTCAACAAATTTTGCGACAATAAATGAACCGTCTTTCACAGGTAACATCGAATCTCCTTTAATAGGAAAGGCACGATGCGTACCTGTGGGAAGGAAAGGCAATTTTATTTTTTGAAGCTGCTCAATATATTCTGGGTCATCATAACCCTCCAAATATCCAGCCGATGCTTTTGCAGGAATGATTTCAATAAGATCTTCATTATTTTCATTGACCGTTACTGGAAAAAGAACGCGCTTGCTGCCAATATCGATAAAAGAGGTGTCCTTTGCTAAACGTAAATCATTCCTTACAAGAATGTCAATAGGTATATTAAAATAGTTGGACACATCAATCAATCGGTCAATTGGTGGTTCCGAACGCCCTTCCTCATAAGATCCAACAATAGAGCGTGACCAACCCAATTCCTCTGCAAATCGCTCTTGGGAAAGTTCTTTTAAAGCTCTCAGGTGCTTAAGGTTAGATTGAATATTTTTCATTTTAACACTATTTGCTACAAATATAAGCAACACCTACTACATATAATAGCTAAATTTGAAATAATATTATTGTCAGTTTGAGTGTTTTCCGAAACCACAAAAAAGTGGTTTCGGAAAAATGTATCGAGAACCGAGTGTTACATGAACCAAAATGTGGTTTTAGAATAATGTATTGAGAACCGAGCATTTTTACAAAATCATTAAGCTGAAAAACAATAAGGTTCTCGATACATTTTTTACAGAACAGCAAAGAACTGTTGTAAAAAACACTCGAACTGACAAACAGGAAATAAATATGTATCTCAACTGTCACACATATTACAGCTTACGTTATGGCACCATAAAGCCAGAGCAACTGCTTGCCATAGCGTCAGAAAACGGTTTACAGACCTTGGCATTGACAGACATTAATACGACGTCGGCTTGTTTAGATTTCGTACGATTGTCTTCAAAATATAAGATTAAACCTGTGTTGGGAATCGATTTTAGGAATGGCGTGAAACAGCAATTCATTCTCATTGCGAAAAACAACAACGGATTTAAAAACATCAATGATTATTTGTCTGAATTTTTATGTGATTCTAATTTGAAAATCCCAGAACTCGCACCAGAATTGGAAGATGTGTTTGTCATTTACCCCTACATCCATACAAAACTATATCAACTCAAAGAAGATGAATTTTTAGGCATCAAACCACAGGATTTGAACCATTTAAAGTTTTCTAAATGGAATTCACTTCGTGATAAATTGGTAGTGCTGCAAACCGTATCATTTCAGAATAAAAAGGATTTCAACACCCATCGCTTGTTACGCGCCATTGATAACAATACCTTGTTGAGTAAGCTTCCAAAGAGCGAACAAGGGGAAGAAACGGATACGATGTTGCCCTATAAAGAATTGTGTCAAACTTATAGCGAATTTCCAGAATTGATTCAAAACACCATGTCTATTTTGAATAATTGCAAAATTGAATTCGATTTCCAAAAGGAAATAACCAACAATCAAAAATGCTTTACTGAAAATGAAGCAACCGATTATGAGCTACTGGAACGATTGACTTACGAAGGGATTCCGTATCGTTATCAAGAAATGAATGAAACCATTCGTAGCAGAATCGAAAAAGAACTTACCATCATTAAACAGAAAGGTTTTGTATCCTACTTTCTCATCAATTGGAAAATTTTGGAATATGCGCGCAGCAAAAATTATTTTTATGTAGGTCGAGGTAGTGGAGCGAATAGTATTGTGGCCTATTTGCTTCGTATTACCGACGTGGACCCTGTAGAACTTGATTTGTATTTTGAGCGTTTCATCAACGTTTTTCGCCAGAATCCACCCGATTTTGACCTTGATTTTTCATGGCGTGACCGAGACGATATCATCGATTTTATTTTCAAATCCTTTAAAAACACGGCTTTGATCACGGTTTACAATACGTTCAAATTTAAGGCGTCTGTTCGAGAATTGGGCAAAGTATTTGGCTTGCCAAAATCAGAAATGGATATGCTCACGAGAGGGAAATTTCAACTTTCGCAGCTTGATACATTGTCGCAATTGGTCATTAAATACAGTGCTTATATTCAAGGGTTTCCAAATTATTTAGGCATTCACGCTGGTGGCATCCTCATTTCGGAAAAGCCAATCCATTATTATGGAGCTACGTTTATGCCACCAAAAGGTTATGCCACCACACAATTTGATATGGTTGTGGCAGAAGATATAGGTTTGTATAAATTCGATATTTTGAGTCAAAGAGGACTTGGGAAAATCAAGGAAGCGGTTGAGATTGTCGCTTATAATCATCCCGAAAAGCCAGCGATTGACATCCATGATATCAAGCGCTTTAAAAAAGATGAGCGCATCAAAAACTTATTGAGAAGCGCCAAAGCCATCGGTTGTTTTTATGTGGAATCGCCTGCGATGCGCATGTTGATGCGAAAATTACAGGTTGACACCTATTTGGGATTGGTAGCGGCAAGCTCCATAATTCGTCCTGGTGTTGCCAATAGCGGTATGATGCGTGAATACATTTTGCGCTATCGAAATCCTGAACGGCAAAAAGAGTCGCCAAAAGAATTATTAGAAATTATGCCAGAAACCTTTGGTGTTATGGTCTATCAAGAAGATGTGATTAAAGTTGCCCACTATTTTGCAGGTCTCGATTTGGGCGAAGCCGATATGTTGCGTCGTGGAATGTCGGGAAAATTCCGTTCACGGGAAGAATTCAATAAAGTGAAACAAAAATTCTTCGATAATTGCAAAGAAGCAGGAAAACCGTATGATTTGGTGGCTGATGTGTGGCGACAGACCGAAAGTTTTGCTGGGTATGCCTTTGCAAAAGGCCATTCGGCTTCCTATGCGGTGGAAAGCTATCAGAGTTTGTTTTTGAAAGCCTATTTTCCTTTGGAATATATGGTGGCGACCATCAACAATTTCGGCGGATTTTATAGCACAGAACTCTACGTCCATGAAGCCAGAATGCACGACGGCATTATTGAAGCGCCTTGTGTCAATACAAGTTTTACGCAAGCTGTCATTCATGGGAAAACCATCTATTTGGGGTTCATGTTTTTGCAATCCTTTGAGTCAAAAATGATTAAAATAATCGTGAATGAACGGAATGTTAACGGCGTGTATCAAAGTTTGGATGATTTTATAGAGCGTGTCCCCATTTCCATTGAACAAATTTCAATTTTGATTAAAATTGATGCGTTCCGATTTACAGGAAACAACAAACGCGAATTACTTTGGGAAGCACATTTGAAAATTAGCAAACACGTGGTCCAGGAGCATGTCGTGACTTTGTTCAAAACAGAACGAATTAAGTACCAAACACCAGAATTACCAAGCACAACTTCGGAAAATGCCTTTGACGAAATTGAATTGTTAGGATTTCCACTCTGCAATCCATTTTATTTATTGAACAAAGCTTCCAATAATCCATTGCGAGCTATTCATTTGGAGTCTTTGGAAGGAAAAATTGTTACAATTGAAGGATATCTCATCACATCAAAAAATACCAAAACAGCAAAAGGTAAACTGATGCATTTTGGAAATTTCCTCGATAGAGATGGCGATTTTGTGGACACCGTTCATTTTCCGCCTGTAGCTGTAAAATATCCATTTAGAGGAAAAGGAATTTACAGTATTACAGGTAAAGTGATGATTGAGTTTGATTGCGTGACGATCGAAGTCATAAGTATGGAATGGCTTGCGGTTATTGAAGACCCGAGATATAGTACAAAAGAAACCCATCCTTTAAATTCACTTTCTAACTCGAAGTATCGGGAGGAAGGGAACTTTGATGGAGGAATTGTAAATAAGTTTAGAGCTAAAAAAGTTTCTAATATATCACTTTAAGTAAGCGAAAAGGGCAACTTTAGATTAGGAATTAATGTTAAAAATATAGGTTTAAGATTTTTTAAAACTAATATCTTTGTTAATTATAAATTTGTATTTTAAACAAAAAATAGTGTATACATAAACACACGAATGACAGGGCAAGAAGTAATAGAATTAATTGGTTTGGACAGAGCCATATCTGTAAATTTTGAGAGTGAAAAACCCTCAGAGAGCGAGTCCATTGTCTTGAACCTACTTTTGGATAACGATTTTGGTGTTGATTCCGTTTATTTCAATACAGATGAAAATGGAAATAGTTTTCCTGCCGTATTTCTAAAAAAAGTATTGTCGTTCGATGAAAAAACGTTGCAGAAAATTGCAGACACACACCAAAAAATCTGGAATTATAAAAAAGTATTGTTTCTATACGTTTATTCTGAAATGGAAATTCGTATTTATAATTGTTCAGAGACACCTCTTGTAAAAACTAATGAAAATTTTGATTACGATAAAGAGCTTAAAACTATTGAAATAAAAAAGTACGATTTTTCTGATAAAAATCAACTTCAAGAACTTGAAAAACTTTTTTCAAGAATTGCTATTGACACCGGAATTATCTGGACTTTGGATGAAGCAGAATCCATCAGGGAAAAGATAAATCTACAACGTAGGGTTGACAAGTATCTTGTGTCAAGTTTGGTAAATACTGCTCAAAAACTGGAAAATCAAGGGCTTGAAATAAACTTTATACATAAAATCATTCTTCGCTCGTTGTTTCTACTGTATCTCGAAGACAGGAAAGCAACAGATAAAAATTTTTACTCCAAAATAAAAAAAGGAGCTACATCCTATTTTGATATTTTAGAAGATGTTGATGCAACTTATGATTTGTTTGGAAAATTAGAAGAACATTTTAATGGGAATGTTTTTATCATAGAAAAAGATGAAAAAATATCTTTAGAACAGCTCCAAATTATAAAAAAATGCTTTATTAGTGGCGATGATAATACACCACAGGAAAAATTATTTGAAGATTGGCGATTATTTAATTTCGGCATTATACAGATTGAGCTGCTAAGTGAAATTTATGAAAATTTCTTATTTAAAACGGATTCTGAATTAAAGAAAAAAACAGGAACATATTACACGCCTCCCTCTTTGGTGGAGTTTATTCTAAATGAAAAATTACCCATCGGAAAAGAAGAGAAAAATTACGATGTAAAGATTTTAGACCCGAGTTGTGGTTCAGGAATTTTTTTGGTGGAAAGTTTCAAACGATTAGTGAAACGTTATGAAAACCACCATAATGAAAATTTAACCGATTTTGGTGTGCTGAAAAAACTCTTGACAGATAATATTTTTGGAATTGAATTACATCCTCAAGCTATAAAGGTGGCCGCGTTTAGTTTGTACCTTGCTTTGGTTGATAATCTGAATCCTAAAACTATTTGGCAAGAAGAAAATCATCATTTGCCAAATCTTATCAATAACCCTGATGACAAATCATTGAAAGAACAGGGCGGAAATTTGTTTTGCAGGGATACCATTCAGGAAAACAAAGAAATCGAATCTATTAAATTTAATTTGGTCGTTGGAAATCCACCGTTTGGAACAAAAGAATTATTAGAATCAGTTCAAAATTATAGTGATAAATATGGTTTCGCTAAAGAAATGGTTTTGCCTTTTTTACATAAAGCAACTGCGTTTGCACCAAAGGGAGAAATAGCTTTAATATTTAATACAAAAGTTTTAACCAATACTGGCGGAACGTATCAGAATTTCAGAAAATGGCTGTTCAATGATTGTTATGTAGAAAAAGTTTTCAATTTTTCAATTCTGCGTAAAGCCAAGAAAAATTTCGGAGGACAACTTTTTGGAGATGCGACAGGACCTATAAGTATTGTGTTTTATAAAAAAGAACAACCCAAAAAGCCTTCAGATAAAATTGCGTATTACGCTCCAAAAACATTTATCAAATCTAATGTAATTGATGGGTTGAGTATTGATTTCACGGATTTGAAATATCTTCCAAGAGAAGAATGTCAAAAACCCGACACCAAAATTTGGAAAGTTGCTATGTGGGGCGGAATGAATGATTGGGAATTAATTGAGCGATTTGATAATTCAATATTTGATACTATTGAAACTTTTAATAAAGAAAATAAAATAAAATCTGGCGTTGGTTTTGGATTACTTACAAGTAAAAAAGATAAGCCTAAATATTCTGATACCCTTACAAATATAAAATATTTGGATGCAGATGCAATTACTCGATATTATACTCCTGTAGAATTATTATTGGACGTAAAAGAATCAATTAAAACAGCAAAAGCATCAAAATTTTATAAAGAATTCTATGATGTTTCAGATATTGATGAAGTTGATAAGTTAACAGCCTTTAGGAGATTAGGTAGCATAAAAGCTTTTACTGAACCTCATATTATCATAAAGAAGGGATTAGAAAAAAACAGGGTTTGTTCTTCATTTATTGATGTTCCTTGTTCATTTAAGGATGGGGTCTATGGTTTCTACGCTAACAGTCAAAAAATTGATGAATTATATTTATTGATGTCTTATTTTAATTCAAAGTTAAGCTCTTACTATCTTTTTATGACAATTTCGTCCTATGGGATTGAAAGAGAACAAATAATGAAAAACGAATATTTGTCTATACCTATAAATCTTAATGATGAGCAGATAAAATCTTTATCTGATGCATCAAAGTATGTTGTAGAAAAATTAAAGTCTAAAAGTTTTTTAGAGTGTGATGCCGAAACCCAAAATCTTGAAAATTATATAGTAGAGAATGTTGACAACCTAATTTATGAGAGCTTCAATTTGACTATAAATGATATCTCATTGATTAGTGACAGTATGAACTACAGTCTGGATTTGTTTCATAAGCAAGACAAATCTGTAGCTTTGCATGCTGTACTACAACAACAACAAATATTAGAATACGGAAAAATAATTAGTAGAGAGCTTAACGATTTCCTTGATGGTCAGGAATTATATGCAAATGCAACGATATACGAAATTAGCAGGTTTACTCCTTTAATGCTGATTAAATTTTCTTTCTCTAAAAAACAAAAAGAAATTTTCCCCTCTAAAGAGTTTGTCGATGATGAACTGAAGGAGATAGATAAGTCCCTTTGGCAAAAGAAATCTCAAAATATTTATTTCAGAAAAAAACTGAATTATAAAACAGGAGATGATATTTATATTATCCGCCCAAATCAACGTAGATTTTGGTCACAATCAATGGCATTAGAAGATGCTTCCGAGCTAATTCTTGAAATTTTAAATGGGAATTAGTAATGGCATTGAATCCCGAAATTAGAGAAATAGCAAAAAATGCGTTTGAGCAAAGATGCTTTCGTTTAATCATTGAAGCATATCAAATTTCTTTGACCGAAAAAGTGATACAATTAAACTGGAATGAAAATGATATTTCTTCTGAATTACACAAACATATAAAAGAGAATCCGATAAGGAAGAAATGGAAAGTTTCAACTAATGTTGAATCGCATATTTCTAAAGATATCCCGAAAGTGAAAGGGTTTGCAGATAAATTTCCAAGGATAGATTTTAGGCTTACTGCTTTTGCTAAAAGAAATGAATACGAGTACTTTTTTGAAGCTAAAAACTTGAAACAAAATAATTCTACATTAGAACGTAGATATATTAATACAGGAATTAACAACTTCACCTCTAAAAAATATGAAAATGGCAGTTTGGTTGGATACCTTCTAGAAGGCACCACAGACCAGACCATAAAAGGTATTAATTCTTTACTTGAAAAAGACACAAGAAATAGTGAAACTTTGATTTTTAAATCAAACAAACTCCTAAAAACTTATTATGAATCTAATCATTCAAGTATAGGAATATTAAAGCATTTGATATTTGATTTTACAAATATCTCAAACTAATAAATTTTTCAAGTAATTCAATCAACTAAAATCAAGTTTTTATTTCTGATTTTATTTAAAAAAATGACCTACAATCGCAACATAGTACACATGGATTTAGATACTTTTTTCGTGTCTTGCGAACGCTTAATTGATAGTAAGCTGAACGGGAAACCGATTCTTATCGGAGGCACTACGGATAGAGGCGTCGTAGCGTCGTGCAGTTACGAAGCTCGAAAATTTGGAATCCATTCCGCAATGCCCATGCGTATGGCAAAACAGTTGTGCCCAGAAGCGATTATTTTACGTGGCAATTCGGGAACTTACACAAAATATTCTGAAGATGTGACCAATGTTATCAAGGACACTGTTCCCCTATACGAAAAATCGTCCATAGATGAGTTTTATATTGATCTGACTGGAATGGACAAGTTTTTCGGTTGTCATAAATTAGCTTCAGAATTACGCCAACGCATCATCAGAGAAACAGGATTGCCGATTTCCTTTGGCTTATCCATCAATAAAACTGTGTCCAAAATCGCAACAGGAGAAGCAAAACCAAACAACGAAATCCGAATCTTGAATGGCACCGAAAAACCTTTTTTGGCACCATTATCTGTTAAAAAAATCCCGATGGTAGGGGGTGTGACTTACAAGTCTTTATGCGATTTAGGCATTAAGCAAATCAGGACCGTTCAGGAAATGCCGATGGAATTGATGTACAAAGTGCTTGGTAAGAATGGATTAAGTATTTGGAACAAAGCCAATGGTATTGACAATTCTCCCGTTATTCAATACCATGAACGCAAATCCATTTCTACGGAACGCACCTTTGATAAAGACACGACTGATGTTTCAAAATTAAAAGGGATGGTCATTGCCATGGCAGAAAACTTGGCATTTCAACTGCGTCGTGGCAATAAATTAACCGCTTGTGTCATGTTTAAAATACGATACTCCGATTTTCAAACGTATACGCAACAAGTTCGTATTCCGTACAGTGCGATGGACCATATCATTATTCCCGTGGTATTGGATTTGTTTGAAAAACTCTATAACCGACGCTTACTGGTGCGATTGATTGGTGTAAAGTTCAGTCATATCGTAGAAGGTGGTCACCAAGTAAATTTGTTTGAGGATGATACCAAGTTTTTGAATTTAAGTAATGCTATGGATAGCATGCGTGAACGTTATGGAGACAGGGCTGTGATGAGTGCTGCGGGAATGGAAGCAAAAACCATCAGCAGATGGAATCCATTTACGGGTGAACCACCACCTCTGCTTGCCAATCGAAGAACGTAGAAAAATTCAAATTTCAAAGTTCAGGATTACAAAAACCGTTATTTTTTTTTGTATCCGTATCATATTGAAGCCATCTGTCTTAACAAAATTTTATTTTGAGCCTATTCCGTTTCCTCGTACCTTTGAAGCTACCCAAATAATAAACTTATGTTCGAAAGCTTTTGGTCTAATGTGCAATATGGCATCAACCATGTCCTAGATATCAATGCCTACGATCATGTTCTTTTTTTGATTGTTTTGTCGGTTCCTTTTATGTTTAAGGACTGGAAGCGCATTCTGCTTTTGGTGACCATTTTTACACTTGGACACACACTATCATTGGCAATGGCTTCCTATGGTATTATTTCTGTTGATGGAAAATTGGTTGAATTTCTAATTCCAATGACGATTATGGTTGTGGCACTTTATAATGTATTTACCGCTGGGAAAAAAGCACCGACAGAAAAAATCGGGATTTTGTTCTTAACAACTCTGTTTTTTGGACTGATTCATGGACTTGGTTTTGCAAATTATTTTTCAAAACGTATCGGAACAGAAGAAAACAAGCTGATTAAGATGTTAGAGTTTTCCTTGGGAATCGAAATAGCACAAATCATCATCGTGTTTATCGTGTTGTTTCTAGGGTTTTTATGCCAGACGATTTTTAGATTTTCAAGAAGAGATTGGGTAGTGGTGGTATCGGCGGTTGTAGTTGGTTTGGTTATTCCAATGTTATTACACAGCAAGTTATTTGCTTGATGGTCTGTAAGTTTTGGTAAAAATTTAACTCTTAAATATAAAAAGTGAATTGCGAACCTCCTATATTCGTTGTGGATTTGCGTGAGGGATAGTAGCGGCATCCTTTTTCTGTTTGAAAGTTGAGCTTGTCGAAACTTTCAAACAAAAAAGATACAGCGGAAAGCCCGACCTTTTTAGGTCACGCCCAAAATAATTAAAATTGATTAATGTCAAAGAAAAAACAGTTACGCTTCGATAAAGCGTATTTGAGAATGGCCCAAGAATGGGGAAAATTATCCCACTGTAAGCGCAAAAAAGTAGGTGCCATTATTGTAAAGGATAGAATGATCATTTCGGATGGGTTTAATGGTACGCCAACCGGTTTTGAAAATTATTGTGAAGATGATGCCGGGTACACCAAATGGTATGTGTTGCATGCTGAAGCTAACGCGATTTTAAAGGTGGCATCTTCAACACAATCGTGCCAAGGAGCAACACTTTATATTACGTTATCACCATGCAAGGAATGTAGCAAATTGATTCATCAAGCAGGTATTGTGCGTGTTGTGTATCTTGAAGGTTACAAAGATGATTCAGGATTAAGTTTTTTAGAAAAAGCAGGTATCGAATTAGAACATATTGAAGAGTTGTATACCGAATGAAAATCAGTAAAAAATACATTCCACTTATTGTTGGTTTCGCAATTGCGATAGGTGTGTTTATTGGTGGAAAACTCAATTTTGGTGACACTTCCGACCGCTTATTTACTTCAAATAGCAAAAAGGATAAGCTCAACCGACTTATCGATTATATTGATTATGAATATGTTGATGACGTCAATACCGATAGCATCGTTGATGTTACTGTCAATGGTATTTTGGACAATCTAGATCCTCATTCTACTTATATTCCGCAGAGTGAAATGCAGCGTGTCACCGAGAATATGAAAGGTGACTTTGTAGGAATCGGTGTGAATTTTTATACTTATCGAGATACGATCGCTGTGATTAGACCTGTAGATAATGGCCCAAGTGATAAGGCTGGCATCATGAGTGGCGACCGTATTATCATGGCCAATGGTGATTCTATTTTTGGACGTACGTTGAGCAATGAAGCGATTATTCAGAAATTGAAAGGTGAAAAAGACACCAAAATCAAATTAAAGGTCTATCGCAAAGGCGTACCAAACTTACTTGAATTTATTGTAAAACGGGACGATATTCCCATCAGTAGTGTGGATGCTGCCTATATGCTGACACCAGAGTTGGGCTACATTAAAATCAACCGTTTTGCAGAGTCTACCTATAAGGAATTCAAAAAAGCATTGGACAGATTACAGAATGAAGGAGCTACGAAACTGGCATTGGATTTACGTGATAATCCTGGCGGCTTTTTAGCAATTGCAGAACAAATTGTGGATGAATTTTTGGAGGATGATAAGTTGATTTTGTTCACAAAAAACAAATCAGGTAAGATTGAAAAGAGTTTTGCAACTCGTAAAGGTGATTTTGAGGAAGGTGAAGTTTTTATTTTAATCAATGAAAATTCCGCTTCAGCGAGTGAGATTGTTGCTGGCGCACTTCAGGACAATGATAAAGGCACAATTGTAGGTCGTCGTAGCTATGGTAAAGGCTTGGTACAGCGCGAAATGGCGCTTGGGGATGGTAGTGCCGTACGATTAACAGTTTCAAGATATTATACACCAACGGGTCGCTCCATTCAACGTCCTTATGAAAATGGGAAGAACGAAGAATATTACAATGATTATTATAAGCGTTTGAGTAATGAGGAATTAACGGATGAATCACACATCAAAGTTGCAGATTCTTTGAGATACACGACACCAAAAGGCAAAGTCGTCTATGGAGGTGGGGGAATTATTCCAGATATCTTTGTACCTCAAGACACTAATATTCAAAATGAAACCATTAACTATATTCTCAATCGAGGCTATATCAGTTATTTTGTGTTTGAAGAATTGGATAAGGACCGATTGGCCTTTAAAGACGTTACCAGAAGTGATTTCATAAAGAATTTTGAAGTCAGTGATGATATTGTAGTGCGATTCCAAGAATATTTAAGCGTTAAGGAGCGTATGAGCATCACTTTCGTGGCTTACAATACAGAAATGAAACAGTTGATTAAAGCTTCTTTGGCAGAACAATTATTTGGTCATGATTCTTACGAAGAAATCATCAATACAACTGATAATATGATTGAGGAAGTTATAAAGTTAAGTAGGGGTCAGTAACCTAGATTTTGTCATGCACATGGCTGTCAATTCCACCATTCCATAGCGTTAGAATGTCGGTTGCAACCTGTGCGCCACTCCCTGAAGCAATCGCGAATTGACTTCGCCAGCCAGCCAATGTTCCAGCTACATAAAGTCCTTCATCAACAAGGTGGTCTTCATTTTTGAGCCAAATCCGTTCTTTTTCGCTGACTGCTCTTGGATGTGGTTCAGTATATCTTTCCAGGCCTTTAATATTCATGAGATTGGTATAACCAACTGCAACGACAACCAATTTTGAATCAAAGGTAGATTTGTTTGTGACAATAGTGAAGTGATCACCGGATTTGATGATTTCTGTTACTTTTTCACCTTCGATGTTTTCAACGTGAGGATACAATTCGGAGAGTTGTTTTAAGCCGTCTTCTAAAATGAAAGCTCCTGTGGTTCCTGGAGACAATCCTAAAACGTTATTGAATAAAGCACTTTGAAGATGGGAAGCTCTTTGATGCGCTACAATAGCAATCTTCTTGTCCTGCGCAAAGACTTTATTTTTAGCAGAACCTAGAACCAAAGCACAAGAAAGTCCGGCAGTGCCGCCGCCAACTATGGTGACATCAAACATTAGCTTCTTTGTTTTGCCAGTTTTTCAATGCGTTTGGAAGCAGTTAAAATTTGCAATAAAACAACCACACATAACGATGCCAAAATAACTATAGAGGCAATCAAGCTATCGCCTTCAAAAAGCGCATCAAAATTGAGTTTTGTGGCGTTATAAATGATAAGTCCAACTGCGATTACGGATAGAATGATGGTTGCTATTTTCATAATGAATACATTAAGATATTTCAAACAAGGCCTTTATGTTATAGGCAAATAATTTTACGGCAATTGCCAATAGAATAACCCCAAAAACTTTTCGAATGATGTTGATACCGCTTGGCCCAAGCACTCGTTCAATCTTTGATGAGGTTTTCAGGACTATAAAGATAACAACAACATTTAATAAAACCGCAACAATGATGTTTTCAACCGAAAATTCGGCTCTTAATGATAATAGAGTTGTCAAACTTCCAGGTCCTGCAATTAAAGGAAAGGCCAATGGGAAGACTGTTGCCGTAATGTTTGTAGTTTCATCATGCTTATAGAGAGTAATGCCAAGGGTCATTTCTAAAGCAATAAAAAACAGGATAAAAGCACCTGCAACAGCAAATGAATTGATATCAATACCAATAAGTGCCAAAATATTTTGTCCCAAGAACAGAAAGGTTATTAGGATTATCCCAGCAATGATAGAAGCTTTTCCGCTTTCAATATGACCGAATTTTTTACGCAAATCGATGATAATGGGAATGTTACCTACAATATCAATAACCGCGAAAAGAACCATGAATGTGGTGAAAATTGCCTTGAAATTAAGTTCCATAACTGACCTTTTAAATTTTTTGCAAAAGTAGGCCATAAATACGGATGTTAAGCGTTAAATAATCGTTAACTTAATCATCGTTTTTTTTAGTGAATCTCTTATAAAATAATTGGTCTAAAGAAACTTCATTTTTTTAGAGGCATCTTTTTTTAATCCTAAATTAAAATCTAATTTTGCAGCATGTTTCAACTGGGAAAAACCATCGTGTCTGAAGACATTATCCAAAAGGATTTTGTCTGTAATTTATCTGCCTGCAAAGGTGCTTGCTGTGTTGATGGTGATGCAGGCGCCCCATTGGAATTGGATGAAACCAAAATACTTCAAGACATATACCCAAAAGTGAAGCCTTTTTTGCGCAAAGAAGGTATCACTGCGATTGAAGCACAAGAAACTTTTACAACGAATGATTTTGGAGAGCACGAAACACCATTAATTGATGGAGCCGATTGTGCCTATGTCATTTTTGATAAAAAAGGGACTGCACTTTGTGCGATTGAAGAGGCCTACAATCAAGGTGTCATCGATTGGAAAAAACCTGTTTCGTGTCATTTATATCCAGTAAGAGTGAAAGATTACACGGAGTTTTCAGCCGTAAATTACCATAAATGGGAAATCTGTGATGATGCCTGCACTTTAGGTAAAGAATTACAAGTTCCTGTATACAAATTTGTCAAGCAGGCGCTGATACGTAAGTTTGGTGAAGATTGGTATATGGAATTGGAAAAGGTATCTGAAAAGTATAAATAGTAGTTTGCTGTCCTTTTTTAAATTCTTAAGTAGCAATTTTAAATTTTAGGCACTTTTCAAAACATTTGAACGAATAGGAATGTTGACCACTACCTTTGTACCGACTGCAATTCCGCTCGTATCGTATAAATCTTCAATATTGATTTTATAATCGTTTGTAAAGCTTTTGGAGAAATTAGCCAATCGAGCTTTGGTAATGGCTATTCCTACAGATTTACGTTTCAGTATTTTATTATCGTTGATTCTTGCCGATTCTTTGCGTCCAACACCATTATCTGTGATCGAAATACTTATAAAGTCTTCCGATGGTTTGGTGACACTTAAAAGAATCTCTTTATTGTTTTCCTTTGAAGAAAGTCCGTGCCATAGTGCATTTTCTAAAAATGGTTGTAAAATAAGGGAAGGTACGCGAATGTTTGCAGTATTGATGGATTTATCCACCTCAATTTGAAAATCAATTTCATTCGAAAATCGAATATTTTCAATATTCATATAAAGTTTCATCGTATCTAACTCGTCATCTAAAGACATTTCTTTTTCGGTAGAAGCAATTAGTATTTTGCGAATCAATTTTGAGAATTTGTTGAGATAGTATACCGCATTTTCTTTTTCATTATTTATGATGTATAATTTGATGGAGTTTAATGAATTGAAAATAAAATGAGGGTTCATTTGACTTCGCAACATATCTTGTTCCAAGGTCAGGATTTGTTTTTCTTGTTTCAATTGTTGGTTTCTATTGAATGCGATAACCAGTCCTGCGATAATCAACAGGCCTAATATAGTAAACCAGAATATTTTTTGATTACGCTCCAACTTCGAATTCATAATCTGATTTTCACTGGCAAGCGCTTTAATTTCTTTGTTTTTGGCCTCATTTTCATATTGAATGATAATGTCACTCACATATTGCATGTTGCGCTCATTAAAAATGGTTTTGTCTAACTCAATTGCATTTTTATAATACGACATCGCCAATTTGTAATCACCAGTAATATTATAGAGCTCTGATAATTTATAGCTCGCTTCGGCAATAGCGGATTTTAAACTATAGTTTTGGGCGATATTAAGTCCTATTTTTAGATTTTCTTCAGCCGATTTGTAGGACTTCATTTCCATTTGTGTCCAGCCTAAATTGATGTAGGAAGACGAAATATAAAATTGATCGTTGATATTGATTGCTTTTTTAAGCCCTTCCTCAATAATAATTTTAGCGTCCGAATACTTTTTTTGTTTTATATAAACTTGTCCAATACTGTTATAACAGATCACACGTCCGACTTCTGAATCAATCTGATTGTTGTAATCTAGAGATCTTTTGTAATTTTTGAGCGCCAAGTCCAATTGACCTTTAGCTTCGTCTGCATAGCCGAGGTTTTGATAATTGATAGCCAACCCCAAGCGGTTTTTGAGTTCTTTTTCTATGATTAATGATTTTTCAAATTCCGCTATCGCCAAATCAAACTGTTTAAGGGTCAGGTAAATATTTCCCATACTATTTTGCGATACCGCAATACTTGCTTTGATGGTTTTGGAAGGTTCTTCGACTTTAGCTGCAATATCCAATGCCTTTTTGTGATAGTCCAACGCTGGTTTTATTATGTCCATTCGTCTGTAGACGACACCTATCATATTTAGACTATTTACTTCTAACTCAATATTATCCACCAATTCTGCAAGTTCATAGGCCTTTTGATGTGCTTCCAATGCCTTTTCATAATGAGATATGTCTCTGTAGATAATGCCCAATGAATGCAATGCATACGATTCTGCTTCAGGATATTTTATGGATTTTGCCTTAAATCGTAGATCTTTCATCTTTAGGCTATCCTTATTGAATTCTGTAAAAAGTGAATCAATGACCTTGAATGTTTTGGGCTTCGTTTCTACAATAGCCTTTAGAGTGGTTTCAAAAGCGGAATCTTTTGAGATTTGTGCTCGTAGTTGAGAAACGTTTATTGCAAACAAAAAAATAACACATAGAAAACTTATGCATCGCGTGGATGTTGCTATTTTAGGGAGTAAGAAATACATTTACAGTTATAACTTTTCTAAAAAATCGGATTTTCGCTGTCTCGCTACTGGGATTTTATGCCCAGACTCCATGACAACATAACCTTCGTTTTTTATAAATTCTTTAATTTTGTTCAGATTGATTATATATGAGTTGTGAATTCTAAAAAAATAGTGTTCTGGTAAAATATCATTCACTTCCTTCAGCTTTTTGGTAATCAATATTTTTTGACCTTCAGTGGTGACAATGGTACTGTAGTTGCCGTCAGATTCTACAAACAGTAAGTCATCGATATTTAAAAACAGCAATTTACCATCAGTATTTATGGTGATCTTTTTCTGCTCATACTTGGAATTGAAATTTGATAGTGCTTCTTCTATTTTTGAAGAATTGAAAAATTTGGTATTGTATTTTTTGATTTTGGTTATGGTTTCGGCCAAATCATCAGAATCGATAGGTTTTAAGAGATAGTCGATAGCATCATGTTTCAAAGCTTTGATGGCAAATTCATTGTACGCTGTTGTGATGACCACGGGAAAATCTCTGTTTGCTAATTTTTCCAAAAATTGAAAACCATCCATAGTCGGCATCTGTATATCTAAAAACAAACAATCTGGGGAATGGTGATTTAAATAGTTAATAGCTTCTTCTGGATTTGAAAACGTATTAATGACCTCTATTTCATTGCTGAAATGTGTTAATTCCCAGGACAAACTTTGAATTGCTTTAGGTTCGTCATCAACTATAACCGCTTTAATCATATACATAAAGATAGTAATATATGGATATGAATGGTATTACAATTGTATAATCAGTAAGATTTTCTGTGTATTGGGAGTTATTTTAATGATTATTAAATCATTATTTGTGAATCTACATATAGGGTTCAACCTAGTTTACCAACTATACAGTTTTCAATACCAACTATACATATCTCGAATTTTGTAAATGATTTTTATAGATATTTGACAAAAGTTTTTAATTCATCATTGAAAACTTTTAAAAAAGAGTGATCGTGGGGATTCACTTAAATTTGATTAAATGCTATTAGTCAATCAGTAAAAGTCAGGAGTCAAATCCTGACTTTTTTTTCTAAAGAAATCAAACAGTATTCGTTTCAATTAGTTTAGTTAGTTAATTTTTAGGGTTAAAAAAGGGAGTTTTATAGCTCTCTTTTTTTGTCCCTAACGCTTCTCCGAAAAAAACACAAAATAGAAATTATTTGTATGATCCAACAATCCTTATTCCATAGGGTTTGCCAAGGTTTTTGTTTTTTTAAAAAACTGATAATCAATACTTTAAAATTTACCTTGTAAAATCGCTTGAAGCTCCCATAAACACTGCGTTGTTAAAAACTTGTTAACATTGTTTATAAAAATACTATTGATTTTCGTGCATATTTTTGAATCTTTGTTAGTCCAAAATAGCACCAATTTTTTGTATAATTTTCGAATAAAAACCAAATAAATAATGTCTCAATTTACAGAACCAATTTTAAAAGAAAATAAAGATCGCTTTGTCATTTTTCCGATACAACATCATGATATCTGGGATTGGTATAAGAAATCGGAAGCTAGTTTTTGGACTGCTGAAGAGATCGACCTGCACCAAGATTTGACCGACTGGAAAAACAAGCTTAATGATGATGAGCGTTATTTCATCAAACATATCTTAGCGTTTTTTGCGGCAAGTGATGGCATTGTAAATGAGAATTTGGCTGAAAACTTCGTCAACGAAGTTCAGTATAGCGAAGCTAAATTTTTCTATGGGTTCCAAATTATGATGGAGAATATCCATAGTGAAACCTATTCATTATTGATCGATACTTATGTGAAGGATGAAGAAGAAAAAGGCAAACTTTTCAACGCACTAGAGAACTTTCCGGCTATCAAGAAAAAGGCAGATTGGGCTTTGAAATGGATAGACTCCGATTCGTTTGCGGAACGTTTAATTGCATTTGCAGCCGTCGAAGGTATTTTCTTTTCAGGCGCATTTTGTTCTATTTTCTGGTTAAAAAAACGTGGCTTGATGCCAGGTCTAACGTTTTCAAATGAATTGATTTCTCGTGACGAAGGTGTACACTGTGATTTTGCCGTGCATTTGCACAATAAACATCTCGTTAATAAAGTTCCTAAAGAACGCATCAGAGAAATTTTAGTGGATGCACTAGATATCGAACGAGAATTTATTACCGAATCGCTTCCAGCAAGTTTGATTGGTATGAATGCCAAATTGATGTCACAGTATTTAGAGTTTGTTACCGACCGTTTATTAACAGAACTTGATTGCGAAAAGGAATATAATACCGCAAATCCATTCGATTTTATGGATATGATTTCCCTTCAAGGGAAAACAAATTTCTTTGAAAAACGCGTGTCTGAATATCAAAAAGCAGGTGTGATGAACAAAGAAGAAGAGAAAGACAAATTCAATTTTGACGCTGATTTCTAATAAATGATTTAATTAGGCTAGGATTTTCGACCCTAATTAAGAGTTAATTAATTAATCTAAACACTTTGATTTTAAGTTGTTGGATCCTTCCGAACCTTTCGGAAGCACCCTGTTTAATTTCAAATTCCAACTAAAACGCATTAACCAACGTTCTGATAGAGGTGTGTCAGAGCTTTTAAAACCCTAAAAAATATGTATGTAGTAAAAAGAAATGGCCACAGAGAGCCAATGATGTTTGACAAAATCACGGCGAGAGTGCGTAAATTATGTTACGGTCTTAACGAATTGGTAGATCCAGTGAAAGTGGCAATGCGTGTGATTGAAGGGTTATATGATGGTGTGACCACAAGCGAATTGGATAATTTAGCTGCGGAAATAGCCGCGACCATGACCACTGCACATCCTGATTACGCACGTTTGGCAGCACGGATTTCTGTTTCTAACCTACACAAAAACACCAAAAAATCTTTCAGCGAAGTAATGGAAGATTTATACTTATACGTCAATCCTCGTACTGGTAAAAAAGCACCATTATTGGCTGATGAAGTGTACGAAGTCATCATGGCGAATAAAGAAAAATTGGATTCAACAATTATTTATAATCGTGATTTTGGCTATGATTATTTTGGATTCAAAACTTTGGAACGTTCTTATTTGTTAAAATTGAATGGCGAAATTGCAGAACGTCCACAGCACATGTTGATGCGCGTATCTATCGGAATTCACCTGAATGATTTAGATGCTGCGATTGAGACCTATGAGTTGATGTCCAAAAAATATTTTACACACGCTACACCAACACTTTTTAACGCAGGTACACCTAAACCTCAAATGTCCTCATGTTTCTTGTTGACCATGAAGGACGACAGTATTGACGGTATTTACGATACACTAAAGCAAACAGCCAAAATTTCCCAATCAGCGGGTGGAATAGGCTTGTCTATCCATAACATCCGCGCGACAGGAAGCTACATTGCAGGTACAAATGGAACCAGTAATGGAATTGTGCCAATGCTCCAGGTTTTTAATGATACAGCGCGTTATGTAGACCAAGGTGGTGGAAAACGTAAAGGAAGTTTCGCGATTTACATGGAAACATGGCATGCTGACATTTTTGATTTTCTCGATTTGAAGAAAAATCACGGAAAAGAAGAAATGCGTGCTCGGGATTTATTTTATGCCATGTGGATTTCCGATTTGTTCATGAAACGTGTGCAAGAAGATGGAAAATGGACTTTGATGTGCCCAAATGAATGTGCTGGATTATGTGATGTGCATAGTGAAGAGTTCGAAGCGCTATACTTAAAGTATGAAGCTGAAGGAAAAGGTCGTAAAACCATAAAGGCGCGTGAACTTTGGGAGAAAATTTTAGAGTCGCAAATTGAGACAGGAACGCCTTACATGTTGTATAAGGATGCAGCAAACCGTAAGTCCAACCAGAAAAATTTAGGAACTATTCGTTCGTCTAACTTATGTACAGAAATCATGGAGTACACCTCTCCAGATGAAATTGCAGTATGTAATTTAGCGTCTATTGCGTTGCCAATGTTTGTGAAGAATGGCGAATTTGATCATAAGGAATTGTTCAAGATTACCAAACGTGTCACCAAGAACTTAAACAAAGTAATTGATAGAAATTACTATCCAGTGATTGAAGCTGAAAATTCAAACATGCGTCACAGACCAATTGGATTGGGAGTTCAAGGGTTGGCAGATGCATTTATCATGTTGAGAATGCCATTTACCAGTGACGAAGCTAAAAATTTAAATCAAGAAATTTTTGAAACGCTTTATTTTGCAGCTGTCACAGCAAGTATGGAAGAGGCTCAAAAGGATGGACCATATCAGACGTATAAGGGGTCTCCAATAAGTGAGGGAGAATTCCAACACAATTTATGGGGAATTAAAGATGAAGAATTAAGCGGTCGATGGGATTGGGCAAAATTGCGCAAAGAAGTTAAAAAACATGGCGTGCGTAATTCTCTATTAGTTGCGCCAATGCCAACTGCAAGTACTTCACAGATACTTGGAAACAATGAATGTTTTGAACCTTACACTTCCAATATTTATACAAGACGTGTGTTGTCTGGCGAGTTTATCATCGTCAATAAACATTTATTGGAAGATTTGGTCGAATTGGGTCTTTGGAATGAAAACCTGAAGCAAGAAATCATGCGAGCAAACGGTTCGGTGCAACATATCGATAGTATTCCTCAAGATATTAAAGATTTATATAAAACGGTTTGGGAATTAAGTATGAAAGACATTATTGATATGTCACGTCATAGAGGTTATTTTATTGACCAATCTCAATCATTAAACTTGTTTTTAGAAGGAGCAACGATGGCAAAACTGACATCTATGCATTTCTATGCATGGAAGAGCGGCCTGAAAACAGGAATGTATTATTTAAGAACGAAAAGTGCGGTGGATGCCATCAAGTTTACTCTTGATAATGTTAAAAAGCAAGAGCCAGCTGCTCAAGTATCCGAAGTTGTTGAGGTAGATGACACGATCGTTGAGAAACAAAATCAAGCTGCAAAAACAGCTGCGAAATTCGCAAAAGAAAGCGCAGAAGTAGAACCGATGAGTGCTGAAGAAATGAAAGCACTAATTGCCCAAGCAAAAGAGGCTGAAGGTGATGACTGCTTGATGTGCGGATCCTAATATTTACAATTTAAGTGTTGAAAAGAGCATCTCGAAAGGGATGCTTTTTTTATTTACGGATAATGCTATATTTGAAAACATAAATATTATAGATACATGCAACTCCACAATTCAAACATTAGACAAGAAGTTCTCGCGAGCAAAGGCCAACGTGTTATCAATTATTTGATTGATTTGATTCCACAATATGCCATTATGTATGGGATAGCCTATGGATTCTTTTATATCGGGGAATTTACAGGCTACTATGGCTTGAGTGATTTTTGGAGCGGACTGTCAGTCATAGAGGACTATTTATTTAGTTTTACCTTATTGTTTCTATACTACTTAATATTTGAAATAACGACGCAAAGATCATTAGGTAAATATGTCACAAATACAAAGGTAGTAATGACTTCTGGTCAGAAGCCGTCTCACAAAGCAATTGCAATAAGAAGTCTATGCCGTTTAATACCATTTGATGCACTTTCTTTTTTAGGAACAAATGGTAAAGGTTGGCATGATTCAATTTCGGATACGTACGTTGTAGATGTTAAAAAATTCGAGTCTAGAAAAACATCAGACTTTGAATTGGACCAAATTGGTGTTCCCACGGACTAATGGATTGTAAAATATTGGTATTAAAAAAACCCAATGATTGACTTCATTGGGTTTTTAAATATTATCAATTTATGCTCGAGCCAATTTTACTTACTCAATTATGATTTTTTTAATTATGTCTCGTTCGCCATCACGCACTTTTACCAAATACATTCCAGATTGGATAGCATCTAGTGTGATCAATTGGTTAAAGTTAGCAGAGCTACCATAGGTGTTATTAAATATGGAACGACCTCTGATATCAAAAACTTCAACAGTTATGTTATCACTTGAAATTGAATTCATTTTGATGGTAAACTCGCCGTGATTCGGATTTGGGAAAATTGAAAATCCACCAAATTCAGTTTCAGCTACTGACAATACTGAATCAACACAAACTTCTAAAGTCCATGAATTCAACTGACCTCCATCTTGACCTGCATCATCTGTAATTCTCAAAGTCCAATCTCCAGACGCCTCTTCACCATTGAAATTAGTCAAATTGCCTTCAGGAATAAATACACCGGTAAAAGGAGCGGATCCTGTCGTAATTGATACTGTGCCCTGCTGATCAAAAACAGTGTTGACAAAGTTATCTCCACTGCCACCATTGTCTGTTGTAAGTTCTACTTGAGTTCCGGTAGGACTAATTATGAAAATATCTAAATCGGCATCATAAGTGTGCGTAATGTTGATTGTGACATTCACGTCAGTTATATCTCCAGCTCCAGGAACGTTGATGATTGAATTATAGGTAACGTTTCCAGTCGTACTAATCGGAATCACAGTAGTGTTTGTTGGAGACGTACAGGCTGGGCAATTATCGCCTGCCAAAACAGTAATAAAATCAGATTCGGTCGTTGTATCCGTACCAAATTCATTCGTAACAGTCAAAGTTACATCATAAACACCCTCTGCTGCATAAGATATTTCCGGGTTTTGGTCTGTTGATGTAGCTGGCGTTCCACCTTCAAAGGTCCACAACCATGAAGTTCCGGCAGGTGAGGAGGTGTCTGTGAAGTCTATGAAACTATTGTTATCCAAACATAGCATAGTGGTTTCAGCATCAAACATAGCTACTGGTGGACCAGGTAATGGAGGCAAGGTATACCCACAATCTTCAAGTGAATCATGGATTGCTATCAATTGCGTTTGTGTATAATTCAAGTTGATTGCCGCTTGGTAAACTGCATTGGCAGCATCATTTTGGTTGGATGAACCATTGGTCATGCCAAGTCCTTCATAAAAAATCTTATCCATTTCTTCACGCCCGATTTGATTCCAAATCCCCATTAAACAGCTGGCCCAAATTTGTCCATCGGTATGTATCTGTCCAACAAGTCCTGAAGGATAGACCGCTGTATAACCTGTAGTTCTACCATTCCAGCAAACGTTGTGGCCATCCCAATTAAAAACATAATTATAAGCTGCATCAGCGGGTGTCCAATTTCCAAGACTTCTATTATAAGATTGAGCAACATAATCACCAGAACCTTCACTTAATCCGTTGACTTGAGATAAACCTCCCGAAGTCACCCAATCGTGTAAACCATGACCGAGTTCATGATGGATCACATCTGAATCTTCGGCATCATCCACACATCCTTCCCCAAAGGCAAGTCGTCCAGTAGCTGAAGAATAATAGGAATTATCATCACCATTCAATGCATGAGGATCAAACCTCACACCAGTGCTATATTGGTATGGTAAAACATCACAACCTAAAGTTTCATTGATATATCCTATCATATAATCGATATGATAATAGGTATTGACAGCTTCAAAACCTTGCTCGTTTCTAGTAAAATTAAAAACAGAACTGCTTTGGGTATACAAACCGTCGAAGGGAGCTTCAAAATCCACAATTTCTGCACGAGGTCCTTTAAGTGTATAGACGCCAGCAGTTAAATCAATGTCTCTCAAAGTGACACTAAACCTTGCATCATTCAATTGTGTAGTGTTGGCATCGTTCCCATCTACATAACCACCACCATAAGCAACTTGGTTAGAAGACAGAGGATCTGGGTTGAAAACCATCCCTGTGCCATCTACGGGAACCATGGCTCTGGCATTTGGTTCTGCTTCAGATTTTGTCTTATCCTTATCTTTATGATAATGCGACATATCCTCGACTTTGAAAATTTCTTGGGAACGCGCATCTACATATACATGCCATTCTCCTGCGGGATGATGAGTCGCAATAATTACTTCATAAGCCAGTCGCTCTATTTTGGTATTTTTGTAGACCATTAATTTGGTGTCGGTATAATTCACACCACTTGATACTCCCAAGTAATTAAAAGCCAATTGATAAGCAACTGCTTCAGAAATACTTGGCTGAACTGATCCCGAATTTGTATTGATTTCGTAACTATTCATGACAAACACCACTTTGTTTTGAGGCGAAATGGAAATCGTAACTTCAGCTCTATTAACGGGATATTGACCTGAATATTGACGATATCTTACCACAGAACCAGCATTTGTACTTCTAGTAGCATGATGACGAAGATTTGTTAACTCATTTTGCGGGATTCCCAACTTTTCATGCGCCTGTTGTAAATAGTGTTGTGCCATCGATTCTGGTGTGCCTTCCGGAACTTCAAAATTCACTTGGTACATGGCCATAGGAAAACCAGTATTCAGGTTGATGCTCATATTCCCTTTGACTTCTGTATCTATCTTTTCATCGGCCTCGAGGCTAATTTCAAGATTACTTTTGGCTTTTGGTTTTTGTGCAACGGCGCAAATACCAAACATCATAAATACAATAAGGATAACCTTACTTTTTAAGAATAAATGTTGTTTGTAAAGATTTTTCATATAATATGTTGATTAGTTAATTGAATCTAAAGGTAATAAATATTGCTATTAATTATTAAAATAGTTTGATACTAAGTAATAAAAAAAGCCAACTCGTAGAAGTTGGCTTTACTATTGTATGGAAAAACTATTTAATTAACTGTCCTTTTGACCATCGGCACTGATGATTGTTGCTGGTTTTACAGAGCTGTCATGTGCATGATGATATTCTTCCAACAAATTCATCGTTGCATGAAGCAAATCTTTAGTTTCCAACAAGATGCTGAAATATAAGGTGGTATTTTTTGGACTCGATTCCTCGCTTCGCGTACGTTCTACCTGCTTTTGGATTTTACCTGTCACAAGGCTCACGATTTCTTGTTTTCTTCCTAAAATAAACCCGATTTCTTCAAAAGAATGCGACTCAAAAGCATTTCTTGTGTTATTGAATAGGCGCTCAAAACGCTCGTCTACTTCCTTCAACTCCTTAATTTGACTAAACTTTAATTTCTTATGGTTGTTGTGGATGTGTTTATGACTCACTTTCGAGATGTATTCTAAAGATTGCGTCATATCTTGAAGATAACCTAAAACATTAATGTAGAAGTTACTTGCTCCTATGCTTGAATCGTCCAGATTTTTTATAAAGTAAAAAATATTATCACGTAATTCGTCGACCTCTTCAGAAAGTTTGCGGACTTGTTTTTTATTCTTTTTGAGTAAATTCAAATCCTGTAGAGCTAGACCGTTTATTGCATTGGTGTAAATCTTGTTACCGCGTTTCACAACATTCGCAATGTTTTTTGCACTCTCATGGATCACACCTTGTACAGAACTACTTTCGGTTTTACTCAATCGATCCTCTGCTTTGTTTTCTTTCACTTTTTTACTGTGTGCCAACGAACTTTTGATAAGCAACCCAAAAGCTGCTAACAATAAAATCGGGAACATTATTTGAATGTTCAAATTCAGCAAATAGGCTACTAGAGCTGCCGCAAAAAAGGCACTGAATGCGGTGAAGAACCAGCCGCCAATGACGTTGATGACACCCGCAACCCTGTATACTGCACTTTCCGCTCCCCAAGCTCTATCGGCTAATGAAGATCCCATGGCCACCATAAACGTCACATAGGTTGTAGATAAGGGTAATTTATAGGACGTTGCAATGGCAATCAACACCGCCGCAACCATTAAGTTCACTGCCGCCCTTACCAAATCGAAAGAAGGCAATTCGTGTACTTTATCTTTGGTAAGCTTAATGACAGGAGCCTCAAACTGTTTATCAATCTTCGCTTCCCAAGTTTTTGGCAATACATATGAAGAGAATTGTGACAGTCCCATAGCCATTCTGACAAAATTTCTGGATAAAAAGTTGGGTTGAAAACGTTCTTTTGTTTCGCCTTGACTTGCTAAATCCAATGATGTTTTTACAACGTCTTTAGCTTTAGAAGAGAACCAAAGTGTCAAAACCATGACTAATCCTGCACCGAGTAATAATAATGTTGGAGTCGTTGCTTTTTCGCTTAAACTATCCATTCGAAATTCGGTTGCAGGTAATCCCGATATGTTAATTGCTGGATTGGTAAAATCGGAATAAGCCTGAAATGCACCCATGGACGGTCCAATAAAGTTGACCAAATCGTTACCTGCAAATGCCAATGCAAGCGCAAACGTTCCGACTAAAATGACCAATTTATAAATATTTGTCTTCAATAAAGCAATCACAATGTACGATAATACCATCCATAAGACGAAGCTAATTGCAACAATATAATGTGCTTGATGCTCTAGAAATTCCTTGATCGTATCTCCATTGGTAAAATCATAACTTTGAGTTGCCAAATTTGTCCCACCAATACCTTTGATAAATATAAAATAGGTGATTGCTGTCAGGGCAAAACCCCCAAAAAGTGCACCAACCCAATTGGCTTTTCTCTCAAAATCGTAAGACAGTAATAGTCTTGCAACCCATTGTACAAAGGCACCAATGGTAAATGCTACCACGACCGAGAGCAATATTCCGAAGATAATTTCTGAAACCTTTGATGTGTTGATATAGTTCATGACTTCCGTGTAGTCACCACTGTCATGGCTGATTTTAATCAAGGTCATCGCTACCGAAGCTCCCAGTAACTCGAATACGATGGATACAGTCGTAGAGGTAGGTAATCCAATAGAATTAAAAAAGTCCAAAAGGAGAATATCAGTGATCATAACAGCCATAAAGATGATCATGATTTCACTGAACATAAATTCACCAGGATTAAAAATCCCTTTTCGGGCAACTTCCATCATTCCACTAGAAAAAATGGCACCGATTCCGATTCCAAGACTTGCCACAATCATGAGCGTTCTGAACGAAACCGCCTTTGATCCCATGGCGGAATTCAAAAAGTTAACAGCATCATTACTGACTCCAACAACCAAATCAGCAACTGCTAAAATGGCTAGGGCAATAATCATATATAAGTAAATATTCTCCATTGAAAATTAAATGTATATAGTTGGCAAATTTCATCTTTTAAATTGAACGAAATGTTATCATAATGTTATGTTCTTTTAAAAACTGTGATGTTCATATGCTTTGATAAACATAATGAATAATTAGTAAATCAGTGTTTTTTATAGTTCCAATGTTAAATCTTAATATTTTAATATATTGAAAAACAGCTAATTAAATCTATAAAGTTAAGTTAACGTTAAGTGAATGTTTTTTAAACGTAAACAATTGCATATATTTGTTAAGCAATCATTAATTTAAAATACAGATACAATGAAAAATATAGTTCTATTAGTTGCATTACTTTTAACAAGTTATGGTTTTGCACAAGACAAAAAAGTTACGACTGAAAAACAAGGCGATTTAATAAAAGCCACCTATTTTTATGACAATGGTTCCATAGAACAAGTTGGAACTCTTAATCAAGATGGTAAACTTCACGGTGAATGGGTCAGTTATGATCTAAATGGAAAAAAATTAGCGCTTGGTAACTATGACAATGGTAAAAAAGTTGGGAAATGGTTTTTTTGGCAGACAGATAGCCTTAAGGAAGTTGATTATTCCAATAATGTGATTGCGAGCGTAAATGAATGGTCAAATAAAACATCAGTTGCAATTCGTAATTGATATTTTATAGTTATAAATTAAAAATGCATCCCTTCTGTGGATGCATTTTTTTTTTAAATCTTAATGATTCAATTTTCTATTTTTTTGTTTAATACCGAATTCCCAGTACAGCACATGGTTCGATATTTAAAAATTCAAACTATATCCTATTGAAAACGCCGTTCCGGGTTGTCTAAGGGAAAATGGCACTTTTGACGCGCCAAAAGACTCGTAAGAACTTTCTCTTTCTGCATCTAAAATATTATCAACCTTGATATTGACAGACGATTTTTTTTCTTTTCCGAATGTTTTTGATAAATTGAAATTCAAGCTATTAAAGGGTTGTACATAGACATCTGGGTTTTTACCAAATCCTACAACTTCTAGTGTTTTACCCTGTACATTATAGAACAATCCTGTTTCAAATCCCAGATTCTGGTTATTGTAGTTCAATCCTGCATTTACCAAAAATGGTGACTGCCCTTGAAGTTCTCGTGTGTCATCAATGGTTTCGCCATCGCGAGCAAACGCTTGTCTTGAATCAAATTCCTGATCTTCGCCTTTAGCCATCTCAATCTTAGATTCGATAATCGAAATATTGACATTGAGGCTTAAATCCTTTAATCCGTCAGTTAAAAATCCAAAATTCTTTCTTGCCTCAAACTCTAAACCATACACTTTTGCTGATTCCGAGTTTCTTGGGGTAAATTGATTAGGAGCGGTAATGGAATAGGCCACTAATTCAATTGGATTTTTAAAGCTTTTGTAAAAACTACTTAAGGCAAACATTTGAGATTCTTCCCCAAAAATTTCAAATCTAAAATCGAAATTATCAATATAAGATGGGATTAAATCAATATTTCCAAGGAAGAGTGTTCCTGTTAATAAATCAGAAATCTGTACCAACGACTTTTCTTTAAAACTTGGTCTTGCTGTAGTTTTAGAATAGGATACTCTGAAGTTTGTTTTTTCATCAAACTCGTAAATCAAATTAGCGGATGGAAAGAAGTCCATTTCATCCAATAATTGTTCATTGTCTAAAACTTGACTTCCCGAATTATTTTGACCAGTAAAGAAAGTGGTGAAATATTCTACCCTAAGTCCCAATATGGTTTTTAATCTATCACCTATTTTAAATTCATTGGAAATATAGGCGGCAGCAGTAGTTTGATTGGCTTCAAAAGAGTTTGCAGGTTCAAAGTTTCCACGTATATAAGAACCAGAGTTTGATTGAGGTGTCCAAATATTCTCACTTGCCAAAATGGCATTTGGGTCCCCTCCAAAAACTGTTGGACTTAAGTTTAAAAATGCAATTTCATAACTGTAGATTGAATAATCACGTAGCTTGTAGGTATAAAGACCACCAAATTTGAAAGATGCTTTTTTACCAAATAAGTCATACTTTTTAGTAAAGTCAATTTTTGCAACCGCATTGGCATCATTTAAGTCTCTCCAGATTCTAGTTGGAAAACCGGCATCAGAGCTGATGGTGAAATTGCCATTTTGATCTTTTATGAACGTTGTTAACCTGACATCTTTATCATATACTCTGGATAAAGTAGGGGCGATTTTCCATTCTGTTGTAAAGGAGGCATCATCGTTGGAATGTTTTCCGGACAACAATAAATTGGAAACCGACCTCTGTGTATATTCTAAATTGTCCTTAACCACATCAATGGAATTGGAAATTTCTGTCTTTTGATCAAAAAGTGCCGCTCTGCTTTCTCCATTTTGAATGTGCAAAGCATTTAAACTGTACTTTGACTTTGAGGTTTTGTAGGTAATTCCGGCTAGAAGGGAGCCTAGAACATTGTTAGAACCATAATCTCCTATTTGACGCCTGTCAAAACGTAATTCATATTGGTCACGTTCTTCAGGTTTTTGATAAATACCGTTTTCAAAACCTTCATAAAACGCGGTTGTATTCTTATAATCTAAAGAGGCAATAACCCCTAATTTGTTTTCACCGACTTCAAATTGATTTCCGTAGCTAAACCCGAGACTAAAATCTGGCAAACTTGTAGACCTTTCGGCAGCTAAAGTAGGGTCGAATGCACGGGTAACGTTATCCAAGATACCATTATTTTCAGCTGCAGGATTAGGAATATTGAGATCAGTGGAGAGGGGTAATTTTCTTGTGCCATCATCAAAACCTAAAAAATCAGTTGCACCGCCTTCATAGCTCAAATAATTATCCTTAAAGTGCATGCTAGGATTGTATCCTCCAGAAAATGAAACGCGCATTTGCTTACTTGTAGGAAAGTCCTTGGTGATGATGTCAACCACACCACCTGTAAAATCTGCTGGTAAATCTGCAGAGGCAGATTTCATGACCAAAATATTCTCTAAAATATTGGTTGGGAATATATCCATTTGAATGGTGTTCTTATCAGGATTCAATCCTGGAATATCCATACCGTTCAAAATAGATTTGGTATAACGGTCACCTAATCCACGTACAAAAACATATTTGCCATCCTGCACAGAAACCCCTGGAACGCTTTTGATGGCCGAAGCGATACTGCTAGCACCAGTTTTATTAATGCTTTCAATAGATAATCCATCCATCAAGGTGGCAGAATTTTTCTGTAAATTCAAAACAGATTGTTCAGAATTTCTTCTAGCGGTAGTGGTAATGACTACTTCATCCAAAGACGCAGTTGATGCATTAAGTGTAACGTTTAACTCTGTGACCTCACCGTTTTTGATACTAACTTCTGTGACTTCTTTTGATTCATAACCCACAAATGAAAAAAGAATCGTGTAAGAACCATCTTCAAGTTCTAAAGTGTAATTGCCATCAAAATCTGATGTGGTTCCTTTTTGTGTGCCTTTCACCAAAACATTGGCAAATGGTAGCACGTCATTGTATTCCCCATCAAAAATTTTCCCCGTGAGCTTTCCGGTTTGAGCATTTACAATTTGTAATACCAATAGACATAAAATTGTAAGAATTCCCTTGTTTGACATTGTCATTTGAGTTTGGATATTTTTTATAAATGAATAAAATGTCCACAGCATTTTAAATGCAAATGGACATTTTATTGATAGTGTTTAATGTTCAATTAGAAAGCGTTAATTGCGGCAGCATACGTCCATGAAAATACGGACGTGTTTGCACCAACTGTAGCATCAGCTGGAGATGCAATTGCTGTAGCGTTATCTAAAAATTTGAATTCATCACCTGGCAATGCGCCAACAATGATATCTGTTAAAGCAACACCTGCAGGAAGAACAATTTCCCAGTTAGAAAACGTGATTCTATTATTTGCCAATTCTGTTTGAGAATCTGCACCATTAACTTTTACGGTAGATGTAGCATCAAAACCATAGGCCAAAACATTGTTCATGTTGGCAATAAGACCATCTCTTAAATCAGCATAAAGTGAAGTGCCACCACCGATCAACGTTACATTTTGTATGGTATAGCCAGCTTCTGTAGCAGAAGAACCTGCAGGGCCATCCAATTCTAAAGCAGCACCAGAATCTTCTCCTAAAATCACTAATGCATTTGTAACTGTTCCAGACCAAGCTTCATCAGCATCCAATGCATCATCACCTTGAGCATATGTCAATACGTTAGAAACATTCACAGTACCGCCAAACCACTCGATAGCGTCATCTTGGTTAGCAACTACTTCAATATGGTCAATAACTGTGTTTGAACCTACACCACCTAAAGTCAATCCGTTGATTTCATTATCAGCAGCGATAGAAATACCACCATGACGAATAGAGATGTATTTTAATACACCAGAATTGTCATTTGGAATATTCCCACCATATTCACCGTAACTTTCAGTCGCTGGAAGACCTTCAATGTTATTTGTCAAAATATCACCACTCACAGAGATTGGTGCTCTTCCTAAAACAATGATGCCACCCCATAAACCTGAATTGGCTACAGTTAAATTTGAACCTTGTGTTTGTCCTACTTCGATGTTATCCAATATAGAAGTAAAGATGATCGGTTCAGCAGCTGTACCTTCAGCCATTAATATACCACCTTGATCTACTACTAGAGCAGACGCTAAAGATAGTTGGCCTTCAGCACCTTTAACAATGGTTCCTTTGTTGATGGTAAGTGTAACTCCGTCATCAACTACAACTTTTCCAGATAAAACGTAAATATTATTTGCCGTCCAAGTTTCATCAGCAGTGATAATTCCTGTTTTAGTGATTACATCACCAGTTGTACCTCCATCATCATCGTTTGTTATAACATCGTCGTCACCGCAACTTGTTGCAAAACTTATCGCTAAAATGGATATTAATAAATAACAGATTTTTTTCATGATTTTTTTGTTTAATGATTTTTTAGATTATCGTTTTAAATTTTGACAAAGAAACCATCTTAGTGTAAAGACGAGGTTACCTAAAGATTAAACCTATTTGATAAAAAAGTTATGTAAATGTTATCGGACGAAAGGATAAATAATGAATGGAAACGTTTAGTTAACATTGAAAAAAGGTATCTTGCAAACCAATTATTATAGTATGAATTGGGAACAATTACTCTCCTTAAAACGTTTTGGAGACACTAATAAACGTTTAAGAAAAGAACAGGATGAAACACGGTTAGGGTTTGAAGTTGACTATGATCGGATTATATTTTCATCGGAGTTTAGAAGTCTTCAAGATAAGACACAAGTTATTCCACTATCAAAAACCGATTTTGTCCATACACGTTTAACACACAGTTTGGAAGTGAGTGTTGTGGGACGTTCTTTGGGACGAAAAGTAGGTCAACGATTATTGAAGAAACATCCGCACTTACAAAGCATTTATGGGTATCAGATAAATGATTTTGGAGCGATTGTCGCAGCTGCTGCCTTATCACACGATATAGGGAATCCGCCTTTTGGACATTCGGGGGAAAAAGCCATAGGAGAATTTTTTAAAACAGGAAATGGCGCACAATTTAAAAATCAATTAAGCGAAAAAGAATATCAAGATCTGTGTGACTTTGAAGGGAATGCCAATGGTTTTAAGATTTTAACTGAAAGCAGAACGGGTAGAGAAGGAGGCTTACGATTGAGTTATGCAACTCTTGGAACCTTTATGAAGTACCCAAAAGAATCCTTACCGAAAAAACCAACGAATCATATCGCAGATAAAAAATTCGGATTTTTTCAATCTGAAAAGGAAGCATTTTTAGATGTTGCTTCCGAATTGGGTCTCAAACAAACCAGAAAAGGTGACGATGTTAGTTTTGCCAGACATCCACTGACTTTTTTGGTTGAAGCAGCCGATGATATTTGTTATACTATTATCGATTTTGAAGATGGAATAAATTTAGGATTGATTCAGGAAGAATTTGCATTAGAATATCTTATTAATTTAGTGCGTAATACAATTAACAAGGATAATTACAATTCGCTAACCAATACTGAAGATAGGATTAGTTATTTAAGAGCACTTGCCATTAATACTTTGATTAATGAAGTTGTTGAGATTTTCATGAAGCATGAAGATGCCATTCTCCAAGGCGAATTTGAAAAGGCTTTATTGGATGTGAGTCAGTACAAAGCCCAAATAAAAGACATCATAAAATTAAGCGTCCAAAACGTATATAACTCAAAAGAGGTTATTGATAAAGAAATCGCAGGACACGAAGTCATTATAGAACTTTTGAGAATCTTTACAGGAACGATCTACAACCAGTTCAATGGAAATTTATCTAATTATAATAAGTTGATTTTGAAAATTTTCCCTGAAACTGTGGACGTCAATCAAGATACGTTATACAAAAATTTGCAAGCCGTATGTTCCTATGTTTCAAAGTTATCGGATAGTAATGCCATCTTAACGCATCGCAAATTGAAGGGAAATCATTTATAATTAAAACATTTTATCGGAAAAATTTGCACTTTAACGATATTTGATTATATTTGGATCTGAAACAAGGACTTAACCCATTATCTCATGAAAAAAAATCTACTAGGTGCTATTGTAATTTTCTTTGTTACTCTAGCTTTTTTATTGGTGGTTGACGACATCTCTAAAAGTAAAAATCCAAAAAACGAAACAGTAAAAGCATATGATCATAAAGCGCAACCAGTAATGGTCATCAACGATCAAGAATAAGGAAATCCTTAATCGTGCTCTTAATGCCTTCAACATCTATTTTTAGCAGCTGCTGAAGTTGTTCGATGGATCCATGGTCAATAAAATCGTCTTTTATACCCAATAATTTTATAGGGTTACGGTAGTCATATTGTGAAGCAAATTCTAATATTGCACTTCCAAATCCGCCTGTGATTGTTCCATCTTCGATGGTAAGAATCTGTTGGTGATTTTTAAATATATCATGGAGTAGCTCTGTGTCCAAAGGTTTAACGAACCGCATATCATAATGCGCAACTGCATCTTTAGGTTTTAACGTACCAATCGCTTTTGTGATATTTTCAGCAATAGTTCCAATACTCAAGATTGCCACAATCGATCCTTTCTTAAGTGCAATTCCTTTACCTAATACAATTTTTTCAAACGGTTGCTTCCAATCGATGATGGTGCCTTTGCCACGTGGATAACGTATGGCAATCGGATGTTCCAAACCTAGTTGAGCCGTGTACATGATATTTCGAAATTCTATTTCATTGCGAGGTGCAAAAATGATGAGGTTGGGAATACATCGTAAATAAGCTAAATCAAAAACACCATGATGAGTTGCACCATCTTCACCCACCAATCCGGCTCTGTCCAAACAGAAAATGACGGGTAAATTTTGTAAAGCCACATCATGTATTACTTGGTCATAGGCACGTTGCAAAAATGTTGAGTAAATATTGCAAAAAACTACCATGCCTTGCGTTGCCATTCCGGCCGCCAATGTTACAGCATGCTGCTCTGCAATACCAACATCAAACGCACGATTGGGCATCACATCCATCATGAATTTTAGCGAACTTCCTGTAGGCATTGCAGGTGTAATTCCAACGATTTTTGGGTTTTCTTTTGCCAATTCGACAATGGTATATCCAAATACATCTTGAAATTTTGGTGGTTCTTCGGTTTTCGTTTTTGGAATTAAATCACCAGTAAGCGCATCAAATTTGCCAGGCGCATGATACTTAACTTGATTTTCTTCCGCTTGTTTAAGACCTTTCCCTTTGGTTGTTATGATATGCAAAAATTTAGGACCTTTTACAGTTTTAAGACGTTCCAATTCAGAAATTATGGCATCCAAATCATGACCATCAATGGGTCCAGAATAATCAAAATTTAATGCTTCAAAAATATTGTCCTGTTTTTCTGTACCTTTTTTTACATTAGTTAAATATTGTTTTAAAGCGCCAACACTGGGATCAATTCCTATAGCATTATCATTTAAAATCACCAATAAATTGGAGTCCGTTACACCTGCATGATTCAAACCTTCAAAAGCCATTCCGCTTGCAATAGAGGCGTCACCGATCACTGCAATGTGATGTTTGTCCACACCTTTGAGTTGAGACGCAATCGCCATTCCTAGAGCCGCAGAAATGGAGGTTGAAGAATGTCCGACTCCAAACGCATCATAATGGCTCTCGGTTCGTTTTGGAAAACCGCTAATGCCATTCAATTGTCGGTTGGTATGGAAACCAAATTTTCTGCCGGTTAAGATTTTATGACCGTAAGCTTGATGACCCACATCCCAAACCAATAAATCTTCTGGAGTATTAAAAACGTAATGTAAGGCAATGGTCAATTCCACAACGCCAAGGCTAGCTCCCAAATGACCTTCTTTTGTTGCAACTATATCGATGATAAAATCACGTAACTCTTTTGCAAGTTGAGGTAGGTCATCCTGATTTAACTTTCGTAAATCGGAAGGTGAATTGATATGGTTTAAAAATTTACTCATATGTCCACAAATGTACCACTTGAAATTGTATTTTTGATTTCTCACTTCCAAATTTCAGCAATGCTCAATCCATTCGATGATACCTATTTTATGAAAAAAGCGTTTCAAGAAGCTGAATCAGCTTATGAGAAAGGTGAAATCCCAGTTGGTGCTGTTGTCGTCATTGAGAATCGGATTATAGCAAGAGCGCACAACCTTACCGAGCTATTAGTTGATGTCACTGCACATGCCGAAATGCAAGCCATCACTGCTGCTTCCAATTTTTTAGGAGGAAAATATCTTCACAACTGTACTTTATATGTGACATTAGAGCCTTGTCAAATGTGTGCTGGTGCGTTGTATTGGAGCCAAATCAGTAAGATTGTGTATGGCGCCAAAGACGAGGAACGTGGTTGCACAACTTTGAATACAAAGTTGCATCCAAAAACTGTCATGGTTGGAGGCGTGATGGCAGAAGAATCATCGCAACTATTGAAACAATTTTTTATTGAAAAAAGAAATTTGAATTGATCTATTAATTCTGAAGAATTGACTTTGAAATAGTTTAGGATATTCTATCATATCTAGGATAAGAACTGCATACTGGGACTGAAAACTGCTAACTCTTTCTTTTGCTTTCTCGTTCACGCATTTTTTGTAGATTTTCTTTTGTAAGCATATAGTCCTGCACCTTTTTGTCCTTCCAACGGTACCATGAAAATAATGGAAACACAACAAAGAAGAGCCCTAAAACTCCAAATCCAATCAGTTTTTGGGAATATTCATTGTCCAAAAAATAACCTGTAAGGATGCTGGCGAAAACGAGGATGGTCAATATGCCGATGAGATATTTCATGATTATTTCGTAAAACTAATTAAATGTCGTCTATATGCGGTCAATAATTTTGATTTTGAAACGAAGCCGTAATATTTGCCATTCCTTATCACAGGTAGATTCCATGCGCCAGATAATTGAAATTTATCCATAACCACTTTCATGGAATCTTTATCAAATTCAATGACATCTGGTGGGCTGTGCATGTATAATTCTACGGAGGTTATATCATAAAGAGCGGTGTCAAACATAAACTCGCGTATGTCATCCAATAAGATTATGCCGAGAAATTCATCACTGGAGTTAGTTACTGGAAACAAATTCCGTTGTGACTTGGCGACACCATTATGAAGCATTTCACCCAAAGACATTTCTGGTTGAAGGGTTATAAAATCGCGCTCAACCACGCTATCAAGTTTCATAAATGTCAATACATTTTGGTCTTTGTCGTGTGTCAACAGATCACCACGTTCTGCAAGTTCGCGGGTGTAGATTGTATGAGGCATATAATTTTTTGTAATCATATATGAGATCGCAACAGTAATCATCAAAGGGAGAAACAAAATATAACCTCCTGTAATTTCAGCAATCAAAAATATAGCGGTTAAAGGCGCATGAATGACGCCAGCAATCAACCCTGCCATTCCAACAAGAGTAAAATTAGCTTCTGAAACTTGGAATCCCAAACCTAGATTATTGATGATTTTAGCGACCACATTCCCCAAAGCACTTCCCATTACCATCGTTGGTACCACGATTCCGCCCACGCCACCAGCGGCAAAGGTTGTGGTCATCGCTACGACCTTAAAAACCGTGAATCCTATCAATAATGCAATGACGACCCAAATATTGTCGAGATGATCTTCAAATGGATTTGAGCCTAGTGCATGGATATAATTTCCTCCGAATAAATCTTTAGTAAAACTTAAACCCTCACCATAAAGCGGTGGTATCGCATATAACATCAATCCGATAGCCAAACCACCGACCACCAATTTGAGAAATCGTGTTTTAAAACGTTCGAAAAATTTATATATGGCGAAATAAATTTTGGTAAAATAGAGTGAGGCGATTCCTGTTCCTATTCCTAATATGATATAAAAAATAGTATCCTTGATGGTGAATTTATCTGACACATTAAAATTGAATAGCAAATCATCTCCCAAAAAGAAATAGGATGTTAAAACAGATGAAATGGAAGCGATTAATAAAGGTAAAAGGGAGGCAAACGTCAAATCCAGACTGAAAACCTCTACCGCAAAAACGATAGCAGCAATTGGTGATTTGAACATCGACGCCATTGCGCCAGCGGAAGCGCAGGCAATTAATAAGGTTCTCGTTTTGCGATCAATGTGCAATAAACGACTCAAACTGGAACTGATTGCTGAACCCGAAGTAATTGTCGGACCTAATAATCCAACAGAACCCCCAAAACCAACGGTTAGCGGAGCGGCAATTAATGGATAATAAATATACTTATAGTGAATAAAACCTTTTTGCCGTAACAACGAATATAAAACCGAAGGAATGGCCCTTTTGATATAAGAAGGGGTGCCAATTTCAATCTTCTTTTTGAAAACATATTTATTTAAAAGATATACAAAAAGTAAACCAAGCACAGGCAGGACAAAATACAGTTGGTTTTGTGAAAAGATGATACCGTGTTCTAAAGCGCTTTGAATCGCATACGTAATGTTTTTTAGTGTTACGGCAGCTAATCCAGCAAGGAGTCCCACTGAAGCACTCAATATATAAACGAAATTTTTCAGAGAAATATTCTTATATCTCCAAATGTGAAATCGTTTAACAAAGGGTTTGAGTGCCATAATCTAAAACTACTAAAAAATCCTGCAGGTTGCAGGATTTAAAATTATGATTTCAAGTTGAGTTTCAAACTTAATTCTTCAAGTTGTTTGTCATCGATTGGTGCAGGTGCATCAATCATCACATCACGACCCGAATTGTTTTTCGGGAACGCAATAAAATCACGGATCGTTTCCTGTCCACCAAGAATGGCCACAAGTCTGTCCAATCCAAAAGCTAATCCTCCATGAGGTGGTGCCCCGTATTGGAAGGCATCCATTAAGAAGCCGAATTGTGCTATTGCCTCTTCCGGCGTAAATCCTAAATAATCAAACATCAAGGCTTGCGTTTTTTTATCGTGAATACGAATTGAGCCACCACCAATTTCATTTCCGTTCAAGACCAAATCGTAGGCGTTTGCCTTCACAGCACCTGGGTCTGTTTCCAACAATTCCAATTGTCCAGGTTTGGGAGATGTAAATGGATGGTGCATGGCGTGGTAGCGTTTGGTGTCTTCATCCCATTCCAACAACGGGAAATCCATGACCCAAAGTGGCGCAAATTCTTTTGGATTACGTAAACCTAATCTCGTTGCCAATTCCATACGCAGCGCACTCAATTGTGGGCGTACTTTATGCGTTTCGCCAGAAAGTACGACAATTAAATCGCCCGCTTTTGCGCCCGTGATGTCTGCCCATTTAGCTAAATCTTCTTCATCATAAAACTTATCTACAGAGGATTTAAAGGTTCCATCTTCGTTGCAACGTACATAGACCATTCCCAACGCTCCAATTTGTGGACGTTTGACCCAATCCGTTAATTGATCGATTTCTTTTCGTGTGTAAGAGTTGCCACCGGGAACTGCAATTCCAACTACTAATTCTGCGGCATTAAATACTCCGAACTCTTTATGCTGTGCAACTGCGTTCAGTTCGCCAAATTGCATCCCGAATCTGATGTCAGGTTTGTCATTTCCATACAAACGCATGGCATCATCATATAGCATTCTTGGGAATTCCTTGATTTCAACTCCATTCACTTCTTTCAGTAAATGACGTGTTAAGCCTTCAAATGCATTCAAGATATCTTCTTGTTCTACAAAAGCCATTTCACAATCTATTTGTGTGAATTCTGGTTGTCTGTCAGCACGTAAATCTTCATCTCTAAAGCATTTCACAATTTGGAAATACTTATCCATGCCACCAACCATCAGCAATTGCTTGAATGTTTGAGGTGACTGCGGTAAGGCATAAAATTGTCCCTCGTTCATACGAGAAGGCACAACAAAATCACGAGCCCCTTCTGGCGTCGATTTGATTAAATAAGGAGTTTCAACTTCGATAAAGCCTTCTTTTGACAAGTAGTTTCTAACTTCTTGAGCCACTTTAGCTCTAAAGATCAAACTGTTTTTTACAGGATTGCGACGAATATCGAGATAGCGATATTTCATACGCAATTCTTCGCCACCATCAGTTTCATCCTCAATTGTGAAAGGCGGAAGGAGTGCAGAATTTAAAATAGTTAATTCCGACACTAATATCTCGATGTCGCCGGTTGGGATGTTCGCATTTTTAGACGCACGCTCAATCACTGTTCCTTTGACTTGAATAACGAATTCACGTCCCAATTTCTGGGCTTCCTCCATTATGGATTTTGGTGTGCGCTCCTCGTCAAAAACGAGTTGCGTGATACCATAACGGTCGCGTAAATCGACCCAAACGATAAATCCTTTGTCGCGTGATTTTTGAACCCAACCTGCAAGTGTAACTTCTGTGTTGATATGTGATGCTCGTAATTCACCACAATTGTGACTTCTGTACATAATCTAAAAATTGAAGTGCAAATTTAAACAAGATAAACGATACTCAATAAAAAAAGCCTCAATAGTTAATGAGGCTTTTCTGCTATTAATCAAGATCCAATTTGTTCGATTTGCTCATCGTTCATATCGTCGTTGACCGATTTTATTTTTCTACGCAACCACATTTTGAACTGCATAGAGAGGAAAAATAAGATTGGAACAACAATTAATGTCAAGAACGTGGCTATTAAAAGACCATAAATAACGGTCCAAGCCAAGGGTCCCCAAAATACAACATTGTCGCCACCCATATAAATATGGGGATTGAAATCACTGAACAAGGTGAAGAAATTAATATTTAGACCTATGGCTAAAGGAATCAATCCTAAAATTGTTGTGATGGCAGTTAACAATACAGGTCTTAAACGTGCTTTACCTGCTTTGACAATACTTTCAAATAAATCTTCTTGAGATAAAAATTCGTCCGCATCGATATCTAGTTCGTTTTTCTTTCTGTCAATCAATAATTGGGCATAATCCAAGAGTACAACACCATTGTTGACGACAATTCCTGCCAGAGAAATGATTCCAACCATGGTCATCATAATTACAAACGCACTGCCAGTAATCACAATACCACCAAAAACTCCAATAAAACTTAAGAATATAGCCAACATAATAATCGCAGGGCGAGATACCGAATTGAACTGAAAAATCAAGATAAAGAAAATCAATCCAAGACCTGTAAAGAAGGCACCCATTAGGAAAGCCATTTGTTTGTTTTGTTCTTCGATCTGACCTGTGTAATCGATTTTAATGTTCTCTGGTAAGCCCTCATAACTTTTCATTTCACTTTGAATCTGCGTGACGATGGCGCCTGCATCTGTAAAACCAGGGGACAATGCCGAATATACAGTTACCACCCGTTTGGTGCCTTTATGTTTGATGGCACTAAATCCAGAATTATTTTCATATCTGATAAGCGTTGACAACGGGATGTCTTTCAATTTGCCCGTATTATCTCTAAAAGTGATATTCTGATTAAAAAGCGCACTGACATTGTATCTATTTTCTTCATTAAAACGAATATAAATGTCATAATCATCGCCACCTTCTTTATAAATACCTGCCTTGGCACCAAAGATAGAATTACGTAATTGTTGACCTACCTGCGCAGCGCTCACACCCAGTTCTCCAGATTTTTCCCTATCAACGGTGACACGCATGGTTGGTTTGTCTTTATTGACATCAATTTTCAATTCAGAAATTCCGGCGATATTTTTTTCATTGATAAATTCACGCATATTTTCTGCTGTGACAATCAATTCATTATAATCATCACCTTCAATTTCGATGTTGATTGGTGCGCCTGCTGGTGGACCATTAGCATCTTTTTCTACAGAAATCAAAACGCCTGGGTAGATGCCAACTAAATCTTCCTGTACTTTTTGAAGTAACATTTGACTGTCTGCACCGTTACGGAATTTATATTCACGCATTGAGGCTGTGATTTTAGCCTTATGTGGCATTTCTGCTGCCGAACCTGCATCTGTTTGCGGATTTCCAGCACCTTCTCCAACTTGCGAGACTGCACTTTCTACCAAGAAATTATAATCTCCTTCTTTGTACTCACTATTATTGATGACTTTGGAAACACGTTTTTCGATTTCTTTGGTAATCGCGTTCGTCTTTTCAATAGCGGTACCTTGTGGGTATTCTATATAGACGATAATTTGGTTGGGCTTGTTTTCAGGGAAGAACTCTATTGATGTACGTTTCATGTTTAGAGAAATTCCAAAGGCAAAAAAAGCAGCGACCAAAAGTAAAATGGTCCCCACAGTTAATAAAACTGGTTTTCTTCCTGACAGCGCACGACGTAATTGTCGCTCATACCAATTCTCAAGTTTTACCAACGCTACGGTTTGGAAATAGTTAGCCCATTTTCTCAAAAATAAGCGGTACATCCAAAGCATTATAGCTGTAAATATCATTAATGTGCCCAGAGCTCTGTAAGTGCCCCCAAAAATAAAGACCAACAAACCTATAAACGCCATCACACTGGTCATCACAATGATACGTTTCAAAGGCATATCCTTATCTTCAATACTCATATATTGTGATACTAAAACCGAGTTAAAGAAGATAGCGACAAAAAGAGACGATCCCAATACGATCGATAATGTAATAGGTAAAATTTTCATGAATTCCCCCATGATGCCTGGCCAAAGACCTAATGGGATAAAGGCTGCAACCGTTGTCGCAGTTGAAATGATAATAGGAAATGCGATTTCACCTATACCTTTCTTTGCGGCTTCCATTCGGCTCATTCCTTCTTCATCCATCAAGCGATAGACATTTTCTACGACTACAATACCATTATCCACAAGCATTCCCAAACCCATAATCAATCCGAAAAGGACCATCGTGTTCAAACTATAGCCGAAGAGATTCAAAATCATCAAGGACATGAGCATTGACATTGGAATGGCGAAACCGACAAAAATGGCATTCTTAAAGCCTAAAAAGAACATTAAGACGGTAACTACCAGAATAACCCCAAAAATGATATTGTTGACCAAATCATCTACTTGTCCGATGGTTACTGAAGATTGATCATTGGTAATAGTGACCGATAAGTCTTTAGGAAGAAAGTCGTTAACAGCTTTATCGACAATAACTTTAATTTGCTCTACGGCATCGACCATGTTTTTACCAGCACGTTTTTTCACGTCAAGCATCACAACCGGTTCACCATATTCTCTGGCGAAAGTAGTTTTATCCTCTTCCTCAAATGAAACTGTTGCTACATCTTTGAGATAAATGGCATTTCCATTTTCAGATTTGACAACAAAGTTCTCAAGTTCTGAAGGATTCTCAATTTCACCAAGAACACGAATGGTACGACGTTGACCACTGGCAATTAAATTTCCGGCAGACATGGTAACGTTCCCATTATTAATCGCTCCGATGATATCGTTGAAAGTCACTTCGGAAGCCATCATTTTATAGATGTCCACTGCGACTTCTACTTCTTTGTCCTGTGCGCCACGTATATCCGCTTTTTTAATTTCCGACAAATCTTCAATTTCATCTTGAAGATATTCAGCATATTCCTTTAATTTTTCAATAGGATAATCACCTGAAATATTGATGTTTAGAATCGGCATCTCTTCAGAAAGGCTCAACTCGAAAACATCTGGTTCTACTTTGGCTCCATTGAATGTTGGCCAATCTTCACTTGATGTTTCACTTTCTATTTCGTCCTTAACTTTTTGTTTTGCTTGATCGACGGTTAATCCTTCGTCAAATTCAACCACAACCATCGAATAATCTTCCTGCGACGTTGAGGTAATGTCCACAACGTTACTGACGGTTTTCAATTGGTCTTCTAATGGATCTGTAATCAGTTTTTCTATGTCTTCCGCGGTATTTCCTGGATACACAGTACTGATATAGATTTTAGTTTCATTGACTTCTGGAAAATTTTCACGAGGCATGCTGAAAAATGCGGCAATTCCCAAATAGAAAATGACGGCAATAAGTACATACATCGTCGTCTTATTGTTGATGGCCCAAGACGACCAGCCAAACTCTTTATCGACGTTTTTTTTCTTTTTATTTTTGGCCATCTTTTTCAGATTCAATGGTTAATACTTTTACGGTTTGTCCGTCTTTGACACTACGTGCACCTTCACTAATGATTTCGGAACCATCTTCAATGCCTTCTATAACCTCAATAACATCACCTTGTGTTTTACCTGTTTTGATGATAACTCTTGTGGCGATACCTTCTCCTTCTGCATTTTTATCTTTAACAACATAGACGTACTGTTCGCCATCAGCATTTTCAGAAATAATACTTTGTGGTACCAACAGTGCATCTTCACTCGAATAATCGTTGATTTTGAGACGTGCAGTTAAATTCGGTTTGATTGATTTCTCTTTGTTTGGAACTGCAATCTCAACTTTAAAAGTTCTATTTGCTGGATTGATAAAATCACTTGCTTGGCGCACTTTCGTTTCTATGGTCTTACCTAAAACAGGAAATTCGGCCGTCACACTTTTACCAGTTGTGATGTCTGAAACGTAGCGCTCTGGCACTTCAGTTTCGATGTACATATCATCTAAATTAACGATCCGCATCAATTGTGATTGCCCCGCCGCCACGACGCTTCCTTGTTCCGTAATCACGTCATCAATAGTTCCTGAAAATGGAGCTCTGACCGTTGTTTTGGCTATCTGTTGTTTTAACTGATTGACGGCTGCAGCTTGTGATTCGTAAGTTGATTTGGCTTGAAGGTATTGAATTTCACTTCCAATCTTTTGATCCCATAAACGTTTTTGGCGTTCAAACGTTGTTTTCGCCAAATCTGACTGAATTTGTAACTGTGCCAATTGTTGACCCAATCCACCATCATCGATTTTTGCTAATATTTGTCCTTTCGATACTTTTTGCCCTTCCGTAACATATACATTGGTAAGAATGCCGTTGTATTCTGGGGTGATGACCAATAAATTTTTGGTAGTTACGTTGCCTTGAAGCTCCAACATATGGTCAAATTGCTGATGAGCCGCTTTAAAGGTGGTGATCAATGGAACGTTTTTGGTGGTATCCAATTCTGCAATTTTCTCGTCCAAGCGTTTGATTTTTTCATGAATGGCTTCTTGATCACTCACTAGTTCAGCACGTTTAATTCTAATAGTTTCAAGATTGTCGCTTTCTATGGCGTTTTCAACTGTATTCTTCTTGTCACCACCACATGATGTGAGGATGAAAGCGATTGTAAGTATTGATAGTATATGTTTCATAATAGTAAATTGTCGATTAATTAAGTTCTATTGTGTTTAACGCCGTCTCTAATGCTGCTTTAGTGTTAATAACATCTAGCATTGCTTGTAAAAACTCCTGTTGGGCTGTGTAAAGTTGTGTCTGTGCTTGACGCAATTCAAAACTTGATGAAATGCCTTCGAAAAACTTTGTTTGATTTTTAGTTTCAATACGTTCGGCAAGAGCCAAATTCTGTTTTTTATTATCATAATCTTCAATGGCAAATTGATAATCGCTTTTTGCCGAAGTTATTTGAAATTGGATTTGTTGTTCCGTTTCGACCAAATCCGTTTGAGATTTTTCTAGATTGATTTGAGCTCTCTGTGTTGAAGCACTTCGCATGCCTGAGCTGAAAATTGGAATGTTCAGAGAAACCCCAAAAAGCGACGACCCGAACCACCGTTGGTTTTTATCAAAAAAAGTAAACTCATCACTATAGCCGTTATGGCCACCATTGAGAAAAGCGTTCAATGTGGGTAAAGCCTTGCTTTTTTCAAGCTTTACCATAAGAGCTTTTGCTTCAGTGTCATTTTCAGCTATTTGATAGTCAATAGTGTTTTGGACGTCAGCCTCGGTTTCCAGCAAAGACAACGAGATATGTTCCTGTGTCAATGTCTCAAGGTCATCGGTCAATATGGTATTGTGGTTAACGTCAATTCCCATGGCAATATTCAGCATTTGGTAGGCCAGAGTTTTCATACGTTGCACATTGTTCAAATTGCTTTCTACACTAGAGGTTGTGATTTGCAGTTGCTCCACACTTTCCTCTTCGCCCAAACCATTTTCGAATATTTTTTGTGTTTCGAATAAATTCTTTTGGAGTACTTCAAGGTTTCTCTGCAAAATCTGTACGCTCTCTTCCGCTAGTAACACATTTCCATAAGCATTGATAACCGATTTGCGAACTTCCAAATCAGTTTTGGTTTTTGCGTTTTCCGAAATTTCTAAAAACACTTTGGCCGATTGCAAAGCGACAATGTAGGAGCCGTCAAATATTTTTTGATTTAAAATTGCTGTGGCGCTGACGCTTTGTTTTGTGCCAAATATAACTTCGGCAAATTCACCAGGGTTGCCTCCAAAAAATTCTGCTGGAATCACCTGTACCTGCTGTTTTAAGAAATTTTGATAGTCTACGGAAGCACTTATTTGTGGCAATCCGGTGGCAGTCGTTTCCCACTTTTGCTGTTTGGCCGCATCGATATCTCTACCAGCATTGACGGCTGAACGATTATTTTCAAGTGCAAAATCGATAGCTTCCTGTAAACTGAAATTTTGCGGTAAGTTCTGCGAAAAGCCGATTATAGGAAGTAATATGATGAATGTTAAAATAAGTTTTTTGATCATTGTTTAAGATTGATTGGTGATGAATTTGGAGACAGTTTCTAAACCTTTTGGTGTACAAATTCCCCTTAAATGATATTCTAGATAATGGGACATGAGTGTATTCATGGAAAAATTATTTAAAGGAAAAAGCTCGTTGTCTTTTAAGGCCATCATGCACGTGAAATATATTTTCGACACAAATTCCACATTCAGATTATTTCTGTACAACCCCATCTTCACACCACGTTCTATATTGCATGTCACACAGTCTTCCATGACACAGAATTGTTTAGCCTTAATGTCTTTGAAGATTTTTGGATAGTATTTTTCCAACTGATATTGAGGTGAAGATTTCTCATCCTTCAAGTTATGCATTAAAAAACTTTTGATTTCGAATATTTCCTCGACAGGATTTTTTTCTAAATCCCGAATGTCTTCTATACCGCTGGAGATTTTTTGAAACAAATGCATTACCGCTTCTTCTACTAGTACATTTTTATTCTCGAAATATTGATAGATGGTTTTCTTCGAGATACCCATTTCATTGGCAATATCGTCCATTGTAACGCTCTTAAACCCAAGGTTTAAAAACAGGTCGGTTGATGTATGTATAATTTGTTCTCTCATAATTTGTGCAAATGTACATCAGGAAACTTTAAAAACAAAAAAAGTTTCCAAAGTTTTAATGATTTGTTAACATTTAACTATGATTCGGATCGGATCCAATGACATCAAATTAATCTCATTAATGAAATCATTTAGCTTTAAGATATGAGGGAATTAATACAATTGCATTATTTTTGCGTCATGCTAAACATACGTCACTTTCAGGTTGAATTTTTAAAGTATCTAAACGATTTTAAGATTACGAAACAGCCTCAAACTTTATATGAGCCGGTTAATTATATCCTTAATTTGGGTGGCAAACGGTTACGTCCTATTCTGACTTTACTAACTTCAGAAATTTTTGATTGCGACTATAAAAAAGCATTGGATGCGGCATTGAGTATTGAGGTTTTTCATAATTTCTCCCTCATACACGATGATATTATGGATGATGCTCCCTTGCGAAGAGGGAAAGATACCGTTCACGAAAAATGGGATGTCAATACAGGTATTTTGTCTGGCGATGCGATGTTGATTATGGCATACCAGTTGTTTGAAAACTACGATGCTGTGACATTTCAATCATTGGCAAAATTATTCAGTAAAACGGCTCTGGAAGTTTGCGAAGGTCAACAGTATGATATGGATTTTGAAACCCGCGAGGATGTCACCATTGAAGAGTATTTAAAAATGATCGAATACAAAACTGCCGTTTTGGTAGGAGCAGCCATGAAAATGGGAGCCATTGTTGCACATGCGTCTGAAAGTGATCAGGATAAAATATATGACTTTGGTAAAAATCTGGGAATCGCTTTTCAGCTTCAAGATGATTATTTGGATGCTTTTGGAGACCCAAAAACATTTGGTAAGCAAGTGGGAGGCGATATTATTGAGAACAAAAAAACATTTCTTTATTTAAAAGCACTTGAATTTTCAAATGATGAAGACCGTTTACAATTGGAACATCTATTTGGGGTTAATCCTTCTGATACAACAGAAAAAATAGAAACCACAAAACAATTGTTCAAATTAAGTGGTTCTGCGGAAGCAACACAGCAAGAAATCAAAAATTACACGAATAAAGCCTTTACGGTGTTGCAAAATCTATCGATTTCTGATCAAAAGAAAGATGTTTTGAGACAGTTCGGCCACGAACTCATGAATAGAAACGTATAATGCAAAACCCGAGTACTTTTGACAGTCTGGTGCAAATCGCCACGGAAACTGATTTGTATCAAAAACTCATTTTACAAATTAATAAAGACTTATTGTTGGCCAATATCAATTTGCAATTTGACCCAGAGGTTTTGCCGTCAAGTTTAAAATTGATGCTTCACGAAACAATCTTCAAGCTCATTCAAGAAAAATTCACAGAATATCTCAACTTGTTATACATTGTTGATGTGTCTGAAGATAAAATAAGACAATTGGATGGAAACGATACTTTGCAATTATCAGAACAGGTGACGTTTCTTCTGTTAAAACGCGAATGGCAAAAAATTTGGTTTAGAAATAAATTCTAACAAAGGGCGCCCAAGGATCGGCATAAATACTCTTATCTCTATCATAAAGTACATCATATCGGATTCCAATAGTGATGTTTCTGGTCCGATAGCCGGCACCTATAAAAAGGGCTGGATACCAATAGTTCTCATCTGCAATTCCCAGATTGTCTTCCCATTTTCTACTGACATTTAACTCTTCGAATTCTGCCGACAATTGAATTTCCTGAATTGGATTGAATAGACCAATAAGACTGCCTCCAAAGATGGTCGATGTATAAAAATTCTTGCGAGAATTGTATGTTCCGTTAAGTCCTACACCAATAGCAAATTGTTCATTCAAATCATAAATCGCACTTGGTGCCAATGTGCCACTAAAAAAGCCATCACCAACACTTAAACCTATGCCACCGCCAAAACGTACATGTTTCCAAAAGTCATCAGAATTCGCCGATGCGTTTTGAGACGTCATCAAATTGGAAATCATTAATAAAAGCGCAAAAATCATTACCTTTTTTTGTCTTATATATAACATAACTTTCAATTAATTTTGGTGATAGTATTAAATCATATAAATATACTAAAACGAACTTTAATTTTCCCAAAAGTTGTATTTTTGATAAAAATTTGAACACACCATAAAGTTTTATTGCAAATAATGGACAAATATTCCTTCCTTAACGCAGCACACACGGCTTATTTCGCTGAATTATACGACCAATATTTACTAAATCCAGACTCGGTTGAACCAAGCTGGAGAGCCTTTTTTCAAGGGTTTGATTTTGGGTCAGAAAGTCAGGGTGGCAATGGTCAAGTTTATGATGATGGAGATGTGTGCTTAAGTCCTGAAATTCCAGAGCAAATGCAAAAGGAATTCAATGTGGTTCGTTTAATTGATGGGTACCGCAATAGGGGACATTTATTCACGAAGACAAATCCAGTGCGCGAACGTCGGAAGTATGAACCAACTTTGGCACTTGAAAATTTCAATTTATCGCAAGGGGATTTGAACTCTGTTTTTTCTGCAGGCGAAATTCTGGGAATTGGTGCGCAAAAATTGAGTGACATTGTTTCTCATCTTGAAAAAATCTATTGTGACTCCATTGGTGTGGAATACATGTACATCAGAAATCCAAAAGAAATTACTTGGATTCAGAATAAATTGAATGTCAATGATAACCAGCCAAAATTCGACTCTGAACAAAAGAAGCACATTCTGAAAAAATTGAATGAAGCAGTTTCGTTTGAGAGCTTTTTGCATACCAAGTATGTTGGGCAAAAACGATTTTCATTGGAAGGTGGAGAATCTTTAATTCCAGCTTTAGATGCTGTTATTGAAAAAGCGTCTGAATATGGTGTTCAAGAATTCGTTATGGGTATGGCACATCGAGGCCGTTTAAGCACCTTGATAAATATTTTTGGAAAATCAGCGAAAGATTTGTTTAGCGAATTTGATGGTAAAGACTACGAACAGGAAATATTTGATGGCGATGTTAAATACCATTTAGGTTGGACGAGTGATCGAGAAACTAAAGGTGGTAAAAAAATCAACTTGAATATTGCACCAAATCCTTCTCATTTAGAAACTGTCGGAGCTGTTGTAGAGGGTATTGTGAGAGCAAAACAAGATGACAAATACCCAGATAACCCATCACAGGTGTTGCCAATTATTGTGCACGGAGATGCTGCCATTGCTGGTCAAGGGATTGTTTATGAAATTGTTCAAATGGCAAATCTTGATGGATACAAAACGAATGGAACTATTCACATCGTGGTAAATAATCAAATTGGTTTTACGACTAATTATTTAGATGCACGTTCGAGTACCTATTGTACTGACGTTGGAAAAGTCACATTGTCTCCAGTATTGCATGTCAATGCCGACGACGTTGAAGCTGTAGTCCATGCGGTTTTGTTCGCTTTGGATTTCCGGATGGAATTCAAAAGAGACGTGTTCATTGATTTATTAGGTTATAGAAAATATGGTCATAATGAAGGTGATGAGCCTCGTTTTACACAGCCCAAATTATACAAGGCCATTGCCAAACACGATAATCCAAGAGAAATTTATAACGAAAAGTTATTAGCAGAAGGCATTATTGATGCTGACTATACAGCAAAACTTGAAGAAGATTACAAATCTTCATTAGAAGAAAAACTGGAAGATTCTAGAAAAGTAGAAAAAACAATCATTACCCCGTTCATGCAGAATGAATGGAAAAATTTTGTCAATGTTACTGAAGTAGAAATGATGAAACCTATAGATACAAAGGTTTCAAAAGAGAAATTGTCAGACATCACAGATGTTATTTCTTCACTGCCAAAAGACAAAAAATTCATTCGAAAAATTGAGCGTCTGATCGAATCTCGTAAAACCATGTTCGAAGAAGACAAACTTGATTGGGCAATGGCAGAACATTTAGCCTACGGAACCTTGCTTGAAGAAGGGTTTGATGTTCGATTATCTGGACAGGATGTAGAACGTGGTACATTTTCACATCGTCATGCGGTTGTAAAGGTGGAAGATAGCGAAGAAGAAATTATATTATTGAATCGCTTAAGCGACAAACAGGGTCGTTTCTTCATCTATAATTCCTTATTATCAGAATACGGTGTGGTAGGTTTTGATTATGGTTATGCCATGGCAAGTCCGATAACACTTACGATATGGGAAGCACAATTTGGAGACTTCAGTAATGGAGCCCAAATTATGTTAGACCAATATATTTCGGCAGCAGAAGATAAGTGGAAACTTCAAAATGGGTTGGTAATGTTGTTGCCTCACGGATATGAAGGTCAAGGCGCAGAACACTCTTCAGCACGTATGGAGCGTTATTTACAATTATGTGCCGTAGATAACATGTTTGTTGCAGATTGTACGACACCTGCAAATATGTACCATTTGTTGCGTAAACAAATGAAATCAAATTTCAGAAAGCCTTTAATCGTTTTCACACCAAAAAGTTTGTTGCGTCATCCAAAATGCGTCTCAACTGTTGAGGAATTTGCAAATGGAGGTTTTCAGATGGTTATAGATGTTGACAATGCAAAAGCTGACTCTATCAAATCCTTGGTATTCTTGACTGGGAAATTCTATTATGATTTAATAGAAGAACGTGAAAAATTAGGAAGAGATGACGTTGCATTTGTACGAATTGAACAGTTATTTCCTTTGCCAGCAGAAGAAATTCGAACAGCAATGAAAAAATATAAAAACGCCAAAGATATCGTTTGGGCACAGGAAGAACCAAGAAACATGGGTGCCTACAGTCATTTGCTGATGCATTTAGATGAGGCAAAAACTTTTAGAGTTGCTTCATTAAGACCTTATGGAGCGCCGGCAGCTGGAAGTTCGATTCGCTCGAAACGTCGTCACCAAGAAGTTATGGAATTTATATTTGACAAGAACAAGAATAATCAACGATAATTTAAGACATTAACAAAACACTAAAATAGAATATACGATGATTTTAGAAATGAAAGTCCCGTCGCCAGGAGAATCAATCACCGAAGTAGAAATTGCGGCATGGTTAGTTGCTGATGGTGATTTTGTAGAAAAAGACCAAGCTATTGCTGAAGTAGATAGCGATAAAGCAACTCTAGAGTTGCCAGCAGAGGCAAGCGGTATAATTACCCTTAAAGCGGAAGAAGGTGATGCTGTAGCCGTTGGCGAGGTTGTGTGCTTGATAGATACTGATGGTGAAAAACCAGGTGGTGATTCTGATTCTAAAGAAAAAAAGTCAAAAGAAAATAAGGAACCAGATACTCCTGAAACTTTTAAAAGTGGAGATGAAGGTTCCAATGACAATACTGAAAAGGAGTTGGCAAAAGAACAAAAGGAGACAACTAACAAGGATAATCATGAGAAAGCACCAAATCCTGCACAAGGTACATATGCTTCTGGTGTGGCTAGCCCAGCTGCAAAAAAGATTCTTTCAGAGAAAAATATGTCAGCGAGTGATATAAAAGGTTCTGGTAAAGATGGACGCATTACTAAAGATGACGCTGTGAATGCAAAACCTTCTATGGGAACACCAACAGGTGGCAATAGAGGAACGTCACGTAGTAGAATGTCTATGTTGAGACGTAAAGTTGCGGAGCGTTTGGTGGAAGCCAAAAACACCACTGCGATGTTGACTACTTTCAATGAAGTGGATATGTCACCAATTTTCAAATTACGCGACGAATATAAAGAAACATTTAAAAGCAAACATGGAGTTGGTTTAGGTTTTATGAGCTTCTTCACATTAGCAGTTGTGAGAGCTTTAAAAATGTATCCTGCCGTAAATTCAATGATTGATGGACAGGAAATGATAAGTTATGATTTTTGTGATATCAGTATTGCAGTGTCAGGTCCGAAAGGATTGATGGTACCTGTCATAAGAAATGCTGAAAACTTAAGCTTTAGAGGTGTTGAGGCAGAAGTGAAACGTTTGGCAATTAGAGCAAGGGATGGACAGATAACTGTTGATGAAATGACTGGAGGCACTTTTACCATTTCAAATGGAGGAGTTTTTGGAAGTATGCTTTCAACGCCGATCATCAATCCGCCACAAAGCGCGATTCTTGGTATGCATAATATAGTAGAACGTCCGGTAGCGATCGATGGACATGTAGAGATTCGTCCTATCATGTTCGTGGCTGTGTCTTATGACCATAGAATCATTGACGGTAAGGAAAGTGTTGGATTTTTGGTGGCAATTAAAGAAGCCTTGGAAAACCCTATTGATTTATTGATGGATGGTGATGTAAAAAGAGCTTTAGAATTATAATCAATAAATAGATTCAATTAAAAAAGGGCAACTTATTGTTAAAGTTGCCCTTTTCTTTGTTTAAAATCGATTAAAAAAAGTTGACCATAATATTGGCCGCTATAACAAGGATTGCGCTTAAAATCAATCCTATTATGAGAACTTTGTTTTCTGATTTAAAATTGTTTTTCTTCATAGTAGGCATAAGAAATATTTTATAAGATTTAAATTTTAAACAAATGCCCCCGATTGTTTCCGAATCAGGAGCTATCAATTAATTTTCCCTAAAAATTAACTATATAATTGTTTTGTAAATTTCGGGATTATCAGACTAGCATACAATACGTAGTTCTACGTATTTTTCCACCTTTATTCAGCAAGAATGGTGAGGTGCGTTAAATAATGGTATATAAAAAAAAAGGCTCCGAACAAATACTGTCCAAAGCCTTTTAACTTAAATAATTCCCCTAAGAATTAATAGCTTTACAAATATCGTGGATATTATGACACCAAACAATACGTAGTTCTACGTATTTTTTGGCCTAAATCCACATTTTTTTATAAAAAAAGCGCAAACTGACATTCAGTTTGCGCTTTTCATAATTAACTAAACTAACTAAAAATTAAAGAAAAGTAACAAGTATGTTCATCGATATTACAAGAATTGAACTAACAATCAATCCTATAATAAATAAGGTGTTGGCTAAACTGATTTTTGACTTCATAATAATTAAAATTTTAAGGCTTTTAGGTAAGAGCTCTGCATTACTGACAATTCAGAGCTCTTAATCTTCCTAAAAGATATTGATTAATAGCACTGTAAATGTCGTAATAATATAAAAGCCAAACAATACGTAGAACTACGTATTTTTATCCAAAAAGTCTTCATTTTCTTTGGCATAGAGTGCCAAACTGCCTCCCTTGGGTTCTAGATCAAGTTTTTTAATGATATGACTTTTATGTTTTTCAATGGTGCGATCGGACACAAAAAGTAGTTGCCCAATTTCTTTTGCGGTTTTGTTTTGCCCGATGAGTTTTAGTACTCTTATTTCTGCGGGAGTCAACAAATTTAATTCTTCGGGAGCTTCTTCAATTTCCAAATACTGTATTAATTCTGGACTAAAATAATGCTTACCGTTGTATACGGCCTCTAAACAATTTTCAAGTTCCACTAGAGCAAATTCTTTTAGAACATAACCGTAAATGTGCAGTGCTTTCGCTTGGTTATAAATAGCTTCTTCTTTCTCAAAGGTGATAAGAATTATTTTTGTGGACAGATTTTGTTCACTGCATATTTTGGCAATTTCCAAACCCGTAAGAAAAGGCATTCTAATGTCTAAAATGGCGATATCTGGTTCTAAATCCTTGATTAGCTGAAAAGCGTCTTTCCCATTCGTGGCACTCGATAACACATTATACCGTTTTTCCACTAAAAAGTCATTAAGACCCTTGAGGATGAGAGGATGGTCGTCTGCTATAATAATAGAGGCTTGCATTGTTATATCAAGGAGGATTAGTTTATAAAGATAACGACTTTTTTAAGATTATAGACGAATTAGACTACAATTTAAGATATAAATACTTTTTGTTGTAATCGATAATCGCCTGACTCTTTTTTAAGATATCAGCTCCGATGATCCCATCAACTGGTTTCGCGTTGTAGGAAGATAGGGCCTGATTGACGTGAGTAAGATCGAATAAAATCAATACAACTTTATCGTTTTTCCATTTTCCAATTTTGAGTCTATTCTTTTTTGCTATTTGAGTCAGCATACCAGTTGCGCCTGCTCCGGCAGCCTTTATTTCGCTGTCTTTGGCCTTTAGTTTAAAGGTGTCAATCGCTTCAAATCCTACACAAGAGCTTGATGCGCCTGTATCTAAAATAAAAAGTCCTTTTGTGCCGTTGAGAGTAGCCTTCAATTCAAAATGATTAGTCTTTGTGAGTGTAAGTTTGATTTTAGTATAACCTTCTTCCAGAAGGAAATCTTTTAACCTTGTCATGATTTTGTATTTACACAAATATAAAACGATTAATTTTGTAAAATGATAATTACCGATACACACACTCATTTGTACAGTGAATCCTTTGATGAAGACAGACATGAAATGATTCAGCGAGCCATTGATCAAGGAGTTGCTCGCTTTTTTATTCCAGCGATTGATTCCACATATACCGAGTCTATGCTGCAATTGGAAGCTGATTTTCCAAACCATATTTTTTTGATGATGGGTTTGCATCCGACGCATGTCAAAGAAAACTATAAGGAAGAACTTAAACATGTGGAAAACATGCTTGCCAAACGACACTTTTATGCAGTGGGTGAAATTGGAATCGATTTGTATTGGGATAAAACGACTTTGCCCATTCAAATAGAAGCTTTCAAACATCAAATAAAATTGGCGAAATCTTATAAGCTTCCTATTGTTATTCATTGTCGAGAGGCGTTTGATGAAATTTTTGAGGTGTTGGAAGCAGAACACGGTGAAGATTTATACGGAATATTTCATTGTTTTACGGGGAATTTAGAACAAGCTCAAAAGGCCATTTCATATAATATGAAATTGGGTATTGGTGGCGTGGTTACTTTTAAGAATGGTGGCATCGACCAATTTCTCAAGCAAATTGATTTAAAACATATTGTGCTCGAAACGGATTCGCCTTATTTGGCTCCCAAACCGTATCGTGGAAAACGGAATGAAAGCGCTTATGTCATTAAGGTTTTGGAAAAACTATCTGAAATCTACGGTCTTTCCATCGAAAAAATTGCCGAAATTACCACAGAAAATTCTAAAGACGTCTTTAATATATAGTTATGCCAACATCACAACCAACCATTTTATTGATTTATACAGGTGGAACCATTGGGATGGTGAAAGATCCTAATTCTGGAGCATTGAAGGCTTTTGATTTCAATAATCTATTAAAAAAAATTCCAGAATTAAAATTGCTCGATTGTGATATAAAAACAATCTCCTTTGAAAAACCAATCGATTCCTCAAATATGAATCCAATCTATTGGGTTCAGATTGCCGAAATTATAGAGGATAATTATGACAATTTTGACGGGTTTGTCGTTTTGCATGGCAGTGATACCATGAGTTATTCGGCTTCAGCATTAAGTTTTATGCTCGAAAATCTTTCAAAACCAGTCATATTTACGGGTTCACAATTGCCAATTGGAGATTTGAGGACAGATGCGAAAGAAAATTTGATCACCTCCATTCAAATGGCATCGCAACAGCACAATGGAAAACCTGTAATTAGGGAAGTCGGACTTTATTTTGAATATAAACTCTATCGAGGCAACAGAACAACAAAAATAAATGCCGAGCATTTTGAGGCTTTTGAATCTTTAAATTATCCATGTTTGGCTGAATCCGGTGTGCATCTTAAAATTTTCAAGGAATATTTGCTGAAACCTAATCCGAGAAAGAAATTGAAAGTGCATAAGGAGTTCGGCATCAATATTGCGTTAATAAAATTATTTCCAGGAGTGTCACAATCTGTGCTTGAAAGTATTTTAGCGACCCCTAAACTTCAAGGTGTAATTTTGGAAACCTATGGAGCTGGGAATACGACCACGGAAACATGGTTTTTGGACTTAATGAAGCAAACTATCAAAAAAGGTTTACCAATAATAAATGTTACGCAATGTTCTGGTGGAAGTGTGATGATGGGACAGTACGAAACAAGTTCTCAACTCAAAATTTTAGGCCTCATTTCGGGAAAAGATATAACCACGGAAGCGGCGATTGCTAAACTGATGTATTTATTGGGAGAAAAAATTTCGCCTAAAACCTTCAAAACCATCTTTGAAACCTCTTTAAGGGGAGAAATGTCTTAAAATTATCATATAAAATTTTTTTGCCCTAAAAGTTTTTTCGTTATTTGGCATAGAAAGTTCATTACAATAGAGAGGTGGCCGAGTGGTCGAAGGCGCACGCCTGGAAAGTGTGTATACCCCAAAAGGGTATCGAGGGTTCGAATCCCTTCCTCTCTGCGAATTAATTTAGTGGTAAGAAAAATTAATAGACATGCACCTTTGCTTTTGGTATACACTACCAAATTTCGGCATGAATGCATCGGAATTACTTTATTCTCTACTGTTAATTTATTTTTTAATTATTTTTTTTTTATATCTTTAACACTTTAACTAATAAAATTAAGAACAGAACAATGAAAAGACTATTTTCTATCCTTGCCATAACAGGTATCATGGCTTTCGGGAATGTTAGTGCAACTACATTTGCAAACACGTCGGCAACAACTACAGTTGCAACTCTAACTCAAGATGAAACTCCTGATGCTCCAGCGGATGAAGAGTTAGGATTCCATCAAGAATTGAAAAAACGTTTTATTGAAGGTGGACCTGGCTTCATGGGTATTGTATTATTATGTTTAATTCTTGGATTGGCAATCGCTATCGAGAGAATTATCTTTTTAAACTTGTCTACAACAAACACAAAGAAATTAACACAAGATGTTGAAGACGCATTGAATTCTGGTGGTGTTCCGGCTGCAAAAGAAGTTTGCAGAAACACAAAAGGACCTGTTGCTTCTATTTTCTACCAAGGTTTGGATCGAACAGATGAAGGCATCGACGCCGTAGAAAAAGCTGTTGTTGCTTACGGAGGTGTTCAAATGGGCCAATTGGAAAAAAATGTTTCTTGGATTTCATTATTTATCGCTTTGGCACCAATGCTTGGTTTCATGGGGACGGTAATTGGTATGATTCAGGCGTTCGATAAAATTGAAGCTGCGGGAGATATGCAGCCATCACTTGTTGCTGGTGGTATTAAAGTAGCACTTTTAACAACAGTATTCGGTCTTATCGTGGCGATTATCCTTCAAATATTTTATAATTACATCATTGCAAAGATTGATAGTATTGTAAATGATATGGAAGATGCATCTATCACATTGATGGATATGTTGATTAGAAGAAAAAAATAATAAATCTTATAAATAAGAATTATGTATAAAATCTTAAAAATAATTGCGGCAATCTTAAGCTTGGCAGGCATCGTGTTTTTGGTGATGATCATTGCAAAGGGGGATGAAGCAATCAAATCTGCGGCAGCATCAGGAGATTCAGCAATTGTTGATCCTATGGCGTATGTAACGTATATCATTTTCGCAATGACAGTATTGTTTGTATTGTTTTTCGTCTTAAAAGGCCTCTTTACAGATACTGGATCGTTAAAAAATACGTTAATAGGTATAGGGGCGTTTGCAGCAGTTTTAGTAATTGCATATGTGGCTTCAAGCGGATCAGACGCAGCAAACTATATGTATAACGGAGCTCCAGCTACAACGACAGAGTCGCACATGGCAGGTGCTGGTTTAGTTGCATTCTATATTTTGATTATTGCAGCAGCAGCGTCCATGATATGGGCAGGAGTTAAAAAAATGACAACGTAATATGGCAAAAAGATCAGCACCAGAAGTAAATGCAGGATCTATGGCTGACATAGCATTCTTACTTCTTATTTTCTTTTTGGTGACAACCACAATTGAGACTGATACAGGTCTGAATAGAAAGTTGCCACCGATTGATGATGAGATAACTGAACCTCCAGTCATTAAGGAAAAAAACATCTTTACTGTTTTAATTAATGGGAAGAACCAATTATTGGTTGAAGATGAATTGATGGAATTAAAGAACTTACGTAATGCTGCATTAGAATTTTTGGATAATGGAGGAGGAACAGGCGAGGATGCTTGCAGCTACTGTCACGGTAAGAAAAACCCTGCTTCATCTGATAATCCCGATAAAGCTATTATTTCATTGAAAAATGAAAGAGAGACGACTTACTCGACTTATATTTCTGTTCAAAATGAATTGGTTGCGGCCTATAACATTTTGAGGGATAGAAGAGCTGAAGAACTGTATGGAATGACCTTGGCCCAAATGGAAAAGGACTATGATGACGTTAATTATAGAGGAAATAAAGAGAGACTCAAAGAAAAGATTGAGAAAATCAAGATTGAGTATCCTCAAAAATTATCGGAAGTACAATAATAATTTAGAAAACTGAAATTAAATGGGCAAGTTTAGTAAAAAGAAATCAGGTGATTTACCTGCAATATCGACAGCATCGTTGCCGGATATTGTATTCATGCTCCTGTTCTTCTTCATGGTGGCGACGGTAATGCGTCAGAACACACTGAAGATCAAAAATACATTGCCAAAAGCCGATCAAGTTGAGAAGCTTGATAAAAAGGATTTGATTATGTATATCTACGTTGGACAGCCGACGGAACGATTTCAAAGTCAGTATGGAAAAGAATCACGTATTCAATTGAATGATAAGTTCGCTGACATTACTGAAATCAAAGCTTTCATAGCTGCTGAACGCGCTTCCAAAAGAGAAGAGTTAAGAGATTACTTAACCACAGCTCTGAAGGTTGATAAAGATGCAAATATGGGAATTGTAGGGGATATAAAGCAAGAATTGCGTAAAGAGAATGCTTTAAAAATTAACTACACAACCGGTAAAGGTGACGTGACAGAGAATGATTAGAAATTCTAGTGTTCACAAAATTAATAAAATAAAAACCTCCTTAAAAATTTAAGGAGGTTTTTTTATGCTTTGCTTGAATATTATGGCGCTGGATTCGGAATTTCACTATGAACTTTCTCAATCGCTTTGAAAACATCGTCATTCAAGGTGATGTTGATGCTGTCTATATTCTCTTTTAATTGTTTTATCGAGGTTGCTCCAATGATATTACTAGTTAAAAATGGGCGACTCGTAACAAATGCTAGGGACATTTGAGCCAAAGTCATATTGTTGTCTTCTGTAATTTTTAAATAACGTTTGGTAGCTTCCGTTGATTGTTCTGAACTATATCTTGAAAATCTAGGAAATAGCTTAAGTCTAGAGTGGTCCCCAGCTGTTCCATTTATGTATTTCCCAGAAAGAACACCAAATGCCATTGGGGAATACGCTAACAACCCAATCTGTTCTCTGATGGCTATTTCTGCCATGTCACCTTCAAAAACTCTGTTAAGAAGGGAGTATGCATTCTGAATGCTTATCATTCTCGGTAAGTTATGTGATCTTGATTCTTCCAAATAGCGCATCGTTCCCCATGCCTTTTCATTGCTAATTCCGATGTGTCTTACCTTTCCTGATTTAATGATTTCATCCAGAGTGCGTAATATTTGATTAAAATTATCATCCCAACCATCGTTCTCATGCTTATAATCTCGTACTCCAAACGTATTGGTGCTCCGTTCTGGCCAATGGAGCTGGTATAAATCGATATAATCAGTTTTGAGACGTTTCAAGCTTTGATTGACTGCGTCTTTTAAAGCATCAGGACTAAACCCATTGGTTCTGATATGAGCCGTGTAATCACCAGTCCCAGCTATTTTTGAAGCCAAGACCACTTTATCTCTATTTCCAGTCCTTTCAAACCAATTTCCTATGATGCGTTCCGTTTGCGCATAGGTCTTTCGTTCTGCGGGTACTGGATATAATTCTGCAGTATCGAAAAAATTGATTCCATTATCAAGCGCATAATCCATTTGCTCAAAGCCTTCTGCTTGAGAGTTTTGATTGCCCCAAGTCATGGTGCCTAAACATAGTTTACTGACTTTTATATCTGTGTGTGGTAGTGTTGTGTATTTCATCGCACATTTCTGCGAACGCAGAAATCTTTTTTTTAAGGTTAATTTCTATTTCTTAAAGATAAAAAACCTTTCAGCGTATATTCTACGGAAAGATTTAAATCTCTGATAATATAGTGACGCGTCAACGATTAATCATTCAATAATTTCGAAATCTCATCCAATTTTGGAGTTAAAATAACTTCAATCCTTCTATTTTTGGCTTTTCCTTCTGCTGTCTCATTGCTTGCAATTGGTGCGTATTCCCCCCGACCGGCAGCAGTCAAATTTTCTGGATTGATACTTGCGTTTTCTCTTAAGATTTCGACAATTGCAGTGGCGCGTTTTGTGGATAAATCCCAGTTGCCCGATAACTGTCCGGAACCTGTATAAGGTGCGTTGTCGGTGTGTCCTTCAATCATAACAGCGATGTCTGGATTGACGGCTAGAACGCTCCCTAATTGCTTTACGGCTTCTTTCCCATTTTTTCCAACGGCCCAACTTCCCGATTCGAATAATAACTTATTTTCCATAGACACATAGACTTTCCCGTCACGCTGTTCGACCGTTAATCCCTTGCCCTCGAAATTAGTCAATGCTTTGGAAATTGCGTCTTTCAATTTGGTCATGGCAGCATCTTTAGATGAAATGATATTTTCAAGCTCCGCGATCCGTTGAGAACGTGCATCCATATCTTGTTTTAATTTTTCTAAACGTGCATTTTCTGCGGCGAGGGCTTGCTCTTTTGCCTCCAGTTGTGCTAATAACTCTCTATTTTTTTTGGCATTTTCGGCAATAGCGGAAGAACTATTTTGCTCTAAAGCATTATAAGATTTTTGCAAATTGTCCAAACTACTTTGGGCTGCATCATACTCTTTTTGAAATTGGTCGCGCTTTGAAATAGCGGCATCATAGTTTTTTTGAAGGGTTGCCAACTCATTGTGAGCAGTGGCTAGAGATTTGGTCAACGCTGATTTTTCATCAGATAGACTTCTATTCTCCTTTTTCAAACTGGCATATCTATTTTCTAAATCGGTATAGATTTTTTTAGAAACACACGATGTTGTTAAGAGTAGTGTTAATGCGATTATTGACAATTTTTTAATCATGGCGCTTTTGATTTTAGGTTATATAGTTTTGGGTTTTATTTAAATAATTTTAAGCTGCTAAACTGCTATTTCTATTAAAATAGGACAATGATCACTATGAACCGCATCCGATAGTATGACGCTTCGTATCAATTGGTCTTCTAGAGGTTTACTTACCATTGCATAATCCAAACGCCAACCTTTATTGTTGTTTCTTGAATTGGCTCTGTAGCTCCACCAGGTATAATTATGAGGTTCCTTATTAAAATGACGGAATGAATCTATAAAACCGTTTTCAATAAATCCACCTATCCATTGACGCTCTACGGGTAAAAATCCAGAAACGGTTGAAAGTCCTTTAGGATTGTGAATATCAATTTCTTCATGACAGATGTTATAATCACCAAGGATGACCAAATTAGGGATGTCTTGTTTTAGTTCATGTATATAAGTATGAAACATATCCATATAATCAAACTTATGTTGTAATCTGGCATCATTTGTCCCTGAAGGTAAATATAAACTCATCACAGAAATTCCATCATAATCAGCACGAATATTACGTCCTTCAAAATCCATAGATTCGATGCCTGTACCATATTCAACATGGTTGGGTTTGGTTTTGCTTAAAATAGCAACGCCACTATACCCTTTCTTTTGTGCACTAAACCAATAATTGTATTTAAAACCAGCTTCTTCAAAGACTTCAAGATCCAATTGTCCTTTCATCGCCTTAATTTCCTGTAAACAAACGACATCTGCATTGACGCTTTTTAGCCAATCGATAAAACCTTTATTGAGCGCGGCGCGTATACCGTTGACGTTGTAGGAAATAATTTTCATTTGAATAGTATTAAGATTTTAGTATTAAGTACAAAGTATAAAAGTATGCCTCTTAATACTTCCTGATACTTTGGACTCAATTCATCGGCTAAATTAAATAATACTGTACTTTTATACGATAATTTTAAAGGCATTTTAACGATAAAATATTTTTTGTCTTTAGAAGTTTATATATTGAATGAAAATCTATATTTCTATTGTCCTTTTCTTCCTGTGCTTTTGTGCTTTTGCCCAAGAGTCAACTTCGAATTATAGAACGAAAAAAATAGCAGTGAGAGATTCCATTCAAGTCGATACGGTAAGCATCAACTCCAGCCGATTTATTCTCAAAACAAAAAATGAGGTTGTCATCGATAGCTCATTCTATTCAATCGATTTTTCTAAAGCTTTATTAACCTTTAAAAAACCGGTCGCATCCGATTCCATCATTATTGATTATTTACGCTATCCGGATTTTATAACACGAAAATATTTTCAGTTGGACGAACGGATTATTGTTAATAATACAAGCAATTTGCAACGATTATATAAACTGGAACAATCCACCTTGAGCAAAAATTTTACACCTTTTGATGGGTTGACGACCTCTGGAAGTATTTCACGTGGTGTTACGATTGGTAACAATCAAAATTCGGTTTTGAACAGTGAACTCGATTTACAGATTTCTGGGAAATTGAGCGATAAAGTTTCGTTGCGAGCTTCCATTCAAGATGCTAATATTCCTTTGCAGGAAAGTGGCTATTCTCAGCGTCTTGATGAATTTGACCAAGTTTTTATCGAACTGTTTAGTGACAAATGGAGCATCAGGGCTGGAGATATTGATTTGGTGAACGAGAACACTTATTTTGCCCGTTTCAGCAAACGTGTTCAGGGACTTTTGGTAAATGTGAATCTCGATACAGAAGAATCAAAAACAAATGTATTCGCTGCTGGTGCTTTGGTGCGAGGTCAATTTACGACAAGTCAATTTTTAGCACAAGAAGGAAACCAAGGACCCTACAAATTGCGAGGTCCAAATAATGAATTATTCGTATTGATTGTTTCTGGAAGTGAAACCGTCTATGTAAATGGTTTGCCCATCAAACGTGGAGAAAGTGAAGATTATATCATTGATTATAATGCAGGCGAAATTATTTTCAACTCCACCTTTCCCATTACTTCAGAAATGCGGATTACAGTTGATTACCAGTTTAGTGAACGTAATTTTTCTCGATTTACAGTTTATGGAGGCAGCAGTTACGAAACTGAAAAACTAAAGATTGGTGTAAATGTTTATTCCGAAGTGGATTCAAAAAATCAGCCTTTACAACAAAATCTGTCGCCAGAACAGGTTGGTATTTTAGCCGAAGCAGGCGATGACCAAACGCAAATGGTAGCGCCTTCTGGTGTTCTTGAAGCCTTCAGTGAGAACAGGATTTTATATAAAAAGGAATTGATAAATGGTGTGGAAGCTTTTGTGTTTTCTACCGATCCAGAAGACGAATTGTTTAGTGTGAAATTTCGTTTGGTGGGCACTAATCAAGGTGATTATGTGCTCGTCAATAGTAATGCCATCAGCAATATTTATGAATACGTGGCGCCAATTTCTGGAGTGCCTCAAGGTAATTATGCTGCCATTGTGCAATTGATTGCGCCTACAAAACTACAATTGGCAGTGGTCAACGGAACTTACAAGCCCACAGAGCGAACGGATATTTATTTTGAAGCTGCAGGAAGCAAAAATGATTTGAATTTATTCTCCAATTTAGATGATGGTAACAATGATGGATTTGCAGGAAAACTTCGTGTCAAACAAAATATCACCAAAACCGATAGTCTGTGGAATTTTTCCGCTTATGTTGATGCAGATGTGATACAACAAAATTTCAAAACTATTCAACGTCTGTATTATGCAGAATTTAATCGCGATTGGAATTTGGAAACGCCACTGGGCAGTCAAAATTTATTAACTGCAGGATTGGAATTGGTGCATCCTCAAAAAGGAGTTGCAACCTATAAGTTTGAGCATCTCAATTATTCCGAGAACTTTAATGGCAATCGTCATAGTGCGTTGGCAAGTTTACGATTGAAGCGATGGGATTTCTTTACCAATTCAAGTGTGCTGAATAGCAGAAGCGACGTGTCAACCTCCACATTTTTAAGATCTTTCAATCGAATTATTTATAGTTTTGATAAACAATGGGTAGGAACAAAATTGGCGACTGAAGATAATGAGCAACGCAGCCTTCTAAGTGATAGTTTGACACCATTGAGCCAGCGTTTTAAATCGTATGAGGTTTTTACGGGAATTGGTGATAGTACAAAGGTGTTTGCAGAAGTGGGTTACAAACATCGTATCAATGATAGCTTACGATTGAATGCTGTTGAAAAAGTCAATAGTTCGAATACCTATTATATCCAATCGAAAATCATTCAAAACGCAAAAACAGACTTGGGTATTTATGTTAATTACCGAAATCTAAAATCAGTTGATGAAGCTATTGAGAACGAAAAGTCCTTGAATTCGAGATTGACCTTTAATCAACAACTTTTTGAGCAAATTGTGCAATGGAACACCATATTTGAAACGAATTCTGGTAGCTTGCCTCAACAAGGTTTTACCTATGTGCAAGTCGAAGCAGGTCAAGGTGGTTATACTTGGATCGATTATAATGGCAATGGTATTCAAGAGTTGAATGAGTTTGAAATCGCGCAGTTTCAAGATGAAGGCGAATATATCCGCGTGTTATTGCCAAATCAAATTTTTGTAAAAACCCATCAGAATCGTTTAAGCCAAACAATCACACTTAATCCACAGCAATGGTCGGTGAATGAAAATAAATTCAAACAATTTTGGTCGCATTTTTACAATCAAACGTCTTATTTGGTGGATCGAAAAATTAGAAAGGAAGGCAACACTTTCGATTTGAATCCATTCGCAGATAGTGATGATAATCAACTGGCATTAAACAAAAGCGTTCGAAATGTGCTGTTTTTCAATCGTGGAAAGCAACGTTACACCACGTCGTATACGTTTTTGACAAATACAAGCCGTACGTTGTTATCTATAGGATTTCAGGAAAGCAAATTGAAAAGTCATCAAATAAATTTCAATCATAAATTTACCACAAGTTGGCTGGTGAATTTGAAGTCGAGTTTGGACAAAAACGAAAGTTTTAGCGAGAATTTTTCCTCCCGAAATTTTATCATCGATGAAGTCCGATTGGCGCCAAAACTGTCCTATCTATTCAATGAAAATGCGCGATTTGATGTGTTCTATCAATACACCACAAAAGATAATACTGTTGGGAATATGGAAACATTGCTCCAAAACAATTATGGTGTGTCTTTTACGTATAACAACGCACAAAAAATTGCTTTGAATGGGGAAGTCAATTTCTTTGATAACACATTTGAGGGCAATGCCAACACACCTGTTTCTTACCAAATGCTAGAAGGCTTGCAGCCTGGAAAAAATTTCACTTGGAGTTTGTTGGCCCAAAAGAAATTAACCACGTATTTAGACTTGAATCTCAATTATTTTGGACGTAAGACAGAAAGCTCTAAAGCCATACATACAGGAACGATTCAGTTGAAGGCCTATTTTTAAAAACACAAAATCCAACCGTCGAAAGTTGGATTTTAGATATTTACATTTTCATCAACCAAGTTTTTACATCAACTTCTTGTTTGATAAGGTCACGAAGATCTTCAATTTTCACACGATTTTGTTCCATCGTATCTCTATGACGAATCGTTACGGTGTTGTCTTCTAACGTGTCATGATCGACTGTAATACAAAACGGTGTTCCATTAGCATCTTGACGTCTGTAACGTCTTCCCACAGCATCCTTTTCGTCATAATCAACATTGAAATCCCATTTTAGATCCTCCACAATTTGTTTCGCAATTTCTGGTAAACCATCTTTTTTGACCAGTGGCAAAATAGCAGCTTTCACAGGAGCTAAAACGGCTGGTAATTTTAAAACCGTTCGTGTTGTATTATTGTCCAACTCTTCTTCCACTAAAGCATTTGAAAATATTGCCAAAAACATTCGGTCTAATCCAATCGAGGTTTCCAAAACATAAGGCACATAGCTTTCATTCATTTCATGGTCAAAATATTGTAGTTTTTTACCTGAAAACGCTTCATGTTGTTTTAAATCGAAATCGGTTCTGGAGTGAATACCTTCCAATTCCTTAAACCCGAATGGGAATTTGAATTCAATATCAGTTGCTGCATCTGCATAATGTGCTAATTTCTCATGGTCGTGAAAACGATAGTTATCCGCTCCCAATCCTAATGACATATGCCATTTCATACGTGTTTCTTTCCAATGCTCAAACCATTCTTTTTGCGTGCCTGGTTTAATGAAAAATTGCATTTCCATTTGTTCAAATTCACGCATACGGAAGATGAACTGTCTTGCAACGATTTCATTTCTGAACGCTTTTCCGGTTTGTGCAATTCCAAACGGAATTTTCATACGTCCCGTTTTTTGAACGTTTAAAAAGTTCACAAAAATACCTTGTGCAGTTTCAGGGCGTAGATATAAATCCATGGCGCCTTCCGCGGACGCTCCCAATTTGGTGCCAAACATTAAATTGAACTGTTTTACTTCTGTCCAATTGCGACTTCCAGTTAAAGGATCTGCAATTTCCAATTCCTCGATTAACGCTTTGACGTCGGCCAAATTCTCTTCGCCCAAAGATTTCGCCATACGGGAAAGTGTCGTATTTATCTTGTCGTAGTAACCAACAACTCTTGGATTGGTTGTGATAAATTCTTCTTTATTGAAAGCATCTCCAAAGCGTTTTGCCGCTTTATCAACTTCCTTGTCAATTTTTGTTTCAATTTTCGCACAATAATCCTCTATCAAAACATCCGCTCTATAACGTTTTTTAGAATCCTTATTATCAATCAATGGATCATTAAAAGCATCGACGTGACCGGAAGCCTTCCATGTTGTTGGATGCATTAAGATGGCTGCATCGATACCAACAATGTTGTCGTTCATTTGCACCATGGCTTTCCACCAATAATCGCGTATATTTTTCTTTAATTCGGCTCCATTTTGAGCGTAATCATACACTGCACTTAAGCCGTCGTAAATTTCACTACTCTGGAAAACATAACCGTATTCCTTGGCATGTGAAATTACTTTTTTAAATTGATCGTCTTGATTTGTCATGCTGCAAAAATAAAAAACCGTTCCAACTATTGGAACGGTTTATTTAAAATTTTATATAAGGTTTTATCTTAATTCAATTTGTGTGTTGCCCAGTTTGCGATCTTTATAAAAAACGGACACAAAATAAGTGCCTTCCATTAGCGGTTGGCCTGTAGGGGTGACCATAATATTGGTACATATATCAAGGACTTGATTGTTATAGTCGACTACCGATTTTGTACTGTAGATAAGCGAGGAGTCTCCAAATTCTATAAACCCTTTATTTGAAACCACATTGTTCTTTGGATTTACAATTTGAATGTAGAGTTCTTTTTCTCCACTTTCTGTCAATGCATTTTCTGCCAATGTAAAGCAAACTTCAAAGGTTTCTGCTTTGTTTGCTCGTTTGGTTTCAGAGAGTCTGCCTTTAGAATTAAAAAAAGCTTTTGCCTTGAAGGAATTGGCTGATAACAAAGACGCTTTTTCAATAGTCTTGCTTAATGATGCGTTTTTCTTCAAAAGTGATGAGTTAGCATCTACTTGTTTTTTTAATTCATTATGAGCCAATAATTTATCTTTTTCCAGATGCTGATTGGCGTCATTTAATGAATCGATCGTTTCGAAGAGCTGTTTATTTTTGCTTTTAAAAACAGCGAGTTGGGCTTTGAATCTCGAAATGACACCGATATCACTTTTAAGTAATCGAAGCGAATCTAAAACTATTTTGGTGGCTGTTTTGGCGTCCTGAAGTTTAGAGACCATATAATCGTTGGTATTTGCTACATCGTCATATCGCTCAATCATGTGCGATAACTCGGTTTCTACCAATTTTTTTTCTTGCTCTAAAAATTGTTCGTGCTCCCTTACCGATTCGTAGTTAGTAAAACTAAAAACCGCTAAAACTGCAATTGCAACAACTAAAGAACCTATAATTAATCTGTAGTTAAAATATTGAGGGTTAACTATCATTATAAATTATTGAGGGAGGTTATGAATTATTTAATCAATCGGAGCGAAAATATATATTATGTTTGTGTAAAGTACTTTTTAATCGACAAAATGGTAATAAATTTGTTAAACTTGTTTTTTCCACAGGTTTGTCTCGCATGTGATGCGCATTTGAATGATAATGAGAAGCTTATTTGTACATTTTGTAGAGATGAGTTGCCAATTACCAATTTTCATCCTGTAAAGGAAAATGCAGTGTCAAAACGCTTGTATGGTCGCGTCAACTTTCAATATGCTACGAGTTTACTTTGGTTTAATAAAAAGGGCAAGGTTCAACACCTTCTACACAATCTAAAATATAAAGGACACGAAGAAGTTGGGGTGTTTTTGGGAAAATGGTTAGGAGAGGAGTTAAGCAAAACGGAGTTAAATGGTGCGATTGATGTTGTGGTGCCTGTGCCACTTCACAAATCGAGATTGAGAAAAAGAGGCTATAATCAGGTGGATAAATTTGGAAGAGAAATAGCCAAAGCCTTATCATCAGACTATGACTCTAAAACGCTCATAAAAACCAAAGCCACCGCAACCCAAGTTTTTAAGGATCGGTTGAAACGATTGCTTACACATCAAGAGGATTTTGCAATAGCAGACAGTAAAAGTTTAAAAGGCAAACATATATTATTGGTCGATGACATCATTACAACAGGCGCTACAATCGAAGCTTGTGTGGACCAATTATTGAAAATAGAAGGTGTCACCATTAGTGTGGCCTCTATGGCAATTGCGGAGTGATTTTTGCGTTAGTATCCTAAATAAATTGTTACTTTGCCTAAAATTTGAGAATACGCATGCGTCAAATCTTTTTAAAGACTTTCGTTTTGATTTTGATGGTTCTATCCATCATTTCCTGTGCCAATAGAGGTACTCCGAGTGGTGGAGAGAAAGACCTGCTTCCTCCCAAAATTATAAGATCAAATCCTGAAAATTTATCTACAAATTTCAAAGGGAAAGAAATTCGTATTTATTTTGATGAATACATCAAGATTAAGGAGATTCAAAAGCAATTGATTATTTCACCTCCAATGGATCCAGAACCTGACATCACGCCACAGGGATCTCCGAGTAAATATATCAAGATTGTCATAAATGATACCTTGGATGACAACACCACATATGCTTTCAATTTTGGACAAAGTATTGTGGACAACAACGAAGAAAATCCATATCCATATTATAGATATGTTTTTTCAACAGGTGATTATATTGATTCGCTTTCTGTAAAGGGAACCATATTTGATGCTGAAAAACGAGTTGCTGATGAGTTTGTGTCTGTGATGTTATACGAAGTAGATTCCACGTTTCAGGATTCCATCATCTACAAGAAAAAGCCAAAATATGTTACGAATACCTTAGATAGTCTCACCACCTTCAGCATTGACAATATCAAGGCGGGCAAATATATGCTCGTTGCCTTAAAGGATGGCAATCGAAATTTCACCTTTCAACAAAAATCAGATAAAATCGGTTTTTATGAACGATTTATCACGGTTCCTTCGGATTCGACGTATAATATCAAATTGTTTAATGAAGAATTGGATTTTAAGGCAGAACGTCCCAAACAAATTGCCGGTCAAAAAATCGCATTTGGTTATGAAGGTGATGCGAAGGACATGAAAATTGAAATGCTTGATGACAAGCCAGAAGATCTCGAGGTACGATTGACAAAAGACGTCAAAACTGATACTTTATATTATTGGTATAAGCCAAAGTTAGAATTAGATTCTACTCGATTTGTGGTTCGAAACAAAACGTATATCGACACCTTGAAACATCGTTTTAGAGATATTGAGAAAGATTCTTTGGTCATTTCTTCAATTAATTCTGGAAGTATTAATTATGGTGATGAATTTATGTTACGAGCCAACATTCCGTTCACTAATATGGATGCCTCCAAAATTAAGATCATGGATAAGGATTCAATGGATGTAGCTTTTAGCGCTGAAATGGACACTTTGAAAAATACCTACACTTTTAAGTTCGACAAAAAGGAATCAGGAGCTTATAAAATCAATATGCTGCCCGAAGCGTTTACCGACTTTTTTGGAAATGTAAATGATACACTTAATTATAGTGTTCAAACCAAGGCGTATGATCAATTTGGAAATATTAGAGTAAGTCTTGTCAATGCGGACTATCCCGTTGTTGTGCAACTTACGGATGATAAAGGTGAGGTTAAGTATGAAAAATTTGCAACCGAATCACGCTTGTTCGATTTTAGGTATATTAATCCGAGTAAGTATTTTTTGAGAGTTATTTTTGACACCAATGGCAACCAAAAATGGGATTCAGGAAACTATTTACAAAAACGGCAACCAGAACGTATCAGTTATTATCCAGCGGAATTGGAAGCTCGTTCAGGATGGGATTTGGTGGAGGAATTTACCTTAGAAAAAACGAATCCCGATCCTCTAAAAAATTGAGTTTCGTACGATATGTTTGTAAATCTTCCTTGTTCAAAGTAACAATTTCGATGAACTCTTTGTGCGGTGGAATAGAATCCATACGATTCCCTAAAACATCATAAGCTGCAGAATGCCCAGAATAGTCATGATCGTTGCCATCTGTGCCGACGCGATTGACTCCAATACAATAACTCATATTTTCAATCGCTCGTGCTTTTAGCAAAGCATCCCAAGCAGCAGTTCTCACTTTTGGCCAATTGGCGACATAGATGAGAACATCATAATTTTCCACATTACGAGCCCAAACAGGAAACCGCAAATCATAGCACACTAATGGACAGATATTCCATTCTTTATAATTGACAATAAGTTTTTGTGTGCCAGCGGAATACACTTTGTGCTCACCAGCCAATGTGAAGGTGTGTCGTTTATCGTAGCTTTCTATGGTTCCGTTTGGATGCACAAATACCAATCGATTGTAGTAATGACCCTCTTCCTCAATAACCAAACTTCCTGTGATTGCAGATTTTTTTTTTGAAGCCAAATCTTTAAGCCAAGTGATAGTTTTGCCTTGCATGGTTTCGGCAACATGCGAAGGATTCATCGTAAAACCAGACGTAAACATTTCAGGAAGCACAATGATATCCACGGGCTGTGTGATGCTTTCAATTTTCTTGAAAAAATTCAGCCTATTTTGTTCAGGATCCTCCCAAACTAAAACAGATTGAATGATGGCAATATGTAAGTCGTTACTTTTCAGAACTATGATTTTCTTAAAGTTTCTTTTGCTTTCGCTAGATCGTCTTTATAGCCGTCGATCTTTCTAATCCATTTTTCCTCATCATTGGGAGAGAGCTTTCCCTTTCGCTTTAACTTTTCATATTTGGCTTGATTTTGCTCTAGTCTTTTAGTTGCTTTCTCAAAATCATCTTGTGCGTCTTGTTTTCGCTTTAATTCCTTTAAAGCTCGTTTTTGCTCTTTTTCTGCTTTTTTCTGTGCAGCTTCCGCTTTTTTCATGGCTTTGTCGGCCTCTTTTCGCTCTTTCTCTAATTTTTCGGCAGCTTTAGCAGCCTCTTTTTCTTCTTTTTCAGCCAATTTAACAGCCGCCGCCGCTTCTAAAGAAGAAATTTTTGTTTTTTCAAGAATTGCCATTATTTCTTGCTGTTGCTCAACGGATAGAGTGCTGGTAACGTCTTTTCCATCTTGAAATATGACCTTTCCTTTCACCTCGTATTTAATACCTTCATATTCCACTTCCTGTGAAAAACCACAAAATCCCATTCCTAAAAACAACACTATAATCCAAAGTTTCATCTTACAATTTTTTAAAATTTATACATCAATATAACACATCGTAATTAAAATAGTCACCTAGCACTCCGAAGTGTTATAAGAACGATTAAAAATAACAGTTTAGAATGAATTTAAGGTTTATCAAAAGGAATTTAACATGGATATGTGAGTTTAAACTTTTTGAAAAGTTTGATTATATTTGATTTAATATGTCAGCGGCCTGTTTCAACGTATCATCAGTTTTAGCAAAACAAAATCGCAACACCTTGTTATCCAGATTATGTTCGTTGAATGCTGACATTGGAATCGAAGCAATTTTATGGTCGGTGGTCAGTCGTTTTGCAAATTCTAAATCATTCGCAGTTGTGATATCGGAAAAATCCAATATCTGAAAATATGTTCCTTTAGAAGGCTGAAATTTAAACCTTGAATCTTTTATCAAACTCAAAAATAAATCACGTTTTCGCTGATAAAACTCTGATAATTCTAAATAATGATTTGGTTCTTGCAAATAATCGGCCAAAGCTTTTTGCGTGGGGCTGTTCACTGAAAACACATTGAATTGATGTACTTTTTGAAATTCTAGCATCAATTCTTTTGGAGCGCAGCAATACCCAACTTTCCATCCTGTATTATGAAATGTTTTTCCAAATGAAGCCACAATAAAACTTCGTGATTTTAAATCAGGAAACAAACAAGCAGTTTGATGTTGTTCTCCATCAAAAATAATGTGTTCATATACTTCATCACTCAACAAAATAATATCAGTTCCTTTTAATAAGTCTTGTAATTTCAACATATCATCCTTCGAGAACACAGTGCCACTTGGGTTTTGGGGTGTGTTGATGATAACCATCTTGGTTTTTGAAGTGATTTTTTTAGCCACCTCATTCCAGTCGACAGCATAATTGGGAGCTTCCAATTGTATTGAAATAGTTTTGCCACCATTTAACTCAATAGCTGGTTCATAACAATCATACGCTGGGCGAAAAATAATCACTTCATCATTGGGACATATGAACGCTGAAATAATGGTATAAATAGCTTGGGTCGCTCCAGCTGTCACTGTAATTTCTGAAGCCGGATTATAGGATGTATTGTAAAGTTGGTCAAATTTATTGGCAATCGCAACGCGTAATTCCATATTCCCAGCCATTGGTGCATATTGATTGTGTCCAGAATTCATGGCATGAGTTACCAAATCAATTAGTTTTTGATCACTTTTGAAATTTGGAAACCCTTGGGATAAATTAATGGCGTTGTGCTGATCTGCCAATCCGCTCATTACTGTAAAAATGGTAGTTCCAACGTTTGGAAGCTTTGAATGATGTTTCATAGTTGTTAAATGAACGATAAAATACGGAAATAATTCAATTTATTTTACTGCTTTTTTATCTTTGGGAGACTTAAAAAAACAACTTATGAAAATAGTATTAAAAATTGCCGTTCTTTTTATCAGCATTCAGATGGCTGCTCAACAAGGTGGCATGTGGATTCCGTCGTTACTTCAAGGGATGAACGAAAGCGAAATGCAGAGTTTGGGTAGTAAACTGACAGCGAAAGATATTTACGATGTTAACAATTCGAGTTTAAAAGATGCCATTGGCCATTTTAATGGCGGTTGTACGAGTGAAGTGATTTCCTCCAAAGGCTTATTGCTAACCAACCATCATTGTGGTTTTAGCCAAATCCAGTCACATTCCTCTTTGGAAAATGATTACTTGAAAGATGGATTTTGGGCTATGAATCTTGAAGAGGAATTGCCAAATAATGGATTATACGTGGAATTTATTGTTCGGATTGAAGATGTGACCAAACAGGTTTTAGAAGGTGTTACTGATAATATGACGGATAGAGAGCAACAATCACAAATCGGAACGAACAGTAATGCTGTGGAGAGAGCAGCATCGAAGGAAGATTGGCAAGACACGAGAATAAAATCGTTCTACAAAGGCAATCAGTATTTCCTTTTCGTGACCGAACGTTACAATGACATTCGACTGGTTGGTGCACCGCCAAGCAGCATTGGTAAGTTCGGTAGCGATACAGACAATTGGGTATGGCCAAGACATACAGGCGATTTTTCCATTTTTAGAATTTATGCAGATAAGAATAATCGTCCTGCTGAATATTCCGAGGACAATGTTCCCTTCAAGCCAAGACACTTTCTTCCAGTTTCGTTAGATGGAATTAGTGAAGATGATTTCACGATGGTATTTGGTTTCCCTGGAACTACAGATGAATATTTGCCCGCAATTGCAGTAGAGCAAACGGTTAAAACAATCAATCCAGCAAACATTGCCATTAGAGAAGCGGCTTTGAAAGTGATTGATGCCAATATGAAAGCCGATGACCAAATTCGTATCCAATATGCATCAAAACAAGCGCGAATTGCCAACGCATGGAAGAAATGGATAGGAGAAAATCAAGGTATCGAAAAAAGTGGTGCTATTCAGATTAAGAAAAATTTGGAAGCAGATTTCACAAACCAATTGGAAGCCAAAGGACTTCAAAAGTCTTATGGAAATATTCTGCCCGAATTGAATCGACTGTATTCGGAAATAGAAGAGACGACTGTAAAACGTGGTCAATTTGTTGAGGTTTTTGTGAGAACAAGTGAATTAATGCAAATGATGTTCCGACTCACACAAATGGAGAATGCTGCCTCCCAAGGAGAAGAAACTTTTGAAAGAGCTAGAACCGCGACTATTGACAGATTGAGTGCTATGTATAAAGATTTGAATTTTGAGGTGGACAAAGCTGTTTTTGAAGCCATCATGCCATTATATACTAAAAATGTCGATGCATCTATTTATGATAAATCGGCCTTTACAACCAAAGAGGGCTTAATCAAAATATTGGAAGGCAGTTCCACAGAAGTTCTTGAAAAATTGAATAAAGATGCCGCTTACATTTACGCCAAGCCGATCATTATTGATTTCTACACCCAAATAGACCCAAAATTCCAAGAGATCAATACACAAATTAACGGTTTGGAAAAACAATATATGAAAGCGATGATGGAAGTATTACCCGAACAGCGTTATTTCCCAGATGCCAACGGAACGCTACGTGTCACGTACGGAAAAGTGAAAGGCTATGAGCCAAGAGATGCGGTTTATTATGAGCCAGTAACCTATTTAGACGGTGTTATCGAAAAATACATACCAGGTGACTATGAATTTGATGTGCCAGAAAAATTAATGGATCTGTATGCCAAAAAAGAGTACGGACAATATGCAGATGCAAATGGTAAATTGCCAGTTTGTTTTATCGGAACCAATCATACTACAGGAGGCAATTCTGGTAGCCCAGCCATTGATGCGCATGGAAATTTGGTCGGACTGAACTTCGATCGTGTTTGGGAAGGTACCATGAGTGACATTTACTACAGTCCAGAAATTTGCCGAAACATAATGGTAGATTTACGCTACGTCTTATTCATTGTCGATAAATATGCTGGCGCTAAACATTTAATAGACGAAATGAAATTAGTGCATCCTAAAGCGAAAAAAGCGAAGAAGAAGTAATTATCAAAAAATTAAAAAGCCCAATCAAATTTATGATTGGGCTTTTTTTGTGAATTAATCGTTCTCCCCAATCGCAATAAACACCAAAACATCATTTATGCATTTATCTAGTTCATTTTTGACTTCCTTCTCCCAAAACCGAAAAACCGTATAGCCCATTTCTTCCAATTGCCGATTGACCTGTCGGTCGCGCTGCATATTGCGTTCGATCTTAGGAATCCAGAATTTGCGGTTGCTCTTTATTTTGTCCTTCCGTTCCTCCCAATTGTAGCCATGCCAAAACTCTCCATCGATAAAAATGGCCAACTTATATTTCTTGATGGACACATCTGGTCGTCCTGGTAATTGTTTGCTATCGACACGATAGCGCACGCCTTTTTTCCATAAAGCTCGTCTGAAAAGCATTTCAGGTTTTGTGTTCTTCCCACGGATTTTACTCATGATTTTTGAGCGTTTCTTTGTGGTGTAGAAACCAGATTCCTCATTGAATCTTGGGACAATTATGTTTTCTTCATCGTAGGACATTTCATCTTAAAAATAAGAATATTTACGACGTGAAAGAAAAATGTTGAGTTAATAAAAACAAAAATCCCAAACATTTCTGCTTGGGATTTGGTCTAATATCTAATAGCGAAGCGGTCTTATGTCTAAAGCGCCAGCGGTCTTTCTTTAGTATCTGTAATATTCCGGTTTGTAAGGACCTTCAACAGGCACACCAATGTAATCAGCTTGCTCATCACGCAATTCAGTCAACTCAACACCGATTTTCTCCAAGTGTAATTTGGCAACTTTTTCATCTAAATGTTTAGGCAACATATACACTTCATTTTCGTAAGCGTCTCTGTTGGTCCACAATTCGATTTGCGCTAATGTTTGGTTTGTAAACGAGTTACTCATCACAAAGCTTGGGTGACCTGTAGCACAACCAAGATTCACCAAACGACCTTCAGCCAAAATGATGATGTCTTTTCCATTGACGGTATATTTGTCAACTTGTGGTTTAATTTCAACTTTAGTATCTCCAAATTTACTGTTCAACCAAGACATTTCAATTTCATTATCAAAGTGACCGATGTTACAAACGATGACTTTGTCCTTGAACATTTCAAAATGTTTTCCCTGAACGATGTCTTTGTTTCCAGTGGTTGTAATTACGATATCGGCATTGGCAGCAACAGTTTCCAATTTTTTGACTTCGAAACCGTCCATTGCAGCTTGCAATGCACAGATTGGGTCAATTTCAGTAACAGTTACGATACTTCCTGCACCTTTAAAAGAAGCAGCAGTTCCTTTTCCAACATCACCATAACCACAAACTACGACACGTTTTCCAGCCAACATAATGTCAGTTGCACGACGTACAGCATCTACCGCACTTTCTTTACAACCATATTTATTATCAAATTTTGATTTAGTAACCGAATCATTCACGTTGATTGCTGGCATTGATAATGTACCATTTTTCATACGCTCATAAAGTCTATGAACACCAGTCGTAGTTTCTTCAGAAAGACCGTTGATTCCAGCCATTAATTCTGGATATTTATCAAAAACCATATTGGTCAAATCACCACCATCATCCAAAATCATATTTAATGGTTTTCTGTCTTCTCCAAAGAATAAAGTTTGTTCAATACACCAGTTAAATTCTTCCTCATTCATACCTTTCCAAGCATACACGGGGATTCCAGCATCTGCAATCGCAGCCGCAGCTTGATCTTGAGTAGAAAATATATTACAAGAGCTCCAAGTCACTTCTGCACCAAGAGCTTTTAATGTTTCAATAAGAACAGCAGTTTGAATAGTCATGTGAAGACATCCAGCAATACGTGCTCCTTTCAATGGTTGAGAGTTTCCATATTCTTCACGAAGGCTCATCAATCCTGGCATTTCGGCTTCAGCTAGTTCTATTTCTTTTCTTCCCCAAGCCGCAAGTGACATGTCTTTGACTTTGTAAGGTACGTAAGGCATTGTTTTTGTGTTCATAATTGTATATTTGTTTTTCTTAAATTCGTTAAGCGAGTGCAAAGATAATTAATAACTTCGAGAAATCTAAATGCCACTATATAAAACCCTAACTCCCAACTCACAAACTACTGTTAAAATCTGGAAGATTACCGAGTCTTACGATGAGTTGATGCAACCGATTAGTTTGAGGGATGAATGCATGAACCGAGTTTTAGGAATGAAAAGTGAGTTGCACCAACGCGGATTTTTAAGCGTCAGGCACTTGTTGGCAGAATTTGGATATAATGACGAAGATTTGTTTTATGACCAAAATGGAAAGCCACATTTAAAAGATGGTAAACACATTTCCATTACACATTCCTTCACTTTTTCTGGATTAATTGTAAGTGACAATGAAGTAGGAATCGATATCGAAAAACAACGTGAAAAAATCAAAATCATCGCCCACAAATTTGTGGAGTATGAATTTGATTATCTCGATAAAGAAGCCGAAGATTATATCAAAAAACTGACTGTCATTTGGGGAATTAAAGAGTCCTTATACAAGTTGTTTGCAACGCCAGGAATGTTATTTAGAGAACATTTTTTAGTCATTCCATTTATGCTGGAAGATGCCGAAACGGTGGCTTGGATTGATTACGAAGAAAAGAAATATCGATACAATACCCATTTTCTAGAGTTTGAAGGTTTTACTTGTGCCTACGTGACAACATGAAGGAATTTTATCTAAATATTCTGAATGCCAAATCCAAAAGTGAAAAATTGTTGGCTGTATTGATTGACCCTGAAAAAACAAAAGTTGAAGGCATATCTCAATTTATTGAAAAAGTGAATTCGTCTATCGCGACACATATTTTTGTTGGAGGAAGCACAGTTGACGAACATGCAACGGATGTATTAGTAAAAGAAATTAAACAACATACGAAGCTGCCTGTATTCCTATTTCCAGGCGATGTCACCCAACTGACGGATAATGCAGATGCCTTATTATTCCTGTCTTTATTATCAGGAAGAAACCCAGACTATTTAATAGGAAAACACATAAAGTCTATTTCAAAATTAAGACATTCAAGCCTTGAAGTCATCCCAACAGGCTACATCTTAATCGAAAACGGAAAAGAAACATCCGTTCAAAGAGTGACAGGCACAACACCAATGGCAAGAAACGACATTCAAAAAATCGTCGACACCGCAAAAGCTGGCGAATTACTGGGAATGAAACTCACCTATCTCGAAGCTGGAAGCGGCGCAATGCATCCAGTTTCTAGCGACATCATCTCAAAGGTAAAAGAAGATTTAACCATTCCATTAATTGTCGGTGGCGGAATAAAAACTAAAAAACAATTAGAAAAAGCATACAATTCAGGAGCCAACATGGTAGTTATCGGAACTGCTTTTGAAGAAAACGAAGAATTTTTTAATGAACTTAAGAAGTGCTAGTAGAATCAGGAACCAAGAATCAAGACAAAAAAGTCAGTATTCAGTATTTTGTCTCAAATCTAATATCTCACATCTAACATCTCAAATCGAAAAACATGAAAATATCAGTAGAATTAACACTAACTCCATTACACGATGACTACGAACCAGCCATTATCCATTTCATAAAAAAACTCCGAGCCTCAAATCTCAAAGTCTTGGAAAATCCTTTGAGCACACAAGTATATGGTGACTACGATGAGGTCATGAAAGTTCTAACCTACGAAATCAAAGAAGCCTTCGAATTGATTGAGCGAGGACTCCTCCACATGAAAATCGTAAAATCGGACAGACACGATTATGAACCACATTTTTGAATTTCTTTTTGGTCAATACTCCGGTTACAATACATTAGATATCGTTCTAGAAATTGTTGCAGTTATCTTTGGATTTCTATCCGTTTGGTTTTCGAAAGAGAACAAAATCTGGGTGTTCCCAACAGGAATGATTAGCACACTAATTTTCGTGTATTTACTCTTAAAATGGGAACTACTGGGAGACATGATGATTAACGCATATTATTTCATCATGAGCGTCTATGGTTGGTATATCTGGACTCGCAAGGTCGATGCAACGCACGTCACGCCAATTTCGGTCATGACTACTAAAGAGAAAATAACTAGTATCGGAATTTTTATTGCAACGCTATTATTTGTGTTTGTAGTTTACAAATCATTCGATAAATGGACCAGCTGGGTTGCCTACGTTGATACACTTACCACGGCAATTTTCTTCGTCGGCATGTGGCTCATGGCAAGAAAGAAAATCGAAAACTGGATTTTCTGGATTATCGGCGATATCATTTCCGTCCCATTATATTTTTATAAAGGATTTACATTTACTAGTTTGCAATATCTAGTATTTACAATCATTGCGATTTACGGATATTTAGCATGGAAAAAAAGCATCAACAAGGACATAGCGATTGTCTAAAAGTAGTTTTGTTCGGTCCAGAATCAACCGGAAAATCAACACTTGCCCAGCAATTGGCACAACATTACCAAACCGTGTTCGTTCCAGAATATTCTAGGATTTACGCCGAAATGCAAATGCTATGCGGAAAGTCTCTGACCAAAGACGACGTGCTGGACATTGCTGAAGGCCAACTCAAACTCGAGACCGAATTACTTCCTAAAGCTAATAAAATTCTCATTTGCGATACCGACTTGTTGGAAACCAAAGTATATTCGGAGATGTATTACAACGGCTATTGTCCACCACAACTCGAAGATTTTGCAAAACTAAAAACCAGTGATTTATATTTGTTGATGAATGTGGATATGCCTTGGGTGGCAGATGGTATTCGTGACAAACCGAAGGCTAGAGAAGAACAGTTCAACATTTTTGAAGACACATTAAAAAAATACAAAAAGCCCTACCAGTTGATTGAGGGAACTGAAGAGGAACGTTTGCAAAATGCCATACGTTATGTGGATGAATTATTAAAATAAAGAAGAAGTGAAATTCACCGAACAAGATATAAAACAGATAGAAAACCAAGGCTTAAGCTTAAAGAAAGTTGAAAGTCAGATTGATATTTTTAAATCAGGATTGCCTTTAATTAATTTACAATCGGCAGCAACCATAGAACATGGCATCAACGGTATCAAAAAACTGACGGATCAAGAAATGGAAGCTTACAGCAAATTTTTTGATTCCAAAAGAGATGCAACTTCCATTCTTAAATTTGTGCCTGCTTCTGGTGCGGCGACTCGGATGTTCAAAACCTTGTTCAACTTTATAGACACCTATAATCCAGAAAACGAATCCATCAATTCCTTTATTAATAGAAACAAAGACTCCGACTTATCCGTCTTTTTGGTTGGGATTGAAAAGTTACCTTTTTATCAAATCGTTTTAAATGAAATAAAAAAGCACTATCCCAATTTCAATTCGTTTTCAAATGACAAACAAAAGTTTCTCTTCGTGAAAACCATGTTGGATGAAGACAAATTGAATTACGGTTTTTTTCCAAAAGGGTTACTACCTTTTCATAAATATAAAGATCATATCGCCACGGCTTTCGAAGAGCATTTATTTGAATCTGCGCTCTACGCGTCAAGCAAAGGTGAGGCGAAACTGCACTTTACCATTTCAGAAAACTACAAGCATATTTTTGATAATGAGTTCAAACGCATTGAGGAGATTGTAGAAAGGAAAAAGAAAACCAAATTCCACATCTCCTTTTCATACCAAAAAAACTCTACGGATACCATTGCAGTGACTCCTGATGACAAACCCTTTAGAGAAGACGATGGAACGTTAGTGTTTAGACCTTCAGGCCATGGTGCATTATTGGAAAATCTCAATGATTTGGAAGCCGATATTATTTTCATAAAGAATATAGACAATGTGGTGGTTTACAAATTCGAAAACGAAGTGGCTTCCTATAAAAAAATGTTGGCTGGTTTATTGTTGAAAGTTCAAGAACAAACTTTTAAGCATTTGGAAACACTAGAACAGGAATCAATTTCAGACGAAAGTCTAATAGAGATTGCGCGTTTTTTGGTAAATGGTTTGAATGTCAAAGTCAGTCACGAATTTGAGAAATACTCTAAAAAGTATCAAATAGAATACCTCATCGAAAAGCTCAACAGACCAATTCGAGTCTGTGGCATGGTCAAAAACGAAGGCGAACCAGGTGGAGGTCCATTTTGGGTAAAGGAAGAAAGCGGCAACATTTCCCTTCAGATTGTAGAATCAGCCCAAGTGGATAGAAAGAATAAAAACCAAAAAGAGATTCTTAAAAACTCAACACATTTCAATCCTGTGGATTTGGTTTGTGGCGTGAAGAATTATAAAGGCGAAAAATTTGATTTACTTAAATACGTCGATTCCAAAACCTCCTTCATCACCATGAAAACGAAAGTAGGGAAGGACTTAAAAGCTTTGGAATTACCGGGACTCTGGAATGGCAGCATGGCATGCTGGAACAGTATCTTTGTAGAAGTCCCGTTAATCACCTTTAACCCTGTAAAGACAGTAACCGACTTACTAAAACCAACTCATCAGATTAAGTAGTTTTGCAGTAGGCAGTAGGCAGTAGGCAGTAGGCAGTAGGCAGTAGGCAGTTTTCAGTTGGCAATTCAAATCCGTGCAAATCCGTGAAATCCGTGTCTCATTAACCTCAATAATCAGAGTAAATCCGTGTCCCATAATCAATGAACAAAGAAATCCTAAATACCGAACTCCAATTCAAAGCCGTCCGAAGCTCTGGTGCAGGTGGTCAGAACGTCAATAAAGTAGCCTCCAAAGTAGAACTAACCTTCGACTTGGAAGCATCTTTAGGTCTTTCAGACGAAGAAAAAGAACGTCTCAAAAAAACCATCGCCAACCGATTAACAAAAGAAAACATCCTACTCCTTCAGTGCGAAGAAAGCCGCAGCCAACACAAAAACAAAGAGTTGGTCATCAAACGTTTCTTCGAAGTCCTAGAAGCCGGACTCATCATCCCCAAAAAGCGTAAAGCCACAAGAATCCCAAAATCAGTCATCAAGAAAAGACTGAAAAACAAAAGCATCCGCTCTGAGAAGAAAGCCAACCGTAAGCCACCTTCTATTGAGTAGGCAGTTTTCAGTCGGCAGTCTTCAGTCTACAGTCTTCAGTCGGGGGTAAGCAGTCACCGTTTTCAGTCAGCACTATGCTCCCGAGGTTTTGGGATTGCTCCTTTGCGCTACTGCGAAAAAAAACCCAAACATTTAACAATATTCATAACTCATAACTCATAATTCATAACTATTTTTGCCCCGTTCTCAAAAAAGGGGTGCCAAATATCGGCTGAGATCATACCCAATGAACCTAGAACAGGTAATGCTGTTTAGGGATTTTGAATTACTGACGTCATTGCGAGGAGTTTTTTACAACGCTGCAATCTGTCGTTATTAGTTCGGTAACAATTAATTAATAACAAAGAATAATTACCTCTTTTTATTCGATTATAAATCATAATCGTATGAAATCTTTATTCGCATTTCTAGCATTTTTTATGCTAACCTTTCTTGTCAAGGCACAAGAAACAGTCCAAGACTCCACCAAAGTCGAAACACTAGACGAAGTTCTAGTTAAATCCGTGAGAGTGGAGGCAACATCACCCATCACACATTCCAATGTCACCAAAAAAGACCTTGCAAAACGCAACCTTGGTCAGGACATTCCTGTGTTGCTTAATTATTTGCCGTCTGTGGTCACCACAACCGATGCCGGCGCAGGCGTGGGTTACACCGGTATCCGAGTGCGTGGTATCAATGCGCAATCTACCAACGTCACCATCAACGGGATTCCCTATAATGATGCGGAATCGTTGGGGACTTTTTGGGTGAATCTGGGTGATTTTGCCTCTTCGGTAGAAAGTCTTCAATTGCAGCGTGGCGTGGGAACCTCTACGAATGGTTCAGGAGCCTTCGGTGCCAGTTTGAATGTCTTGACAGACGCCGTATCCAAAGAAGCCAATGGCGAAATCTCCAACAGCTTCGGGAGTTACAACACTCGTAAGCATACTGTGAAGTTCAGTACGGGATTACTCAACGACCACATTGAAATTGCAGGTCGCTTGTCCAACATCCAATCGGATGGCTACATCGACAGGGCACGTGCCAACCTAAAATCCTATTTTTTGCAAGCCTCTTATGTGGATGACAATACATTAATCAAGGCCATCACCTTTGGAGGTTCCGAGTTGACCTATCAGGCGTGGAATGGCTTGGAAGATTTGGACAAATTGGAAAACGACCGCACCTACAACATCTCCGGGATGTTTACGGATGAGAATGGCAACGTGCGTTTTCACGATAATGAAGTCGATGATTATAAGCAAGACCATTACCAATTGCTTTGGAATGAAAAACTGAACAACCGTTGGTCCACAAACCTCGCTTTGAACTATACCTACGGCCGTGGGTTCTTCGAGCAATACAAGGAAGATGAAGATTTCAGCGATTATAATCTAACACCCATCGGCATCGGAAACGACACCATCAGCAGTACCGATTTAATCCGTCGTCGTTGGTTGGATAATGATTTTTATGTCGCCAATGCCACTGCGAACTATAAAGATGCATCCGTCAACCTCACCTTTGGCGGTTCGTATAGCAGCTATGATGGCGACCATTTTGGCGAAATCATCTGGGCACGTTTCGCCAGTGATAGTGAAACTGGCGACCGTTATTACGAAGGCAATGGTAAGAAAACCGATATCAGCATGTTCACCAAAGCGACCTATCGATTGACGGATAAATTCAGTTTGTATGGCGATTTGCAAATGCGATTTGTTGGCTACAAGACTTCTGGGTTAACTTCGGATCGGAATCCGTTTAATGTGGATGAAGACTATAGTTTCTTCAATCCAAAAGCGGGCATTACTTATGAATTGAATGACAAGAACAACGTCTATTTCTCTTATGCCAGAGCCAACCGCGAACCCAATCGGGATGATTTTGAAAACAACGCCACCGTACAGCCAGAGCAGTTGAATGATTTTGAATTGGGCTGGAGGCATACCACCGATAAGTTCACCTTCAACAGTAACGTCTATTATATGTTGTATAACGAGCAGTTGGTCCTCACGGGCAATATCGACAACGTGGGCAACCCGATTCGTACCAACAGTGGCGCAAGTTACCGTTTGGGGATTGAGCTGGAAGCTGCCATCGCCTTAAGTCCTAAATTTTCGTTGCGACCTAACGTCACGTTAAGCAGCAATAAGAATGAGGAAACCATTGTACCCTTGGATGGTGCCTTGGTGAATCTTGGGAAAACAGATATTTCCTTTTCTCCAGAAATTGTGGCCGCCAATGCCATTGTGTTTCAGCCAATGCCGAACTTGCAATTCTCGCTGTTGAGCAAATACGTGGGCGAGCAGTTTATGGGGAACACCGAGTCTGAACGTTCGAAACTGGACAGCTACTTTATCAATGATTTTAATATTACGTATGAGATTGCCACCAACAGCATCTTTAAGTCGATTGTGTTTTCTGGTTTGGCGAACAATATCTTCAATAAGGAGTATGTATCGAATGGCTATTATTATACCTATGATGATGATTGGTCCGTGCCAGGCGCTATTACCACGGTGGAAGGTGCTGGGTATTACCCACAGGCGACTGCCAACTTTTTGGTGGGGGTGACTTTGAAGTTTTAGGTTCTCTCGCTGGTATTCCGGCGGAGGGGGATTCCATAGCGGGAAGCGTTTTTCATGAAATGGATTGCGCTTCCCGACTGATGGATTGGCTTTTTCATGAAATGGACTTTGAATTTCATGAAGTGGATTGTGTATTTCGAGAAATGGATAGCGTTTATACTGAAGTGGATTGCGTTTCCTGACAGATGGATGGTGTTTCCCGACACATGGATTGCGTACTTCATCGAATGGCATACGTTTTTCATGAAATGGGTTGTGATTTCCATGAATGGATTGGGATTCTTAACGGTGTGGAGCGTTGCGTGTGAAAGCACGAAATTTAAAAATTTGGCTGTTTAACAAATGAATTTTAGCTTTGGTTAAACAACTAATTATCTATGGGTTATACAATGTTGTGCGACGTTTTTTATGTGAGTTTCCATTTTTTGACTATTTCTGCATTGAAACCATCTTTCTCCTTTGGATTAGGTTCTCCTTTTCCTGACGTTATTAATTCAAATAGACTTTTATTGATATAGTTACTCCAAGCATCTTCGCATATTTCATAACACTCATATTCAGGTATGAGTCCTTTGTGTGTAAATATAATTTGGGTTTTATTATTTTTTGTTGAAATTTCAAAAACTAATTTAGTGTTAATCCATTCGTTTTTGTCTTTTGTGAAATTAAATTGATTATCTATTATTTGATAGATTAGTTTCTCATTTGGAATTGTCTCTATGAGTTTAATTTTGCACAAGTGAACGTCTTTATAATGGTAAAAAAATACTTCATTGCGTTTGTCTGTTTCGCCTTCTATGTCCTCTGACCACCAAGCTCTAAAATTTTTAATAGCGTTAAATGCTTTTTCTGGTGTTTTATCAACTAATAATGTTGTTGTGAAATCTTTATTTTCCATTATTTATGTTTTTTGTTGAGTTCGGTTTCTAAATTTTTGAGTTTTGATGTCCAAAATTCATCAAAATGGTTCATCCAATTTTTGAGTTCGTTAAAACCTTCTTGTTTTAAAATACAATGTCGTTCTCTGCCTATTTCTTGAATTGAAATAAAACCTGCCATTTGCAATATTTTGATATGTTTTGAAACGGCTGGTCTGCTCATATCGAAATTTTCTGCCAATGAATTAATATTGTAGGTGTCTTTGGTAAGCATTGCCAATATTTGTCTTCTACTTGGGTCTGCAATTACTTGAAAAGCATCTAGAGTTTGTTTTGGCATTTTAGTCCGATTTTAATTGGTTGCGCATTTTTTCAATGTTTTTGTTCCAACCGTCAAACATGGCTGTGAGTATTGAGGCATTGTCTTCTTTGAATCCGCTGTGAGTGAGCCTTAATTCGGTTCCGTTTTCTTTTGGTTCTAAAGTCCATTCCACAATGGTTTCAAGTGTTAAGTTGTTTTTGCTTGTACCGCCTTTCCAACTATAGACAAGTTTTTTAAGAGGACTAATTTCCAAAGCTTTGCAATAAAAATTTCCATCAAGTCCTAAACTTGGTATCGGATTTGTCATAAACTTAAATTCGTGTCCGACTTTTGGCTCAAAGTCGTTAGGCATAAGCCATTTTTCTATTGACTCCGCTTTTGTGAGATATTCCCAAATTTCTTCTGCGGATTGGTTATAAAACCACTTGTGTTTAATTTCTGTTTTCATTATTAAGTAACTTTAAGGTTACATAAATATATATGTAACTTTTTAGTTACGCAAATATTTTGTTCAGTTTGTTTTGAATGGTTATTGGAAAGTATTGGGAATGTTTAAATGTTTTGGGAGGTTTTTTTTAAATGATGCACGACTTTTAGGTATATGATTAGTGGCGTGTTTTTAAGCAACTAATTTAGCAAATAAACACGGAATAGAAAATCTGCGAGGATTTTCGTAAGTAGGCTAGAACTAGCAATAAATTATATACGGTGTTAGCCATAGTATTTTTAATTACCGAATAGACTTTTTTCGTTCATAAACGGGCTGTTAAAAGTTGTCCAATCAGTAGTTTTTAATGATTTTCCATCAATATTCATTGGTGTAAACCTAACTTTATATTTTCCTTTATTTTCAAAAGTAAAGGCTCCTGAACACATATCTTGTCCAACATGTAATTGTTCATTCCATTCTTTGATATAGAATGTCCTTTTATTGTCAGTTTTTAAGTTAACAACTTCTGTTTTGTACCAAATTTCAGAATTGGGTTTGTTCTTGATACTAAAGATAGCATTTGCATCTGGTCCACAGCCATAATGAATTACTTCAGTTTTGTCAAATTCAAGAGTTAGATTTGAATTCAAATTTGCTATTGATTTTTTATCCGTAGTTTTCCAGTAAACTTTTTCGTTTTCTTTTTTATCTGAATTCCATTGTCTCATTTCAATAGTTTCTCGCTCAGTTTGCTCTGAATATTTCAAGTAATAAGTAGAATTTGGTTGTAATTCGGTGGTTAGACAAAAAATAGCTTGAGTTAATTCCATTTGTCCTTTTAATATTTCTTGTAAGTTCAACTCAATTAATTCGCCATTTTCATTTTCTAAATAAACTGTTCGTGTCTTAAAGCTCTCAATTGTCTTTTGACTCATAGCATATCCTTGGATAATAAACATTGAATTCAGACTAATCTCTTTTTGTGAGGGAAAGAACCGTATTCCTCTACTTGAACAATCCGCAAGCGCTGTTTTAATTCCGCAAGTCAGTAATAAAAGAAATATGATTTTTTTCATAATGTTAGTTTCTTAAATACCCTCAAATATCATTCCGTTCATATTATGGCTAACGGTTTTGTGTATGGCTCGTTGCGGAAAATCAGCTATGATTTTCGCAGTAACCGAAAGATAGCTCATTGCAATGAATCCCGATTAGGAATTCATTGCAATGAGCTATACACGGTGTTAGGCAACGTATTTTTAATCCGACACAATTGTATTCGGATATTCTCTGTCAATTTCATTCTTTTGGTCAATTGTCAAATCAATATATTTTTCATTAAATCTTTCTTTAGACAGATTTTCTCTTGACGTATTTATTGCGCTTATTATTTCATTCTGTACTTCTATATATTCTCTATACATTGTTTCCTTCGTAGTTTTCAACGCAATCACAGAATTCGATTTGTTTTCTTTGTAGTATTTTAATATTATAGGTTTTAGCTCTTTTATTATTATTTCATCTTCTTCTACGAAAATTTTGTTTTTTTCGTCAATATAAATTTTCAAGGCATTGCTTATATCCATTTTTGGTTCGTTCAATTTCTCTGAACGTTTCACTTCGCTGTTTAATAAATCCAACATTAAAAATGTTCTGAATTTATAATAGTCTAATTCAAAGTCATTTTCGTCCAATACTTTCAAAATTCCATTTGCCATATTGGAAGGTTCGAAATTATCTGAATTTTGGTTTGATTCTAATACAGATTGCAGTTTCTTTCCTTTGCTAAAGTCGTAGTTGTGGTTCTTTAATAATGTGTTTTGGCAATTTCTTACAGAATCTGAATTTGGCTGTGGTATGTTCATAATTAAATCCATAAAAGACTGTGATGGATGAAAATTAAAATTATCATCGCTTGCAATTTCCTCAAATATGGCTCGATAACTTTTTCCTGTATTATCTTTAAGTATTCTTTCATTAATTAATAACTGTTCAAAATCAGATATTGTTTGTTTCATTTCAATACCCTTATCATCAAAATTTTCGTAAATACAATCCATTAATTTGACTTCCATGCTGTCATTTTGTGAATTACAAGACGAAAATAAAATCGCTATTATTAATGTTGTGAATATGCTTTTTTTCATATGTTGCCTAACGGTTTGGGCTATGGTTTCGTTGCGGAATGGTTCGGCAGAACTATTCCGCCGTAAACCAAAGTTAGCAAACACGCTGGAATTTTCGACAGGAAATTCCGCCGCACTGAACTATAGCCGTTGTTGTACGTAGGTTTTTTAATTCAGTTTAATTATTTCAGGTTCGTTTTCAGACGCAACATTTATTATATGATTCAGCGTTATAAATGCGTAATGCTTAAAATCACCAGGATAGTCAGAATTGGCATTCATATCCGCTTTTATATAATTCAAAAAGTTTGAGTCAGAGTATATTCGTAATCGGCTTCCAGAAAATTTCTCGTTTTCAGTTAGTTTGTAAAATCGCTCATCGATTACAGAATAAGAGATATAATTCTCAAATTTCACCTTAAATCGGTTGCAATTTTGGTCAGAATTAATTCTACGAGCAGGTCCAATGTTAATTCCGTTAATGATTACATCTTCTTCTTTTTCCGAAACAGTTCCAATTGTCAGCTCAAATTCAAATGAGTTTTCATTAGGCTCTTTTAATTCAGACGCAAAAATGTTTTTTTCGTTATTTATTTCTTCGTAGTAATTCATTTTACAACTTACGTACAACGTTTGGTGTATGATTAGTTGCGTGGTTAAACAACTAATTTAGTAAACAAATACTTGCCAAAGAAAATTCCGAAGGAATTTTCCGGATAAGCACTAGCCAAAGCAATTAATTATACGTTGTTGTACGTAGTATTTTTTAGTTTATTAATCCTTTTTCCATTTTCTCAAATGACAAGTCCGTTCCAAAGTCAAAGTCAAACCTTGGTATTATTTCACTAAACTTTTCAAGATTCAGTTCATCAATTGTTATAGGTTTTTCAGGTTTGAAAAAGATGTCAAACTGTTTCTTTTCATTTACTCTATGGACATCTTGTAAATCATGAGTAAACAATCCTTTTTCACTATATTCAATCCAATCATCTAATCGACAATCTTCTTTTGTCAGTTTTATGGCTTTTGTAGTTTTTTCAAGATTCTCTAATATTTCTTCTAATTCTTTATAAAGGTCGAATGATTTAGTAACACATTCAGGTCTATAACCTCTATTAAAAGACGAAAACATTGCTAATTGTCCTAGTTTGTCAATTCCGAACCAATCAAATTCATAATCACAAGTTTGGTTTTTAATCATTTCCCAATCGCTTTCGGGCATATATTCCATATTTTTCAATTCTTCAATATCGAAATTAGTTGTGTACTTAATCTCTTTATTCGACTCTTTATTAAAGAATTTTTTCAGTTTCCACATAGGTTGGTCAATATTACGTACAACGTTTTGTGTATGAGCTGTGGCGTGGGTTCGTAACGGAACATTCCAAACCGATACTTGCCAGAGGAAAATCCGCAGGATTTTCCAAGTGGGCGAGGAAAAGCCATAGCTTATACATGGTGTTGTGTGTAGTTATTTTTTCGGTTCAATTATTTTTGGCAGAACACGAGTATAACATCTCACATCAACTTTCCTGTTTTTGTAAGTCGATTTGTTTAGATTTAATTCCGTAACTGCTTTTTTTATATCATTTTCAAATTCAGGTGCGCTCGGATATCCTTTCGTGGCAATATCTGTTACGTTTCCTTTTTTGTCGACAGTAAACCAAACATACATTTCTCCAAAATATTCATAATCCTTGTCAATCAGATTTAATATTTGGTCACGAAGACTTTTTTCTAAACATTGCGTTCTTTCTTTATCATCCGAAATTCCGTCACAATCACTTTCAAATGGTGTTTTATCGACCATTGTAAAATGAACTGTATTTCCGTTTTTTTTCTTTACAAGTTTTAAGTCAGATTGAGAATGTATTATCGAGATATTTAAAATTCCAATAATAAAAGTCAAATAAATTAAGTTCAATTTCATTGTAGTTTTGGTTTTTTGTAATTACACACAACTTGTTTATATGCGCTACTAATATAGACATATATCCTTAATTTGGGTGGCTATGCGCTAGATTTGGTAGTATTTATAGCGTGGTTGCATTATGGTTTGGGTACTGGTTATATGGCAGTGGAATTTGCTGTAAACATGCTCACTGGGAAAGTTGGAATGCGCTATCGGGTTGCAAATCTGCGCTATCGTGGGGTTGACCGTACTTGTTGGGAACGAGGGGTAGCGCGGGGGGTTGCTTTGCCAGTTCGCACTTCGTGCTCGTGTCCACGTGTGGAGTGACCGAGGCATAGCTTATATGCGGTGTGGTACACAGTTTTTATCTGTAGTAATCTTTTTTTCCTAATCCGATAGTCCAAAAATACTTTGCCTTTTCTTCATCTTCCAAAACCCAATTTTCGTTCTCTGAATATGCTCCATTTTTCTTTAATTCAGTTATCAATACCTCAACGTCAGATTCACAGGAATCTCTAAAAATTCCGACTGAAGTCTCAAGAAAGGCAAAACAGTATGGTTCTTCGCTCGAATCTATTTCTCCATTATTATTTTCAGTCAGTAATTCAATTAAGTCAGCGCTTTTTGATTTGAAAGGATTAATTCCATAAAGTTCAATTTCGGTTTTTTCAGGAAACGGTCCATAAATGAATTCGATAAATTCTATTTTATCAGAATTATCAAAATCAATTCTCAATTCCAAATCATCATAAAATAGTTGCTTATCGGTTCCGCTTGAAGCTTTACCAAATCTTTGGATTAAGTCAGTTTTAGAAGTTCCAAATTCCAAAATTTCTTTATTCTCAAATTGGATTCCCTTTAATGGATGTAAAACGATTTTCTTCAATTTCTATGAGTTTCTTTAATTGAGTACAAGGTTTTGTGTATGGTTTGTTGCGTGGTTCAGTAATTAATTTAGTAAACGAAAACGAACGCGAGATAATTGCTTCGCCTCGCCAGTTCGCTGCGCTCGTGTCCGAAGGAATTTTCCGGATGAGCACCTGCCAAAGCAATTAATTATATACGCTGTAAGCAGCAGTTATTTTTAGTTCGTCCAAGGTTCTTTGTCCTTGGCATTCATGATATTTTGTCCATCATAAATGCTTAATCCTTGCCAGCTTCCAAACCAAACTTGTCCTTTGCTGTCTTCGAGAATACTTTGCGTGACATTGGAGGTTAAACCATCTTCAGTTGTGAATTGTGTGAAATTACTGCCATCATATCGGTAAACACCATAACCTTCAGCCGTAAACCATATATGTCCTTTGCTATCTTCATAAAAATTATAGGTTTCCATACCTTCAATAATGCCATCTTTAGTGAAGTTCGTGTACGTTTTACCATCAAATTTGCTCAGACCACCATTAAAAGTTCCAATCCAAATATTTCCTTGACTGTCTTCTAAAATATCAGCTGTATTATTATCGACTAGTCCGTTTTTGGTTGTTAAATGAGTAAACTTCCCGTTGTTATATTTGAATATTCCATTGCCATCAGTAGCAAACCACATAGCTCCATTTCTGTCTTCTATAATTTTAAAAACCAATTTGTCAGATAGCATAGGTTTTGCATTTTCGGCTTTTGAATCGGGCAAGGAAAATGGTATAAACTTCTCTCCGTCAAATTGATTAACACCTCCTGTAGAACCAACCCAAATAAGTCCGCTTTTGTCAATTGTTAAACCCCAAATTTCTTCATTCTGCAATCCTTCTTTTTTTGAAAATGTTGTAAACTCTTTACCATTATATTTTATGAGTCCTTCGGATGTTCCAAACCATAAATTATCTGCTTTGTCTTCTATAATCTCTAAAACCCTAAAACGTGGGTTGATTCCTGCAATAGTGATTTTTTCAAGTATTTGTCCATCATAGCGAATAATCCCATCACCATTTGTTCCAAACCAATAATTTCCTTTATTGTCTTGATGCATTGTCCTTACAAACTCTCTTACCATTCCATTTAGGTTGGTGTGAATTTGAGGAAATGTTGTGTTTTGATTGAGAATTATTGGTTGGGTGTTTACTTCATTCTCTTTTATATTAGTAACAGATTTTTCTTTCACTTGTCCCGTGCACGATGTGATTTGAATTGTTAGAAGAACTAAAATGAAGTTCGTTGCATTTGATATCATCTTATCACTAATTTTTACCATAATGTTGGTTTTATAATTGTTGCTAACGTGCTTGTATATGGTTAGTTGCGTGGTTCAGCAACTAATTTAGTAAACAAATACTTGCCAGAGAAAATTCCGAAGGAATTTTCCAGATGAGCACTTGCCAAAGCAATTAATTATTCATGGTGTTGGCAACAGAATTTCTTTTATGTACCACTCGTAATTCGGGTTATTTTCAAAATCTCTTATTATAAGAATTCCTTTTCTCATTGCTAAATAAATGTCATTGCCTTTTATGAAAGCATTCGAAGGATACAATGAGCCCCAATAAAAGGGTGATTTTAAAATCGTTTTTAAACCTCCTATCTCATCAAATTTTAAAATATTTTGTGTTGTTACGATATACACAATATTCTTATGTACAAAAACTATATCAGGTGTTCCAGGTAAATTAGAAATATATTTATAGCTCCATTTGCCATTTTTAAAAATTATTTCATAAAGACCTCCGTTGTTAAGTCCCATATGAGCTAAACCTCTCATTGCATATATTCTATTATTATATTCAAAAATCTCACGAATATTTCTTGAGACATAGTTATATTTCCACTCATTTTCCTTATCTATAAGTTCAATTGAATAACTATAATCGTTGTTCAGAGAAACGAATTTTAGTCCACCACCAAATTCTCCGTGGTTATATCCTATTAAAAAACCATTATAGACAGATTTGATAAATTTTGTTCCGCTTATATTTTTAACACTATCAAGTGAGAATGGCAAATTGTCTCCATTAACTCGATTGTATTTGTGTTCTATAATTTTTATTGTGTCATTAAAATTGCTGAAATGCCAACGATGTTTTGAGTTATTCGCTTCACTCAATTTTTTTAGACTAGTAGGGATACTGTCCATTTTCCATTCAGATAAATCAATTTCCTGACTTTTTCCAAATTGAAAAATTAAAAGAGCTATTAATAGCAGGCTGTTTTTCATATTGTAGGCAACGTTGATGTATATGAGTTGTGGAGTGTCTCGGCACATACCTCTCCAAATAAAAACTGGCTTTGGAAAATCCGCAGAATTTTCCAAGTGTGGACTGACCGAGCCATAGCTTATATATGGTGTTGGCAGTTGCCCTTTTATTCATTTTTTAATCGTTTAGTAGTTATGGTTTGAAGTCTTTCTTAAACTCTACTCTGTACGCAATACCATTTTCAGAACCTAAATTAGTTATTGAAGTTGGTCCTTCGGAATTGATTAACTGACCTATGTTTACGGGCATTTCTTCAATTATTAAGCTGTCTGCCTTTATCAGACGTCCATTCTCCCCTTTCTTATAATTATCTATTTGGCAAGGAACGATTGGCTTTGCAATCCACATTACGCTTTTCCATTTATGAGTATGAATTGGCTCTGATTTTTTTCCGTCGAGAATTACTGCCAAAATTCTGACATTCTCGTCTTCATATACCACTTTATGATTATCTGGTGCCGCTTTTAAGGCATCCAAACTGTCTGGCCAAGTCCAATTTTCAGAAGAGGAAGAACCATCAATTGATGTTGTATTTGTAGTGTCAGTTTGTTGATTGGTCTTGGCAAAATATTTTGTCAAACCAAAGCTCAATAGTCCGCCAAGTAAAAGTCCGATAAGTAATTGTCCGAATTTCATATGATTGTATTTTTAAGTTTTATAAGTCTGCAAGGTTGTCATCGGGTTGCTGCCAACGTTGATGTGTATGGTTAGTTGCGTGGTTAAGCAACTAATTTAGTAAACAAATACTTGCCAGAGAAAATTCCGAAGGAATTTTCCAGATGAGCACTTGCCAAAGCAATTAATTATAGCATCCATGAAAAAGCAGCGAGTCTCGTATCTTTAAAGTTCACCAAAACAA